>NZ_CP093342.1:1220954-1831431 GCF_022637555.1 Microbacterium sp. H1-D42 | reverse complement strand
CAGGATGTCGGATGCCAGTGGCGAGGCCGTGTTCTCGACGTGCTCGCCGAGCAGGGCGCGCAGCACTTCCACGTCGGCGCGATCCAGCGGCTCCAGCAGGAGTTCGCCTGAGGCCAGGGCCTCGGTGTTCACGGCTGCAGGGCGCAGGCCGTGCACGTACGCGACCCCACCAGACATGCCGGCGCCGAGATTGCGTCCGGTCTCGCCGAGGATCACTGCCGTACCGCCGGTCATGTACTCGAGTGCGTGATCGCCGACGCCCTCGACGACGGCGGTCGCGCCGGAGTTGCGCACCAGGAACCTCTCCCCCACGACACCGGAGATGAACATCGTCCCGCTGGTCGCGCCATAGCCGATCACGTTGCCGGCGATCACGTTCGATTCGGGGCGGAACGCGGCGTCCCTGGCCGGGCGCACCGTGATGTCGCCGCCCGAGAGTCCCTTGCCGACGTAGTCGTTGGCGTCCCCCTCGAGGCGCAGCACGATGCCTGACGGCAGGAACGCTCCAAGGGACTGCCCTGCCGTGCCGCGCAGCGTGACGTCGATCGTGCCACGCGGCAGGCCGTCCGCGCCGTGCCGCGCGGTGAGGTGGTGGCCGAGCATCGTGCCGACAGCGCGCTCGGTGTTGCGGATCGGCAGTTCGAGAACGACGGGGTCGCCGGTCTCGAGCGCTTCCGCCGCATGCGCGATCAGCGCCACGTCGAAGTGCTTCTCCAGCTCGTGGTCCTGCGTGCGTGCGCTTCGACGGGGCTCACCGGCGGGGAACGCCGGGCCCTGCAGGATCGGCGTGAGATCCAGCCCCTCGCTCTTCCAGTGATGCAGCGCACGGTCGGTGCGCAGCAGCTCGGTGTGGCCGACGATCTCGTCCAGCGAGCGGTATCCGAGGGCCGCCAGCAGTTCGCGGACCTCTTCGGCGATGAACTCCATGAAGTTCACGACGAACTCCGGCTTGCCGTTGAAGCGCTGCCGGAGCACCGGGTTCTGCGTCGCCACGCCGACCGGGCAGGTGTCCAGGTGGCAGACGCGCATCATGATGCATCCGCTCACCACCAGCGGGGCGGTGGCGAAGCCGAACTCCTCGGCACCGAGCAGCGCGCCGATGATGACGTCGCGGCCGGTCTTGAGCTGGCCGTCGACCTGCACGACCACGCGGTCGCGCATGCCGTTGAGCATCAGCGTCTGCTGCGTCTCAGCAAGGCCCAGCTCCCACGGGGTGCCGGCGTGCTTGAGCGAGTTCAGCGGGCTCGCGCCGGTGCCGCCGTCGTGTCCCGAGACGAGCACGACGTCGCTGAGCGCCTTGGCGACGCCGGCTGCCACGGCCCCGATGCCCGACTGGCTGACGAGCTTCGTGTGGATGCGGGCCTTCGGGTTCGCGCGCTTCAGGTCGAAGATCAGCTGTTTGAGGTCTTCGATCGAGTAGATGTCATGGTGCGGAGGCGGCGAGATGAGCCCCACGCCAGGCGTGGCGTGGCGCGTGCGCGCCACCCACGGATACACCTTCTGCGGCGGAAGCTGCCCGCCCTCACCGGGCTTCGCGCCCTGGGCGAGCTTGATCTGCAGATCCTCGGCCTCGGTGAGGTACTGGCTGGTGACGCCGAAGCGTCCTGAGGCGACCTGCTTGATCGCGCTGCGCCGTTCGGGGTCGATCAGGCGGTCCGGGTCCTCGCCGCCCTCACCCGTGTTCGACTTCGCGCCCAGCCGGTTCATGGCGATCGCCAGCGTCTCGTGCGCCTCCTGCGAGATCGAGCCGTAGCTCATCGCCCCGGTCGAGAAGCGCTTGACGATGGAGCTGACCGGCTCCACCTCGTCCAGCGGCACCGGGGGGCGCTCGCCGGTGCGCAGCTCGAAGAGGCCGCGCAGCGTCTTCAGCTCGGCTGCCTGGTCGTCGACGAGCTTGGTGTACTCGCGGAAGATGTCGTAGCGGCGCGTGCGCGTGGAGTGCTGCAGCCGGAAAACGGTGTCAGGGTTGAACAGGTGCGGCGATCCGTCGCGACGCCACTGGTACTCGCCGCCCGTCCACAGCCGCTCATGGGCACGAGGCGCGGCGTCCTCTGGATACGCGAAGTCGTGGCGCGCCTGGTTCTCGGCGAACACGTCCTCGATGCCGATGCCGCCGAGCTTCGTCTCGGTGCCGGTGAAGTACGCGTCGATGAACTCCTGGCTGAGGCCGATCGCCTCGAACACCTGGGCGCCCGCGTAGGACGACACCGTCGAGATGCCCATCTTCGACATGATCTTCAGCACGCCCTTGCCGAGCGCGTAGATCAGGTTGCGCACGGCCTTCTCGGGCGCGATGTCAGTGATGTACCCGGTGCGCACCAGGTGCTCGACGCTCTCCATCGCCAGGTAAGGGTTCACCGCCGATGCGCCGTATCCGATCAGCGTCGCGACGTGGTGCACCTCGCGCACGTCACCGGCCTCGACGACCAGTCCGACCTTCATCCGGTTCTCGCGGCGGATCAGGTGGTGGTGCACGGCGGCGACCATCAGCAGCGACGGGATCGGCACAAGGTCCTTGTTCGAGTCGCGGTCCGAGAGGATGAGCAGCTCGGCGCCGCGCTCGATCGCAGCGTCCGCCTCTGCGCACATCTCGGCGAGGCGCTCCTGCATCGTGTGGGGACCAGCGTCGAAGTGGTACAGCCCGCGGATCGTGGCGCTGGTGTGCCCTGGGCGCGCCTTCTCGATGTGTCGGATCTTCGTCAGTTCGTCGTTGTCGATCACCGGGAAATCGAGGGTGACGGTGCGCGCGTGATCCGGACCCCAGCTGAGCAGGTTGCGCTCGGGGCCGAGCCCCAGTCGCAGGCTGGTCACGACCTCTTCGCGGATCGCGTCCAGCGGCGGGTTGGTGACCTGCGCGAACTGCTGCACGAAGTAGTCGAACAGCAGGCGAGGACGCTCGCTGAGCGCCGCGATCGGGGTGTCACTCCCCATGGCGCCGAGCGGCTCCGCGCCGTTCTGCCCCATCGGGGTGAGCAGGATCCGCACCTCTTCCTCGGTGTAGCCGAACGTGCGCTGGCGGCGGGTGATGGACGCAGCAGGATGCACGATGTGCTCGCGCTCAGGCAGGTCTGCCAGGCGCACTGCGCCCTCGTCGAGCCATTCCCGCCAGGGGTGCATAGTCGCGAGGTCGCGCTTGATCTCGTCATCCTCGATGATGCGCCCCTGGGCGGTGTCGACCAGGAACATGCGTCCAGGACGCAGGCGTCCGCGTCGCTTGATGCGCTCAGGGGCGAACTCCAGCACACCGGTCTCGCTGCCGATGACGACCAGGCCATCGGTGGTCTCTGTCCAGCGGCCGGGTCGCAGACCGTTGCGATCGAGGGTGGCGCCCACCTGCGTGCCGTCAGTGAAGATCAGCGCGGCCGGGCCGTCCCACGGCTCCATCTGGTTGGCGTGATACTCGTAGAACGCGCGCAGCTCCGGGTCGATCTCGGACTGCTTCTCCCACGCCTCTGGCACCATCATCATGACGGCATGCGGCAGGCTGCGCCCGGTGAGGGTCAGCAGCTCGAGGACCTCGTCGAACGACGCCGAGTCGCTGGCTCCTGGGGTGCAGATCGGCAGCAGCGGGCGGATGTCACCGAGCAGCTCGGATTCGAGCTGCGACTGACGTGCGCGCATCCAGTTGCGGTTGCCGCCGACCGTGTTGATCTCGCCGTTGTGTGCGAGCATCCGCAGCGGCTGCGCGAGGGGCCAGGACGGGAACGTGTTGGTCGAGTACCTGGAGTGCACGACGGCGAGCTCGGATGCGAAGCGCTCGTCCTGCAGATCGGGATAGAACGGCTCGAGCTGCAGCGTGGTGACCATGCCCTTGTAGCCGAGCGTGCGGCAGGAAAGGGTGACGAAGTAGGCGTCGAGCTCGTGCCCTGCGCGCTTGCGCAGACGGTAGGCGACGCGGTCCAGAGCCAGGGCGGAGTCCGCTCCTCGACCCGCGAGTGCAGGGAGGGACACGAACAGCTGCTCGAATGCCGGACGGGCCTCGTCGGCGAGCTTGCCGAGGTTCTCGTTGGCGGTGGGGACCTCACGCCAGCCGAGGACGCTGAGGCCCTCTTCAGAGGCGATGCGCTCGATGCCGGCCTTCTGCTCGCGGCGGGCGCTCGACTCCCGAGGGAGGAATGCCAGGCCTGCAGCGTATTCGCCGACCGGGGGAAGCTCGAATTCAGTGACCGAGCGGAGGAACGCGTCCGGCATCTGGGTCAGGATGCCTGCGCCATCGCCTGTGCCGGCGTCAGAGCCGATCGCACCGCGGTGTTCCAGGTTGCGCAGCGCCTCGAGCGCCAACGCGATGATGTCGTGCGAGGCTTCCCCGCGCAACGTGGCGACCATGGCCAGGCCGCAGGCATCCTTCTCGAATGCCGGGTTGTACAGCCCCTGCTTCGGGGGGTAAGCGCCGGAGGCGCCGTAGGGAGGCTGGAAGTACACCAGTCACCGTCCTCAGTTCTCAGTGAACCCGGGGACGTCGTCGGCCCGCTCGTTCAGTGCGATTTCTCGCTTGGTGAGGAGACTCCGACGGAGAATCCTCGCTGACGGGAGCGCTGCTTGTGGCGGTCGCTCCTAGTCGACGTCTGCTGTCGTCGGAGGCTCGCTCACGTCGACGAAGTCGGTGGGATTGTTCTGCGAGTCTACAACGGCCGCGGCCGGCTCCCGTCCGGTCATGTACGGCGACGGCTCGACGCCGGTGTGACGGCGGGTCTGCACGACGAAGATCACGAGTCCGACGATGACGCCGATGATCGCCGCCCAGACGTTGCTGCGCAGGCCGAGGATGATCTCGCTCGGATCGATCCGGATCGACTCCCAGACGATACGTCCTGCGCTGTACCAGATGAGATACAGCGCGAACAGCTTGCCCCACTGCAGGCGCAGCTTGGAGCCCGCCCAGAGCAGCACGATCACGCCGAGGCCGTTCCACAGCACCTCGTACAGGAACGTGGGGTGGAACAGGGTGCCCTCGGCGAGCCCAGGGGGGAATGCGGGATTGGTCGATTCGATCTCGAGGCCCCACGGCAGGTCGGTGGGCAGACCGAACAGCTCGTGGTTGAACCAGTTGCCGAAACGTCCCATGGCCTGTGCCAGCAGCAGGCCAGGCGCGAGGGCGTCGGCGAACGTCCAGAATCGGATGCCCGTCCACTTGCAGCCGAGCCAGGCGCCGACGGCGCCGCCGATCAGGGCACCGAAGATGGCGATGCCACCCTCCCAGATCGCCCACACCGAGCCCGGCTCGAACGGGTTCCAGGTGTTCTTTCCCGGTCCGAAGTAGAAGTCGGGGTGGGTGAGCACGTGGAAGATGCGCGCGCCGATGATGCCGAGCGGCACGGCGATGATCGCGATGTCGATCACGACCCACTTCTCTGCGCCCCGCTTGGTGAGGCGGTAGTTGGTGAGCAGCACGGCGGCGATGATGCCTGCGATGATGCACAGCGCGTAGAAGTGGATGGTCAGCGGTCCGAGCGGGAAGGAGCTGACGGGCGGGCTGGGAATGCTCGCGGGCACGGTCGAGAGGGCGCTGAGAGTCGCGAAGGGCATGAGAACGATCCTAGTATCGCGTCGTCGGCGTGCCGACGGCGAGTGCTCTGGTGGTTTCGGCGAGGGCGTCGAGTCCGCCGTCACGCAGCGCCTTGACGAGCGCCGTGCCGACGATGGCACCGTCGGCGTATTCGATGACGCCCTCGATCTGCTCGGCACTGGAGATGCCGATGCCGACGCAGGCGAGCGTCTCGCCACGCCGGCGCATGCGCTCGACGAGGGTACGAGCAGCCCGATCGAGAGCGGCACGCTCTCCGGTGATGCCCATCGTCGAGACGGTGTAGACGAATCCGGTGGACGAGGAGATGACGAGGTCGAGACGCTCGTCGCTGGAGGTGGGGGCTGCGAGGAAGATCCGGTCAAGGCCGGTGCGCTCACTCGCGGCGATCCACTCCCCTGCCGCCTCGGGGGTGATGTCAGGGGTGATGAGCCCAGCGCCGCCTGCGGCGAGCAGGTCGTCCGCATAGCGGTCGACGCCGTACTGCATGACCGGGTTCCAGTAGGTCATCACGACGACCGGCACGTCGGTCTCTGCGGTGATGCGCTGCACGGCGGTGAACAGGTCGCGCATGCGGAAGCCGTTCGCGAGCGCGTGCTGTGTCGCCTCCTGGATGACCGCGCCGTCCATGACGGGATCCGAGTACGGCGGGCCGAGTTCGATGATGTCGACCCCGTTGCGCGCAAGGGTCAGCGCCGCCTGGATGCTGGTCTCCAGATCCGGATATCCCACCGGCAGGTAGCCGATGAAGGCACCGCGGCCTGCCTCGTGCGCCTTGCGGATCGCGTCTTCGACACGGCTCACTGCGCGCCGTCCTCTCCGTCGTAGAGCTGGAAGTAGCGTGCGGCGGTGTCCATGTCCTTGTCGCCACGACCTGACAGGCAGATGGCGATGAGTCCCTCGGGTCCGAGCTCGCGCCCCAGGCGCAGAGCACCGGCCAGCGCATGCGCGGATTCGATGGCGGGGATGATGCCCTCGGTGCGGGTCAGCAGGCGCAGGGCCTGCATGGCCTCGTCGTCGGTGGCAGGGATGTACTCGGCGCGACCGATGTCGCTCAGCCACGCGTGCTCGGGCCCGACGCCTGGATAGTCCAGTCCCGCTGAGATGGAGTGCGACTCGATGGTCTGGCCGTCCTCGTCCTGCAGCACGTAGGTCTTGGCGCCGTGCAGCACGCCGGGGCGGCCGCGTTCGATGGATGCCGCGTGCCGTGGTGTGTCGACGCCGTCGCCTGCGGCCTCCACGCCGTAGAGCTTCACGCTCTCATCGTCGAGGAAGGCGTCGAACATGCCGATGGCGTTCGATCCGCCGCCGACGCACGCGACGACAGCATCGGGCAGACGTCCGGCCTCATCGAGCAGCTGCGCGCGCGCTTCTTCGCCGATGATCTTCTGGAAGTCCCGCACCATGGCGGGGAACGGGTGCGGACCCGCTGCGGTGCCGAAGATGTAGTTCGTGGTCTCGACGGTGGCGACCCAGTCGCGGTACGCGTCGTTGATGGCATCCTTCAGCGTGCGCGACCCCGTCTTGACAGCCACGACCGTCGCGCCGAGAAGGCGCATGCGGGCGACGTTCAGAGCCTGACGCTCGGTGTCGACCTCACCCATGTAGATCGTGCAGTCCAGGCCGAACAGTGCGGCCGCGGTCGCAGTGGCGACGCCGTGCTGGCCCGCACCGGTCTCGGCGATCACGCGCGTCTTGCCGAGGCGCTTGGTGAGCAGCGCCTGTCCGAGCACATTGTTGATCTTGTGCGATCCGGTGTGGTTGAGGTCCTCGCGCTTGAGGAACACCCGCGCTCCCCCGGCGTGCTCGGCGAACCGAGGCACCTCGGTGATCGGCGATGGCCGACCGGCGTACGAGTGCAGGAGTGTCGCGAGCTCAGAGCGGAACTCGGGATCGACGATGGCGTCTTCGTACGCCACCGTCAGTTCGTCGATCGCCGCGATCAGCGACTCCGGCATGTAGCGGCCGCCGAAGTCACCGAAGAACGGACCGTGCTGGTCGCGCAGACTCACGACTCGCCTCCTTGTGTGATCGGCATGTCGCCGGCGTCCAGGAAGCTCCGCAGCGTGGCGACGGCGTCACCCGTGACCAGCGCTTCGCCGATCAGCACGACGTCGGCGCCGGCCTCGCGGTAGCGGGTGACGTCCTCTGGCGCGAGCACCGCCGACTCGGCGATCTTGATCGCTGTGTCGGGGATGCGGTCGGCCAGCCGGGCGAAAAGGTCTCGATCGAGTTCGAGGGTGTGCAGGTTGCGGGCGTTGACGCCGATGAGGTCTGCGCCGAGGTCGATGGCGACCTCGAGTTCCTCAGCGGAGTGCGTCTCGACCAGCGGAGTCATCCCCAGCTCGAGGATGAGCGTGTGCAGTTCGGTGAGCGTCTTCTGAGTCAGTCCCGCGACGATGAGCAGCACGAGGTCGGCGCCGGTGGCGCGGGCCTCGAACACCTGGTACGGCGTCGCGATGAAGTCCTTGCGCAGCACCGGGAGCGCCACGCGCGACGTCACGGCCTCGAGGTCGGCAAGACTGCCGCCGAATCGGCGTTCCTCCGTGAGGACGCTGATCGCAGAGGCTCCGCCCTGCTCGTACAGGGACGCCTGCAGTGCGGGGTCGGGGATCGCGGCCAAGGCGCCACGCGAAGGGCTGGCGCGTTTGACCTCGGCGATGATCTTGACGTGATCGGCCGGGGCGAGGGCTGCCAGGGCATTCCTCGCGGCAGGCCGTTCAGCCGCTTCGCGCTCCACGACGGAGAGCGGGCGTGTCAGCGCCCGCTTCTCGGCGTCCTGCACCGCGCCGGCCGTCAGGTCGGCGAGCACCATCAGTGTGCCTTCGGCGCGTACTTCGGGCCCTTCACACCCCAGCCCGCCTTCGCCATCGCCCAGCCGACGATCAGTCCTGCGAGCACTACGACTGCGGAGACGACGACCGCCACCGGCATGTCGAGGACGAAGAAGACGGTTCCGGCGGCGAAGCCGACCAGCATGATCACAACGGCCGTCCAGGCAGCAGGCGAGTGTCCGTGTCCGGGATCGGCGATCGGGTTGGTCATGTTCTCCTCCGGGAGGTTAGGCGAATGCGTTCAGTCTATCGGGCAGTGTCGGTCGGATCGGTGCCATGAGACAGCTCGTCCCAGGAATCGACGGCGTCGAGCGGCCCGGATTCGTGATGCTCTGCTTCTGACGCCGACCGGTATCGGCGCCCGCCGCTCTTCCAGCGGTGTGCTGTGACGAGTACGAAGACGGATGCCAGCAGCAGAAGCACCCAGGCGGCGACCGCCACCGATGGCCACGCAGTCGGGACCAGCCCCGCCACGATGGTGTGCAGCGCATCATCGCCGGCGAGCCCTGTGACCTCGGTCACGTCGGCGGCGACGACGACGAGTGGCGGATCCACCGCAAGGGGAATCGTGCTCACCAGCAGCACGACAGCGCCGGCGGCGCCGAGGGTGCCGAAGACGTAGCGCAGCACGCGTCCTGCGATCGACAGGGCTGCACCGAGCGCGAGCACGGCCAGCGAGAGCGGAGCCAGCAGCGCGACAGCATCCGCCCCGGCGACGAGCAGATCCTCACCGCCGTCCGCGCGACGCACGGTGATCCAGGTCTGGGTCGACGAGATGATGCCGATGGCGCCGGCGAGCAGGAAGCCCAGGACGGCGAGCATGCGCGCGCGGCGGATCATTCGACTGGCTCCTCGATCGGCGTGAAGGCGAGTTCTCTGCCGTCGAAGCAGGTCCGCGTTCCGGTGTGGCATGCCGGTCCGTGCTGGTCGACCGCGAGCAGGATGGTGTCGCCGTCGCAGTCGACGGCGACGCTGTGCACCCGCTGGGTGTTGCCGGACGTGTCGCCCTTGCGCCAGTACTCCTGGCGCGAGCGGGACCAGTACACCGCGCGTCCGCCGGTCAGCGTGCGGCGCAGCGCTTCAGCATCCATCCACGCCAGCATGAGCACTTCCCGCGTGTCGTGCTGCTGCACGATCACGGGGGCGAGGCCGGCGTCGTTCCAGACCACGCGAGCGATGTCCGCGTCCAGCGAGCCCATCACCGCACCACCACTCCCGCTTCGCGGAGGGCGTCCTTGACGTCTCCGACGGTCAGCTGGCCGCTGTGGAAGACACTCGCCGCGAGCACAGCGTCCGCTCCTGCCTCGATCGCGGGGGCGAAGTCCGCGGTCTTCCCTGCGCCGCCGGAGGCGATGACCGGAACAGACGAGACCTCGCGCATCAGCCGCACGAGCTCGAGGTCGAAGCCGTCCTTCGTGCCGTCGGCGTCGATCGAGTTCACCAGCAGCTCGCCGGCGCCGCGCTCGATGGCCTCTCGGGCCCACTCGAGTGCATCCAGCGTGGTCTCAGTGCGTCCACCGTGTGTGGTGACCGCGAACCCCGACGGCGTGGTCGCCGCACGCTTGACGTCGAGCGACAGCACGAGCACCTGTGCGCCGAACCGGTCGGCGATCTCGCCGATTAGATCCGGACGCGCGATCGCGGCGGAGTTCACACCCACTTTGTCGGCACCGACCGAGAGCAGGCGGGCGACGTCCTCGACCTCTCGCACTCCCCCGCCGACGGTGAGCGGTACGAACACCTGCTCGGCGGTGCGCTGCACGACGTCGTAGGTCGTCGCGCGGGCATCCACCGTCGCTGTGACGTCGAGGAAGGTGATCTCGTCCGCGCCCTGCGCCGCATAGTGCGAGGCCAGCTCGACCGGATCGCCCATGTCGCGCAGGTTCTGGAAGTTGACGCCCTTGACGACGCGGCCTGCGGCCACGTCGAGGCACGGGATGACGCGTGCTGCGAGTGTCATCAGAGCCTCGCAGCGTGGATCGCGGTGACCAGGATCGCCCTGGCGCCCAGTGCGTACAGGTCGTCCATCACCTGGTTCATGCCCTTTCGCGGGATCATCACCCGCACGGCCACCCATTCCGGATCGCGCAGCGGCGAGATGGTGGGCGATTCGCGACCGCCTGCGATGGCGACGGCCTGGTCGACGAGGTTCGCGGGCAGGTCGTAGTCGAGCAGCACGAACTGGCGGGCGACCATCACGCCGCGAAGGCGCCGTAGCAGGCGGTCGGTGCCTGGGGCGTCACCGGGGCGGCTGATCAGCACCGCCTCGGATTCGATGATCACCGGACCGAAGATCTCGAGCCCGGCTTGGCGAAGTGTGGTGCCGGTCTCGACGACGTCGGCGATCACGTCGGCCACGCCGAGCTGCACGGCCGATTCGACGGCGCCATCCAGCGAGACGAGCTCCGCCTCGACACCGTGCTTGCGCAGGAAGTCGTCGACGAGGCCGGGGTAGGCGGATGCCACGCGAGCGCCGGCGAGGTCGGCGACCGTGCGATAGCGGCCGGGAGGGGCGGCGAAGCGGAACGTCGAGCGGGCGAAGCCCAGCTGCTCGATCTCGCGGGCATCGTCCTGACGCACGTCGATCAGCAGGTCACGGCCGGTGATGCCGACATCGAGGGCACCGGAGGCCACGTACGTCGCGATGTCGCGGGGACGGAGGTAGAAGAACTCGACGTCGCTGTCGGCGTCGATCACGTGCAGGGTCTTGGGGTCGCGGCGGCCGACGTAGCCGGCCTCCGCGAGCATGTCGGCGGCGGTCTCGGAGAGCGAGCCCTTGTTCGGAACGGCAATGCGGAGCATGGGTGTCTTTCGGATCGAACGGTCTGTGGGCACGGGCTCACAGATGTCGGTAGACGTCCTCCAGGCTCAGCCCCTTGGCGAGCATCATCACCTGCAGGTGGTAGAGCAGCTGCGAGATCTCCTCGGCGGCGTTCTCGTTCGACTCGTACTCGGCGGCCATCCACACCTCGGCGGCCTCTTCGACGATCTTCTTGCCGATGGCATGCACGCCGCGGTCCAGCTGTGCGACGGTACCCGATCCCTCGGGGCGCGCGAGCGCCGTGGCGCTGAGCTCGGCGAACAGCTCGTCGAAAGTCTTCACGCTTCCAGGCTAGCCGCTCGTGCGCGGTCCCGAAGACCTGTGACGGCCGCCGCGATGTCATCGGCGCCGTAGACGGCGGAGCCTGCGACGAAGGTGTCGGCGCCGGCCTCGGCCGCCTGCGCGATGGTGGCGTCCGAGATCCCGCCGTCGACCTGCAGCCACACGTCGGACCCACGGCGGCGGGCCTCGTCGCGCAGCGCCCGCAGCTTGGGCATGGTCTCTGGCATGAATCCCTGGCCGCCGAAGCCGGGCTCTACGGTCATGACCAGAATCTGGTCGAACTCGTCGAGGATCTCGTAGAGCGGCTGCTGCGGCGTGCCCGGCTTGATCGCGACGCCGGCGCGGGCGCCGATCGACCTCAGCCGCCGAGCGAGCGCCACCGGGTCGGCCGCGGCCTCGAGGTGGAAGGTCACACTCGCGGCACCTAGCTCGGCGTAGCCGGGGGCCCACCGGTCGGGGTCGGTGATCATCAGATGCACGTCGAGCGGGATCGGGCTGGTTGCCTGGATGCGCTCGACCATCTGCGGTCCGAAGGTGAGGTTCGGGACGAAATGGTTGTCCATCACGTCGACATGGGCGAAGTCAGCCGATGCGATGCGGGCGAGGTCGGCCTGCATGTTCACGAAATCGGCGGCGAGGATGCTGGGGTTGATGCGCGGAGCGGCGGGGGTCGGGTTCGTCATGTCATTGGTCTCCTTCTCGCTGTTCTGGCTCGTCTGGCTGGTCCGTCCTCCGCTGCAGCAGCGCGAGGAACATCGCGTCGGTACCGTGCCGGTGCGGCCACAGCTGGGCGCTGAGCGCGCCCGGCTCATCTGTGCCGCGTGCCGCGAGGTCGATCGGCGCTTCGGCGACCTCCGCCATCACGGCCCGCGCGTCGAGTTCGATCACATCGCCGCGTCGTCGCAGCACCTCTGAGACGACACCGGTGGTCTCGGCCAGGTGCGGCGAGCAGGTCGCGTAGGCCACGATCCCGCCAGGGGCAAGAGCATCGATCGCAGCATCCAGCAGCTGGGTCTGCAGCGTGACGAGCTCTGGCACGTCAGACGGCGACTTGCGCCAGCGCGCCTCCGGCCGGCGGCGCAGCGCGCCGAGACCTGTGCAGGGTGCGTCGACCAGGATGCGGTCGAAGGAGGATGGATGCTGAGCCGCGAGCTCCCTGCCGTCCTGCTCGTGCACTGGCACGTCGATGGGCAGGGGCTTCACGGCCCCTCTGACCAGCCCGGCTCGAGTCGAGACGACCTCGTTGGCCTCCAGCTGCGCGCCGGATTCGAGTGCGAGCGCGGCGAGTATCGCGGTCTTGCCGCCAGGGCCGGCGCAGAGGTCCAGCCAGCGCTCCCCCGCTCGCACCGGAGCGGCGGCGGCCACAGCGAGGGCGACCAGCTGCGAGCCCTCATCCTGCACGCGGATCGTGCCTGACGCATGCGCAATCGCCTCGCGAGGGTCGCCACCAGGTGAGGCGAATGCGGTCCGGGCGTATGGGCGGCGCGGCTCTCCTGGCTCCGCCAGCCCCGGCAGCGCCGCGAGCGTCACCTCCGGGGAGACGTTGTCGGCGTGCAGCAGGTCTTCGAGCTCATCGACTCGCCCCTCGGCATCCAGCGAACGCCGCAGGGCGCGGATCACCCAGACCGGGTGCGCGGTCCGCAGCGCGAGGCGCTCGTCGTCGGATCGCGCCATGCTCTCGATGCGCTGCTGCCAGGTGTGCGCGTCATCGCGTCCGATCCGTCGCAGCACCGCGTTCGCGAAGCCGGATGCACCGCGTCCCACTTCTGCGGCGACGAGATTCACCGATTCGTTGACGGCCGCGTGCGCCGCGACGCGCGTGGCGAGCAGCTGATGCGCGCCGAGACGCAGTGCATCGAGCACCGGAGGGTCGATCTCGTCGACAGGACGCCCTGCGGCCTCGGCGATGATCGCGTCGTAGGTGCCGCGGCGACGCAGAGTGCCGTAGGCGAGTTCGGTCGCCAGCGCTGCGTCTGCCGTGTTGAGTCCAGCCTCGCCGATCAGCTTCGGCAGCAGCAGGTTGGCGTAGGCGTCGTCGTCGGAGACCGCGCGGATCACGTCGTAGGCGACCCACCGGGCCGGCTGGATGCTCGTGCTGCTCATGATCCTGCCTTCATTCCGTCACTGTCGCGCAGTCCGCGCCACCAGTCCGCGGCGTTCATCGCCCCCTTGCCGGCCGGCTGCACGCGCGTGACGGCCAGGGGCGTGGTGGCGGTGCCGATCAGGACGCCGTTCTTGGTGCCGAGCAGCTCACCGGGGGCGAGATCGGGAGCGTCGGATGCCATCGGGGCCGCGCTCAGGATCTTCAGCCGTGCGCCGTCGACCGTGGTGTGCGCCCCGGGCTCAGGGGTGACGCCGCGGAACCGCGCGTACAGTGCCTCGACGGGCTGGGTCCAGTCCATCAGCCCGTCCTCGAGCGCGAGTTTGGGAGCCAGGCTCACTTCACCCGTCTGCGCGCTGGCCACAGCAGTGCCGGCGGCGATCGCGGCCACCACGTCTGAGGTCAGCGCCGCGCCGTCGAGCGCGAGGATCTCGAGGGCGGCATCTGCCGTGGCATCCGACGGCATCGCGACGGTGCGCATCGCGAACACGTCGCCGGCGTCGAGGGCAGGCACGAGCTGGAACACGCTCACGCCGAGTTCCGCATCACCGGCGATCAAGGCGCGCTGCACGGGTGCGGCGCCACGCCACTGCGGCAGCAGCGAGAAGTGCAGGTTGATCCAGCCGTGCGCAGGCGCAGACAGCAGCGGCTCACGCACGATGCCGCCGTACGCGACGATCACGCCGAGGTCGGCGAGCAGGGCGGAGATGCGCTCAGTGGCTTCGGTGTCGAGCCGAGCGGCCTTGATCACCGGCAATCCGAGCTCTTCGGCCGCGGCGGCGACAGGGGACGGGGTGAGCACGCGCTTGCGGCCCAGGGGCGCGTCGGGTCGGGTGACCACGGCGGCGATCTCGTGCTGGGCGGCGAGGGCGCGGAGCGTCGGGACCGCGGCAGCGGGTGTGCCGGCGAAGACGAGGCGCATGAAGGTTCTCCGGATGGTGAGTCTGTGAGTGAGGATGGTGCTGACGGTCAGATGTCTGGTTCGAGGATATCGAGGTGCACCGCGAGGGGCACCCGCGTTCGGCCGCGCCCTCGCCGACCTGCCGCGGCCTCGGCGACGACCGCGGCGCGCATGGCGGCCGCGACGGTCTGTCCAGCGCCGTAGCCGAAGCGCACCAGGGCGCGCACGCGCCCGTCATCGCCCACAGGCACCGGCCCGAGCACGGCCTCGCCGCCCACGCCGATCTCGGCGAGCCGTCCGAGCGCAGCGCGCACTGAGGCAGGCAGACCGTCGATCTGCGCCACACGGGTCGTCGGGGGCATGTGCAGTGGTGCGCGGGACTCCAGCTCGCTGCGCGCGTAGGCAGCAGGGCTCCAGGTGGCAAGCGCCCGCGCGACCGGTCCGTTCACACCCACCAGATGCACGGGGGCGCCCGGGGCCGCCAGCGCGGTGGCATTGCTCCACCACCGCAGGCAGGATTCGCCGATGCGCAGCTCCGGTGCCTGCAGCATCCGTGCCCCGTCGAGCAGGATGACCGCACGGTATCCCCCGTCGGCGACGGGCTCGGCCCCGCGCGTGGCGATCACGAGAGCCGGCTTCGCGTCGACGTGCTGCACGGGATGGGCGCCGTCCGAGACGATCACGCGCACGCCGGGGAAAGCCCGGCCGAGCTCATCGGCGGTGCGCTCGGTGCCTGAGGAGGCCAGGCGCACCTTGTCTGAGTCGCACTGGTCGCACCGCCACGAGTTCGCGGATCGGCCGCACCAGCCGCAGAGCGGAACCGCGCCGCGTCGCCTGGCTCCAAGTGGTCCCCCGCAGTGCGTGCAGCGCGCCGGCGCACGGCAGGTGGCGCACACGAGAGTCGGCGCGAAGCCGGGGCGAGCCACCTGCACCAGCACGGGGCCCTCGGCCGTCGCCGCACGCGCCGCGGCGAATGCGCTTGATGGCACACGCTGCGCCGTCTGCTCCAATTCCTGCGGGGTGCTGAGCTTCACCTTCGGGATCACCCGCCGCACAGCCGTGACGTCCTGCATCCAGCCGTTCACGACCAGGCGCTCGGCGTCGGTGGAGCGGGTGTGGCCCACCAGCAGCAGCGCACTGCCCTCGTGCTCCTGGCGCACCAGTGCGGCATCCCGTGCGTGCACGTAGGGCGCGAGCGGCTCTGCCAGCAGTGCGTCGCCGTCATCCCAGATGGCCACGAGACCGGCCTGCGCCGGCGAGTAGACCGCCGAGCGGTTGCCGACGACCACGCACGGCGCCTCATCCAGCGTGCGCAGGAACGCGCGGTACCGGTCGGGGTTCGGCTGGCGCGCGTCGTGCCGCACGATGGCATCGGCCGGCAGCACTGCTTCGAGCGCTGTGAGCAGCAGCTCCTGATCGCGATAGTCGGGCACGACGAGGATGCTGGAGCGCGCCTCTGCGAGTTGAAGCGCTGCGGTCGCCGCGAGCAGCCTCGCCCAGCCCGGGATGCTGCCGTCCTGCACCGGGATCGCCTCGACGGCCGCACGCCCGCGGGCGGCGATCACGTCGGCCAGTCCGCCGTACGCCGCGACGACCTCGCGGGCCCCGGCGACGGCATCTTCCGACACGGTGGGGGCGTCCTGCACGGCGTGCCAGGACTTCTCCACCCGGACCTGCCGCTTCGGGATCGCCAGGCGCAGCACATCCGAGGCGGACCCGGCCGCGCGGTCGGCCACGCGACGTGCGAGGCGGTACAGCCGGTCCGGCATCACGACCACGGGAGATACGACGCTCTCCACCTCGGAGAGCGTGCGCGCGGCATCCGGTTCGACATCGATCTCGGCGATGTACCCGTCGATCACGCGCCCAGCGGTGCGCAGCGGCGCTTTGATGCGCACGCCAGGTTCGACATCGCCCAGCTCATCCGGCAGGGCGTAGTCGAACAGACGGTCCAGCTGCGGCAGCGGCGAGTCGATGAGCACGCGTGCGATGCGCCGGCCGCGCGCGTGCGCGCCATCAGACGACGTCGCCACGACGGCCTTCAGACGCCGGCGGCGCGGCGCAGGTCTTCTGCCCGGTCGGTGCGCTCCCAGGTGAAGTCCGGCAGCTCACGACCGAAGTGCCCGTAGGCCGCGGTCTGCGCGTAGATGGGGCGCAGCAGATCGAGTTCTTCGATGATCGCCTGCGGGCGCAGGTCGAACACGTCGGTGATCGCGCGGATGATGACCTCTTCGTCCACCTTGCCGGTGCCGAAGGTCTCGACGTACAGGCCGACGGGGCGTGCGACGCCGATGGCGTAGGCGACCTGCACTTCGGCGCGGTCGGCGAGTCCGGCCGCGACGACGTTCTTCGCCACCCAGCGCATCGCGTAGGCGCCGGAGCGGTCGACCTTCGACGGGTCCTTGCCGCTGAACGCGCCCCCGCCGTGGCGTGCCGCCCCGCCGTAGGTGTCGATGATGATCTTGCGGCCGGTGAGACCGGCGTCGCCCTTCGGACCGCCGATGACGAAGGGGCCGGCGGGGTTGATGTAGTACTTCAGATCGGATGCCAGATCCAGACCGGTCTGCGCGAGCACGGGGTCGATGACCTTCGCCCGCACGAGTCCGCGCAGCTCGTCCTGCGAGATGTCGGGGTGATGCTGGGTCGACACGACGACCGCGTCGATGGTCTTCGGGGTGAACCCCTCGTAGCCCAGCGTGACCTGGGTCTTGCCGTCGGGGCGCAGGAAGTCCAGCTCACCGGAGCGGCGCACCTCGGTGAGGCGCTCGGCGATGCGGTGCGCCGTCCAGGCGGCCATCGGCATCAGCTGGGGAGTCTCATTGGTGGCGTAGCCGAACATGATTCCCTGGTCGCCGGCGCCGAGCAGGTCGCGCGGATCGGTCGACGTGCCATCACGGTGCTCCTGCGCCTGGTCGACGCCCTGGGCGATGTCGCTGGACTGCTCGCCGACCGAGACCGTGACACCACATGACGAGCCGTCGAAGCCGGTGTCGCTGGAGGTGTAGCCGATGCCGTTGACGACATCGCGCACAATCGTGGGGATGTCGACGTAGCCGTCGGTGCGGATCTCGCCGGCGACGTGCACGAGGCCCGTGGTGACGAGGGTCTCGACGGCTACGCGGGAGTCGCGATCGACCGCGAGCAGTCCGTCGAGGACGCTGTCGGAGATCTGGTCGCAGATCTTGTCAGGGTGTCCCTCGGTGACGGACTCGGACGTGAACAGACGCAGCGCGCTCATCGGTACTCCAGATCGGGAGATTCGGGCGGAGCCGGGTTCGGCCGGGCGCCAGGTTGTTGCTGCCAGTGTGCATGAAGCCGCCGACATCCGATTGCGGACGTCGGCGGCTCACATGGCAGAGGTCACTCAGCGTGACGGATGCGAAGCTTGTCTTCGTTGATCTCGTGCAGGGCGATGGTGAGCGGCTTGTCCTCGACGGACGAGTCGACCAGCGGTCCGACGTTGTCGAACAGGTTGCCCTCGTGCAGGTCGGAGTAGTAGTCGTTGATCTGACGCGCGCGCTTGGATGCGTAGATGACGAGTTCGTACTTCGACTCGACGCGCTCGAGAAGGTTGTCGATGGGCGGGTCGATGATGCCCTGGTTGGTTCCAGCCATAGTGGACCTCCTGGTCGGGCGACGCTGTTGTCGGTTGACGACGTGTCGCTAAATCGTTGGATGCTGGCGCGCCGAATGCTCAGCGCGCAGAGCCTGAGGACAATTCTACGACCTCTTCAGCCGCTGTCGCGACGTCGGCGTTCACGACGACGTAATCGAACTCGTTCTGTGCGGCGAGTTCGGTGCGGGCGGTGCGCAGGCGACGGGCGCGCTCCTCGGCGTCCTCGGTACCGCGTCCGACCAGCCGGTTCACGAGTTCGTCCCAGGTCGGCGGCAGCAGAAAGACCAGGGATGCCGATGGTTCGGCAGCCCGCACCTGACGCGCACCCTGCAGGTCGATCTCGAGCAGCACGGTCTTGCCCTCGGACAGCGCGGCATCCACCGGACCTCGGGGTGTGCCGTACCGGTACTTGTTGTGCACGGTCGCGTGCTCGAGCAGCTGATTCTCGGCGACAAGGCGATCGAACTCGGCGTCATCGACGAAGAAGTAGTGCACGCCGTCGACTTCACCGGGGCGCGGGGCCCTGGTCGTGGCCGAGACCGAGAGGTGGATCTCGGGATGCGTCTCGCGGATGTGCGCGGCGACAGTGCCCTTGCCGACGGCAGTGGGACCGGCGAGCACGAGGAGGCGGCTGCGGCCAGCGCGTGCGGCGTGCGGCGGGAAGCGCTCGTCGAGCCAATCCGACAGTGCGACGCGCTGGCGGACGCCGAGCCCGCCGAGGCGCTTCACCGGCGAGATGCCGAGGTCCTCCAGCACGCGGTCACGCTTGCCGGCGCCGATCGCGGGCAGAGCCATCAGGAAGTCCGTGACGCGCATCGTGGCAGCATCCGACTCTGCGTCCGCGATCGCCTGCGCCAGCACCGCCTGCGGCGCGATGACGCGCGTGGACAGGTCGCGCTTCAGCGACGCCCGAGCGCGGCGGCGCTCCAGCGCGCGCCGAGATGCGGCGGCTCGATCGACTTCGGGAACGGCACGGCGGTCAGCCACGGAGAACCTCCTGGTAGCGCGCGCTCTGCGCGCTGATCGCCTCGGCGATGCCGTCGGGTCCGGCGCCGAGGATGCTGCGGCTCTCGCTCGCGAGCACGTTGTGCGCGAGCGACCCGAAACGTCCGATGAGTTCCTCCGGTGTGGCGCCCTGCGCGCCGAATCCAGGGGCGAGGATGGGGGTGCTCTGCAGCAGCCCGTCCTCGAGACCGAACTCGGCGCGATCCACTGTCGCGCCGATGACCAGACCCACGGGGCCCAATCCGCCTGCGAAGGCGTCCGATCCGTTCACCCAGGTGACATCACGAGCGACGCGCTGGGCGACTGTCTCGCCCTCCCCCGCTGACACGTCGATCGTGTGGGCGGTCTGCAGTGCAGCCGCCTCAGGATTGCTGGTGGCTGCCAGCACGAACACGCCCTTCTCGGCGCGCACCGCGGCTGTCAGCGTCTCGCGCAGCGACTCCGGCCCGAGGTACGGGCTGATCGTCACGGCATCAGCTTCGAGCGGCGAGCCCGGCTCGAGCCAGGCCGACGCGTAGCCGGCCATCGTCGAGCCGATGTCGCCGCGTTTGGCGTCGGCGAGCACGAGCAGGCCGGCGGCGCGCGCCGCCGACATGACGTCCTCCAATGCGGCGAATCCGCGGGATCCGAACCGTTCGAAGAACGCCACCTGCGGCTTCACTACGCCCACCCGCCCGGCGGCGGCCTCGACCACGCCGAGACCGAAGGCGCGGATACCGTCGGCATCCTGCCCCAGTCCCCACTGCTCCAGAAGAGCAGCATGCGGGTCGATGCCAACGCACAGCGGGCCGTGCGCGTCGAGAGCCGCCCGAAGGCGCGCGCCGAACGAGTTCGTCACGCCGAGGCCCTCCGATCGAGCGCGTACTCCTGCAGGCTGCGCACCTCGAAGCCCTCGTGCGCGGCATCCATCCCGCTCACGGCGGCGCCGAGCACGGCCATGGTCGTGAACAGGGCCTTGTCTGCCGCGACCGCGGCCGCGCGGATCTCGTATCCGTCGGCGCGTGCCGCGCCGCCGCTCGGGGTGTTCACGACGATGTCGATGCGTCCGTCGTTGATGAGGTCGACGATGTTCTGATCGCCGCTGTCCTGTGTCTCGCTGAACTTCGAGACGACGGTCACCTGGATGCCGTTGCGGCTGAGGATCTCTGCGGTGCCCTCGGTCGCGACCAGCGTGAAGCCGAGCTGCTGCAGGCGGTGTGCCGGCAGGATGACGGCGCGCTTGTCAGCATCCGCCACCGAGATGAACACGGTGCCAGAGGTCGGCATGCCGCCGTAGGCCGCGGCCTGGCTCTTCGCGAACGCGGTCGGGAAGTCCTTGTCGATGCCCATGACCTCACCGGTCGAGCGCATCTCGGGTCCAAGCACCGAGTCGACGATCTTGCCGTCGTGGGTGCGGAACCGCTTGAACGGCAGCACGGCCTCCTTGACGGCGACCGGCGAGCCCAGCGGCACACGCGAGCCGTCCTGCTCCGGCAGCATGCCCTCGTCGATCAGCTCGGTGACCGTGGCCCCGACCATGATGCGGCTTGCTGCCTTGGCGAGCGGGATGCCAAGCGCCTTCGACACGAACGGGACGGTGCGGCTGGCGCGCGGGTTGGCCTCGATCACGTAGAGCACGCCGGCGCTGATCGCGAACTGCACGTTGAGGAGTCCTCGGACGCCGACGCCCTTGGCGATCGCGAGTGTCGCGACGCGGACGCGGTCGATGTCGGAGCGGCCGAGCGAGACCGGCGGCAGGGTGCAGCTGGAATCGCCGGAGTGGATGCCGGCCTCTTCGAGGTGCTCCATGACGCCGCCGATGTACAGGTCGGTGCCGTCGTACAGCGCGTCGACATCGATCTCGATCGCGTCGTCGAGGAACCGGTCCACCAGCAGCGGCTTGCCCGCTTCGATGATGACCTCACCAGCGGTGCGGACGAAGTAGTCGCGCAGCGAGGGGGTGTCGTAGACGATCTCCATGCCGCGACCGCCGAGCACGAAGCTGGGGCGCACGAGCACCGGGTAGCCGATCTCCTCGGCGATGCGCACGGCACCGTCGACGTCGATCGCCGTGCCGTTGCGCGGCGCGACGAGGCCGGCATCGTCGAGAAGCCGCGAGAACAGCTCGCGCTCCTCGGCGAGGTCGATCGCCGCCGGGCTGGTGCCGAGCACCGTGTAGCCGGCCGCCTCGATGCCCTTGGCGAGACCGAGCGGGGTCTGTCCGCCGAGCTGGCAGACCACACCGAGGATCGTGCCGCTTCGCGCCTCGGCGTCGAGCACCTCGAGCACGTCCTCGAGCGTCAGCGGCTCGAAGTACAGGCGGTCCGAGGTGTCGTAGTCGGTTGAGACGGTCTCGGGGTTGCAGTTGACCATGACGGTCTCGTAACCGGCATCCGACAGCGCGAACGACGCGTGCACGCACGAGTAGTCGAACTCGACGCCCTGACCGATGCGGTTCGGGCCGGAGCCGATGATCACGACTTTGGTGCGGTCTGACGGTGCGACCTCGTTCTCGAAGTCGTAGCTCGAGTAGTGGTACGGCGTGAGCGCCGGGAACTCCCCCGCGCACGTGTCGACCGTCTTGAACACCGGGCGCACGTCGAGGCCGTGGCGGATGCCGCGGACCTCGGCCTCGCCGATGCCGCGCAGCTGCGCGATCTGCGCGTCCGAGAAGCCGTGCTCCTTGGCGCGACGCAGCGTGGCGGCGTCGAGCTCGGCGGCGTGCTTGACGCTGTCGGCGACCTCGTTGATCAGCACCATCTGGTCGATGAACCACGGGTCGATCGCGGTGGCCTCGAACGCCTGCTCGATCGTGGCGCCCTTGCGCAGCGCCTGCTGCAGCGTCACGATGCGGCCGTCGGTGGGGGTCTTCGAGATCTCGAGCAGCTCTTCGACAGAGCGCTCCTCGGGACCCCAGTGGAAGCTGGAGCCGCGCTTCTCGAGCGACCGAAGCGCCTTCTGCAGCGCCGTCGTGTAGTTGCGGCCGATCGCCATCGCCTCGCCGACCGACTTCATGGTGGTCGTCAGCGTGGCATCCGCTGCAGGGAACTTCTCGAAGGCGAAGCGCGGCACCTTGACCACGACGTAGTCGAGCGTCGGCTCGAAGCTCGCCGGGGTGACGCCGGTGATGTCGTTCGGGATCTCGTCGAGGCGGTAGCCGAGGGCGAGTTTGGCGGCCAGCTTCGCGATCGGGAAGCCGGTGGCCTTCGATGCGAGCGCCGACGAACGCGACACGCGAGGGTTCATCTCGATGACGATGATGCGGCCGTTGGTGGGATCGACGGCGAACTGGATGTTGCAGCCACCGGTGTCGACACCGACGGCGCGGATGATGTCGATCGAGATGTCACGCAGCTGCTGGAACTCACGGTCGGTGAGCGTCAGTGCAGGAGCGACCGTGATCGAGTCGCCGGTGTGCACGCCGACGGGGTCGACGTTCTCGATCGAGCAGACGACGACCGTGTTGTCGGCCGTGTCGCGCATGAGCTCGAGCTCGTACTCCTTCCAGCCGAGGATCGACTCCTCGAGGAGCACCTCATTGGTGGGCGAGTCGTGCAGGCCGGCGCCGCCGATGCGGCGCAGGTCCTCTTCGTCGTAGGCGAAGCCGGATCCGAGACCGCCCATCGTGAAGCTCGGGCGCACGACCAGCGGGTAGCCGAGCTCCTCGGCACCGGCGAGCAGCTCGTCCATGCTGTGGCAGATGACCGACTTCGCGACGTCGGCGCCTGCTTCGAGGACGAGCTCCTTGAAGATCTGGCGATCCTCGCCCTTGCGGATGGCATCGACCTTGGCGCCGATGAGCTCGACGTCGTACTTCTCGAGGATGCCGCGCTCGTGCAGCGCCATGGCCGCGTTCAGGGCGGTCTGTCCGCCGAGGGTAGGCAGGATGGCATCCGGCTTCTCCTTGGCGATGATCGTCTCGATGACCTCGGGCGTGATCGGCTCGATGTAGGTCGCGTCGGCGAAGTCGGGGTCGGTCATGATCGTGGCCGGGTTGGAGTTGACGAGGATGACGCGCACGCCCTCCTCGCGCAGCACGCGGCAGGCCTGGGTGCCGGAATAGTCGAACTCACAGGCCTGACCGATCACGATCGGGCCGGAGCCGATGACCAGGACGGAATTGATGTCGTCGCGCTTCGGCATTACTTGCTGGCCTCCTGGTTCGCGATGACGAGATCGCGGAAGCGGGTGAAGAGATAGTGGGCGTCGTGCGGACCTGCCGCCGCCTCGGGGTGGTACTGCACGGAGAACGCCGGGATGCCGTGGGCGCGGAGACCCTCGACGACCTGATCGTTGAGACCGACGTGGCTGACCTCGACGAGGCCGTAGCCGTTCGGGCTCTCGAAGGTGCCCTCCAGAGGCGCCTCGACGGCGAAGCCGTGGTTGTGCGCGGTGATCTCGACGCGGCCGGTGGCCCGATCGAGAACGGGCTGGTTCAGGCCGCGGTGGCCGAACTGCAGCTTGTAGGTGCCGAGTCCGAGCGCGCGGCCGAACAGCTGGTTGCCGAAGCAGATGCCGAAGTACGGGATGCGCGCATCGAGCACCTCGCGCAGCACCGCCACCTGGGCAGTGGAAGCGGACGGGTCGCCTGGACCGTTCGAGTAGAACACGCCGACCGGGTCGATGGCCTGGATCTCGGCGAACGTAGCCGACTGCGGCAGGACGTGCACGTCGAAGCCGAGTGCGGTGAGGTTGTCGAGCGTGGACTGCTTGACACCGAGGTCGATCACGGCGAGATTGCCGATCAGATCGGCCGTGGCAGGCAGCACGCGCGCCTCAGTCACCGAGACGGCAGCGGACAGGTTCTGTCCGGCCATCGCGGGGGCGTCGGTGACGCGGCGCAGCTGTTCGTCGGCGTCCAGCGCCGCGTCCGCACCCGAGAAGACTCCGCCGCGCATGGCGCCGGCGTCGCGGATGCGACGGGTGAGTGCGCGGGTGTCGATCCCGCTGATGCCGACGATGCCGTCGCGGATGAGCGCATCATCGAGGGACTCCTCGGCACGCCAGTTCGAGACGCGGCGTGCGGGGTCGCGCACGATGTATCCGGCGACCCAGATCTTCGAGGACTCGTTGTCCTCGCTGTTCATGCCGGTGTTGCCGATGTGCGGTGCGGTCTGCAGCACGATCTGTCCTGCGTAGGACGGGTCGGTGAGCGTCTCCTGATATCCGGACATGCCGGTGGCGAAGACGACCTCGCCGAGGGTCGTGCCGCGTGCGCCGTAGGCGCGTCCGACGTAGCGGGTGCCGTCCTCGAGGACGAGCACGGCTGAGTCTGGGGTCTGCGTGGTCAAGGGTTCACTCCGTTCTCCGAAGCGGCGCACAGGCGCTGCAGCTCCGGGAGGATCTGCTGGGGATCGGCCGCGGTGGGCCGGAGGTAGGAATCGACGAGCACACCGTCTGCCACCCGCCAGACGAGGCGGATGAGCCCTTCTGGCTCGACGACGCGATCGATGGTGACGGTCGCACGGTCGGCTGCGGCCAGTCGCTGTGACGAGAGGAACACGGTCGGGGCGCCGTCTAGGCTGAGCGCCGCTCCCCTGTCGGTGAGCACCAGCTCGCCACGTGCGCGGTAGGCCAGCGGGCTGACCGTGAGACGCTCCAGCGGCTCGTCGTGCTTCGTGGTCGACACGTAGAGGATCTCGTGTCGAGCTGTGACATCGGCATGCTCCGGCACCCCGATGGGGGCGGTCAGAGCGGAGTCGCGTCGCAGGCGGGCGCGCCAGGCGAAGAACATCGCGAGCAGCAGTGCCACCGCGACGGCGGCCATGATCAGACCGGCGAGTTCACGCGTCACGCGCTGCTCCTGACGCTGTGCAGATCTTCGACGAGCACGCCACCGGCGACGGTCGGCGTGCCGCCGTGGATCGTCCACTGCACGCGGCCTGGCAGCTCGCGTCCGATGTAGGGCGAGTTGTGGCTGCGTCCGTGCAGATCGGCCTCGGTGAAGACGCCAGGCACCGACGGGTCGTACAGGGTGACGTGCGCGGGACGGCCGATCTCGAGCGAGCCGAAGCCCTCGAGCTGACCGATGCGTGCCGGAGTCGTGCTGAGCACGCGGGCGACGTCCGCCCAGTCCAACATCCCGGTCTCGACCATCGACTGGTGCACGACGCGCAGCGCGCTCTCGAGCCCGACCATCCCGTTGGCCGCGGCCTGCCATTCGCACGCCTTGTTCTCGGCGGGGTGCGGGGCGTGGTCGGTGGCGACGATGTCGATGGTGCCGTCGGCGAGGCCTTCGCGCACGGCCATCACGTCCTCCTGCGTGCGCAGCGGGGGGTTGACCTTGTAGCGGGCGTCGTAGTCCCGCGCCAGGTCGTCGGTGAGCAGCAGGTGATGCGGCGTGACCTCGGCGGTCACATTGATGCCGCGCTTCTTGGCCCAGCGGATGATGTCGACGCTGCCGGCGGTGGAGAGGTGGCACACGTGCAGGCGCGAGCCGACGTGCTCGGCGAGCAGCACGTCGCGGGCGATGATCGACTCCTCGGCGACGGCGGGCCAGCCGGTGAGTCCCAGCTCGGCCGAGACGATGCCCTCGTTCATCTGTGCCCCCTCGGTGAGCCGCGGGTCCTGCGCGTGCTGCGCGATCACACCGCCGAAGGACTTCACGTATTCCAGGGCGCGACGCATGATCAGCGGGTCCCACACACAGAAGCCGTCGTCGCTGAAGACGCGGACCTTGGCGCGGGAGGATGCCATCGCACCGAGTTCGGCGAGGCGCTCGCCCTTCTGGCCGACGGTGACGGCGCCGATGGGCTGCACGGTGGCGTAGCCGGCGGCCTCTCCGAGCGCGAGCTCCTGCTCGACGACTCCGGCGGTGTCGGCGACCGGCTGGGTGTTCGGCATGGCGAACACGGCAGTGAAGCCGCCGGCGGCCGCGGCGCGAGTGCCGGTCAGCACCGTCTCGGATGCCTCGAAGCCGGGCTCGCGCAGATGCGTGTGCAGGTCGACCAAGCCGGGCAGTGCGACGAGGCCGGCGGCGTCGATGACGCGTGCGCCGGTGCGGCTCAGGCCGCTCCCGATCTCGGCGATGACGCCGTTCTCGATGACGATGTCGGCGCTTTCGCGTCCGAGCAGCTGGACGCCTTCGATGACGAGGGTCTGGCTCATATCACTTCCCCTCGTTCTTTTCGTCGTCGTTCCGTTCGCCTGCGAGCAGCAGGTACAGCACCGCCATGCGCACTGAGACACCGTTCGTGACCTGCTCCAACACGGTTGAGCGTGGGGAGTCGGCGGCTTCGGAAGAGATCTCCAAGCCGCGGTTCATGGGTCCGGGGTGCAGAACAATGCTACCGCTCGGCAGCGTCGCTGCGCGCACGGCATCCAACCCCCACAGCCGTGAATATTCCCGCTCAGTGGGGAAATACGCGGCGTGCATGCGCTCCCCCTGGATGCGCAGCATCATGACGGCATCAGGGCCTTCGGCCAGTGCGACGTCCAGATCGTAGAGCACGCGCACCGGCCATTGGCTGACGTTCTGCGGCACCAGTGTCGGCGGCGTCACGAGAGTGACGTCGGCGCCGAGCAGCGAGAGCAGCCACACGTTCGAGCGAGCGACACGGGAATGCAGCACATCCCCGACGATGACGACTCGCAGGCCCTGCAGGTCGCGCCCGCGGCTGTCGACGCCATGCCGACGCTTGCGGATCGTGAACGCGTCGAGCAGTGCCTGGGTGGGGTGCTCGTGCGTGCCGTCACCAGCGTTGACGACGCCGGCCGAGATCCACCCGCTCGTGGCGAGGGTGCGCGGGGCGCCTGAAGCGGAGTGGCGTATGACGACAGCATCCGCTCCCATCGCCTGCAGGGTCTGTGCGGTGTCCTTCAGGCTCTCGCCCTTCGACACGCTGGAGCCCTTGGCAGCGAAGTTGATCACGTCCGCCGAGAGCCGCTTCGCAGCGGCCTCGAACGAGATGCGGGTGCGGGTGGAGTCCTCGAAGAAGAGGTTGACGACGGTCTTGCCGAGCAGAGTCGGCAGTTTCTTGACCTCGCGGGACTGCGTGTCGGACATGTCCTCGGCGACGTCGAGGATGCGCAGGGCCTGTTCGCGGTCGAGTGTGCGGGTATCGAGCAGGTGCCTCATGATTCGATCGTCACCTCATCTGCGCCGTCCAGCTCTCGCAGCCGCACGTTCACGCGCTCGGTGCGGGCTGACGGGATGTTCTTGCCGACGAAGTCGGGCCGGATCGGCAGTTCGCGATGCCCGCGGTCGACGAGGATCGCCAGACGCACGGCTGCGGGGCGCCCGATCGACTGCAGTGCGTCGAGGGCTGCGCGGATGCTGCGTCCGGAGAACAGCACGTCGTCGACGAGCACGACGGTCTTCCCGTCGATGCCGCCATCGGGGATCGCGGTGCGCTTCGGAGCGCGTGTCGGATGCTTCGACAGATCATCACGGAACAGCGTGATGTCGAGAGACCCGACCGGGATGTCGACGCCGGCGATGCCGGAGATGACCGGACCGAGCCGGTCTGCCAGAGTCACTCCCCGAGTCGGGATGCCGAGCAGGACCAGGCCTTCGGCGCCACGGTTGGATTCGAGGATCTCATGGGCGATGCGCGTCAGAGCGCGCGCGATATCGGCTTCTTGCAGCACGGTGCGTGCAGACAATGGCCACTTCCCTTCTCCGCCTCACGGGACGGGGTTAAAGGTGGTGATGGATCCAGTCTAGCGAATCGCCTCGGGGGTCCAGGACGGTCGCTGCCCGCTGCATCGGCAGGAGGTGCCATACCCTCGACATGTGAACGAGCCCCGACCGCACCTACCCCTGCGGCGGATCATCTTCCTGCGCCACGCGATGCCGCGCGTCGATGCTTTCAGCTCCCCCGGCACGTGGGAGCTCAACCCCTCCGGAATCGCTGCCGCCGCAGCTCATCCGGTCTCAGCTGCAGATGCGGTGGTCGTCTCGAGTCCGGAGCGGAAAGCGCTGCAGACTGCGGCGCTGATGACGGCCCGCACCGTGGATGCCGTCGCCGCCGACGCCCGGTTCCGTGAAGTCGATCGCGTCGAGCGTGTGCATGACGACTTCCGCGCCGCGCGGGCGGCGTGGGTCGCCGGCCTGCTCGACAGCCGTCATCAAGGGTGGGAGACCCCGGATGCTGCGGCGCAGCGTTTCCACGAGGGGCTGCTCGCCCACACCACAGACCATCTGATCGTGGGCACGCACGGCATGGTGCTCACGGCCTGGCTGGTGGCGCACGGGCGGGTTGCGCCCGGCGACGCGGCGGTCGCCTTCTGGGAGGCACTGGACTTCCCCGCCGTCGTAGAGGTCGCCCTCCCCCTGGTGCGTGTCAGAGCAATGCTGTCGGATGCTGAGGGACGAATGATTCTGATCAAGCGCACCCGCCCCGGGCAGCAGCCCTATTGGACGATGCCCGGTGGTGGGGTCGAAGCGACCGATGCCTCGCCAGAGGATGCCCTGCGCCGCGAGCTGCGCGAAGAGCTCGGGGCCGAGATCGAGATCGGCGAGATCATGCATGAGCGCCCGCTGGACAGCATCCGATCTGAGATCTTCTACGCGGCCAACCTCATCAGCCTGGACCCCGCTCTTCGCGACGGACCGGAGTTCGCCGACCCGTCGCGCGGCAGCTACGACATCGAGCGCGTGCATCCCGAGGAGCTTGCCGGCGTCGACCTGCGCCCCGCCGAACTCAAGACCCTGCTGGCGCGTGTCTGATCACTGACGCGCTGGCGCGTCCGTCGGCGTGTCGATCTGCGACACGCCGTCCGCAGGCGCGATCGTCAGTGGTCCGACACAGGGTCGGCCCGCGAGCGGGCGTCGCTCAGTCGATCGCCGGATTGATCCTCTGAAACATCAGGAAGTCACGCCACGCGCCGTTGATACGCAGATACTGCGGTGCGAGACCGTATTGCGTGAACCCGATCCGCTCCAGCACAGCCTGCGAAGGGGTGTTCTCCGGCAGCGTCTCGGCCTGCACCCGGTGCAACTTCAACTCCGTGAACGCGTGCTCCACCGCCAGGGCGGCCGCGCGCACAGCGTGTCCACGACGCAGATGATCGGCCGCTATCCAGTACCCCATCGCGCACGATTGCAGGGCGCCACGCACGACGCCACTCAACGTGACCCGGCCTATCAGCTCACCGCCATCCGTCGTGATCCCGAACGGGACGGCGCGCCCGGCATCGTGCTCGCGCAGCGCGACCTCGAGCCGATGCCGCTGCTCCGAAGCGGTGAAGTACTCCGGCGCACGTGCCGGATCCCAAGGACGCAGGTGCTCGCGGTTCGCCAACTCGAGCGCGGTCAGGTCCGCGACGTCGTCGAGCGTGAGCAGTCGGATGCTGGTACCGGCGCCCATCACGCGCCGAGGCGCAGCGCCTCATCGGTGACGGGGTCGATCTTCGCGGCGCGGATCTCGTGACCGGCCGAGGACAGGCACTTGCCGGTGTTCAGGTCCCACTTCCAGTCGTGCATGCTGCACGTCAGGATCCCGTCCTCGATCTTGCCGGTGCGGGTGAGGTCGGCGCGCAGGTGCGGGCAGCGGCGCTGCACCACCCAGTCGTCGATCTCGGCATCCTCGGTCTGGTCGGTCTGCTCCTGGTACCAGTTCTCGACGTACTCGATGCGGTCGACCGAGAGGCACTTCAGGAACGTGGTGAGGAACTCGTTGAACTTGCCGCTGCGGCCCACCGAGAACTGCATCGACAGGAAGATCGAGTTCGACCAGTCGATCTCGTGGTCGCGGATGTTGGTCGAGACGAGGGCGGCGGGGATCGTGTACCAGTAGATGCACTCCTCCCCCGCGTACTCGCGAACCTTCGCCTTCGGGAAGTCCACGACCATGTCGAGCTCGCCGATCTGGAAGCGCACGTTGCCGCCGACGCCAAGGCGGATGGTGCGCGACTTCTTCAGCAGCGGCTCCCACCATTCCTTCAGAGCGGCGAGGATCTCATCGGCCGGCAGCACCGGCGCGCGCCGCGCCTCTTCGTCGATGACCTCCTGCTGGCGGGTGGCCTTCTGCTCGGCCAGGTACTCCCACTTCTCGTCGTAGATGTGGTCGATCTCGGCCTGCGTGTACAGGCTCTGCGAGATGTCCATCTCGCCGTTATTCATCTCGACGACCGTGCCGGGGATGAACAGCTGCCCGTCGTACTGCGGGGCCTGCTCCTTGAGGTGCGCCAGAAACTCCTTGTGATCCGTGAAGATCGAGTCGTCGTGCTGACCGGTGCCGTTGTACCGGAACAGCTCCTCGCGCAGGAACATCGGCGGACCCGCCATCGGGAAGACGTGCGGAGCGTCGACCTTCTCGATGTAGTACATCGCACGCTTGTTCTGGGCGTCGCGCTTGAGCTTCGCGAAGTTCTGCTTGGCGTCCTGGGGCAGGTCGTAGACCATCGGCCACCAGATCGCGCCGGAGACCTGCGTGAAGTACGCCTCCGGCTTGCCGAACGACAGCAGCGCCTCGAGGTCGAGGGGGTGCGAGTCGTTCTGGTTCAGGATGGATGCCGTGCCGTCGTCGACGCTCAGCGACGAGTCGCCGATCGGTCCGTCGCTGGGGGCGCGAAGCGGGGTGATCATCATCTTCAGATCGCCGCGCTCGATGATCTGCCCCGCCGGCGCGTAGGTGATGTTGTTGTAGCCGAGTGCGCGGATGTCGACCTCGAGGTCGTCGGTGACGTACTCGGGCAGCAGCACCTCGATGTCCTTCGAGATGTACTTCTCAAGCAGCCGCGGGTCGAAGTGATCGCGGTGACGGTGCGAGATGTACAGGAAGTCGGCTTCACGTCCGTAGCGCTCCCAGTCCAGACCCCTGTTGTCAGGGAACGGGAACCACGAGCCGAAGAATGATGGACCGAGCACCGGGTCGCAGATGATGTTGCCGCCGGTCGTCTCGATGAACATCCCGGCGTGGCCGAGTCCCGTGATCCGCATGTGTCTCCTCCTGCTGTGGGCAGCCTCGATTCTACCGAGCGGATGCTGGCGCGCGGCCGTGACTAACCGGCGCGCTCCGCAACGAGACCTCAGTCCAGCCGAAACCCTCAGTCCAGCCCCGAGACCTCGACACCAAGCCAGTCGGCGAGCTCGCCGATCTCAGCACGGACGAGTTCATGCTCATCGGGCTCCCAGGGCGTCAGCTCATGGATCGCGTTCACCCGCAGCGTCTCGCGTGGGCGATCCACTTCGGCATCGAGCATGCCGATGAAGCGGTCCCCGCAGAGGATCGGATGCGCGAAGTACCCGAACACCCGCTGCGACTTCGGCTTGAACTGCTCGAGCACGAACGTGAACTCGAACACTTCGACCAGGCGGGTGCGATCGAACAGCATCCGGTCGTACGGGTTCAGCAGCGCTACCCGTCCGCCCGGGTCCGGCTCGTCGAGAGCCGCCAACGCCGCGGGATCGACGCGGAACTTCATGCTGCTGCCCTCGACGGCGGCGGGCTCCCCCGTCTGTTTTCCGACGCCGCTCCAGTGGTAGTGCGGCTGGGCCAAGCCTGCGGCCTGAAGCGAGCGCTGCTCGATCTCGGCGGTCGCCTCATCGAGGGTCAGGGGCGACGTCTCGGCCGGATACACGCGCTCGGCGAGGTCCCAGCACCGCTGCCGCCCGCGCCGCCCGACGATCGCGACCTCGCCCCGGTAGGCGAGCACCTCGAGCATGGCGGGCACCTGATTCGATCCCGACCACCCGTCCGATGCCCTGGAGACCTGCGACGTGTCGGGAATGTCAGCCGAGAAGAGCGGCCCTTCCGCACCCAGCCGCGCCAGTACGTCGCGGCGGAACCGCTCGTTGGCATCGAGCCATGTCTGGGTGCCGGAGCGCAGTGCGGCGTGTTCCATCTTCTGGCGCATGGCCGGCAGCAGCGACGCGGGCCGAAAGGCGCCATAGTACTCGAACAGCACCCGGTCATCCTCCACGGCCTTCTTCAGCTGCCCCGGTTCGTATGACCATCCGATCCGCGACCACGGGATCGTCTGCTCACTCGGCGCGACGACCGCCGTCGGGTCGATTTTGATCTGCATGATCTGCTCGGCCACTTCGACGACATCGCCAGGGCGCTGGGCGTCAAGCAGCTCGGCTCGCACGATGATCCGGCGCGCCTGCTCGCGAGTGAGTACGTGCGGCGTCATCCCCCGAGACTACGACCGGACAGTGACACGAGGACAGTGACACGAGGACAGAGGCGGGCGTTCAGAACAGCGCACACCTGCGCGATCAGTCCTCGAGCAGTCCCCGGATGTCGTCGGCGCTGAGCGCCTGCGAGAACAGCGCCTCATCGTCCATCACGGCGGTGAACAGCCGCGCCTTGCGCTGCTGCAACGCCAGCACCTTCTCCTCGATGGTGCCGGCGGCGATGAGTCGGTAGACGAACACGCGCTGCGTCTGCCCGATGCGGTGTGTGCGGTCGATGGCCTGCGCCTCGGCCGCCGGGTTCCACCACGGGTCGAGCAGGAAAACGTAGTCAGCCTCGGTCAGGGTGAGGCCGAACCCGCCGGCCTTGAGACTGATCAGGAAGACCGGGGCGTCGCCGTCGCGGAACGAGGCGATGACCTCCTCGCGACGCCTGGTCGAACCGTCGAGATATTCGTACGGGATCCCTGCGGCGCGCAGACGTTCGGCGGCGAGCCCCAAGAACGAGGTGAACTGGCTGAACACCAGCGCGCGGTGCCCCTCGGAGCGCAGTTCACTGACGTGCTCGAGCAGGACGTCGAGCTTGCCGGAGGCCACGTGCGGGGCCTCCGGATCGATCAGAGCGGGCGACAGCGCGAGCATCCGCAGCATGGTGAGTGAGCGGAACACGATGAACCGGTTGCGGTCGAGGTCCTGCAGCAGCCCGAGCACCTTCTGCCGCTCCCGCTGCAGCACGGTGTCGTACGCGGCGCGGTGCGCCGGACTGAGTTCGACGAATACCTCCTGCACCTGCTTCTCAGGCAGTTCGGCGGCTACCAGGTCCTTCGTGCGTCGCAGCATCAGGGGTCTGATCCGGTGACGCAGCCGCTCCAGCCGCCGTCGGCGGTACTCGCCGCCTTCCTCATTGTCCGGCACCTTGCCCTGTTCGATGGGCTGCACGTATTCCTCGCGGAACCGGCGCTTCGATGCGAACAGTCCAGGAGCGGTGAGTGCGAACAGCGCCCACAGATCGATCAGGCTGTTCTCCATCGGCGTGCCCGTCACGGCAATCGTGACATCCGCCTCGAGGTCGGCGATCGCCCGGTGCACCTTTGTGGCGGGGTTCTTCGCGAACTGCGCCTCATCGATGATGATGCCCGCCCAGGGCACGCGCGCGTACTCCTCAGCATCCAACCGCAGCAGCGTGTAAGAGGTCACGACGATGTCAGCATCCGCGGCGACGTCGACGATGCCCATGTCGCGGCGGGTGGCGGTGCCCTCGACGACGCGCACGTCCAGGCCCGGCGTGAAGCGAGCAGCCTCGTTGCGCCACGTCGCGAGCACGGATGTCGGCGCGATCACGAGGAACGGTCGCTTCTCGCCGTGCTGCTTGGCGTGCGCGATCAGCGACAGCAGCTGGAGCGTCTTACCCAGACCCATGTCGTCGGCGAGGATGCCGCCGAGTCGGTGCTGCCACAGGAACGCCAGCCAGTCCAGGCCCTGCTGCTGGTAGGGACGCAGCTGCGCGTGCAGGCCAGCGGGCACCGGCGTCGTCGGCACCTGCTCGACCCCGCGCAGGCCCTCGGCGATCGCTCGCCAGCTGACCGCGGGCTCCGCCTCGTCTGCAAGATCTTCGAAGTCCTCCCAGAGCGCCGTCTGATACCGGCTGATCCGCGGTCCGGTCTCCCATTCGGTGAGTCCTGCCGCCTCATCGATGAGGTCGCGCAGCTGCTGCAGCGCGGGGTGCGCGAGCGAGAAGTAGCTGCCGTCGACGAGCAGCAGTTTCGTGCGCCGCATGCTCAGGGCGGTGAACAGTGGCGTGAACGGGATCGAGTGACCGGCGATCTTCACGAGGATGCCCATGTCGAACCAGTCGGGATCGGTCGATTCCACGGTCGACACCGAGATCTCAGGTGTGCCGGCCAGCTCGCGGTACTTCGTGCGGCGCCCTGTCGTCACGACCTTCACGTCGCTGTCCTCGAACGCCGGCAGCACGTGCGCCGACCATTCCGCTGCCGGAATCTGCTCGAGGCGACCGTGCCCCTGGAACGCCTCAGAGGTCACTGATGACCAGATGCGCTCGATGTCGCGCGCACGCTGTTCCTCAGCATCCGAATCGCGGAAGGTCTCCGAGGCGGCGGCGAACGGCACGATGCCGTGACCGGCGTACTCCCATTCGAAGCGGTACTCGACGCGGTGCTCGCTGCGGAATGCGACGCGCAGCACCGGCTCCGGAACGGCGAGAGCCGGCAGCGTCAGGGCCTTCGGCGCCTGCACCGTGGTCTGCCGCGCGAGCACCGGGTACAGGTCGCGCAGGAACGCCTCGCGATCGGCTTCCGGCACGGGAATGGCCCTGCCGGTCGTGATCGCGGCGTGCACGGCGGCAGGCAGTGCGACACGACCGAGGGTCACCTGGATCGTCGTGGCGACGACCTCGCAGCGGTACAGCCCGACGTGTCCGATCGGATGCAGGGATGCCACCGGCACGGCCTCACCGTCGAACTCGACTGCCGCGGCGACGCTCAGACCGCGGTCACCGGTGTCGAGAGGATCGATCCGCAGGCCCGCAGAGGCCTGTGCGGCGATCACCGCGATGGTGTGCTTCTGCGTGGGGATGAGCGGGATGCCGAGGCGGCCGAGGTCGTCGAGATGCCGCCAGATCAGCGGCGATTCGACGCGGTCGAGTGCGATCCAGTCGCCGGCGGTGCCGGAGAGCAGCGAGTCCCGCGCGATGTTGAGGAAGTCGTCGAACCAGCGCACCTGGGCGGGGTCGAACCGGCCCGTGGTGCGCCGCATCGAATCCCAGGACGCCTCGCCCTGGATCCAGTTTCCCGTCGACGCGCTGCGCATGAGCGGCCGCACCACGAGCATGATCTCGCCGTGAGCTCCACTGAGGTCTCGCGGTGTCGCGGTCTTCAGCGCGGCAGCGCCCCAGCGACTGTGCAGGCTCTCGGCGCGCACGCGCACCTCGATGCCCAGTGCCAGCGATGCCTGCTCCCCGCGCGTCGGCGGCGGGGTGAGGATCGAACGCCAGGTCGGCTGGGTTGGCGTCCGCGCGAGTGCGCCGAACTGCTCCCAGGCCGCGCGCGGCGGCGGGCTGGACGCGGCCGACGGCGGATCGACGGGAGCGGATGATGCCGGAGCGCGCGTCGCGGCATCCGATCCCCCTGCCGCGCCGAGGTCGCGCTCGGCCTCGGCGCCGATCAGGATCGCGGCGATCACGTGCTTGCAGTCGGACACCATTGGGCACGAGCAGTCTGCACGCATGATCCGTGCACCGTCGAACCGCACTCGACAGCGGTACGGTGAGCGTCCGCTGCCGAACACGTCGGCCGACAGGGTCTGCGCCGCGGCGTCCCAGCGGATCTTGCCCACCCGCCCTTTGCGGGCGTAGTCGAGCCCGCGCTGGTACCCGCCGCTGCCCGCGAGCGCGCGCAGCGTGTGGACATCCGGCTGGGGGGACCTCATCACAGCATCCTGTCCGCTGCTTCCGACATCACGGACGCCGGGCGGGGTCAGATCGAGCGAGCGATTCGGGCGAGCACGCCGTGCACGAACGCGCCGGAGTCCTCGGTGGAGAGCTCCTTCGCGAGTTCCACGGCCTCATCGATCGCGACGGCGGTCGGGACCTCGTCGTTGTAAGCGATCTCCCATGTGCCGATCCGCAGCAGGGCGCGGTCGACGGCGGGCATCCGCTCGAGCTTCCAGTCACGGCTGTGCGTGGTGATGTGCTCGTCGATCTCATCGTGGTGATCGATGATGCCGTCCACGATGTCGCGGGCGTACAGCCACGACGCTTCGCGGGAGGGCTCGCTCGAGGCGCGCTTGGCGGCCGCAGCGAGCGTCACCGAGAGCTCCTCGTCACGGATGTCGGACGAGAAGAGGATGTCGAGGGCGCGCTTGCGCGCCTTGGTGCGGGCGCTCAACTCAGTCGTTGACGCGGCCGAGGTAGTCGCCCGTGCGGGTGTCGACCTTGACCTTGGTGCCCTGCTCGAGGAACAGCGGAACCTGGATCTCGTAGCCGGTCTCGACGGTGGCGGGCTTGGTGCCTGCCGATGAGCGGTCGCCCTGCAGGCCGGGCTCGGTGTAGGTGACCTCGAGCACGACGGATGCCGGAAGCTCGATGTACAGCGGGTTGCCGTTGTTCAGTGCGATCTGCACCTGCTGGTTCTCGAGCATGTAGTTCTTCGCGTCGCCGACGACCGTGTCGGACACCGTGATCTGGTCGTAGTCCTCGACGTCCATGAACACGAAGCTGTCACCGTCGGTGTACAGGTAGGTGAAGTCGCGGCGGTCGACGTTCTCGATCTCGATCTTGGTGCCGGCGTTGTAGGTCTTGTCGACCGACTTGCCCGTGACGACGTTCTTCAGCTTGGTCCGGACGAACGCGCCGCCCTTGCCGGGCTTGACGTGCTGGAACTCCACGACGCTCCAGAGCTGTCCGTCGATCTTGATGACGACGCCGTTCTTGATGTCTGCGGTGGATGCCATGCGTGCGTGTCCATTCGTTTCGAAGTCAGATGGCCGGCGCGGTTGCGCGCGAGAGTGGCCAAGCAATGATTCTATCGGATGCCCGTGGCGGGCCCTTTCAGTCAACCGGACCGCGGAGCATCCTGCCGATCTCCGGCCATGCCAGTGCGCCGAGTTCAGCATCCGCGTCCGGCGTGCCGCCGCGGCGCATGCTGACCCCTCCGGTGACCGGACGCTCACCGGGCAGAAGCAGCCGATGCCCGGCGTGCGCGTGACTGACGATGGTCGTCGTGAGCCCGAGCGGCTCCCGGGTGCCGGCGATCTGCTCGGCGAAGTGCACGCTCGGCCAGACCTGATCGTCACCGCCGGCGATCAGCAGCACTTCGGCCAGGATGTCCTCGACGCGTATGCGTGCAGCCTGTGTCACCGCAGGGTCGAGCCGCAGACTCGACTCGTACAGCGAGACGAATGCCGGCGGATCCGCATCCGGCACCCACACCGGATCGAATGGAACGAACGCCACCGGCTCACCACGGTGCGTCCAATGCGACGACCACGTCCCTGCATCCGCCCCTGCCCAGACGACGGCAGACGGGGCGACGGCGATCACCCCGTCGACGGGGTACCTGCTCGCCGTCGCGAGCGCGGCCTCCGCACCGAAGGATGTGCCGAACAAGAGGACGCGATCAGCATCCCGCCGCAGCAGATCGAGCTGCTTCGCAAAAAGTTCCAGGGGCACCTCGTGCGGAGACGGCCGCTGACCCACCCCACCGAACCATCGGATGGCGCGCACCCGTGAGCCCGTCCTCGACAGCAGCCGAGCCCGATCGCTTTCCACACGTCCGCTCGACCCCGCGAGAAGGAGCACAGCGGTGCCGTTCGGAGCGGCCGGAACGGCATCGAAGCAGTCCCCGGATGCGACCATCGGTGTCACTCGCTGATCAGCGTGACCAGCTCGCGCACTGCCTCGGCGTAGCCGTCCACACCCTTGCCGACCACGCGCACGGCGGCCACATCATCCAGGTACGAGAAGTGCCGGAAGGACTCGCGGGCGTACACGTCGGAGATGTGCACCTCGGCGAATGGCAGCGTGACTCCGGTGAGCGCATCGCGCAGCGCGACCGAGGTGTGCGTGAGTCCACCGGGGTTGATGATGATGCCTGCGCAGTCCGCGCGCGCGGCGTGGATCGCGTCGATCAGCACGCCCTCGTGGTTGCTCTGCACGGCGCGCACCTCGAAGCCGAGTTCCGCGGCCGCCTCGGAGGTGATCCGCTCCACATCGGCGAGCGTCGCGGTGCCGTACACCTCGGGCTCGCGCGTGCCGAGCAGGTTGAGATTCGGGCCGTTCACCAGAAGCAGCACGCCAGTCATGAGGTGACTCTACGTGCACCCGGAGTGAGCTCACGCAGCATGACGTATTCCTCGCCGATGTCGGCGGTCGTCGTCTCGCCGGTCAGCGCGAACCCGTTGCGCAGGTATGCGGCCCTGGCACGTGCGTTGTCGACGTGGACCTCGAGAGTGAGCGCAGTCGCCTGGCGCGCTGTCGTCCAGTCCACGGCGGCCGTCAGGAGCGCGTCGATCGTTCCGGAGCCACGGTATCCGTCTGCGACGTACACGCCGACGACCAGACCGGTCTCCACGCCCAGCGGGTGCAGCACGGTCACCGTTCCGAACCACTCGCCGTCGGCGTCGATCGCGATGAACTGTGCCGCGTCATCGCCGACCGCCGCGTTCGAGGTGCGCTGCTGCCAGAACTCGTCCGGCTGCCTCGAGGCGTTCTCGACAGAATCGAGGAAGGCGATGGACGCCGCCGGATCGTGCAGGGCCTGCAGGCGCAGCGCGCGCACCTGCTGCCATTCATCGACGCGCACGCGGCGGACGACAAAGGTCATCCCGCGATCTCCTGGTAGGCAGCGAACATCAGCGTCTCGTCGGGTGCCTGCACCACGGTGGGCTTGGCGATGTCGTCGAGCAGGATGAAGCGCAGCATCCCGCCGCGCGACTTCTTGTCGCGCTGCATGGTGGCCAGCAGCTGCTGCCAGGCGCCGGCCCGGTAGGTGGTGGGCAGGCCGAGTGACTCCAGCACCTGCCGGTGCCGGTCGGCACTGGCATCCGACAGCCGACCCGCGAGCCGCGACAGCTCGGCGGCGTACATCATGCCGATCGAGATCGCCGCGCCGTGTCGCCACTGGTAGCGCTCAGCGTGCTCGATCGCGTGCCCGAGTGTGTGGCCGTAGTTGAGGATCTCGCGCAGCCCCGCCTCGCGGAAGTCATCCGAGACGACCTTCGCCTTCATCTCGATCGCGAGTTCCACCGTGCGGCGGAACTCGTCCGACGACGGGTCCACGGCGCGCGCCGGGTCTGCCTCGACGATGTCGAGGATCTCCGGCGCCCAGATGAATCCGGCCTTGACGACCTCTGCGTACCCCGCTGTCGCCTCGTTCGCGCTGAGGCTGCTCAGTTCATCGAGGTCGCCGATCACGGTGCTGGGCGCCCAGAACGCACCGACCAGGTTCTTGCCCTCGGCGGTGTTCACGCCCGTCTTGCCGCCGACGGCGGCATCGACCAGTCCGAGAACCGTGGTCGGCACGTGCACGACCTGCACTCCGCGCAGCCATGTCGCCGCGACGAATCCGGCGACATCGGTGACCGATCCGCCGCCGTAGCCGACGACCGCGTCGGTGCGCGTGAAATCAGCCTGGCCCATCACCTGCCAGCAGAATGCGGCGACCTCGATGCGCTTGCCGGTCTCGGCATCCGGGATCTCGGCCAGCAGCACCTCACGCGGACCGTTCGCGGTGTCAGCCAGCAGGCGCTCGCGCAGCTCGGCAGCGCGCTTTCCGAGGGTCGGCGGGTGCACGACCAGCACCTTGCGCACGCTCGGCGCCAGCGCTCCGGAGACGGAGTCGAGGATGTCACGCCCCACGGTGATGTCATACGGGCTCTGCCCTGTGACGCTGATGGTGGTCGTGCTCATTGCTGTTCCTTCCTCCAGGCAGCGATCTCTTCTGCCAACGTGCGCATGGGTCGACGTGAGGTGTCGACGGTCAGATCGGCGACCTCCTCGTACCAGCTTCGGCGCTGGTCGAAGATGGTGCGCCATCGCGTCACCGGGTCGTCCTCGCCGGCGAGCAGCGGGCGGGTCGAGCCGCTGATGCGCCCGGCGACAGCATCCACACTCACCGTCAGGAAGACGACGGGATGCTGTGCGAGCAGTGCTCTGGTGCCGGAATCCGTCACCGCTCCCCCGCCGAGGGACACGACTCCCCCCTCGGCGACGGCCACGGCGACGGCGGCGCGCTCCAGTTCACGGAAGTGCGCCTCGCCGTGCTCGGCGAAGATCTGCGGGATCGGTCCGTTCGCGGCCGCGATGCGCTTGTCTGTGTCGACGAACGGCACGTCGAGGATGCGCGCGATCTTGCGACCCACGCTGGTCTTGCCCGAGGCCATCGGACCGACCAGCACGAGCGTCAGCGGCTGATCAGGAGAGCTCATCATGGGCGAGCAGCGCCGCCTCGGATGCCGGCGCCGTGCGAAGCGCCTCGGGGATCGCTGCGAGGTACGACTCGATGTTGCGGCGGGTCTCACCGACGCTGTCGCCGCCGAACTTCTCCAGCAGCGAGTTGACCAGCTCGATCGCGACCATCGCCTCGGCGACGACACCGGCAGCCGGCACCGCACACACGTCGGAGCGCTGGTGGTGCGCCGTGGCGCTCTCGCCGGAGGCGACGTCGATCGTGTGCAGCGCGCGCGGGATCGTCGCGATCGGCTTCATGCCGGCGCGGATCCGAAGCACGGTGCCGGTGGTCATGCCGCCCTCGGTGCCGCCGGCGCGATCGGATGCCCGAGTGATGCCGGCCTCAGCGGCGAACAGCTCGTCGTGCGCTGCCGAACCGCGGCGGCGGGTGGTCTCGAAGCCGTCGCCGACCTCGACGCCCTTGATGGCCTGGATGCTCATCAGCGCCTGCGCCAGCCGGCCGTCCAGGCGGCGATCCCAGTGCACGTGCGAGCCGACTCCAGGGGGCAGTCCGTACGCCAGCACCTCGACGATGCCGCCCAGCGTGTCGCCGTCCTTCTTCGCGGCATCGACCTCGGCGACCATGAGAGCGGAGGTGGCGGCATCGAAGCAGCGCAGCGGATCGGCGTCCAGCGCCTCGACGTCGTCGGGGGTGGGCAGCGGCGACCCGTCCGGCACCTGCACGGGGCCGATCGAGAGCGTGTGGCTGACCAGGCGGATGCCGAGCTCTGACAGGAACGCGCGGGCCAGGGCGCCCAGTGCCACTCGGGCAGCGGTCTCACGGGCACTGGCGCGCTCGAGGATGGGACGCGCTTCGTCGAAGTCGTACTTCTGCATGCCGACCAGGTCGGCGTGCCCAGGACGCGGACGGGTGAGCGCCGCTCCCCTGCCGCGGGAGCGGTCGGTGAGCTCGGTGGGCGCCGGGTTCATGACCTCGGTCCACTTCGGCCACTCTGTGTTGCCGATGCGCAGCGCGATGGGGCTGCCGAGGCTGCGGCCGTGCACGACGCCGCTGGAGATCGTCAGCTCGTCCTGCTCGAACTTCATGCGCGAGCCACGACCGTAGCCGAGCTTGCGTCGCTGCAGGTCGGCCTGGATCGCCTCGGCAGTGATGGTCACACCGGAGGGCAGACCCTCCATGATGGCGATGAGTTCGGGGCCGTGGGATTCGCCGGCCGTGAGCACGCGGAGCATTGCTCTAGTCTTCCATGGCGCGCGACCGCATGGCCGCCACTATGACGTCCTCATCCGGCAGTGGGTGCTCCTGGGAGCCATCCCGGAAGATGCGGATCTGCCGCACGGCCTGGTACAGCAGCATCTCGAAGCCCGAGATCACGTTCGCTGCGGGCCACTGCGCCGCCAGCGCCGACGGCCATGGCGCGTAGGCGGCCTCGAACAGCGTGCCGCCGACAGCCACAAGCGGCGTCATGATGTCGTCATCGAGGACGGTGCCGCTCGGGAGCGTCGCGATCGTGGCATCCACGTCGGATGCCGGCGCCGAGAGGTTCTGCACGGTGAGCGTCACTCCGAGGGCGTCGGCGATCCGCCGCAGTCCCTGCGCGGCCTCCGGTCGGCGTGCGCGCACGTCGACGCGGGTCGCTCCCAGCTCGTGCACGGCGACGAGGGCGGAGGCCGCTGTGGCGCCGGCGCCGAGGATGCGGGCCCTGCCGATGGAGGCCGACCCCGCGTGCGTGAACGCGTCGACGATGCCGCCGACATCGGTGTTGAAGCCGCGTCGCACGGTTCCGTCGGGCCCCGCCGTCAGCAGCAGTGTGTTAACGGCTCCGGTGAGTTCCGCATGGCGATCCCGCTCGTCGGCAGCCGCATGCGCGACCTCCTTGAGGGGCATCGTGAGCGACAGACCGCGCCAGCTCTCATCCAACGACCCGAGTGCAGCTGCGAAGCCGTCAGCATCCACCTGGCGGCGGTCGTACGTCCAGTCCAGCCCGAGCAGTCGGTACGCGGCGGCATGCAGCTGCGGTGAGCGACTGTGGCTGATCGGGTCACCCCAGACGGCAAGGCGCGTGCGCTCGATCACCTGCTGACCCCTGTCAGCGCATCGACGTCAATAGCAGCCGCCGTCGGGATTGTCCTCGCACCACTTCTGGTATTCCGCCTCGGCGGCCTGCTGTTCCGCATACGTCGCCGAGAACACCGTCTCGCCGGTGTCGAGGTTCACCGTCACGAAGTAGAACCACGGGCCGTCGGCCGGGTTCTGCGCGGCCTTGATCGCCGCTTCGCTTGGGTTCGAGATCGGCGATGCCGGGAGTCCTGCGTGCGCGTAGGTGTTCCACGGGTTCTGGTCATTCACGACCGCGTCCCACGGCCAGGACGAAACAGGGCCTTCGTGTGTGAGTCCGTATCCGTACTGCGCTGTCGAGTCCATCTGCAGCAGCCCATGGGTCTCGTCGTTGGCCGGATCGAGGCGGTTCTCGATGACGCGGGAGACCTTGTCGAAGTCGGCAGTGTGTCCCTCGCGCTGCACGATCGACGCGATCGTCAGGATGCGCTGCGCATCGGCGGGTGCGACACCGGCAGCGCTGAGCGCCTCCTGGGTGCGGTCGACCATCGCCTTGATGACGTCCTGCGCTGTGGCGCCCGGATCGAAGGTGTACACCGCCGGGAACAGCCAGCCCTCGAGCGTCGCGGCCTGCACCCCGTAGGTCTTCGGATCCTTGACAGCGGCCTGCAGCTCCTCCAGCGGGATGCCGACACCGTCGACGATCCGCGGCAGGGTCGCAGCGACGGTGCCGCCCTCGCCGACGCTCACCGTGTTCTCCATGCGGTTCGCCGGGTCTTCGAGAGCAGCCAGCGCGGCTGCGGCCGTCATCTTCTGCTGCATCTTGTAGACACCGGGGTAGAACGTGATGGCCTTGTTCTCGGCGATCAGGTAGTCGTAGAAGGCGCTGTCGGTCTTGGTCACCTTGGCGCTGTACAGCGACGTGGAGACCATCGCGCCGGTGTCACCGGTCTTGATCGTCACGAGTGCTTCGCCCTCGGCCATGCCGGCTTCGTAGTCCTTCGAAGGACCCCAGCCCATGACATCGCTGATCTTGTCGCCGTACTGATTCCACACCCAGACGCCACCGGCGGCGATGCCGCCGAGCACGACGAGCACGACGAGCAATCCGATCAGGCAGCCGCGGCCGCGCTTCTTCTTGGGCACGTCGTGGTGCTGCTCAGGGGCGAAAAGTGAGTTCAGCGAGCCGGGCTCGTCTGCAGCCTCTTCGTCTTCGTCCTGTTCGTCGTCGAGCTGTCGCTCGGTCGCCTGTTCACCGTCGGCTGGTTCCACAGCGGCCTGCACCGGCGACGCGAACGGAACAGGATCCTGTGCGTCGGGCTCGTGGGCCGCAGGGGCCTGCGGATCCGGCACCTGCGCCGAGTGCGCCGTTGGCGCGGCCTGCGCAGCGGCAGCCTGCACTGGCACTGGCCAGGTGGCGGTCGAAGGGGCCATCAGCGCGGCGATCCCGGCGTCGTGGGCGGCGGTGCGCACCGATCCGGTCGACGTCGTGATGCTGTCGGATGCCGGCGACTGGGGCGCCGTCTGCTGCGGCGGGGTCGCTTGCGGCGGGGTCACCGGCTGCGGCGCGGGCTGGTCGACGCCGTGTCGCTGCGCGGCATGCCTGGCCACGGCCTCGCGTGCTGCGGCGTCTTGCTCGGCCGCCTCGCGGAGCGCGCGCCGCGAACCGGGCGCCGGCGCCGATCGCGCGTGCAGGTCGGCAAGCGGCGAGCGGGCGGTGGGAAGGCTGCCGAAGAGATCGTTCGGAACAGCGCCGTTCCGTGCATCCGGTTCAGGCATCGCTCGAGGGCTCCTCGGGGGGATCGATCAACGCACCGGCGGGGCGTCCGGTGCTCTTCTCAGTGTCGACCGCGTGCTGCAGCAGCACCACGGCGGCCACCTGATCGACAATGTTACGAGACTTCTTCTGAGATCTGCCCGAAGACCGCAGCGCGGCGTGTGCGGTGACGGTGCTGAGCCGCTCATCGACCATGCGCACGGGCCGCGCGGTGCGCGCCTGCAGCGCGGCGGCGAAGTCCCTGGCATCCGTCGTCGACAGCGTCTCATCACCGCGCATGTTCACAGGCAGCCCTACGACGAGCTCGATGGGCTCCCACTCCGCGACGAGCTCGGCGAGCCGATCGATCGATGTCTCCGATCGCGGCACCGTCTCGACCGGCACTGCCAGCATCCCGTCGGCGTCGCAGCGCGACACGCCCACGCGTGCCTTCCCGACATCGATGCCGAGTCGGACGCCGCGTCGGAAGCCGCTCACGCGCCTCCCAGCTCCGTGACGACAGCGGCCAGAGCGGCATCGAGCGCCGCTGCGTCCGTGCCGCCGCCCTGGGCGACGTCGTCCTTGCCGCCTCCGCCGCCACCGAGCACGCCGGCCGCGATGCGCACGAGCGCACCGGCCTTCGCACCCTGTGCGCGTGCGGCATCGTTGGTCGCGATGACGACGATCGGACGCCCGGATGCCACGCCGCCGAACGCCACGACGGCAGCATCCGACCCCATCCGCTCGCGCACGCTGAGTGCCAGCGTGCGCACATCGTCGGCCGAGCCGACCTCGCCGAGCGAGGCTGAGGCGACTCGGTACGAGCCGACGTTCTGCGCGGCCTCGACAAGCGCAGGCACGCGTCCTGCGCGCTCCTTCGCCTCGAACTGGGCGATGCGCTTCTCGGCGGCCTTCAGGTTCGCCTGCAGCTCGTCGATGCGCGCGCTCAGCTGGTCACGCGGGGTCTTCAGCGCAGCGGTCAGCTGCGAGACGATGGTCCGCTCGGCGGCGAGTTCGCGGAATGCGTCCTGCCCGACCAGGGCTTCGATGCGACGGTTCGACGCGCCGATCGAGGATTCGCCGACCAGACTGACCAGCCCGATCTCAGAGCTCGTGGACACGTGGGTGCCTGCGCACAGCTCACGCGACCATGGGCCGCCGATGTCGACCATCCGCACGACATCGCCGTACTTCTCGCCGAACAGCGCCATGGCGCCGGCTTCCTTGGCCTCGTCGAGCGAGACGACGCGGGTCGTGACCTCGAGTGCGTCATTGACGGCACGGCCGACGATGTCCTCGATTTCGGAGCGAGTCTCCAGCGACAGCGGCTGCGACCAGGCGAAGTCGAAGCGCATGTAACCGGCGCGGTTCAGCGAGCCCGCCTGCGTCGCGGTCTTGCCGAGAGTGTCGCGCAGCGCGGCGTGCACGAGGTGGGTCGCGGAGTGCGCCTGGCGAGCGGCGCGACGGTTGGCGGCGTCCACGACGGTCGTCGCGCGGTCGTCCACCGCGACGGATCCGGATGCCACGTGAACGGTGTGACTGATCAGGCCAGGCACCGGACGCTGCACATCGAGGACGTCGAGCTCGAAGCCCGTGCCGACGATGGTGCCCTTGTCTGCCACCTGGCCGCCCGACTCGGCGTACAAGGTCGTCTCGGCGAGGATCACCTCGGCGACATCCCCCTCAGCGGCGCTGGTGACCGATTGCCCGTCGACGAGGATGCCGAGCACGCGCGACTCGGTCTGCAGATCGGTGTAGCCGGCGAAGCCGGTCTCGCCCTGAGCCCGGAAGTCGCGGTACACCGACAGGTCGGCGAGCTGGCTCTTGCGCCCGCGTGCGTCGGCCTTGGCGCGCTCGCGCTGCTGCTGCATGAGCGAGTCGAAGGCGCCGCGGTCCACCTGCAGGCCGGCTTCTTCGGCGACCTCGAGCGTGAGGTCGATCGGGAAGCCGTACGTGTCGTGCAGCAGGAACGCCTCGGGTCCGCTGAGGGTGGATCCGCCGCTCTTCTTGGTGTCGGCCAGTGCCAGATCGAGGATCGTCGATCCCTGGGCGAGGGTGCGACGGAAGGTCTCCTCCTCGGCGAATGCCGCTGCGGACAGCGTCGACCACTCGGTGTCCAGCACTGGGTAGGTCGACTTCATGGCATCGCGCGATGCCTCGAACAGCTCGGGGAAGCTCGGGGCGTCGACGCCGAGCAGGCGCATGGCGCGCACCGTGCGGCGCATCAGGCGACGCAGGATGTACCCGCGTCCCTCGTTCGACGGACGGACGCCGTCCGAGAGCAGCATCAGCGAGGAGCGCACGTGGTCGGCGATCACACGGAAGCGCACATCGTCCTCGTGCACAGCGCCGTAGCGGCGGCCGGAGAGCTCGACAGCGCGGTCGAGAACCGGACGCACCTGGTCGGTCTCGTACATGTTCTCGACGCCCTGCTTGAGGAAGGCGACGCGCTCCAGACCCATGCCGGTGTCGATGTTCTTCATGGGCAGCGAGCCGGCGATGTCGAAGTCGACCTTGGACCGCACTCCATCGAGCAGGTCCTGCATGAAGACGAGGTTCCAGATCTCGAGGAACCGGGAATCGTCGACGGCGGGGCCGCCATCCTTGCCGTAGGCGGGGCCGCGATCGAAGAAGATCTCCGAGTCGGGACCACCGGGTCCGGGCTGCCCAGTGTGCCAGTAGTTGTCAGCAGCACCCAGTCGCTGGATGCGCTCGGGCTTCACGCCGATGATGTCACGCCAGATCGCCTCGGCCTCATCGTCGGTCTCGAAGACCGTGATCCAGAGGTCCTTCTCGTCGAATCCGAGTCCGCCGTCGGACTCGGAGGACGTGAGCAGCTCCCAGGCGTAGCGGATGGCGCCTTCCTTGAAGTAGTCGCCGAACGACCAGTTGCCCATCATCTGGAAGAACGTGCCGTGCCGCGCGGTCTTGCCGACCTCTTCGATGTCGTTGGTGCGGATGCACTTCTGCAGATCCGCGATGCGCGGGTGGGGTGCAGGCACCACTCCCGTCAGATACGGGATCATCGGCACCATGCCCGCCACGGTGAACAGCAGCGTCGGGTCATCACTGACCAGCGACGCCGACGGGACGATGACGTGGTCGTTCTTCTCGAAGTAGTCGAGGTACCGCTGCGCGATCTCCGCAGTGTTCATAGAGCTGGTGTGTGTCCTTGCGTGGAGTGCAGCATCCTGGGACGCGGCACAGATGGTTCAGTGCAGTCGGTGGTTCAGCGCGCCGACGACGCGTCAGTCGTCGGCGGGGTCAGACAGACGCGCGTCCTGCTGACGGTAGGCGTCGCCCAGGATCGCCGTGAACTGAGACAGGCGCGCGTCGACCTCGCCGAAGATCTCCTGGCCGCGAGGGTCCTTGTTCATGAAGTGGGCGGCGACGAACCCGCCGATCACGCCGAGCAGGAACCATTGCAGATTCTTCATTCCGCCATCCTACGACGAGAGGCGCCGGGGAATCCCCGACGCCTCTCGTGCAAACGCTCTGTATCAGCGGGCTGCGTAGTACTCGACGACGAGCTGCACTTCACAGGTCACGGGGACCTCGGCGCGCTTCGGACGACGGACCAGGCGGGCCTGCAGCTTGTCGAGCTCGACCTCGATGTAGCCGGGAACGGGAGGCAGGACCTCGGCGTGACCGCCGGCTGCTGCGACCTGGAAGGGCTCGAGGCCCTCGCTCTTGGCCTTGACGTGGATGAGCTGACCCGGCTTCACGCGGAACGACGGGCGGTCGACGAGCTGGCCGTCGACGAGGATGTGACGGTGCACAACCAGCTGACGGGCCTGCGCGGTGGTGCGGGCGAAGCCGGCACGCAGCACGAGGGCGTCGAGACGCATCTCGAGCAGCTCGACCAGGTTCTCACCGGTCAGGCCGTCCTTGCGGCGAGCCTCGCTGAACGCGATGCGCAGCTGCTTCTCGCGGATGCCGTACTGCTCGCGAAGACGCTGCTTCTCACGCAGACGGACGGCGTAGTCGCTGTCAGCCTTGCGCTTGGTGCGGCCGTGCTCGCCGGGAGCGTAGGGACGCTTCTCGAGGTAGCGGGCGGCCTTCGGGGTGAGCGGGATTCCCAGCGCGCGGCTGAGACGGACCTTGCGGCGGTCCTGGGACTTCGTGACCACGAAGCATTCCTTCCGTGACGTGGACGCGTCTTTCACGTCTCACGGGCGTATCTCCGCCGCTCTGCCGCTGGGCGCACGCCGGGGCGCCGTGACGGTTTCCATCCGAGGATGGTGAGAGGAGGGATGCCCGAAAACTGTGTTTCGAGCCGCTCAATGCTAACAGATCGCAGGTGGGAACTCAGTCGACGGGCGTCAGCAGCGACGTCACGACCACCAGCCCGGCTCCGTACTCGTCATCCATCCGCTTTTGCAGGGCTCCATCGTCATAGACGACCTGCAGGCCAACCGTCCCCGCCATGCCGTCGACGCCTACGCCGGAGATCGCCCCGCTCGGCGTCATCTCGGCGATCAGCTCGTCGGCGATCGACTGCAGTTCGGCCTCAGTGCGCTCGGCGGCCGTCACGCACAGCATCCCGCCCCAGATCTGACTCAATGCGGCCTCAGCGGCCGCGACGTCGCCGACGAGCTTGACATTGATGACCGTCAGGTCGGGGAACGGCGACGTCATCTCGAGCTGCTCCTGCGGTGTGGCGTCGGGCCCCGGGTCCGGCACACGCGAGCGGTCCACCCACGAGGCGGCGTAGCCGTTCAGCTGCGCGGCGCGCTCGAACGCAAGGTTCATGGTGTCATCCGTGGTGCGCGCAGGGTCGAGCACGCGCCACCCGCCGTCCGGCTCCGCGCAGGGAGTCGCGAACATGGCGTCCGGCGCGCCCACGTTCTGCTCCGGCAGGTCGGCCGGGTCGGACGCTGTCGCCTCGGCCACGGTGAACGTGTACGCCTCAGGGTCGTATGTGCCAGTGAGGGTGAAGCTCCCCCAGCGCACGTCACCGGCCTCCTCGTAGGCCCCCGTCCAGTCGGTCCAGTCCCAGTCGACGAGCTTCGCGCCGCTGCACTGGGGCGGGTACGACTCGAGCACGGCCCCGAGGCACAGTTCTGCACCGTCGCCATCGTCGAGGACCGTGATCCCGAACGGCGTCGTCAGCCGGACCGGCTCGCCCGCAGAGGTCGCCCCGGCGGCAGAGGTCGGTTCGCCATCGGATGCCGGCGGCGTCGCGCACCCGGTGAGAGCGAGCGCTGCAGTGATCACGACTGCCGCCGCGCCGGCCGGGCGCGCATCGACCTGCCACCTGCGCGTGCTGACTGTCGTCATCTGCCCTCCTTGGCAGTCGACGCCGAGCTCCGCTGCTGCGGCGCCCTCACTCATCGGCGTCCTCACTCATCAGTGTGCAGCAGACGGCGATCGTCTCACCGATCGCCGAGGATACGGCGGATGCGCTCCAGGCGCGCGGCCACATCGCGTTCGGCGCCCAGTCCCTTCGGCTGGTAGTACTGGCGCCCGTCCAGATCGTCGGGCAGGTACTGCTGCGGCACGATGCCCGCGTCGCTGTCGTGCGGGTATCGATACCCCTTGCCGTGTCCGAGGCGCTTCGCTCCGGCGTAGTGCGCGTCGCGCAGGTGGATGGGCACGCGGCCGAACCCGCCGGCGCGCACGTCGGCGATGGCTGCGTTGATGGCCGCGTAGGCGGCGTTGGACTTGGCGGTGGTCGCCAGGTAGATGGTCGCCTCGGCGAGCGGGATGCGCCCTTCGGGCATCCCGATGAAGGCCACCGCGTCGGCCGCGGCGGTCGCGATCAGCAGCGCCTGGGGGTCAGCGAGACCGATGTCCTCGGATGCGGAGATCACCAGACGCCTGGCGATGAAGCGCGGGTCCTCCCCCGCCTCGATCATCCGCGCGAGGTAGTGCACGGCGGCATCCGGGTCGGAGCCGCGGATCGACTTGATGAACGCGCTGATGACGTCGTAGTGCTCATCGCCCTGCCTGTCGTACCTGAGCAGGGCGCGGTCGACGGCCTGAGCGACGTCCTCGCCCGTCACCTCGGCCGTGGCATCCGACTCCGCCTTCGACAGCGCGACGGCAGCGGCCGCCTCGAGCCCCGTCAACGCGCGTCGCGCATCACCGGACGCGAGCCTGATCAGGGCTGCCCGTGCATCATCGCTCAGCGTCACAGCGCCGGCGAGCCCCCGCGCGTCGGTGACGGCGCGATCGACCAGGACGCCGATGTCATCATCGGTCAGCGGCTGCAGGGTGAGCAGCAGCGAGCGGGACAGCAGTGGCGAGATCACCGAGAACGAGGGGTTCTCGGTGGTGGCCGCGATGAGGATCACCCAGCCGTTCTCGACACCAGGTAGAAGGGCATCCTGCTGGGCCTTGGTGAACCGGTGGATCTCGTCGAGGAACAGGATCGTGGTCTGGCCGTACAGGTCGCGCTGGGTGATGGCATCCTGCATCACCTCGCGGACGTCCTTCACCCCCGCCGTGATCGCCGACAGTTCCACGAAGCGGCGACCGGACGAGCGCGCGATCGCCTGTGCGACCGTCGTCTTTCCGGTGCCAGGCGGCCCCCAGAGGATGATCGAGACGGCACCGGGCGCCTTCGCCTGCGGGTCGGCGAGAGCGACGATCGGCGACCCAGCACGCAACAGGTGCTGTTGACCCGCGACCTCTGCCAGCGACACCGGCCGCATGCGCACGGCGAGTGGCGTCTGTCCAGACATCAGAGCGGCGGCGGGGGTCATGCTCCCAGGCTACCGGCGCGTCCGACATCGAGTCGCGGCGACGGTAGGCTCGCAGACGTCGGCGGGCTGCAGTCCTGCAGGTCGCCGCAGAGAGGAACGACGATGGCGGAACGCGGTTCTCGCAGTGCGCAGCAGCGCGCGCGCACCGAGGCGGAACGGGCGCGACTCTACGCGGCGCGAACGGGCTGGCACGAGATGCAGCTGCGGCGGCGACGGCGCGACAACTGGATCGCGGTGGTGGTCGGAGGGCTGATCGTCATCGGCGCCATCGTCAGCCAGACCGTCCTCGGGCAGTCCAACGCTCCGGCGCCCGCCCCATCGCCGACCTCCTCCGAAGCGCCGTCGACACCGCCCTCCCCCACGCCGACGTCGACGGACACGCCCACCGACTCGCCGACCCCCGAGTCCACTCAGACGCCCGCACCGTGATTCTCACATCTCACTGCAATGGGAGTGAGATGTTCGGCGCACAGCTGTAACGTCGCGCGCGAGTGTCGGAAACAGGCTTCCCGCACGCTGGACGAAACCGAGCCCGAGGGCTCTCGTCCCAGTGGAGGTCGTGTGTCCTACGTAAAACCCGCCGAGTTGGTGAGCCGGATGACGGATGCCGGCGCATACAAGATGCAACTGTCCCCCCGTGACACGCTGATCCGCGCCTTCATGGGCGCCGCTCTGCTGACGATGGGAGCCGCCTTCGCCGTCAGCGTGTCGACGAACACCGGTCAGCCGCTCGCAGCCGCGCTGCTGTTCCCGATCGGGTTCGTGATCCTCTACCTGTTCGGCTACGACCTGCTCACCGGCGTGTTCACGCTCGGTCCGCTCGCCGTGCTCGACCGCCGGCCCGGCGCGACGGTCGGTGCGATGCTGCGCAATTGGGGGCTGGTCTTCATCGGCAACTTCGCCGGTGCGTTCGTCGTAGCGGTGCTCATGGCGATCTACTTCACGTACGGGTTCTCGACCGAACCCAGCCCGGTCGGAGCCGCGATCGGCGAGATCGGGCATTCCCGCACCGTCGGTTACGCGGATCACGGTGCCGCCGGCATGCTCACGCTGTTCGTGCGCGCGGTGCTGTGCAACTGGATGGTCTCCAGCGGCGTCGTGCTCGCGATGATCTCAGACAGCGTGATCGGCAAGATCGTCGCGATGTGGCTGCCCATCTCGCTGTTCTTCTACATGGGCTTCGAGCACTCGATCGTGAACATGTTCCTCTTCCCTTCTGGTCTGCTCCTCGGCGCCGACTTCACCATCTGGGACTACCTGATCTGGAACGAGATCCCCACCGTCGTCGGCAACCTCGTGGGCGGGCTGCTCTTCGTCGGACTGCCGCTGTACTTCACCCACGGACGCACCAAGCTGCGTCGCGTCAGGACCGACCGTGTGCAGCCGGCCCTGCCTGCTGCGGATGCGGTCGGTTCTGCCGACGCCGCTGCCGTGGCTGACACCGTCGCCACTGATATGCCATCCGACAGCGAGGTCCGCGAGCCGGTCGGCATCAGCTGATCCGACCGCCCGGCTCGACAGCACGGGTGAGGGACTGGAGCCGCGGCGTCAGTCCCTCACCCGTCAGAACGCGTCGGCGACCTCGAGTCGATACCCGCGCTTGATGACCGTTCGGATGATCTGCCCCTCACCCAGCGCATCCCGCAGCCTGGCGATGGCCATCTCGACGGCATGCAGACTGTCACCCCCACGAGGCAGGGCGCGTCCGAGTTCCTGACGGGTCAGCACCCGTCCTTCCGCGTCGAACAGCGCGCCGAGCACGCCGGCCGATGCACGCGACAGCGGCACATACGCTCCGTCTACCAGCGCCCCGCCGCTGCGCACCTGCACGTGCCCCGCCGGCGTTATCTGCCGCGGCGATCCCTCCGAACCGAAATGGTCGACCACACAGCGCACCAGAGAGCCCAGTCGGCCTCGGGTCGCGACGGTCGTGCGCAATCGCGCCGCTTCCAGCGGCCCGGCGGTCACCGGACCGACCGCAGCCAGCAGCAGGCGCCCCGAAGCCGCGCGCTCGCCGAGGTGTTCCAGCGCACCGGCATCCGATGCCGTCTGCACCCACGCCGCAGCGCCCGGTGCAGACGTGAACAGCACCGCATCCACTTCTCCGGCGCCTGCCTGCAGCACCGAGCGGTGGACGACGCGCAGGTCCGGCGGCGGACCCCAGCGGTACACCGTGACGTTGACGACGTCTGCGCCCCGCTCTGCCAGCAGGGTGTCGAGCCCATCGGCACCGGCGCCATGGTGCTGCACCGCGATGCGCAGGCCACGGATGTCCCCTGCGGTCAGGTGCTCCCCCACCTCGGCCGCGGTCTCGGACACCGCCACCCAGTCGGCCCGGAATCCTGCCTGCAGAATCGCGCCGTGCGCCTTCGGCCCGCGCGCGACGAATCGTGTCCGCGCGAATGCCGCGGACAGCGCATCCGACAGCTCCTGCTCGTGCACAGCATCCATCCAGCCGCGAAATCCCACCGCGGTTGTGACGATGACGATGTCCGGCGGGTTCGCGAGCAGCTCCTCGGTGCACGCGAGCAGCTGCTCGTCATCCGCGTTGGGAATGATGCTCAGCGCCGGCGCACGGTACGTCTGCGCACCGTGTCGCTCGAGTGCGGCGGCGAGGTCCGCGCCGCGCCGGTCGGCCGCGATCACGATCGTGCACCCGACAAGAGCGGCGTCCAGCCTGTTCGGAGTCGCTCCCGACGAGACGGCCGTCATGCGCTCGCTGCTTCCGACATCGTCGTCGACGTCGGAAGCAGCAGTCCTGGTATCGCCACGTCGCCGACGACGATGACGGCAGGATTGCGCAGGCTGACCTCGTCGGCATCGGCGACCGCAGCCGCCAGCGTGGTCCAGGTGGTGCGCTGCTCGGCGGTATGACCGCTCTCGACGAATGCCATCGGCCGGTCAGGCGGCACACCGTGAAGGAGCGCGGCATCGACGAGTCTGCTGAGCGCGGCGACGCCCATCAGCACGACCGTGGTCACACCGGGGTCGGCGAGGGCGGCGAGCGTGGTCGGTCCGAGTTCGCCCTGTCCGTTGACGACGTGGAACGCCGCGGCAGTGCCGCGGTGCGTGACGGGGATGCCAGCTGCCTGCGGCACGGCGATCGCACTCGACGGCGCGGGTGTCACCTCGACGGCGATCCCCGCGGCGAGGCAGGCCTGCACCTCTTCACCTCCGCGACCGAACACGAAGGGGTCGCCACCCTTCAGCCGCACGACGCGCAGTCCTGCCGCGGCCCGCGCGACGATCAGCCGGTTGATCTCCTCCTGCGAGACCGGGTGGTGCCCTGGCTGCTTCCCGACGTCGATCACCTCGACGTCGGAGGTCACGGACTGCAGCACCTCCGCTGCCGGTCCGAGCCTGTCGGCGATGATCACGTCAGCCTCTGCGATCAGGCGCCGTGCCCGCACAGTCATCAGGTCGGCAGGTCCGGGGCCGCCGCCGACGAGGTCGACGCGTCCCATCCCCGACCGGCGCCGACGAAGCGGCAGCCTGCCGTCCGCGATGAGATCCGCGACTACATCCGCGACGGCGTCCCGCACGGCGGCGGAGCGTCGGGGGTCCGCTCCGACCCGGCTCGCCACCGCGACGGTCGCGTCACCGGCATCCACCTGCGCCGTCATCCGCACGGCTCCTCGTGCGCCCTCGCCGGCGCACAGGATGCGGCGCCGCTCGCACAGCGCCGTGACCATCCGATCCGTGCGGCGGTCTCCAGTGGCGACGTGCACGAGCCAGGCGCCGCGCAGGTCGCGTGCGCGCACCGGGCGGGCTCGCCACGGGATCTCGTGCCGACGCACAAGCAGGGCGGTCGTCTCGTGCAGTTCGGGGGCGACGATGCGCACGCGGGCGCCCTCGGCGATGAAGCGGCTCAGCCTTCTGGCCGTCACCGCGCCTCCGCCGACCATCAGCACGTCGCGTCCGGTGATCGACATGCCCAGCATCAGCGTCACTGCACACCATCCTCAGTCAGCAGAACCTCACCGTCGACGACGGCCACCGGCCAGACACGCAGCGCGCTCGCCGCCCTGCCCTGTGTCTCGAGGCAGAGACCAGTGCGCAGGTCGAACACCTGCTTGTGCATGGGTGACGCCACCGTCGGCGCCTCGCCGCGGGTTCCGACGATGCCGCGGGACATCACATTGGCTCCGCTGTACGGGTCGAGGTTCGAGACGGCATGCACGGTGCCGTCCGTGAGCAGGAACAACGCGATCTGTGTGTCTCCCAGCAGCGCCGCGCGGCCGCGTTCGACCTCGAGATCACGCAGGTGGCACACGCGCACCCCTGCGGCGGCATCGATCAGGACGCTCATCGACGCACCTCCAGCACGGTTCCGGCGATCAGCACGGCCCCGGCGCGCTCCTCAGGTGTGGCGGGACGCACCTGCCCGCGCTCGGGCACATAGGCGAGCGAAGGGTCGGGAGTGTCGGCCGCGTTCACGAACGATTCGAACCTCCGCAGCTTCTCGGGATCGCGCAGCGTCGCCGCCCATTCGTCCTCGTACCGATCGACATGGGCCGCCATCGCTTCGTCGAGATCGGCGCAGATGCCGAGGCTGTCTTCGACGATCACCTGTCGCAGCCCCTCCAGTCCACCGTCGAGGTCCTCGCACCATCCGGCGGTGCGCTGCAATCGATCCGCGGTGCGGATGTAGTACATGAAGAAGCGGTCGATCGCGCGGATGAGCGCGTCGTCGTCGAGGCCGGATGCCAGCAGCTGGGCGTGACGGGGCGTGAATCCGCCGTTGCCGCCGACGTACATGTTCCAGCCGGTCTCGGTGGCGATCACGCCGACGTCCTTCGAGCGCGCCTCGGCACACTCCCTGGCGCAGCCGGAGACGCCCACCTTGAGCTTGTGCGGGGCGCGCAGGCCGCGGTAGCGCAGTTCGAGCGAGACCGCCATCCCGACCGAGTCGAGCACGCCGTACCGGCACCACGTCGACCCGACGCACGACTTCACGGTGCGCAGCGCCTTGCCGTAGGCCTGACCGGACTCGAACCCGGCATCCACCAGCCGCTGCCAGATCGGCGGCAGCTGCTCGAGTCGCGCGCCGAACATGTCGATGCGCTGGCCGCCGGTGATCTTCGTGTACAGGCCGTAGTCGTCTGCGATGCGGCCGATGGCGATGAGCCCAGCCGGGGTCACCTCGCCGCCTGGCATGCGCGGCACGACAGAGTACGTGCCGTCTTTCTGCAGGTTCGCCATGACGTGGTCGTTCGTGTCCTGCAGCGTCGCCAGCTCACCGTCGAGCACGTGTGCCCCGAGGAGGGAGGAGAGGATGCTGGCCAGCGCCGGCTTGCAGATGTCGCATCCGCGTCCCCGGCCGAACCGTTCGATGATCGCGCTGAAGGTCGAAAGCCCCGACACCCGCACCGCGTCGAACAACTGGCGGCGGGTGAGATCGAAGTGCTCGCACAGCGCGGTCGAGACCGTCTCGCCGAGACGGGCGAGCTCGGTGCCGACGATCTTCTTGACCATCAGCACGCAGGACCCACAGGTCGCCCCCGCCTTCGTGCATGACTTGACCGCCGCCGCGTCGCGGCAGCCGTCCTCATGCACGGCGCTGCGGATGCGGCCGGCGGTGACGTTCGAACATGAGCACACCACCGCCGAGTCGGGCAGATCGCCGCTGACCGGCAGGGCGCCACCCTCGGGCAGCAGGTATGAGACGGGGTCGGCGCCGAGCGGCGCACCGACGAGCGGGCGCAGCGCACCGTAGGCCGAGGCGTCACCGATGAGGATGCCGCCGAGCAGCGTCTGCGCATCATCGGAGAGCACCAGCTTCTTGTACACGCCGGCCACCGGGTCCGCGTAGACGACATCCAGACACGACGGCGTGCTGCCCATCGCGTCGCCGAAGCTCGCCACCTCGACGCCGGAGAGCTTCAGCTTCGCCGAGTCGTCGAACCCGGGGAAGGCCGCGTCGCCGCCCAGCAGCACGTCCACGGCGACCTCGGCCATCGCATATCCAGGAGCGACGAGACCGACGGTCTTCCCGCCGAAGCTGGCGACCTCTCCGATCGCCAGCACGCGCGGATCGCTGGTCACGCAGTGCTCATCGATGAGCACACCTCCCCACGGGTCGGTGCGCAGACCCGACTCGCGCGCGAGGGCATCCTGGGCCCGCACTCCGACCGTGAAGACGACGACATCGGCGCTTTCGAAGCTGCCGTCCTCGAACTGCGCCGCGGCGACAGCGCCCGATCGATCGGCGTCCAGCCGCACCGTTCGCGCTTTCGTCCGCACTCCGATGCCGCGCTGCGCGATGAGCCGGCCGAGGAGCGCACCGCCGGCCGAGTCGAGCTGCGCCGACATCAATCTGTCCGAGGACTGGATCACCGTGCAGGCGACATCGAGCCCCTGCAGGGCGCCCGCGGCCTCGAGGCCGAGCAGTCCGCCGCCGATGACGAGGCCCCTCAGCGGTCTTGCGAGCTCGCGGCCGCGTCGCTCCACATAGGCCTGAAGTCCCTGGACGTCGTCCAGCGTGCGGTAGACGAAGCAGCCGGGCAGATCCGCCCCGGAGGCGGCGATGCGCGCGGCTCTGGAACCGGTGGCGAGAACGAGGGCGTCGTAGCCGAACGTGCTGCCTGCTTTCGTCTGCACGCGGCGCTGCCGCCGGTCGATGCGCACCACCGGGTCGCCGGTGCGCAGGATCGCCCTGTCATCCCCGAAGACGCCGGCGTCGAGCGTGAGCTGGGCGGGCGTGAGCCCGCGGAAATGTCCGGACAGACCGACGCGGTCGTACGGCGGATGCTGTTCCTCACCGAGAACGGTCAATCGCACACCAGCTTCTGGTCTGCTGAGCAGGCTCTCCGCGAAGCGGTGCGCCACCATGCCGGCGCCGATCACGACGACATCCATGACGTGGGTGCGTCGGATGGCGGTGGTCTCGGTGTTCATCACATCGGTGTTCATCGAATCGGTGCTCATGACTCCCCTGACGCTCGCTGTGGACGACGCTCACGCTACGCACGCCGTGTTTCACGTATCAGCCACCGGCTGTTACGGGCGTGGAACGGGTTTCTCACAACTCGATAACGACGATGTGAGCAGCATCCGCTTCGGCTTGCGGGCGATGGCGCCGCCGAGCGCGGCACCTGCTCGCCGACTTCTGCGGCGGCGGCTAGGCTGAGCATCGTCCTTTCCCACTCCCGCGGGTTGACCGCGCAAGGAGAACATCGTGTCTGACGACAACGCCACCCAGCCCACCCCGCCCGTCCCGGGTCCTCCTGTTCCTGCACCGCCCCGTCGGCCAATGCCCACCGTGGCGGCCGCTGCTGCAGTCGCACCGACGCCGGTCGCCGCCGTGACCTCCGATGCAGCCGAATGGGGCCGCGTCACCGAAGACGGCACCGTCGAGGTCCGCGAGGGCGAGGAATGGCGCGCGGTGGGCCAGTACCCTGACGGCACCCCTGATGAGGCACTGGCGTACTTCGCTCGCAAGTACGATGACCTGGCCGTGAAGCTCGGCACACTCGAGACCCGTGCACAGGGTGGCGGTGCTTCAGCATCCGACCTGACCAAGCAGGCGACGCATCTGCTCGGCGAGGCCACCGACGCCGCAGTCGTCGGCGACCTGGCAGGACTCCGCACGCGCATCGAGACGCTTGTCGCTTCCTTGTCCGAGGCGACCGCCAAGGAGGCCGAGGCAGCCAAGGAGGCGCTCGACGCCGCCATCGCCGAGCGCACCGCCATCGTGGAGAAGGCCGAGGCGATCGCTGCTCGCGACCTGAGCAAGGTGCAGTGGAAGCAGGTCACCGTCGAGATGACCGACCTGTTCGACGCTTGGCAGGCGCATCAGCAGAACGGGCCACGACTGCCGAAGGGAACCGCTCAGCAGCTCTGGAAGCGATTCCGCGACGCGCGGTCGACGGTCGACAAGGCTCGCCGCTCGTTCTTCTCCGAGCTCGACGATGTGCATCGCACCGCCCGCGACGCGAAGGCCCGACTGGTCGAGCGTGCCGAGGCACTGGCTCCTCGCGGCATCGACGGCATCCCCGCCTACCGCAACCTGCTCGACGAGTGGAAGGCCTCCGGCCGTGCCGGTCGCAAGGCCGACGACGCCCTGTGGGCGAAGTTCAAGGCCGCCGGCGACGCGCTCTACGCTGCCCGCGCAGAGCAGGCTGCCGCTGACGAAGCCGACTCCGCTCCGAAGATCGAGGCCCGTGAGGCGCTGCTGGTCGAGGCGCAGGCCGTCGCCGACGAGTCCAACCTCAAGCGCGCCCGCGCACTGCTGACCCGCATTCAGCGCCAGTGGGACGACGTCGGTCGCATCTTCCCTCGCGAGAAGGAGCGCGCGCTGGATGACCGCATGCGCGCCATCGAGCAGGCGCTGAAGTCGCGCGAAGAGGTTGATTGGAAGAAGAACAACCCCGAGACGAAGGCGCGCGCGAACGACATGAGCTCGCAGCTCCTCGAGGCCATCGAGAAGCTCGAGGCCGAGCTCGCGGCAGCCGAGAAGTCCGGCGACAAGAAGTCGATCAAGGAAGCGACCGAAGCTCTCGCAGCGCGCCGTGCGTGGCTGAGCGCGCTGGGCGGCTGATCCCCGTTATCCACAGCATGAGCCGTGGCACCCCATCGCGGGGCGCCACGGCTCATACTTTTGAGCGTGCACCCGGCCCTGTTCTACCGCCCAGGTGAGCGACTCTCGCTCTCCGAGCTCGGCGCTGCGCGCCTCGACGGACAGGTCACCGAAGTCGGCGAGGGATTCATGCCCATCGACACGGTGGAGGACCCTGCGGCGCGAGCCATGAGCATCGCGGCGCTGCTGCCGGAGCGGACTGCCGCGAGCGGACCGACCGCGGCCTGGGTGCACGGTGCGGGCGATCGGCCGCCGGGAGTGCACCATGCGACGCGCAACAGCCCCTCGCGGCTGCGCGCCCATTCCTCGGCACGCGTCGTCTACCACGATCGCTGCCTGGCAGCCGATGAGGTCGAGATGATCGGACCTGTCGCGGTGACCACGCGCCTCGCGACCGCCGTCACACTGCTGTTCGATCTCGCGCGCGAAGGCGGCGATGAGAAGTGGCTGCGCGACCTGCTGAGCACATCCCCCGGACTCGGGGATGCGATGCGCACGCACGTCGCATCGATCGCGCATCGCCCTGGCAGTCGCAAGGCGAAGCAGCTTCTCGCAGAGCTGCTCTCAGATCAGGACGTGGTGACGCGGTAGACGTCGTACACCGCGTCGATCCTGCGCACGGCGTTGAGCACGCGGTCCAGGTGCACCGAGTCACCCATCTCGAAGACGAAACGGCTCAGCGCCAGCCGCTCGTCAGTCGTGGTCACCGTGGCGGACAGGATGTTGACGTGGTGTTCGCTGAGTACGCGGGTGACATCCGAGAGCAGCGCCGCCCGGTCGAGAGCCTCCACCTGGATCTGCACACGGAACACGCTCTTGGTGGTCGGGGCCCACTCCACCTCGACGAAGCGCTCCGGATCCGATGCGAGTGCCTTGACGTTGACGCAGTCCTGGCGGTGCACCGACACGCCGCTGCCCCTGGTCACGAAGCCGACGATCTGGTCACCTGGCACCGGAGTGCAGCAGCGCGCCAGTTTGACGAGGATGTCAGACGCACCGCGCACGAGGATGCCGGAGTCACCGCCGCGCGTTTCGCGCACCGGCACCCGCTGTCCTGGCAGATCGATCGCACCGGTGCTGGTGTCCTGTTCGACGGCGACCAGTGCGGTGACCTTCTCCAGCACGGACTGGGTGGACACGTGCCCTTCACCGACCGCGGCGTACAGTGCAGAGACGTCTTCGTATCGCAGCTGATGTGCGACCTCGGTGAAGGACTCCTGACTCATCAGGCGCTGCAGCGGCAGGTTCTGCTTGCGCATCGCCCGCGCGATGGCCTCCTTGCCCTGCTCGACCGCCTCTTCGCGGCGCTCCTTGGTGAACCAGCCACGGATCTTGTTGCGAGCCCTGGTGCTCTTGACGAAGGTGAGCCAGTCCTGGCTCGGACCCGCATCCGGGTTCTTCGAGGTGAACACCTCGACGACGTCGCCGCTCTTCAGTTCGGTCTCCAGCGGCACCAGTCGGCCGTTGACCTTCGACCCCATCGTGCGATGGCCGATCTCGGTGTGCACGGCATACGCGAAATCGACGGTCGTCGCCCCGGCCGGCAGGCCGATGACCCGACCCTTGGGCGTGAAGACATAGACCTCTTTGGCGCCGATCTCGAAACGCAGCGAGTCGAGGAACTCGCTGGGGTCGGCCGTCTCCGCCTGCCAGTCCGAGATGTGCGCCAGCCAGGCCATGTCGGTGTCGGGAACCCGGGAATCGACCTTGCCGCCGTTGACGCGCTCCTTGTACATCCAGTGCGCGGCGACGCCGAACTCGGCCTGCTGGTGCATCTCGTGCGTGCGGATCTGAATCTCGACGGTGCGACCGGCCGGGCCGATGACCGTCGTGTGCAGCGACTGATAGAGGTTGAACTTCGGGGTGGCGATGTAGTCCTTGAACCGGCCGGGCAGCGGCGTCCAGCGCGCGTGGATCGCACCGAGAACCGCGTAGCAGTCGCGCACCGAGTTGACCAGGACGCGGATGCCGATCAGGTCGTAGATGTCGTCGAACTCGCGTCCGCGGATCACCATCTTCTGATAGACGGAGTACAGCTGCTTGGGACGACCGACGACCTTGCCGCGGATGCGCAGCTCGCGCAGGTCCTCGTCGATCGAGTCGATGACGTTCTGCAGGTACTTCTCACGCTGGGGTGTGCGCTGCGCGATCAGACTGTTGATCTCGGCGTAGATCTTCGGATGCAGGACGGCGAACGACAGGTCCTCGAGCTCGGACTTGATCGTCTGGATACCGAGGCGATGCGCCAGTGGCGCATAGATCTCAAGGGTCTCCTTGGCCTTGCGCGCGGACTTCTCCGGCGGCACGAAGCCCCAGGTCCGGGCATTGTGCAGGCGGTCGGCGAGCTTGATGAGCAGCACGCGGATGTCCTTCGACATCGCGACGATCATCTTGCGGACCGTCTCGGCCTGCGCGCTCTCGCCGTACTTGACCTTGTCGAGCTTGGTGACGCCGTCGACCAGCATGGCGACCTCGTCGCCGAACTCCTCGGTCAACTCCGTCAGTGCGTAGCCGGTGTCCTCCACCGTGTCGTGGAGCAGCGCCGCGGCGATGGCGCGTGGCCCGAGCCCGAGCTCGGCGAGGATCTGCGCGACGGCAAGTGGATGTGTGATGTACGGCTCACCGCTCTGGCGCAGCTGCCCGGCATGCTTGTCGCGCGCGACCTGATAGGCGCGCTCGATGATCGGCAGATCACCGCGCGGATGATTCGCGCGGACGGTGCGGATCAGGTTATCGAGGTCGTTGACGCGGGGAGCTCGCGAGAAGATGCGCGGCACGAGCCGACGCAGGCTCGATCCCTGCGAGGTCGCCTGCGAATCCGCCATCTGCTGCTCCTGTCCGATCAGAACATCCTACGCGGGGCCGGCAGTTGCCGACCCCGCGAGCGGATCAGGCCTTGGCCGCTACAGAGCGCTGACGCGCCTCGTGCACCTTGGCGTCGTGAGCGACGATCGCGGGCTCGTTCTCGCGGAACAGCGAGTAGAGCGGGGCGGCGACGAACAGCGTCGAGTACGTCGCCACGATGATGCCGACGAAGATCGACAGCGAGATGTCGGTGAGCGTCTCGGCACCGAGCCAGAACGCGCCGATGAACAGGATCGCACCGACCGGCAGCGCTGCCACGACCGAGGTGTTGATCGATCGCACCAGCGTCTGGTTCACCGCGAGGTTCACCGATTCGCCGAACGTTCGCGTGGTCTGATTCGCGTCCTCGGTGGTGTTCTCTCGAACCTTGTCGAACACGACTGTGGTGTCGTACAAGGAGTACGCCAGGATCGTCAGGAATCCGATCACCGCCGCCGGTGAGATCTCGAATCCGGCCAGCGCGTAGACGCCGACCGTGATCACGAGCACGTCGAGCAGACCGAGGATCGCTGCCGCCGACATCTTCCAGGTGCGGAAGTAGATCGCCAGGATCAGGAAGGTCAGCGCGAGGAAGATCGCCAGGCCCCACAGCGACTGCCGGGTGACGTTCTCGCCCCAGGCCGGTCCGATGAAGGAGTTGGTGATGTCCTCGACCTTGACGTCGTACGCCTGCGAGAGCGCTTCGGTGACCTGCTGGGTCTGCAGTGCGCTCATCTGGTCGGTCTGCACGCGGACGTCGCGGTTGTTCACGATCACGACCTTGGCCGTGGCTTCGGGAACCACCGAGCGCACCGCATCGGTCGCGAGCGACTGGTCGGGCTTGCCGTCGGCACCGGTCGCGGGGCTTGCCACCACGAACTGCGATCCACCGGTGAACTCGATCGAGAACTGCACCGGCCGGATGAGGGGCACCAGGGCGCTGCCGACGATCAGCACGATCGCGATGATGAACCACAGGCGACGCTTCGCGACGAACGGGAAGGACGTCTTGCCCGAGTATAGGTTGTTGCCGAACTCATTCATGGAGAACATCAGCTGTCGGAGTCCTTTCCGGCATCCGAGGATCCCTTGGCGGCGAGTGCCTCCGCGCGCTTGCGCTCGGCGATGGTCTGGCGTTTCTCGGCCTCATTGCGGGCGCCCTTGTTGCGAGCCGCGCGACCGGCGGAGCCGACCTGCGCCTCACGGAACTGGGCACGACCCCGGTACACCGCACCGAGCGACTCCGGATCGAGTCCGGACAGCCGGTGTCCGCCACCGAAGAATCTGGTGCGCGCCAGCAGCTGCATCACCGGATGCGTGAAGATCACGAAGATGAACACGTCGATGAGCGTTGTCAGACCCAACGTGAACGCGAAGCCCTTCACCGTGGCGTCGGCGAGGATGTACAGCACCACGGCTGCAAGGATGTTGATCGACTTCGAGATGTAGATCGTGCGCTTGGCGCGGCCCCAGCCGTCTTCGACGGCGCCGGTGATGGATTTGCCATCGCGCAGCTCATCTCGTATTCGCTCGAAGTAGACGATGAACGAGTCGGCCGTGAATCCGATCGAGACGATCAGACCCGCCACACCTGCCAGCGACAGGCGGAAGCCCATGCGCCACGCGAGAATGCAGATGATGATGTAGGTGAGCACACCCATCACGCCGATGGATGCGATGATCACCCAGCCGAGTGCCCGGTAGCTGATCAGCGAGTAGATCGCGACGAGACCAAGTCCGATCAGACCGGCGATGAGGCCGATCTGCAGCTGCTGCGAGCCGAGCGTCGCCGAGATCGTGTCAGAGCTCTCAACGTTGAAGCTCAGCGGCAGGGCGCCGTAGCGCAGCTGGTCGGCGAGGGTCTGCGAGCTCTCCTGCGTGAAGTTGCCCGAGATGCTGGGCTTGCCGTTGAGGATCGCGGCCTGCATGACCGGGGCGGAGATGACGACGCCGTCGAGCACGAACGCGAACTGGTCACGCGGGCTGAGGCCCGCGATGCGGTTGGCGTTCAGTCGCTGGCTGATGTCACCGAACACCTCGGTGCCCTTGCTGTCGAGCTCGAGGTTGACCGTCCATGCGCCGGACTTCTGGTCACGACCGGCGGTGGCATCGTCGATGACGGTGCCGTCGAGCTCCATCGGGCCGAGCAGGTACTTGACCGAGCCGGTGGGGTCGCAGGCGACCAGCGGTTCGTCAGCCGGCGGCGTGGTGCTCGGACGCTCGGCCGTGCAGTCGAACGACTGCAGCGCGGCGAACTGCTTCTCGGTGATCTGCGACGGATCGCTGCCGTCGGTCGGCTTCGGCGTCGGGACCGCGTTCATGGTCTCGTTCGGCGTCGGGAAGGCGGTCGTCTTGCCGTCCTCGCCGACGAACTCCGTCGCGGGGTCGGTGGCCACGAGCACGGCGCGGAACTCCAGCTGTGCACTCGCCTGGATCCGATCGCGAGTCTCCTGATCGGCGACACCGGGGATCTGGACGACGATGTTGCGGCCGCCCTCGGTGGTGATGTCAGCTTCTGCGGTGCCGGAGGCGTCCACGCGCTGGCGGATGATGGCCGCGGCCTGGTCGAGCTGCTCCTGCGTCGGGTCGGAGCCGTCGGCGGTCTGCGCGCTCAGTACGATCTGCGTACCACCCTGCAGGTCGAGTGCGAGCTCCGGCGTCCATGAGCTCTCCTTGAACCCGTAGACGCCGAGGGCGTTGATGCCGAACAAAGCCGCCGTGACGAGGAGCAGGCCTAGAAGGACCCGCCACGCATGGCGGGTCGGAGTTGAGGATGCCACGTAGTTCCGCTTTCCGCGTGAAACGCCCGAAGGCGTCGATTTTCGTCAGTTGTCGTCGTTGCGCTCGAGACGTGCCTTGGTCTCCTCAGGCGTCTCGACCTGGATCGTCTCGATGCCGTCGTTCGCGTCCTTGGCGGGAGTCACCTCGGGGTGCTCCTCATCCACGATTTCCACGGCGTCCGCAGCGGCATCCTCTGCGTACGAGTCAGCGGCTTCGGTCGGCTCGACGACGCGCAGGATCGACTGGCTGTGCACCTCGATGATCACGCCGGGAGCGAGTTCGATCTCGGCGGGCTTGTCGAGATCGACGGGGTCGTAGGAGACGACGGTTCCGTACAGGCCGCCCTGCAGCAGCACCTTCGCGCCGGGGACGGTCTTCGAAGCCTTCTCCTCCTGCTGTTCCTTCATCTGCTTCTGGCGCTTGCGGGTGTTCATGAACATGAACACGAGCATCACGGCAAGAAGTCCGAAGAGGATGATTTCCATGAGAGTTACAGCCTTTCGAGGTGCACGCCGAACGCGGCGGTGCGTAGGGGGGATGAGCCGGGAAGTCTTCAGCGATTATAGGTCATCGAACAATGCGGCCCCGTCGGGGTGCGCAATGCCGAGATGTGCATACGCCTCCGGCATGGCGATGCGGCCGCGCGGGGTGCGCCCGAGGAAGCCGATCCGCACCAGATAGGGCTCGACCACGCTCTCGACGGTCTCGCCCTCTTCGCCGACGGCGACGGCCAGGGTGCTGAGTCCTACCGGGCCACCACGGAAGCGACGCACGAGCGCGTCGAGCACGGCGCGGTCGAGGCGGTCGAGTCCGATCGGGTCGACGTCGTAAAGTTCAAGCGCCGCGCGCACGTCGGAGATGGATGCTGAGCCACCACCACCATGCACGAGTGCGTAGTCGCGCACGCGGCGCAGCAGTCGGTTGGCGATGCGGGGCGTGCCTCGGGAGCGACGGGCGATCTCCGAGAGGGCATCATGAGGCAGGCGCACCCCGAGCACGCTCGCCGACCGTGAGATCACGCGCTCGAGGTCGGACTCATCGTAGAACTCGAGGTGTCCGGTGAACCCGAACCGGTCTCGCAGCGGATTGGGCAGGAGGCCCGAGCGCGTGGTCGCGCCGACCAGGGTGAACGGGGCGAGTTCGAGGGGGATGCTGGTGGCGCCGGCGCCCTTGCCGACCATGATGTCGATGCGGAAGTCCTCCATCGCGAGGTACAGCATCTCCTCCGCGGAGCGGGCCATCCGATGGATCTCATCGATGAAGAGGACCTCGCCCGGTGTCAGGCTCGACAGCAGTGCGGCGAGGTCGCCGGCGTGCTGGATCGCGGGGCCGCTGGAGAGCCGGAGCGGTCGACCGCTCTCGTGCGCGACGATCATCGCGAGGGTCGTCTTGCCGAGTCCCGGCGGGCCGGCGAGCAGGATGTGGTCTGCCGTGCGCTCCTGGATATGGGCGGCCTCGAGCAGAAGCTGCAGTTGGCCGCGCACCTTGTGCTGTCCGACGAACTCGTCGAGGCTGGTCGGCCGCAGCGCGCCTTCGATCGCGAGCTCGGTCTCGTCGAGCGCCTCGGCGGCGTCGTGTGGTTCGTCAGCCACGCTTGCCTCCAGGGCCCATGGCGGCGAGCGTGCGGCGCAGCAGTGCCGGCACGGACTCGCGCTCAGCATCCGTCGCGACCTCCGCAGTCTGCAGGGCAGCCTCTGCCGCGACCTTCTCGGACCATCCGAGCCCGACCAGCGCCGCCGTCACCTGATCGGTGATGACTGTAGCCGGAGCGCCCGCGGGCGCGCTGGCGATGCGCGGCTGCACCTTGCCTGCCAGTTGCACCACGATCAGCTTCGCGGTCTTCGGTCCGATGCCGGAGACACGGCGGAACGGAGCGTCGTCCTCGGCAGTGACCGCCTCGGCGATCTGGTCGACGGTGAGGTGCGAGAGCACGCCGAGCGCGGACTTCGGCCCGACGCCGGTCACGCTGATCAGCTGCCCGAAGATCTCCAGCTCGTCCTGGTCACTGAATCCGTACAGCGTCAGGGCGTCCTCGCGCACGATCAGACTGGTGTGCAGGCGAAGCTGCTCCCCCGCCACAGCCGTGTGTCCGATGTCGGCCGGTACGAAGACCGAGAGCCCGACGCCGCCGGTCTCGATCACGACCTGACCGGGTGCAGTGTGCAGCACCGTGCCGCGCAGGGAGGAGATCATGACTTCACCTTAGCTGGATGGTCGCACATACGTTCGAGACACGCGCGTGGAGCGCTCTGCGTCAGCCCACGCGCGCTGGGCAGGTGTCAGTCCGCCACCGCCGGAACCGGCCGTGGGCCCGCCACGGCGCCAGGCGTGGCAGAGCGCGATGGCGAGGGCATCCGCTGCGTCAGCGGGCTGCGGTGGGGCATCCAGTCGCAGGATGCGCGCGATCATCGCCTGCACCTGGCGCTTGTCGGCCGAGCCGTACCCGGTGACTGCGGCTTTGACCTCGCTGGGCGTGTGTGTGGCGGCGGGCAGGCCCGCTTCGGCCGCGACGAGGAGCGCGACACCGGATGCCTGGGCCGTGCCCATCACCGTCTGCATGTTCTGCTGGGCGAAGACCCGCTCCACCGCCACCGCTGCGGGGGCGTGCTCTTCGATGACAGCGCGGATGCCGGCGGCGATGCCGGCCAGGCGCTCGGCGATGTCAGCATCCACCGGAGTGCGCACGACGCCGACGTGCACCAGCGTCGCGCGACGCGACCGGTCGACGTCGACGATGCCGATGCCGCAGCGGGTGAGTCCTGGATCGATGCCCAGAACGCGCAGAGAGGAGCTCACTCCCCCAGGCTACGATCGGTCACCGACGCGGCGGCACAGGCGCGCCCGCGCCGCCGGATCGGCTCAGTCGTCGTCGCCGTCGTTCTCCATCTCGGCCTGCACCTCAGCGGTGAGGTCGAAGTTGCTGAAGACGTTCTGCACGTCGTCGCTGTCCTCGAGCGCGTCGATCAGGCGGAACACCTTGCGCGCGGTGGCGGCGTCGATCTCGACCTTGAGGTTCGGCACGAACTCGACGTCTGCCGATTCATAGTCGATCTCGGCGGCCTGCAGTGCAGTGCGGACCGTGACCAGGTCGGTCGCCTCGGTGATGACGGCGTAGCCGTCGCCATGGGGCTCGATCTCCTCCGCGCCGGCCTCGAGGGCTGCCATCATGAGGTCGTCTTCAGTGGTGCCCTCGCCGCCCACGACGATGACGCCCTTGCGGCTGAAGTTGTACGCGACCGAACCGGGGTCTGCCAGAGTGCCGCCATTGCGGCTCAGCGCGGTGCGCACCTCGGCTGCCGCACGGTTCTTGTTGTCGGTCAGACACTCGATCATCAGTGCGACGCCGTTGGGTCCGTAGCCTTCGTACATGATCGAGGAGTACTCGACGGACTCGCCGCCGATGCCCGCTCCGCGCTTCACTGCGCGGTCGATGTTGTCCTTGGGGACCGACATCTTCTTGGCCTTGAACACCGCATCGAACAGCGTCGGGTTACCGGCCATGTCGGCGCCGCCCAGCTTTGCCGCGACCTCGATGTTCTTGATGAGCTTCGCCCACGACTTGGCACGGCGCGAGTCGATGACCGCCTTCTTGTGCTTGGTCGTGGCCCACTTGGAATGCCCGGACATATATCTCCGCTCGTTTATCCGCCCGGAGTCGCCTCCAGGGCGTCGTCCATTCTAGCAACGAGCGGTCCGCTTGCCGAGAGCGGCGGCGACCGCACGCGGTGCATGCTCTTGCCGGCGCATCGGGCCGGTGCTTGACTGGCGAACATGGATGATCGGGAGCGGGCTCTCGACGCCGCGCACGACCTCGCGACGCGATTCCTGCACACCCTCGACGACAGGCCGGTCTGGCCGCGCGCGGACATCGATGAGATGCTCACCGCGTTCGGCGGCCCGCTGCTCGAGAACGGTGCGGATCCGGCATCGGTCGTGGAGCAGATGGCGACACTGGCCGATCCAGGACTCGTCGCCATCCCGGGCGGCCGCTTCTTCGGGTTCGTGATCGGCGGGACCCACCCGGCGGCTCTCGCCGCGGACTGGCTCGTGTCGGCGTGGGATCAGAACTCCGGCTCGTCCCTGCTCACGCCTGCCACGGTCGCGATGGAGCGAGTGGCAGGACAGTGGATGCTGGATCTATTGGATCTTCCGCGTTCATCCAGCGTCGGCTTCGTCACCGGTGGACAGCTGGCGAACTTCACCTGCCTCGCCGCCGCTCGCAACGCGGTCTATGCCAGGAGCGGATGGGACCTGGCTGCACGGGGTCTGCGCGATGCCCCGCCGCTGCGGCTCGTCGTCGGCGCTGACCGGCATGGCTCGGTCGACAGGGCGGCGCGGTTCCTCGGCATCGGACGCGACGAGATGCTGGTGGTCGATGCCGATGACCAGGGACGGATGCGCCCTGACGCGTTGCAGAGGGCGCTCGCCGGCGGAGAGGGCCCACTGATCGTGTGCCTGCAGGCCGGCGAGGTGCACACCGGCGCGTTCGACGAGTTCGACGTGCTGATCCCTCTCGCCCAGGAGCATGGCGCGTGGGTACACGTAGACGGAGCTTTCGGGTTGTGGGCTGCGGCGTCGCCTGCGCTGCGACCGTTGACCATGGGGATGGCGGATGCCGATTCGTGGGCGACCGATGCGCACAAGACGCTGAACGTGCCGTACGACTGCGGCATGGCGATCGTGCGGGACCCTGCCGACTCGATCGCGATGTTCCGCACCGGCGGTGACTACCTCATCTACTCGAGTCTTGATCCGTGGGATGCCGCGCCCGAACTGTCGCGCCGGGCGAGGGGCGTGCCCGCATGGGCCGCGCTGCGCGCTCTCGGCCGCTCCGGCGTCGCCACGCTGATCGATCGCCTGCACGCGAATGCGCGCCTGTTCGCCGATGGACTGGAATCGATCGAGGAAGTGGAAGTGCTCAACGACGTCGACTACACCCAGGTGATGTTCCGCTTCGGCTCAGACGAGCAGACCAGGCAACTGGGTGAAGCGATTCTCGCAGAGGGCACGGCCGCGATGACCGGTGCCGAATGGCGCGGCCAGGCGGCGCTGCGCTGCTCGATGTCGTCCTGGGCGACGACCGAAGACGACATCGCCAGATCGGTCGAGGCGGTGCGCACCCTGGTGGATGGTCTGCGCTAGATCAGCGGGACGGGATGCGCTGCCCTATCAGTGCCGATTGCTCCGCCACGCGCTTGAGGAACCGCCGATGGAAGCGCGTCTCGCCGTCGAGTTCGGGGTGGAAGCTGATGCCGAGCAGGTTGCCCTGCTCGACCGCCACGACACGGCCGTCAGCGAGGGCGGCCAGCTCGGTGGCATCCGATCCCACGGTCTCGACGACCGGACCGCGGATGAACGTCGCCCGCACCGGCTCGGGGCCGAGCGCGGGCACGTCGAGTGACGCCTCGAACGACTCGACCTGGCGGCCGAAGGCGTTGCGCCGCACGACGACGTCGATGCCGCCGAACGTCTGCTGGCCGTCGATGGCGTCGGTGATGGTGTCGGCGAGCATGATCAGCCCCGCACAGGTGCCGAGCATCGGCATCCCCTCGGCGATCGCGTCGCGGATCGGCTCGCGCAGTCCGAAGATGCGCGTGAGCTTGTCGATCACGCTCGACTCCCCGCCCGGGATGACGAGTCCTCCGACGGTGGCGAACTCCTCGGGGCGGCGCACGCGCACGACCTCCGCCCCGAGCCTCTCCAGCATCGAGACGTGCTCGCGCACGTCGCCCTGCAGGGCGAGCACGCCGACGCGCTTGCCCTGCAGTGGTGTCAGAAGGTCGGTCAAGGCAGACTCCGTTCGACGGGCATCCACAGTTCGCAGACTGCGGTGCTGAAGTCCTCGGCACGATCGAGGATCGCGACGATGGACGGCCCGTGGCGCAGTCGCCACGGGTTCGACGGGAACCAATCGGCTGCCGTCGCGGCCCACGCCGACTGCAGGGCCGCCGGGTACGGGCCCGAGATCCGGAACACCACCCAGGTGCCGGCCCCGACGTCGATGACGTCGAGGTCATCTGGGGTCGAGGTCTCTGCCGACACCGCGACCCCATGCAGGTAGGTGAGCTCGCTGCCTTCCGCATACTCGTCATCGACGTCGGCCGTCACCTGCAGGAGGCCGGCCGGTTCGATGCTGCTCAGCATCTTCAGCCGACCGTGTTCGGCGGGCGGCAGCGAGGCGATGTGCTCCTGGATGTGCGGGTTGACGCCCTCGTGGATCAGCGGCACGCGCGCGGCGTGACCGATCAGACGGAACGCGGGTTGTTCGTGGATTCGTGCATCCATCGGGATGCTCCCTTCGACGGTCAGGCGGAACCTGAGCTGTGGTTGGCTGCGAAGGGGGCCGCCGTCACGACGGACATCGCCGTGCGCGACACCGTGCACGGCACGGAAGGCTCGCCCGAACGCCTCGGTCGAGCCGTAGCCGTACCGCACGGCGATGGTGCGGAGATCCTCGTCGCCGATGACATCCGCCGCGGCGACAGTCATCCGGCGGCGGCGGACATACTCCGACACCGACATGCCTGCGAGCGACGAGAACATCCGCCGCACGTGATACCCGGTGGCCCCAGAGCCACGTGCGACTTCGTCGACGTCCGGGGCGTCACCGAGGTGCGCCTCGATCTCGTCGACGAGATGGTTCAGAGTCTCGATCATCGCTGCTCCCTTCGACATCCACTCTCGTCGGAGCACCGCCCCTGGCACCCGATCATTCGCGTTCGATTCGATCGGATGCCAGCGACGGGCGCAATGCCTGGTGCTGCGCGCTACCAGCCGCGCTCGGCGAGCCGGTGCGGGGCGGGCAGGTCGCTGACGTTGATGCCGACCATCGCCTCGCCGAGTCCGCGCGACACCTCCGCGATGACCTTCGGGTCGTCGTAGGCAGCGGTGGCCTGCACGATCGCCTTGGCACGCGCTACGGGGTCGCCGGACTTGAAGATCCCGGAGCCGACGAACACGCCGTCTGCGCCGAGCTGCATCATCATCGCCGCATCCGCCGGCGTCGCGACGCCGCCTGCGACGAACAGCACGACGGGGAGCTTGCCGGTCTCAGCGATCTCGGCGACCAGCTCGTACGGTGCCTGCAGCTCCTTGGCTGCGACGTACAGCTGGTCCTTCGACAGCGCGCCAAGCGCTGCGATCTCGCCGCGGATCTTGCGGATGTGCTTCATCGCCTCGGAGACGTCACCGGTGCCGGCCTCGCCCTTGGAGCGGATCATCGCCGCACCCTCGTTGATGCGGCGGAGCGCCTCGCCGAGGTTGGTCGCACCGCAGACGAACGGCACGGTGTAGTCCCACTTGTCGATGTGGTTGACGTAGTCGGCGGGTGAGAGCACCTCGGACTCGTCGATGTAGTCGACGCCGAGCTCCTGCAGCACCTGTGCCTCGACGAAGTGCCCGATGCGGGCCTTCGCCATGACGGGGATCGAGACCGAGGCGATGATGCTGTCGATCATGTCGGGGTCGCTCATGCGCGAGACGCCGCCCTGAGCGCGGATGTCGGCGGGTACGCGCTCGAGCGCCATGACGGCGACAGCGCCGGCATCCTCGGCGATCTTCGCCTGCTCCGCTGTGACGACGTCCATGATGACGCCGCCCTTGAGCATCTCGGCGAGTCCGCGCTTGACGCGCTGCGATCCGGTGGTCGGGTTCTGGTCGGATGCCATGGGTGACTCCTCTTGTGACAAAGAATTGTTTGGCCTATGTCAAAAGATAGCACCATAGAATCGAGGTGTGAACGACATGATCACCGGGACCACCGCCGCCGAGATCGCCGGCAGCGTGCGCGGGCTGCGCGAGCGCGGAATGCTGCGCCCCGGTGACGCCCTGCCGCCGGTGCGAGAGCTCGCTGGCCTCCTCGGCGTGAACCGCAACACGGCGGTCGCCGCCTATCGTCAACTCGCCCAGGCGGGTCTCGTCGTGTCCAGAGGACGAGCCGGCACGCTCATCGCCGGAGCCGAGAGCGTCGCTCAGGAAGGTGTGGCCGACACCGTGCTGCACGATGTCGCCTCCGGCAACCCGGACCCCGCGCTGATCCCCGACCCGACGGCGGCCCTGAGCCGCATCGTCGGGCGCCCGGTGCTCTACGGCGAGCCCGTCATCGACGCGGGTCTCGAGGAGTGGACGCGGGAGTGGATGCTGGCAGACCTCCCCCGGGATGACCTGCAGATCTGCGTGACCAGCGGCGCCGTCGATGCCGTGGAGCGCCTGCTCGCGCAGGCACTCATGCGCGACGACGCCGTGGCACTCGAGGACCCCTGCTTCCTTGCCAGCATCCACACTGTCCGTCTCGGCGGCTATCGCGCGGTGCCGGTGCCGGTGGACGACGAGGGAATGACCGTCGAGGGCCTGAGCGCCGCCCTTGATGCCGGCGTGCGCGCCATCATCAGCACACCGCGCGCGCAGAACCCGACCGGGGTCAGCCTCTCCCCCGCACGCGCCGCCGCTCTGCGGGAAGTGCTCGCCGAGCATCCGTACGTCCTGATCATCGAAGACGACCACTTCTCGCTGCTGTCCCCGCACCCGTACGCGTCCCTGATCAGCCCGGAGCACCGGCGCTACGCGCTGGTGCGCTCGGTGTCGAAGTTTCTCGGGCCCGACATGTGCCTGGCCCTGGCCGCCACAGACCCGACCACGGCCGAGCGCCTGTCGATGCGCCTCAGCCCTGGCACGACCTGGGTGAGTCACCTCCTGCAGCGGCTCGCGCATGCGCAGCTGACGGATGCCGACGTGCGCGCCCAGATCTCCCGCGCCGCGGCGTACTACGCGGAGCGCAATGCGACATTCGCCGCGGCGCTCGCCGCCCGCGGCATCCCTACCGCGTCGTCCGACGGGCTGAGTCTGTGGGTGCAGCTGGCGGTGCCGGCACGGATCGCCGCCGAGCGGCTGATGCGTCGGGGCTGGCTCGCGCGTACCGGTGACGAGTTCCGACTCGATGAGACCACGCCGGCCTCGCATCATCTGCGCCTCACCGTGCACGACCTGTCGGATGCTGATGCCGAGCGCCTCATCGACGACCTCGCGGCGGCGCAGCGGTGACAGACGGCGCCCTCGCGTAACGAGCGGTGCCGTCGCGTGACGAGCGGTGCCGTGGCGGGTGCGAAGATAACAGGATGAAGATCCTCTCGATCCAGTCCGCCGTCGCCTACGGACACGTCGGCAACTCCGCCGCCGTCTTCCCGCTGCAGCGCATCGGCGTCGATGTGCTTCCGGTGTACACGGTGAACTTCTCGAACCACACCGGTTACGGTGCGTGGCGTGGTCCGATGATCGATCCGGCCGATGTGCGCGAGGTCGTCACCGGCATCGAGGACCGCGGCGTCTTCGGTCAGATCGATGCTGTGCTCAGCGGCTACCAGGGCGGTGAGGGAATCGGCGACGTCATCATCGATGCCGTCGCACGCGTCAAGGCAGCGAACCCTGACGCGGTGTACGCGTGTGACCCCGTGATGGGCAACGCCAAGTCGGGCTGTTTCGTCGCACCGGCGATTCCCGATCTGCTGCGCGACAAGGTCGTGCCGGTGGCCGACATCATCACGCCGAACCAGTTCGAGCTCGGATACCTGACCGGCACCTCGCCCGACACCCTCGAGTCGACCCTCGCCTCGGTGGATGCGGCGATGGCCATGGGCCCGTCCACCGTGCTGGTGACCTCGGTGGAGCGTCCCGACCGCGAGCAGGGCACGATCGAGATGCTCGCAGCCGATGCGAAGGGCGCGTGGCTGGTCACGACCCCGCACCTGCCGATGAAGGCGAACGGGTCGGGTGACGTGACCGCGGCGCTGTTCACCGCGCACTACGTCGCCACCTCAGACGCGAAGCTCGCCCTCGAGCGCACCGTGTCCAGCGTGTTCGATCTGCTGCAGGCGACGCTGGATTCCGGCGATCGCGAGCTGCGCCTGATCGAGGTGCAGGAGTCGTACGCCAACCCGCGGATGCAGTTCACCGCGCGCCAGGTGCGCTGAGGCCCATCACGGGGCATCTCATTTCAGGCTCCCGTGATCACTGCTCCGGGAAGGCCTCCGCGAATGCCACGTTGTAGGCCGCCTTGTCGCTGGGGCACAGGAATCCTGCGCCGAAAACCGACATGGATGCGAGGTTGCGCACGTAAAGCGCCTTCTTCTCATCGCTCGCGTCGGCAGGGATCAGCTGCTGCACGAGGGGTGAGTTCGTGACCACAGTCATCAGGAACGCGCCGTCGATCACGTGCTGATTGAGGATCGCGCTCTCGCAGGCGTCCGCCGCGAGGGCAAGCACGATGGACTCGTCCTGTGGAGTCCAGGTGGCGCCCTGCGACTCCGACCAGGCGCGCTGCTCGGTCACGAGCTGCTTCTGGGCATCCGTCACGGCCACGAGCGGTGTCCCGTCCCGCGGCAACTGCTGGGCGTCGAGAAACGCCTCGCGTTCCGCGAGCGCCTCTGACATGGCATCCGATTCCGCCTCGGTGTCCGCCGGCGAAGGCTGCGTCGGCGACCCCGGCGACGTCGTCTCGACCGCCGAGGGTTCGGCCACCGGATCAGTGGGCGCGCAGCCTGTGAGGGCCACCATGCCGACTATCGCAACGCCGGCGAGGAACAGGCCTGGCGTACGCGTCTGCAGAATGTGGATGATCTTCCCCCGGACGTCGATGCGGTCTCAGGCGCCTGCTGGCCAGGCCCCGGCCACGGCCTCGCGCACCTCGCCGAGCAGCTGCGGCAGAGCCTTGGTCTTGGCGATGATCGGGAAGAAGTTGGCATCCGACGTCCACCTCGGCACGACGTGCTGATGCAGGTGGGCATCCACTCCCGCGCCGCCGACAGCGCCCTGATTCATGCCCAGGTTGAACCCGTCGCAGTTCGAGACCCCGCGCAGCACCCGCATGCCGATCTGGGTGAGCTCACCGATCTCGGCGACCTCCTCGGCCGTCGCCTGGTCGTACGTCGCGATATGGCGGTAGGGGCACACGAGCAGGTGGCCGGAGTTGTACGGGAACAGGTTCAACAGCACGTACGCCGTCTTGCCGCGCGCGACGATCAGCCGCTCGACATCATCGTGCTTCGGCGCCTCGCAGAACGGGCACTCCTCGCGCAGCGGTTCGGGTCCAGCCTGGATGTACGCCATCCGGTGCGGGGTCCACAGCCGCTGGAACTCGTCGGGGACGCCGGCCAGCCGGCCGGCGTCCTCGACGTCAGTCACGCGAGATCCTCTGCCGTCATCACCCGCGCGTGGCTCGCGACGGCGGTGCGGATGCGCTCGATCGCGGTCGCGATCGGCACGCCGTTCTCCTGCGAGCCGTCGCGGAACCGGAACGACACGGTGCCGGCGTCGCGGTCCTGCGCACCGGCGATCAGGATCAGCGGCACCTTGGCGGTGGTGTGGTTGCGGATCTTCTTCTGCATCCGGTCGTCGGAGTGGTCGACCTCAGCCCGGATGCCCGCTGCACGCAGCTGCGAGATGACCTCATCCAGGTACGGGCCGAAATCATCGGCGACCGGCACCCCGACCACCTGCGCGGGCGCAAGCCACAGCGGGAAGTCGCCGGCGTAGTGCTCGAGTAGGATCGCGAAGAAGCGCTCCACGGAGCCGAGCAGCGCGCGGTGGATCATCACCGGACGGTGCTTGGCGCCGTCGGGGCCGGTGTACTCGAGTTCGAAGCGCTCCGGCTGGTTGAAGTCCAGCTGGATCGTCGACATCTGCCAGGTGCGACCGATCGCATCGCGTGCCTGCACCGAGATCTTCGGGCCGTAGAAGGCCGCTCCGCCCGGGTCGTCGACGAGGTCGAGACCCGACTCGACAGCGACCTCACGCAGCGTGTCGATCGCAGTGGTCCACTGCTCTGGCTCGCCGAGGAACTTCGGGTTGCCGATCTCGTTGGTCGACAGTTCGAGGTAGAAGTCGTTGAGCCCGTAGTCGCGCAGCAGCTCGAGCACCAGGTTGAGGTTGGTGGTGAGCTCTTCGCGCACCTGATCCTGGGTGACGTAGATGTGCGCGTCGTCCTGCGTCAGCCCCCGCACGCGGGTCAGGCCAGAGAGCGTGCCGCTCTTCTCGTACCGGTACACGGTGCCGAATTCTGCCAGGCGCAGGGGCAGCTCGCGGTAGCTGCGACCGCGAGAGCGGAAGATCAGGTTGTGGAACGGGCAGTTCATCGGCTTGAGGTAGTAGTCCTGGCCCTGACGGGTGACGTTGCCCTCGTCGTCGACGACCTCGTCGAGGTGCATCGGCGGGAACATGCCATCTGCGTAGGTCTGCAGGTGCCCTGAAGTCTGGAACAGATCCTTCTTGGTGATGTGCGGCGAGTTGACGACGTCGTAGCCGTTGCGCAGCAGGTGACGGCGCAGGTTCTCCTCGATCTCGTAGCGGATGATGCCGCCCTTGGGATGGAACACCGCCAGACCAGAGCCGATCTCATCGGGGAACGAGAAGAGGTCCATCTCGACGCCGAGCTTGCGGTGGTCGCGGCGCTCGGCCTCGGCCAGCCGCTCCTGGTAGGCGCGCAGCTCGTCCTTGGTGGGCCAGGCCGTGCCGTAGATGCGCTGCAGCTGCGGGTTCTTCTCGCTGCCGCGCCAGTAGGCCGCGGCGACGCGGGTGAGATCCCAGCCGTTGCCGATCATCCGGGTGGTCGGCACGTGGGGGCCACGGCAGAGGTCCTTCCACGCGACTTCGCCATCCTTGGTGACATTGTCGTAGATGGTCAGCTCGCCGGCGCCGATCTCGGCGGAGGCTCCTTCGGCAGCATCCGCACCAGAGCCGGGGCCGCCCGCGAGCTCGATCAGCTCGAGCTTGAACGGCTCGTGCGCGAGTTCTGTTCGTGCCTCTTCCTCGGTGACGACGCGACGGGTGAAGCGCTGCCCATCGCGGATGATGCGTTGCATCTCCTTCGAGATGGACTTGAGGTCCTCGGGCGTGAAGGGCTCGTCGACACCGAAGTCGTAGTAGAAGCCGTCGGTGATGGGCGGTCCGATGCCGAGGTTGGACTGCGGCCGGATGCGCTGCACTGCCTGCGCGAGCACGTGCGCTGTCGAGTGACGCAGGATGCTGAGCCCGAGAGGGCTGTCGATCGTGACCGGCTCGACGATGTCACTTTCGGTGACGGTGGCCGCGAGATCCTTGAGGTCGCCGTTCACCTGCATGGCGATGACGGATCGGTCGGTGAACAGGGCGAAGCCGTCGCGCTTGTCGGCGCTGGGCTGGGCGTTGTCTGACACGGGGGTTTCTCCTGATAGACGATGGAATGAGTCGGCTCAGCTGCGGGCGCATGGCGCCCTGCCCGCTCAGGCGCTCGTAGTTCGCGTGACGACGCCGGTGACAGAGGTCACGGGAAGGGTCGACACGGATTCCATGGGTTGAGTCTACGCGCCTCCCCCGTGGCATCCGGAAACACTGCCGGATGCCCCCGTTGCGCTCAGCGCGCTCCGGTCCGCAGGCACAGCGACAGCACCGCGCCGACGATGCTCGCGAGCGCAGCGACGAGGAACAGCACGACGAACCCGGTGACGCCGGCAGCGGCGGCCAGGATCAGCATCGCCACAGGCGCACCGAACGACGAGCCGATCGTGCGCAGTACGCCGTTCACGCCCAGCAGCCCGCCGAGTTCGTGCGGCTCAGACCCTCGCGCGATTAGATCCGCCACCACCGTCATGCCGATCCCGGCGCCCAGCCCCATCACGGCGTAGAAGACGATGTTCGCGATGAGGTCGTGCGGCCATGCGGCGATGCCGAGCGCTCCCACCGCGATGAGCACCATGGCCAGCGCGGAGACCCATGCCGACCGCATCCACCGCATGAGAACCGACGCGAACCGTCCGCCCACGAACGCGACGAGTGTTCCAGGCAGCATCACCCAGCCGGTCGCCTGGGTTCCCATGCCGGCGCCGACCGGCTCTGGCGTCTGCAGCAGAATCGGCATGCCGACGTAGAAGAGGTAGGGCACGAACCCGAGCAGCACGCCCAGCGCGTTGCCGATCGCTATCGTCGGGCGGCCCAGCACCGGCAGGTCGAGCAGTGGCGCCGAGACGCGTCGCTCGACGGCGATCAGCGCCACGGCGGCCAGCAGCGCGATGACGGCTGCTGCCACGATGCCGGGCGACGTGATCCCCCAACTCGACGCCTGGGACACGACCAGCAGCACACCGACGAGCAGCACGGCAAGCAGCGTGATTCCGGCGTAGTCGACACGCGCCTGCCCGGTTGCGCGACGCGCCGGCACCGCGGCGGCGACGAGCACCATCGACAGGACTCCGAAGACCGCGCCGACCCAGAACAGCCACTGCCAGGGAGCGATTCCCGCGATGATCCCGCCGATCACGAGCGCGATGCCGGCGCCGAGGCCGACGGTTCCGCTGAGCCATCCGGTCGCCGAGCGCCGTTCGTCACCGGAGAGGTACGTGCTGACGATCGCGAGTGCGAGTGGGAATGATGCCGTGGATGCCCCCTGCAGCACACGACCGATCAGCACGAGCGTCAGGTTCGGTGCGATGCCCGCGATGATGCTGCCGACGACGAACACGCCCATCGAGACGAGCAGCATGCGACGGTGACCGAACCTGTCTCCGAACGAACCGAGTACGGGGGCGGCCACCGCACCGCTGAGCAGGTAGGCAGTGAGGATCCAGCTCACTCCCATCCCGTCCGTGTGCAGGGCATCCTTCAGTGCCGGCAGGACTGGCAGCAGCATCGTCTGCATCATCGAATAGGTGAGGACTGCGACCGCCAGAGCGAGCACGAACCAGGGTCGCGGGGCCTTCGGCTCGGTATGGCGCGGGGCTGATGCCGCCACGCGCAGCGTGTCAGTCGACATGAATCTCCAATCGGAACGGAACGTTCCGTTCTATCTGGAGAGCATAGCCGCACTCTGCTACCTTGGCGAAATGCCCGCCGATCCCCCTGCCGCCCCCGGGCGCGCCCGAGAGGCTCGCGCGAACGACACAGCTCTGTTCCGCGCCGCCCGCGAAGTGTTCGCCGAGCGCGGCTACGACGCCCCGATGTCACTGATCGCGGAGCGCGCTGGAATCGGCGTCGGCGGCATCTACCGCCGCTACGCCAGCAAGGACGATCTGATCCGCGAGCTGCGTCGCAGCTCACTGGAGGACATAGTGCAGACGGCAGGTGCCAGCGCCGCAGACGGAGGCGACGATGGCACCGTCGCGCACTTCCTGCGCAGCCACCTCGAGCAGTCCACAGGACATCTGCCGACGCTGCTCAACCGCAGCACGCCGATGACACCCGAGATCGAGCGACTCTCCGACGAGCTGCACGAGGCACTCAAGGCTCTGGTCGAGCTCGATGCCGCCCGCGGCGTGATCCCCTACGAGTTCGGCCCCGGCGACATCATGGCCGCGATCGTCCACCTGCGCCCGTCTGCCTCGGACGACCCGGATGAGGACCGCGCCCTGAATCTGCGACACCTGGAGTACTACCTGCGCGGCCTGCGAGCCTCGCTCGCCGAGCCCGTCCGTGTCGGGGCGTCGATGACCTGGGACGACTGGATGCGTCACAACTCGATGCGGTGAGCGCGCTCCGGTGCTGCGCGCACAGCGCGCGGTCGGCTTAAACACAAAAAACCCCGGCTGAACCGGGGTTTTGTCTGTGCGCGATACTGGGATCGAACCAGTGACCTCTTCCGTGTCAGGGAAGCGCGCTACCGCTGCGCCAATCGCGCCTAGAAGGCTATTCAGTTGTGCAGAGAGGTGGCGACGGGATTCGAACCCGTGTAAACGGCTTTGCAGGCCGGTGCCTAGCCTCTCGGCCACGCCACCATGAGGTGGATTCGAACCCACATGCAGAAACCCCCGAAGGGGCTCCTGCACTCGAGCGGATGACGAGATTCGAACTCGCGACCCTCACCTTGGCAAGGTGATGCGCTACCACTGCGCTACATCCGCATTTCGTTCCCGGTGTCCCGGGCACTTGAAATACATTATCCCAGGATCGGCCCATCACCAAACCGCGTGACGCAGCCGGGCGTGTCACGTCGGACCCTCGAGATGCGCCACGCCCGGTCGCCCACCGCGTGCCGGAACCACTCCAGCGATCGGGTATGCTTTCTACCTGTGCCACAGTGCACACGACAACTACACATGGGCGATTGGCGCAGTTGGTAGCGCGCTTCCTTCACACGGAAGAGGTCATCGGTTCGAGTCCGGTATCGCCCACACTTCACGGCCGATCCGGCCTTTCTCCCTCCCGCACCTGATAGCGTCAGCGTTGTCGGCATCTCGCCGATCATCAGGGAAGACTTCTCGTCGACCGACAGCTTCACGGCCCTCCGCTTCTTGTCGCCTCCTCTGTGCGACAACTGAGGAAAAAATGAACACCGTCATCCCGACGACTATCGGCCTTCCCGGAGACGAACAACGACCTGGCACCGGACTTTCGCTTCCGGCGGGGGTCACCGCCGTCGTCTACTGCGAAGGCCAGTTCGGCAAACAGGACGGCAAAACCGCCAACGGCCTCGTCCGTCACTCCGAGAAGTACAACGTCCTGAGTGTCCTGGACAGCGCGCTCGCCGGCGCCGACGCCGGAATGATCCTGGATGACACCGCGAACGGCATCCCGATCCTCGCGACCCTCGCCGAGGCGATCACGCACGCCGGGCACACGCCGGACTACCTCATCTGTGGCGTCGCCCCCAGCGATGGAAGACTCTCCGCCGCTCAGCGGGAGGTTCTCCTTGACGGCGTCGCGCGGGGCATGCACATCATCAACGGTCTACATGAGTTCCTCGGCGACGACGTCGAATTCGTCGCGGCAAGTCTGCTCAGCGGGGTGACCATCACCGACATCCGTCGTCCGCGTCGCATCGAGGAGCTCCATCAGTTCTCCGGCCGCATCTTCGACGTCTCCTGCCCGCGCATCGCTGTCCTCGGCACTGACGGCGCGATCGGCAAACGCACGACAGCAACGCTGCTCACCGCATCGCTCAACGATCGCGGCATCCGGACTGTCCTGGTGGGCACCGGGCAGACGGCCATCATCCAAGGTGGGAAGTACGGCGTCGCGCTGGATGCCCTGGTGCCGCAGTACTGCTCCGGTGAGGTCGAGAATCAAGTTGTCGCCGCTTTCGACGGTGAGAACCCGGATCTGATCATCGTGGAGGGCCAGGGCGCGCTCAGCCATCCCGCTTACCTGACCTCGGCATACATCCTGCGTGGCAGCAGGCCGACCGGCGTGATCGTGCAGCACGCCCCGCACCGACTGGCCCTCGGCGACTTCCCACTGATCCCCATGCCCACCCTCGCCAGCGAGATCGCCCTGATCGAGGCCTTCTCCGACGCGAAGGTGATCGGAGTCGCCGTCAACCACGAGGGCATGACCGGAGACGAGATCATCGGGGCCATCGACGACATCGAGCTGGAATTCGGCCTTCCTGCCACCGATCCGCTCACGCGCCCCCTCGACGAACTCGTGGACATGGTGCTGCTCGCGTTTCCGCAGTTCGCGGCCGCACGTCGCTAGACCTCAGGCCACAGCATGCGGTGACACCCGCCGTTCACCACGACAGACGAGAATCGCTGTCTGGTCGTTCATCCTCACGCCGCACTCAAGTGATCTGACTTCCCTACCGTCACTGATCGCAGCAATCCCCCGCGATTCAGGAGATCAGACATGCAGAACGCCCCAGACTCGTCGCTCCCCCGCCGACGTCCACGAACGTCCGGCTTGGCCCTGCGAGGCGGGATCACCACAGCGGTGACGGTCTCCACGCTGCTGCTGCGTCTTCGGCTGAAGGCGGCGAAAGCCATGCCGTCCGCAACTCGGAGGTCGCCGTGTCGGGTGTGGAGTCCTTCGAGGTGCAGGGGAACTGGCTCTGGGTCCGCGGGGTCGAGCAAGGTGTCGTCGTCTCGGTCGACTTCGCCGCGAAGAACGGGAAGAGCGGCTCGTAGGCGACGGCTGCTGATCGCTCACATCTGGCAGGTGGGCGGGACCGCCGGTGGCCCCGCCCACCACTCGCTTGTGCGCGACGTGCGCGGCGGCCGTCAGACGCGCATCTCGCGGGTTCGCACCTGAGCTGGCTGCGGCTGCGAGAAGATCACGACCACGATCACCGCCGCGCCCACCACGACATGCGGCAGCCACACGTTCATCGCCTCGTCGGCAAAGCCGAAGATCCAGGGCGACAGCGCCAGGAAGAGACTTGCCACGACATCGAACACGAGATGGACCGGCATCGGGATGAACCCGAACGGGCCCCACTCGTACTTCGTGAAGAGGCTGTAGACGATCAAGCCGACGCCGAGAACGATCGGGATGATGACGGCCGCTCCCCCGACCGACGCGAATCCGAACAGCCACGGCGCGATGATGAGTGCGACCCCGACGATGTAGTCGAGGATGCCGTGGACCTTTGTGGGGATGAAACGCATGATTCCTCCTTGGATCTCACCGCTGTGCGGTTCACAAGAGGTTCGTCGACGTCGCCCGAACGGATTGGCTGTGCGCCGCACAATCCGATGGCCCCGTATTCCCCAGGTCGAACCGGTACTATCTACCAGTTGTCTCGCCGACCGTTGCGAGAGCGAACAGGAGTTACGCGTGATCGACCACGACAAAGTGAACGGCGACTGGGAGTTCGACCCGGCACACACCCGGATCGGCTTCTCTGCAAAGCACGCGATGGTCACGACCGTCCGCGGCGCGTTCAATGACGTCACCGGCCACCTGCATGTCGACACCGAGCACCCGGAGAACTCCTGGGCGAAGGTCACGATGGACGTCACCAGCGTCGACACTCGCAGCAAGCAGCGTGACGACCACCTGCGCAGCGCCGACTTCTTCGAGGCCGACACGTGGCCACAGATCACCTTCGTCAGCACGCACATCGAAGAGGTCGATGACCGCGCCTTCAGCGTCACTGGCGATCTGACGATCCGCGACGTCACACGCCAGGTCATGATCCCGCTCGCGCTCACAGGCATCGAGGTGGGCGCGTACGGTGAACTCCGCGCCGGTTTCGAAGGCAGTCGCCGCCTCAACCGCCGCGACTACGGCCTGGAGTGGAACACTCCCCTGGATTCCGGCGGAGTGCTCGTCTCCGAGAAGATCACCCTCGAGTTCGAGATCTCGGCCGTCAAGGTGGTTCCGACCGATGAGGCCGACGACGCAGCGGACTCGGAGGAGACCCCCGAATCCAGCGATTCAGAAGACGCCGGAGACGACAACTGATCTCAGCGGGTTCTGCCCACTTATCCTCTCCACGCCAAACGTCGCGATCGGACTGCATGAGTCCGGTGGCGACGTTGTGCATGACCCGGTGTCAGCCTAACTGCGGGCCGCTAGGCTGACCCCGAACGGCTCCCCGCACAGGGGCCGGATAGGCCAAACACGATGACTGACCACAGCGGCACGCGGCTCAAGCGCCCCACGATCTACGATGTGGCACAGCGCGCGGGCGTCTCCCATCAGACAGTGGCGCGCATCGTGCGCGGCGATGAGGGTTTCCGCCCTGAGACGCGCGAGCGCGTGGCCGCTGCGATCGCCGAGCTCGGCTACGTGCCGAACGTCACCGCCAGGACTCTGGCCACTCAGCGATCGCATCGCATCGCGGCGCTGACCTATGAGATGGATCAGGTCGGTCCGATCGAAGTCATCCGTGCCGCGTCGCAGGCTGCGCGCGAAGCGGGATACCTGCTCGACATCATCACTCTCGAGCCGGATCGCGACGAGTCGATCGACGAGGCACTCGCACTGATCAACCAGCAGGATCTCGCCGGCGTCATCGCACTGATCCCCACCGAGAGCATCGCGGACGCGCTCACCGGAGCCACCTTCCGCGTACCGGTGCTCATGGAACGCAGCGACTCGGTGCAGAACCCTGAGCAGGGACTGGACCTCGGCGCCGCCGGCGTGCTGGTCGCGACGCAGCACCTCTTATCGCTGGGCCACAAAAGACTGTTCCACGTCGGGGGGCCGGAGAAATGGCTCGCCAGCCACGGTCGCAGCAGAGCGTTCACAGCCGCACTGCAGGCCGAGCAGCTGCAGCCGGTCGGAGCCCGCTTCGGCGGATGGTCTGCCCGCGCGGGATACGAGATCGGACTCACCCTGCCCGTCGACGAGGTGACAGCTGTCGTGGCCGCGAACGATCAGATCGCTCTCGGCGTCATCCACGCTCTGCACGAACGCGGCATCGGCGTGCCGGAACAGATCAGCGTGACCGGAGTCGATGACATCGCGGAGGCGGCGTACTTCTACCCGCCCCTGACGACGACGAAGATCGATGTCGCGAGCGTCGGGCGACGTGCCGTCGAGCAGCTGCTCCGCAAGATCGAGCCAGCGCGTTCAGGGCCCATCACCGAGCCTGCGGCGCCACTGCTCCACGTGCGCAAGTCGACGACGCCTCCGCGCGGCTGACGGCGGTCCTGGGCGGCAGAACCGCGCACTGATCCTGGCTTGTCGCACAAGGTGCATTACCGGTAACTTGAGCGTAGCTTCCTCGTCGTCATGTATCTCGTGCTGCAACGACAGTTCGTCGAGGGCATCACCTCATCCAGCGTGAAAGGCTGAAAGATCATCCGCGATTCAACATGGCGGGTCGTGCTGTGCGACTCGCTCGAGAAAGTGCAGCCGACCGCCGAGCCCCGTCCTTTCGACACGGACCTGCCCCTGATCGGATTCCGAGGCGAGACCGCGTCATTCCAGGTGGCCGTGCGGTGGCAGCCCATCGGGGCCGTGTCCGGCACCGAGCGTCTGCGGATCGAGGTGGACTCCCCCACCGGTGTGAGCGCGCAGGCGACCTCGGTCGAGCTGGTGCCGGTCGAGTATCCCGCCCCTCCTGGAGCGGATGCCGGGTATCTGCACACCACACCGGGCCTGTACCCCGACCTGCTGCTGCCGATCGAGTCCGACGGCGTGACCGCCGTAGCCGCCCAGTGGCGCGCACTGTGGGTCGATCTGGTGGTTGACCCCGAGGCTGCCGCGCTGGCCGACTCCGCGGCCGTCCGGGTGTACGCCGGTGAGCAGATCATCGCCGAGCTGTCCGTGCCCGTGATGATCGTCGATCAGTCGCTCCCCGAGCTCGAGATCCCGAACACACAATGGTTCCACTGTGACGGATTGGCGAACCATTACGGCCTCGAGGTGTTCGGCGACGAGCACTGGGCCGTTGTCGACCGCTTCCTCGCCTCCGCGCGCGGCATCCAGGCCAACACGATCCTCACGCCGGTGTGGACGCCGCCGCTCGACACCGCCATCGGCGGGCATCGCACGCCGACCCAGCTGCTCGGCATCCGCGACGTCGGCACCGACGAATACGAGTTCGACTTCTCCGCCCTGCGCCGCTGGATGGACCTGTGCCGCAGCCACGGCTTCGACCGCTTGGAGATCGCCCATCTGTTCACCCAGTGGGGCGCGAATGCCACGCCGGCCATCCACGTGCAGACCGACGACGACCTCGAACTGCGCTTCGGCTGGCACGTCCCATCGACAGACCCGCGCTACCGCGCCTTCCTCGAGCAGCTGCTTCCGCAGCTGCGGCAGGTGCTCGACAGCGAGTGGGGATTGGATCACGTGTACTTCCACATCTCCGACGAACCCACGCGCGACAATCTCGAGGGCTACCGCGCCGCCCGTGCAGTCGTCAGCGACCTGCTCGAGGGATGCACGATCATCGACGCGATCAGCGACTTCGAGCTCTACGAGAGCGGCGTGGTGCCCACCCCTGTGGTGGCGACCGATCACGCCCAGCCGTTCCTGCAGGCGGGCGTGCAGCCGTGGCTGTATTACTGCGTCGCGCAGGACACCGACGTGTCCAACCGCTTCATCGCACTTCCCTCCGCCCGCAACCGCGTGATCGGCGCCCAGTTGTTTCTGACACGGGCATCCGGCTTCCTGCACTGGGGCTTCAACTTCTACAACTCGGCGAAATCGCGCAAGGCGATCGACCCGTTCCGCGACACGTGCGCCGACCGCGCGTTCCCCGGCGGCGACCCCTTCCTGGTCTACCCGGGCCCGCACGGAGAGCCGCTCTCCTCGATCCGGTACAGGGTGTTCGCCGAGGCGATGACCGACCTTCGGGCGCTGCAGGCCGTCCGCGACCGCCTCGGCGCCGCTCGCGCAGAACGGATCGCCGACCCCGATGGAACGCTCGCACTCGACGTATTCCCCGCCGATCCGGGCCATTACCGCCGCGTGATCCACGACCTCGCCCTCGCCCTCCAGGAGACTCCCTCGTCATGACCATGCCCCGCTTCATCACAACCGCGCAGACGGGGAGGATCCAGCCGTACGACGGCATCGAGTCGCCCCGCTCCTGGCTGCGCTCGGACGCGCCGAGCATCAGCCTCGACGGCACCTGGGCCTTCGCGTACCACCCGGCCGGCGTGCCCGACACCGATGCCACCTGGCTGACGAACCCCGGTGGCGACGAGATCGAGGTGCCGGGTCACTGGCAGCTGCAGGGCCACGGCTCGCCGGCCTACATGAATCACGTGTACCCGTTCCCGCTGGATGCCCCGCACGTGCCGGACGGCCCTGTCGGCGACTACTGGCGAACTTTCGATCTTCCAGACGGCTGGGCGGGCGCTTCGGTGCTGCTGCGCTTCGAGGGCGTCGATTCCTGGTTCACGGTCGCCGTGAACGGCCAGCAGATCGGCTACTCCAGCGGAAGCAGGTTGCCGAGTGAATTCGAGATCGGCGCGCTGCTCCACGAGGGTTCCAACACGCTGCAGGTGCGCGTGTGGCAGTGGTCCGCGGCGAGCTACCTCGAGGATCAGGACCAGTGGTGGCTCTCCGGCATCTTCCGCGGCGTGAGTCTGCAGCTGCGGCCGGTCCGGGGCATCCGCGACGTCGAGATCCACGCCGGCTACGCAGACGGCGTCGGGAGCTTCTCATGCGCCGTCGACGGTGACGCCGACACGCGCATCCGCATCCCCGAACTGGGAATCGACGTCGCCGCAGGTGAGGCCGTCACGACCGCGGTCGAACCGTGGACCGCGGAGTCTCCCCGACTGTACGACGTCGAGATCGTCGCGCCCCAGGAGACCGTGCGGCTGCGCACCGGCTTCCGCACCATCGCCATCGCGCAGGGCATCCTCACTGTCAACGGCGCAGCCATCATGCTGCGCGGTGTGAACCGTCATGAGTTCCACCCCGATCGTGGGCGGACGCTCACCGACGACGACATGCTCACCGACGTGCTGCTGATGAAGCAGCACAACATCAACGCCGTCCGCACGAGCCACTACCCCCCGCATCCGCGCTTTCTCGAGCTCTGCGACGAGTACGGCCTGTATGTCATGGATGAGGCCGACTACGAGACGCACGGCTTCATCGAAGCCGACTGGGTCGGCAACCCCAGCGACGATGACTTCTATCGGGACGCGTGCCTCGATCGCATCGAGCGCATGATCGAGCGCGACAAGAACTCTCCCAGCGTGATCATGTGGTCGCTCGGCAACGAGGCCGGCAAGGGCCGGAACCTCGTCGCGATGTACGAGTGGTCCAAGGATCGCGACCCCGCACGCCCGGTGCACTATGAGGGAGATCCGGCAGCATCCGACGTCTTCAGCAAGATGTACTCGGAGTACGAGGAGTTCGCCGCGTACGCACGCGGCGACGTGGCACCAGCGATGTGGGGCTTCCCCGCCGAGCACGTCGTCGACAAGCCACTCATCCTGTGCGAGTACGGGCACGCGATGGGCAACGGTCCTGGGAGCATCGGCGAGTACATCGAGATCTTCCGGACGCACCCCCGCAGCCAGGGCGGATTCATCTGGGAGTGGATCGACCACGGCATCCGCCGCGTCGACGGCACCTACGCATGCGGCGGCGACTTCGGCGAGCCGGTGCACGATGGACGCTTCTGCCTCGACGGCCTGCTCTTTCCCGATCGGATGCCCTCGCCGGGCCTTCTGGAGTACGCTGCCCAGATCCAGCCGGTCCGGATCGTCGCAGAGACGGGCGGCGTCAGAATCACGAGCGAGTACGACCACATCGATACCGCGCACCTGCGCTTCTGCTGGATCGTCGAGGGCGCGCACGGCGAAGTCGGCCGCGGAGATCTCGCCGTGCCCACCCTGGCACCAGGCGAATCGACGCTCGTCTCGCTGGCAGCGGCTGACGATGCCGCGCGCAGCGCGCCGGACGGCGAGTCGGCAGTGCGGGTGGAGGCCTCGCTGACCGCTGCCGCGACGTGGGCGGATGCCGAGCACGTGGTCGCCAGGGCCGACCTGCCGCTGCGCGCGCGCCGGGCACCGGCCACAGCAACGACCACGGGCGCTCGCCCCGTGACCACATCCGAGCTCGTCCGATTCGGTCCCGCGACCTTCAGCGCCAGCACCGGAATGCCGCTCTCGATCGGCGACCTGCGCGTCGACGCCCTGCGATGGTCGGTCTGGCGCGCGCCGATCGACAACGACAGCGTGCAGCCCACATCGCCTGGGAGCGGCTGGCGGACATACGGATACGATCGGATGCTGCACTGGCCGCGCCAGGTCGAGATCGGCGACGACGCGATCGAGGTGAGCGCCAGGCTCGCCCCGGTCGGCCAGGGCTTCGGCTTCGAGGTCCGCTACCGCTGGTCGGCTGAGGACGGGCTCGTCCGGCTCGACGCCACGGCGTCACCGGTCGGCGTGTGGCCTGATCTGCCGCTGCCGCGACTCGGACTCGACCTCGCGATCCCCGGTGTCCTCGAGCGCGCCGACTGGTTCGGCCTCGGACCTGGCGAGTCGTACCCGGACAGCCGGGCGGCCGTATGGCTCGCCCGTCATACGGCGAGCCTCGACGAGCTGCAGGCGCCGTACGTCGTGCCGCAGGAGAACGGTCACCGCTCCGACGTGCGCACCGTGGACCTCACGTGGGCGGACGGCACGGCGATGCGCATCACCGGAGTCGGCACGTTCGGCTTCACGGCGCGCGCCTGGTCGAACGCCGAGCTGGATGCGGCCGGCCACATCCACGAACTCGTGCCTGGCGAGACCGCGTTCTTGGGCATCGATGCCGCCCAGCACGCCGTGGGAAGCGGATCGTGCGGGCCGGTGTCGGCGCCGGCCTTCCACCTGCGTCCCCGCTCCGCACGACTGCAGCTCACGTTCGAGGTGCCGACCCGCTGAATCGCCGCGGGTGGGGTCGCATCACTCCCGAGCCCACCCGTAGCGCGAGATCAGTGCCTGCGCGACGCGCCCGTAGCGCTCCCTGTCGAGCACGGCGGCCTCACGCCGCATGCCGTCGTGGTGCACGCTGTACAGCTGCTCGATATCGACCCAGGACTCACGACCCTGCCCGTCCCAGGCTCCCGATCCGATCGACAGGAAGTCACGGTCGCGGTCGTGCGGCTTGCTGGTCATCCGCACGGCGTACACGCGATCGTCGGTGTGTCGTCCGATCACCAGCACAGGGCGGTCCTTGCCGCGGCCGTCATTCTCCTCATAGGGGACCCACGTCCAGATGACCTCGCCCGAGTCCGGGGCGTCATTGCGCGATGGCGAGTAGCTCACTGCCACGTCGTGGATGCGCTCGGGGTCGACCTGCACGGTCTCCGACTCCGGCATCCGCCCCGCTTCTGCCTGCTCGTCGCGTCGGGTGCCTGTGCGCGTGCTGCGCCCCTCGGGGCGCAGTGTGGCTGTCGGCTGCGGGGAATGCTGCTGCGTGCTCGCCGACGGCTTCGGGGACAGCATCCGAACGACGACGTCGACAAGGGTGGACAGGATGTTCTTGCTCGAACTCACCTGCCCACCCTACCGAGACGCTATTCGACCAGCGCGTACCCGGCCTCGCCGTGCACCACCTGGTCGACGCCGGCGACCTCGGCCTCACTGGTCACCCGGAACCCGATCGTCTTCTCGATCGCGAAGCCGATCACCAGGGCGATCACGAAGGAGTAGATCAGCACTCCGCCGGCGGCGATCACCTGCACCGAGAGCAGTCGCCAGTCCCCACCTGTGAACAGGCCCTGCCCTGTGGCGAAGAAGCCGAGGTAGAGCGTTCCGAGCAGACCGCCGATCAGGTGCAGACCGACCACATCCAGCGAGTCGTCGAAGCCCCAGCGGTACTTCAGCTCGACGGCGAGAGCACAGGCGATGCCGGCCAGACCACCCAGCAGCAGCGCCCACCCCGGCGTGAGATTCGCGCAGGCGGGCGTGATCGCGACGAGGCCGGCCACGAGCCCGGAGACAGCGCCGACCGACGTCGGCTTGCCGTCCTTGATCCGCTCGATGAGGATCCAGCCCAGGATGCCCGCTGCCGCAGCCCCCAGCGTGTTGACGCCGATCAGCCCGACCTTGCCCATGTCCTCCGAGAGCCATTCGGCACCGGCGTTGAACCCGAACCAGCCGAACCACAGCAGCGCTGCGCCCAGCAGCGTCAGCGGAACGTTGTGCGGTCGCTGGATGCCCTTCTCGAAGCCGATCCGCTTGCCGAGGACGAGCGCCAGCGCGAGCGCCGCCGCACCGGCGTTGATGTGCACAGCGGTGCCGCCGGCGTAGTCGATCACCGCGATGCCGCTGTCGGCACCGAACAGGGTCGTGCCGAGGTTCATGATCCAGCCGCCGCCCCACACCCACGCGGCGATCGGGAAGTACCCCAGCGTGGCGAACACGCCGACGAAGATCAGCCAAGGGCCGAACTTCGCGCGGTCGGCGATGGCCCCCGAGATCAATGCGACCGTGATGATCGCGAAGGTCGCCCCGTAGGCGACGCTCAGCAGTGCCACATTCGCCCCGTCGCCCGCGGCAGTCTCGACCAACCCGAAGTCGGCGAACGGGTTGCCGGCGAACTGGGTGGGGTCTGTGACGGCGCTCATCGAGAATCCGTACAGCACCCACAGCACCGCGATCAGACCGATCGCCCCGAAGCTCATCATCATCATGCTGATGACGCTCTTCGCCTTCACCAGTCCCCCGTAGAAGAACGCCACTCCCGGCGTCATCAGCAGCACGAGCGCAGTGGCCGTGATCACCCAGGAGATGTTGCCCGCAGCATCCATCCCAACCTCCTTCATCGTGTGTGAACGAGGCTCAGTCTGCGACCGCCGTGTTTCCGGCGGCGGCGTGCGTTGTTGCGGGTGTGTTACGGACGCCGCCCGAATGTGAACGTCAGGTTACGCGGCGTCGGGCAGCGAGTGCGTGAGGGAGTTCAGGCGCGAGATCGCGCGCAGGTACTTCTTGCGGTACCCACCGGCGAGCATCTCATCGGCGAAGACGGCGTCGAGCGAGACTCCGGTGGCCGCCACGGGCAGCTGCGCGTCGTACACGCGGTCGATGAACGCGACGAAGCGCAGCGCCTCGGACTGGTCGGTGAGTACGCGCACATCGTGCAGACCGACGAACGAGAGCCCGTCGATCAGTCGGATGTAGCGCGAAGGGTGCACCTGGGCGAGATGGCGGATGACGTCCGAGAAGTCGTCGTCGGATGCTGCGCCAGAAGCAGCCGACTGCTCGACCGCGCTCGCGTAGTCGGCGTCGGTGAGCACCACGGCGGTGCCGTCGATCGCGCGCTGGCGGTAGTCGATGCCGTCGATGCGAAGAGTCTGGAACGCCTCGGACATGGCGTGGATCTCGCGCAGGAAGTCCTGCGCGGCGAAGCGTCCCTCGCCCAGCGCGTTGGGCGGGGTGTTCGATGTGGCCGCGAGCTTGGTGCCGGATGCCACGAGCTCGCCGAGCAGCCTGGTCATCACCATGGTGTCGCCCGGATCATCGAGTTCGAACTCGTCGATGCACAGCAGGTCGGCTCCGCGCAGCAGATCGACGGTGTTCTTGTACCCGAGGGCGCCGACCAGGGCGGTGTACTCGATGAACGATCCGAAGTACTTACGGCGAGCGGGCATGGCGTGGTAGATCGATGCCAGCAGGTGCGTCTTGCCGACGCCGAAGCCGCCGTCGAGGTAGACGCCGGGCTTCATCGGCACTTCTTTCGGTGCACGGCGGAACAGGCCGGCCTTCTTGACCGGCTCGCTGGGGCCGGCGAAGCGGATCAGCGTCTGCTTGGCCTCCTCCTGCGAGGGGTAGGCGTCGTCGGCGCGATAGGTCTCGAACGTCGCGCTGTCGAACTGCGGCGGCGGCACGAGACTGGTCAGCATCTCGGTTCCGGTCACGACGGGCGTGCGGTCGGTCAGATGCACGACGCCGGTGCTGAGCTGCTGGGTCATCACGTTCCTGGAAGTCATAGTCTTACGATCCGAGTGCGGGCATGCCGGAAGGGATCTATGGTCGAAGGGGGACGGCTCAACTTTACGCCGTCACCGCACCCACCCCGCGTCCTGCACCCAGAGGAGCAGCTGTGACCGTCGACCACGACACCTCATCCGCCAAGTTCAACGAGTACGCCGAGCCTGGCCGCCTCGTCACCACCGACTGGCTGGCGGCGAATCTCGATACCCCCGGATTGGTCGTCGTCGAGTCGGATGAGGACGTGCTGCTGTACGAGACCGGACACATTCCTGGCGCGGTGAAGGTCGACTGGCACACCGAGCTCAACGACCCCGTCGTGCGCGACTACGTCGACGGCGAGGGCTTCGCCGCGCTGCTCAGCCGGAAGGGCATCACACGCTCCGACACGATCATCATCTACGGCGACAAGAACAACTGGTGGGCGGCGTACGCGCTGTGGGTGTTCTCGCTGTTCGGCCACGAGGACGTGCGTCTGCTCGACGGTGGCCGCGACAAGTGGATCGCTGAGGGGCGCGAGTTCACCACCGAGAAGCCCGTCCGGCCCGCCACCGAATACCCGGTCGTCGAGCGCGACGACTCGGTGCTGCGCGCCTACAAGGACGACGTGCTGGCGTTCATCGGCCGCGGCCCGCTGATCGACGTGCGCTCCCCCGAGGAGTACTCGGGCGAGCGCACCCACATGCCCGCGTACCCCGAGGAGGGCGCGCTGCGCGGCGGCCACATCCCGACGGCCCAGAGTGTGCCGTGGGCGCGTGCTGTCGCCGAGGACGGCGGGTTCAAGCCCCGGGCCGAGCTCGAGGCGATCTACCTGGGTGACGCCGGCCTCAAGCCCGGCGATGACGTCATCGCCTATTGCCGGATCGGTGAGCGCTCCAGTCACAGCTGGTTCGTGCTGCAGCACCTGCTCGGCTTCGAGAACGTGCGCAACTACGACGGCTCGTGGAGCGAATGGGGCAGCGCCGTGCGCGTGCCGATCGCCACCGGCACCGAGCCGGGCTCGCTCTGACTGCCGCCCACGCCGAGCCCTCCTGCGGCTCGGCGTGGGAGAATTGCAGGGATGACTGACACGCACGTTCCCGCCACGCTCGCCGAGTTCCGCGACGACTTCCTCGATACGCCCGAGACCGACCGGCTCGAGCTGCTGCTCGAGTTCGCGAACGAGCTGCCTGCGGTGCCCGCACATCTCGCGGATCATCCGGAGATGTACGAGCGCGTCGCCGAGTGCCAGTCGCCCGTGTTCATCAACATCGAGGTGAACGACGGTGTGGTGGCGATGCACGCGACCGCACCGCCGGAGGCGCCGACCACGCGCGGCTTCGCCAGCATCCTCGCGCAGGGCATCACCGGACTCACCGCTGATGAGGTGCTGGCGATCCCGAACGACTACCCGCAGACGATCGGGCTGACCAAGCTCGTCTCGCCGCTGCGGATCGGTGGGATGACGGGGATGCTGATGCGCGCGAAGAACCAGGTCGCACAGAAGCGCTAGACGCCGTCGTCCACGATTCCCTGTGCGCGCAGCCAATCCGCGATAGCCGTGGTCCAGCCCGTCTCGTCGTAGTTCCAGATCTTAGTGTGCCTGGCGACCGTGAACGACGGCATCGTGACCAGATCGGGGCGCACCGCGGCGAGGGCGTGCGATGCGTCGGCCGGCACGAAGCCGTCATCCTCGCTGTGCAGGATGAGCACAGGCGCGTCGAGCTCGGATGCCCGCGCCACCATGTCCAGCTGATCGAACGGGATCGCGCCCTCGGCGCCGCTCAGGCGCGCGGTGACGCTGTTCTCCAGTGCTCCCATCGCCAGGGCGGGCAGCGGTTCGCGCAGACCGGCTTCGCGCGCCTGGAACCGCAGCACCGTGCGCCAGTCGACCACCGGCGAGTCCAGGATGACTGCGGCGATCACGTCGCGGTGCACCGAAGAGACAGCAGTCTGCAGCACGAGCGCTCCGCCCATCGACCAGCCCATCAGCACCACCCGCTCAGCACCGTGTCGCAGGGCGTAGCCGATCGCAGCATCCACGTCGTGCCATTCCGACGCGCCGAGCGCGTAGACGCCGCCACGCGACCGCGGCGCTTCGCCGTCGTTGCGGTACGACACGACCAGGTTCGGCAGGCCGAGTGCATGCAGAACGGGCACCGCACGCAAGCACTCCGACCGTGTGGTGCCGCGACCGTGCACCTGGATGACCCAGGTCGACGACTCCGCTGGGAAGAGCCATGCAGGGCAGGGACCTGCCGGCGAGCCGATCAGCACGCTCTCCCATGGCAGATGCAGCTCGCTGGGCGTGACGTAGTACCAGCCGCTGAAGGCGGCAGCGCGGTCGACGTTCGCGCCCGGCTCGACCTGCGTCAGCAGTTTGCGGCGCACAGTCCGTGCATCCGCGCTCAGCACCGCGCCGAGCTTGACGTACCCGTACGTGCCAGTGGTGAAGAGCCCATAGCGGCCAGGCAGCTCGGTATCAGGCGTGCGCGTCAGTTCGATCGTCTGCGCGCCGGTGTCGACGGCGAGGATCTCGACGTCGTTCAGACGCGCGGTCGGCGTCACCACCCGTCGGGCGGTCGCGAATACCGCGAAGGCGACCGCCGCACCCGCTGCGATCACGGCAGGGACGGCGATGGCTACGGCGTGCCTGAGACTCTTCATCGCCTCCTGACTCTAGCCTGTCCACGTGAGCGCACCCCCGGATGCCGCCGCCCTCTTCGAAGCGGCCGCAGCAGAACTGCGATCGACGCCGTTCCGCGCCGATATCGTCGTGCGCGAGATCCCCTCTCCGAGTGGGCTCGCGCCATTCTCGCTGGCGCTCGCCGCCGATGTGCGACCGGATGACCACGGCGACTCGGTGTACGGCACCGGGCGGTTCGTGCTGCTGCACGACCCAGAGGAGCCGTCGGCCTGGAACGGAGCGTGGCGCGTCATCGCCTTCGCTCAGGCGCCGCTCGAACCCGAGATCGGCACGGACCCGCTGCTCGCCGATGTCGCGTGGTCCTGGCTGGTCGATGCCCTCGATTCCCGTGACGCGATCTATCACGCCGCCTCGGGCACGTCGACCAAGATGCTGTCGAAGGGTTTCGGCGGCCTCGCCGACGAGGGCGACGGAGCGCAGATCGAGTTGCGTGCGTCGTGGACTCCGGATGCTCCACTGCGCCCGCATGTGGAAGCATGGGCAGAGTTGGTGGGAATGCTGGCAGGGCTTCCGCCAGGATCAGAGGATGTCGCCGTGTTCGGCGCGAGAAAGGGCGGACGTGGCTGAATACTCCGTGATCAGCGACCGCACGGAGTTCGAGGACGCCGCCCGATCCCTGGCCGAGGGCACTGGCCCGGTGGCCGTCGACGTCGAGCGCGCCTCAGGGTTCCGCTACTCGCAGCGCGCGTACCTGGTGCAGGTCTTCCGCCGCGGCGCGGGAGTGTTCCTCTTCGATCCGCCGGCGATCGGTGACTTCGCGCCGCTGCAGGACGCCATCGGCGGCACCGAGTGGGTCTTCCACGCCGCCAGTCAGGATCTGCCCTCGCTGCGCGAACTCGAATTGGAGCCGCCCAGCATCTTCGACACCGAGCTGGCCTCCCGGCTGCTCGGCAGCGATGGCTTCGGGCTGGCAGCGGTCGTCGAGCACGCGCTGGGCATCACACTCGCCAAAGCGCACTCTGCGGCCGACTGGTCCACCCGGCCGCTGCCCGAGCCGTGGCTCGAGTACGCCGCACTCGACGTCCTGCACCTCATCGATGTGCGCGACGTGCTCGCCGGCGAGCTGAGCGACGCGCAGAAGACCGAGTTCGCCGATCAGGAGTTCGATGCCACCCTGCATCGCGCACCGAAGCCGCCCCGTGACGAGCCCTGGCGACGTCTGAGCGGTCTTCACAAGGTGCGCGGCGCCAGGCAGCTGGCCGTGGCGCGCTCGCTGTGGACGGCGCGCGAGGAGTATGCGCAGCAGATGGACGTCTCGCCGGGCAGGCTCGTTCCCGATCGGTCGCTGCTCGCCGCGGTGCTCGCAGCCCCACAGTCCAAACAGGCGCTGGCAGCGCTGAAGGAGTTCAACGGTCGTGCCAGCCGCACCCAGCTGGATCGCTGGTGGGATGCCATCGAGAGCGGTCGCACCGCCGAGCAGCTTCCTCGCGAGCGCGTGCCCAGCGATGCTCTGCCGCCGCCACGCGCGTGGTCGGATCGCAACCCCGAGGCGGACCTGCGGCTGAAGGCCGCGCGCCCGCTCGTCGAGGCGACGGCCGAAGAACTGCACATGCCGACCGAGAACCTGCTGACACCGGATTTTCTGCGACGCGTCGCGTGGCATCCGCCCGCACTCACGGCCGACGCCATCGGCGCGGCACTGACCGACCTCGGTGCGCGGCCCTGGCAGGTTGCGCATACTGCACAGAAGATCGCCGATGCTTTTGTAGAAGGGCCGCAAACGTCGTCGGATGCCGACGAGACGGCTTCGTAGATTCAACCCAACCGATGCCGTGCGCTCCGCGCCGCCTCCTAGGCTGGGGTCAATCCCCAACCTTTGGAGGCAGAGTGGCCGAGATCTCGGACGTCTTCTTCGTCGATGGAGTGCGCACCCCGTTCGGGCGCGCCGGCGAAAAGGGCATGTATTGGAACACCCGCGCTGATGACCTCGCCGTGAAGGCGACCATCGGCCTGATGGAGCGCAACGCCGCAGTGCCGGCCGACCGCATCGACGACGTGGCGATCGCCGCGACGTCGCAGACCGGAGACCAGGGGCTCACCCTCGGTCGCTCCGTCGCCATCCTCGCCGGGCTTCCGCAGTCGGTGCCAGGCCTGGCTGTCGAGCGCATGTGCGCCGGAGCCATGACCAGTGTGACCACGATGGGCGCATCGATCGGCATCGGGATGTACGACTTCGCCATCGCCGGCGGTGTCGAGCACATGGGTCACCACCCGATCGGCGCCAACGCCGATCCCAACCCGCGCTTCGTCGCCGAGAAGATGGTCGACCCCGGCGCGCTGAACATGGGCGTCACGGCTGAGCGCATCTTCGACCGCTTCCCGCACCTCACCAAGGAGCGCTCCGACCGCTTCGGCATGCTCAGCCAGCACAAGGTGCAGGCGGCGTACGACGCCGGCAAGATCCAGCCCGACCTCGTGTCCGTGGCCATCAAGGGCGCCGACGGCGCCTGGGGCCTCGCCACTGAGGACGAGGGCCGCCGCCCGCAGACCACCATGGAGGACCTGGCTGCGCTGAAGACGCCGTTCCGTCCGCATGGCAATGTCTCGGCGGGCACCTCCTCCCCACTCACCGACGGCGCGACCATGTCGCTGCTGGCCGGCGGCGGCGCTGTGAAGGAGTTCGGACTCGCGCCGAAGATGAAGATGGTCTCGTTCGCCTTCGCCGGTGTGCAGCCCGAGATCATGGGCATCGGCCCCATCCCGTCGACCGAGAAGGCGCTGAAGAAGGCCGGTCTCACGATCGCCGACATCGGCCTGTTCGAGCTGAACGAGGCGTTCGCCATCCAGGTGATCTCGCTGCTCGATCACTTCGGCATCGCAGACGACGACCCTCGGGTCAACCAGTGGGGCGGCGCGATCGCCCTCGGTCACCCGCTGGCGGCATCAGGGGTGCGTCTGATGATCCAGCTCGCCGCGCAGTTCGCCGAGCGCCCAGACGTGCGCTACGGCCTGACCGCGATGTGCGTCGGCCTCGGCCAGGGCGGCTCGGTCATCTGGGAGAACCCGTTCTTCGACGGAAAGAAGAAGAAGTGAGCTACGACGACATCGACTTCTCGCCGATCATGGCCCTCACTGACGACGAGGTGATCACGCACTCCCCCGTGCGCGATGTGCGCCTCGCGTCCGGCAAGGTGCTCGCCCTCATCACGCTCGACAACGGCCGTGACCACACCCGTCCGAACACACTGGGACCGGCGACTCTCACCGAGCTCGGCGAGACCCTCGACGGGCTGAAGGCTCGGGCTGCGGCCGGCGAGATCCAGGCGGTCGGAATCACCGGCAAGCAGTACATCCTGGCCGCTGGTGCCGACCTCTCCGACATCAGCAAGGTCGGTTCGAAGGACAACGCCCGTCTGATCGCGCAGCTCGGCCACAAGGTGATCGGCTCGCTGTCCGACCTCGGCGTGCCCTCGTTCGCGTTCGTGAACGGTCTCGCCCTCGGCGGCGGCATGGAGATCGCGCTGAACTCCACGTACCGCACTGTCGACTCCTCGGCCGCCGCCCTCGCGCTGCCCGAGGTTTTCCTCGGCATCATCCCCGGCTGGGGCGGTGCCTACCTGGTGCCGAACCTGATCGGCATCGAGAACGCACTCGAGGTCGTGATCTCGAACCCGCTGAAGCAGAATCGGATGCTGAAGCCGCAGCAGGCCTTCGAGCTCGGACTCATGGATGCGATCTTCCCCGCATCGAACTTCCTCGAGAACTCGTTGGCCTGGGCGGATGCGGTGCTCGGCGGCAAGAAGGTTGAGCGCAAGAACCAGCCAGGCAAGATCGAGCGCACCGTGAAGTGGCCGGTCGCCATCAAGATGGCGCGCAACATGCTCGAGTCGAAGATCGGCACCGTTCCCCGGTCGCCGTACGCCGCACTCGACCTGCTCGACAAGGCCAAGAGCGGCACCAAGGCCGAAGGCTTCGCCCGTGAGGACGAGGCACTGGCCGAGCTCGTCACCGGCGACCAGTTCGCTGCCTCGATGTACGCGTTCGATCTCGTGCAGAAGCGCGCGAAGCGCCCGGTCGGCGCACCCGACAAGGCCCTGGCGAAGAAGGTCACCAAGGTCGGCATCATCGGCGCCGGCCTGATGGCCAGCCAGTTCGCGCTGCTGTTCGTGCGCAGGCTGCAGGTGCCGGTGCTGATCACGGACCTCGACCAGGCACGCGTCGACAAGGGCGTGGCGTACATCCACGAGGAGATCGGCAAGCTCGAGGCGAAGGGTCGCCTCGACGGCGACACCGCCAACAAGCTGCGCTCGCTGGTCACCGGCACCACCGACAAGTCCCTGTACGCGGACTGCGACTTCGTGATCGAGGCCGTGTTCGAAGAGGTCGGCGTCAAGCAGCAGGTCTTCGGCGAGATCGAAAAGATCATTGCTGAGGATGCGATTCTCGCGACGAACACCTCGTCGCTGTCCGTCGAGGAGATCGGCTCTCAGCTCGCTCACCCCGAGCGTCTGGTCGGCTTCCACTTCTTCAACCCGGTGGCGGTCATGCCGCTCATCGAGATCGTGAAGACGCCGCAGACGTCGGATGCTGCGCTGTCGACCGCCTTCGTGGTCGCCAAGGGCCTCGGCAAGAACGCCGTGCTCACAGCAGACGCCCCCGGCTTCGTGGTCAATCGCCTGCTGGCGAAGGTCATGGGCGAGGCCGCGCGTGCCGTTTACGAGGGCACCCCGATCGCCGACGTCGAGAAGGCCTTCGGTCCGCTCGGCCTGCCGATGGGTCCGTTCCAGCTGATCGACCTGGTCGGCTGGAAGGTGGCAGCGCACGTGCAGGACACGATGGTGCGCGCGTTCCCCGAGCGCTTCTACGCGAACGAGAACTTCCACGCCCTGGCGGCGCTGGACTCCGTCGTCGAGAAGGACAAGGGCGGTCGCGTGACCGGCTGGACCAAGGCTGCGGAGAAGGCGCTCAAGGGCGCGGTGGGCTCGTCGCCCGCCGACGCGTCGACGATTCTCACGCGAGTGCAGGATGGCCTGGCGCAGGAGATCCGCATCATGCTGGACGAGGGCGTCGTGCCAGAGGTCGAAGACATCGACCTGTGCCTGATCCTGGGCGCCGGCTGGCCGTTCATCGACGGCGGCGCATCGCCGTACCTCGACCGTGAGGGCGCGTCCGAGCGGGCCTTCGGCGGCACGTTCCACAACCCGCCGATCCGCGGTATCGCGTAGGCCTGATCTGCAGGCCTGATCCGCAGACACCGACGCCCCGCCTGACCGAGAAGGTCAGGCGGGGCGTCGCCGTTTCTAGACGTTCAGCCCTGGGCAGGGCGCGCGTCAGCGGCACCCCGGACGGGCCAATGCGACACCGCCCGCTCGGCCATGGCCGTGATCGTCAGCGAGGGGTTCACTCCGGGATTCGCCGGCATGGCCGCGCCGTCGACGACGTGCAGGCCAGGGTGCCCCCAGACGCGGTTGTACGGGTCGATGACACCGGTCTCTGGGCTGCCCGAGATGACGGCTCCGCCGAGGAAGTGCGCTGTCAGCGGGATGCCGAAGACCTCGGGCCACGAGCCGCGGGCATCCGACGGCACGCCCGTCTCGGCCTCCATCCGACGAGCCATGGCCTCGACGGCCACGTGCGCCTGCGGCAGGAACGACGGGTTGGGCTCGCCGTGCCCTTGACGGCTGGTCAGCACGTCGCGCCCGAACCGGCGCCGCAGTGACAGCGTCAGCGAGTTGTCGGCGGTCTGCATGACGAGCGCGATGATGCCGCGCTCGCTCCAGCGGCGCAGCGAGCCCAGCCGGAACTGTCTGATCGGATGCCGCACAGCGCTCCCTAGGAGCGCGCCGAGGCGCCGCACGAGCCCCCGGTCCCCTGGCACCAACACCGTAGCGAGCGCGCCCATCAGATTGGACCCCGGGCCGTACCGCACGTTCTCGACGTACGTGCGCTCATCGACGTGGAATGACGTCGTGATCGCGACGCCCTGCGCCAGTTGCGCGGTCTCGGGCACGCGGGTCGCGACAGCCCCGTCGAGGGCTTCAGAGTTGGTGCGGGTGAGGCGGCCGACAGCATCCGAGATGCGCGGCAGGGCACCGGATGCCCGCATGCGATGCAGCAGCTGCTGCGTGCCCCACGTGCCGGCGGCGAACACGACCTGCTCTGCGCGGATCGTGCGGCGTTCGCGCCGCACCCAGGCGCCGCTGCGCTCGGTGGTGACCAGGTAGCCGCCGTCGGGATGCTCGCGCACCTCGGTCACGGTGCGCAGCGGCTCGATGACCACACCGCGTCGCTCGGCGAGTGCCAGGTAGTTCTTCATCAGCGTGTTCTTCGCACCGACGCGGCAGCCCACCATGCAGTTGCCGCACAGCGTGCAGCCGGTTCGGGAGGGACCTTCGCCGTCGAAGAACGGATCGGGCACCGTCACCCCCGGCATCCCCAGGAACACCCCGACCGGCGCGTGGCGGAAGGTCTCCTCGACGCCGAGGTCCTCGGCGGCGCCGCGCATGATCCGCTCCACGGGGCCCGTGTGCGGGTAGTGCTCGACGACACCCAGCATCCGCCTCGCCGTCGCGTAGTGCGGCGAGAGCTCGTGCTGCCACGGCACGTCCGCGGGCCACTGCGGGTCGGTGAAGAATGCATCGCCCGGCTCGTAGAGCGTGTTGGCGTAGTTCAGCGAGCCGCCGCCGACGCCTGCGCCGGCGAGGATCATCACGTGCGGCAGTCGATGGATGCGCTGCACGCCATGGCAACCGAGCTTCGGCGCCCACAGGTACCGGCGCACATCCCAGGATGTCTTCGCGAAGTCGTCGTCCTCGAAGCGGCGACCGGCCTCGAGCACGCGCACGCGGTAGCCCTTCTCGCTCAACCGCAGGGCGGCCACCGAGCCACCGAATCCGGAGCCGATGATCGCCACGTCCACGTCGAAATCAGGCATCCGCGTCTCCTCCCGTCGCCGGCACCAGCACCCGCAGCGCGGCTGGTCGCACTGTGACCCGACATTCGCCCGATCCGACCCGCTCGCCGTCAGCGTAGACGACCAGCCCTGGGGCTGAGACCTCCACGGTGTGGGCTCGCCGGTGGATGACCTCAGGCCGGGTCAGATGACGTCCTTGCAGCAGCAGCGGGAACAGCCGCAGCAGACGCATTCTCGTGAGCGGCACCACGTGCACGACGTCGAGCAGACCGTCGTCGGGCGCTGCGCCGACGCAGACCGGCATCCCTCCGCCATAGCTGGCGGTGTTGCCGACCGCGATGAGTGTGCCGGGCGCTGACGCCGCCGGCTCGCCGTCGACGGCGACGCGGAAGTCCATCGGCGTCAGGCGGATCAGCTCGATCACGAGCGCGAGGTAGTAGCGCAGCGCATCGCGCGGCCAGCGCAGCCGATTCGTGCGATCGCTCACCTTCGCGTCGAAGCCGAGCGCCGCCACGGACAGGAACGGGGTCGTCCGGCCCTCGCTGTGCAGTTCGCCGACGTCGATGACGCGCGGATGCCCGTGCAACGCGAGCCCTGCGGCCGCAGCGGCGTCGCCGCGCGGCAGGCCGAGCGCGCGGGCGAGATCGTTGCCCGTCCCGGCAGGGATGAGCGCGATCGGCACGTCACCCGCGGCCAGCACGTCGATGATCCCGGAGAGCGTGCCGTCACCGCCGACCACCGCGATCACGTCCGGTGCGGACGCCAGAGCGACCTCGGCGAGCCTGCGCGTATCGGCAGGCGACTCCCCCGCGTACACCTGCACCTCGGCGCCGCGCGCCCGCAGCGTCGCGATGGCGTCATCGGCGGCGCGACGCCCACGACCTTTGCCGGAGTGCGGATTCGCCAGCAACGCGACGCGAGGCGACGCGCTCACGCCAGCGGCTCCGCGACCGGAACCGGGATGATCGCGCCGGGGTTGAGGATGCCGGTCGGGTCGATTTCGCGCTTGATGGCGGTGAGGATGCGGATGCCCGTGTCGCCGATCTCCTCGGCGAGCCAGGGTGCGTGGTCACGCCCCACTGCGTGGTGGTGGCTGATGGTGCCGCCGGCGGCCAGGATGGCGTCGTTCGCGCGCGCCTTCACCGGCTCCCACGCCGCCAGCTGGTCGCCGCGCACGCCGGCCAGCACGGTGAAGTACAGCGAAGCGCCGGTGGGATACACGTGCGAGACGTGGCACATGACGTAGCTCTTCGCCCCGGCATCCGAGAATCCGGTGCGCAGGGCGTCTTCGACAGCTGCGCGCAGCTCGGCGAGGTTCGACCAGGTGGTGGCGGTCTCGAGCGTCTCGCAGAAGACGCCGGCGTCGAGCAGGGAGTCGCGCAGGTACGGGCCGTCGAAGCGGCCCTCCAGCCAGTCTTCGGCGGCGCCCTCACCGGACGAGGTGCCTCCGGCAGCGCGCAGCAGGGCCGTCGTGCGTGCACGGCGAGCGGGGATGTCGTCACCCTCGTAGACCGTGATCGCGCTCGCTCCCTTCGCGAGCGCCTTGCCGATCTTGCCCACCTGCGCGAGGCTCACGGCGGTTTCTGCCTCGTCAGAGAGGCGGATGACAGTCGGGCCGCCGCCCTGCTGCGCGACGCGGCGCAGACCGTCGGCGCCGGTGGTGAAGTCGGGGAACGTCCAGGCCTCGAAGACCCGCTCGCGCGGGATCGGATGCACGCGCACCCGCACCTCGGTGATGACGCCGAACACGCCTTCAGAGCCCAGGAACACCCGGATGAGATCGGGCCCGGCGGCGGTGCCAGGCGAGCGTCCGAGTTCGATGTCGCCGGTCGGGGTGGCGACGCGGATGCCAGTGACCATGGTGTCGAAGCGGCCGTATCCTGCGGAGTTCTGCCCGGACGAGCGTGCCGCTGCGAACCCGCCGATGGTGGCGTAGCGGAAGCTCTGCGGATAGTGCCCGAGTTCGAATCCGTGTGCGGTGAGCAGAGCTTCGGCTTCGGGGCCCGCCGTGCCGGCCGCGAGCACCGCCTCAGCGCTGACTTCGTCGAAGCGCAGCAGGCCGCTCAGCCGCCGCAGGTCGAGGCTGATGACAGCTCGGTGCGCTCCGCGCTCCGGATCGAGCGCACCGACGACACTGGTTCCGCCGCCGTACGGGATCACGGCGATGCCACGCGCTACCGCCAGGTCGAGGACCGCACGCACCTCGAGGTGCGACGCCGGTCGGACGACAGCATCGGGAGCGGCCTGTTCATGCCGCCTGCGGCGCAGCAGGTCGAGTGTGGAGCGTCCGCCGGCGTGGCGGATGCGCGCCTCGGCGCTGGTGTCGACGTGGTCGGCCCCGACGGCATCTCGCAGCGCATCGAGGTCGGCTGCATCGAGAGCGGATGCCGGGATGCGGACCTCCTCGAGCATCGCTGCGGCGTCAGGGCGCTTGATGCGGCCGAGCAGCAGCGGGATGAGGCTGCGCACCGCGAAGGGCAGATCCTTGGCCTTGGCGGGGTCGCCCCAGCCGTTCCATCGCATCGGCGGGACTGCAGTGTCCGTCACTTGCTCCATGCGTTACAGTGTGACACATCATGGAAGAACGTCAACTCGCAGATACGGCCGGTGCGGACGCCGCCTCGCCCGGGGACAGCACCCCGGCGCGGATCCTCGACGCGGCTGACGCCCTCATGCAGCGCCGCGGCGTGCACGGCGTCACGATCGCTGAGCTCGCCAGGAAGTCAGGGCTGAGCCGCCCGACGATCTACCGGCAGTGGAGCGATGCCGACGACGTCGTGCGCTCGGCGCTGGGTCGCAGGGTCATGGTCATCCTCGAGGCGTTCCCCTCGCCCGTCGGAACACGCGCCGAGCTTGTCGACGACGTTCTCGCCTTCACGACCAGATTCCGCGCCGATCCGGTCTACGCACGACTGCTCGAGGATGAGCCCGAGAGCTTCACCCGCTACACGCTGCAGCGGGTCGGCTCCAGCCAGCGGGTGATCCTGCGCTGGCTGGCCGACGCGATCGCATCCGCGCAGTCCGGTGGGTCGGTGCGCAGTGGTGATCCGCAGCAGATCGCCGTGATGCTGCTGCTGATCGTGCAGTCTGCGGTGCTCTCGCACGGCACCGTCGCCGAACTCATCGACGAGGCGGGCTGGGCTCGCGAACTGCGCGCAGCGGTCGACGGACATCTGCGACCATGACGCGCCTCTCCCCCGCCTCTGCCCCGCACTCCGCCGATCTCAACGCGGCTCGGAGGCGTCGCGAGCTGATCGAGGCCGCAGACCAGACCACCGACGTGCTCGTCATCGGTGGTGGCATCACCGGCGCCGGCGTCGCGCTCGATGCCGCCTCGCGCGGGCTGAGCGTCACGCTCATCGAAGCCGAGGACCTCGGTTTCGGCACCAGTCGGTTCAGCTCGAAGCTCGTGCATGGAGGGCTGCGCTACCTCGCCACCGGCGACTTCGCGACCGCGCAGGAGAGCGCACAGGAGCGCCACCTGCTGATGACGCGCATCGCCCCGCATCTGATTCATCCCCTGGCGCAGCTGCTGCCGTTCGTCCCCGGCGTCACCCTGAATCAGCGGGTGGCGGGTGCCGTCGGCATGGGCATGGGCGATCTGCTTCGCATGCGCGCCCGCACGCCCCGCTCAGTGCTGCCTGGCCCCCGACTCGTCACGGCACGCACCGCACGGCGCCTGGCGCCGGCATTGCGGCCAGATGGGCTGCGCGGCGGTGTGCTCTCGAACGACGGTCAGCTCGTCGACGATGCGCGCCTGGTGGTCACCGTCGCTCGCACCGCCGCTGCCTTCGGCGCTCGCATCCTCACTCGTGCTCGCGCTCTGCAGCTGCGCGCAGACGGCGCGACCGTGTCGGATGCGCTCACGGGCGAGCAGTTCGAGATCCGCGCGCGGGCCGTCATCAACGCGGCCGGCGTCTGGGCGGGGACACTCGACGAGTCGATCACGGTGCGCCCCAGTCGCGGGACGCACATCGTGCTGGATGCCGCCGACCTCGGGTCGCCGACGGCGGCGCTGACGATCCCGCATGAGGGATCGATCAGCCGATATGTGTTCGCGCTGCCGCAGCAGCACGGGCGGATCATCGTCGGGCTCACGGATGAGGAAGCCCCCGGCCCGATCCCCCTGGTCGCGCAGCCGTCGGAACCCGAGATCGCGTTCCTGCTGGCGAGCCTCAACCGGGTGCTCGACGCACCGATCGGCCGCGATCGCGTGCGGGGCGCCTTCGCAGGTCTCCGCCCGCTCATCGACAGCGGTTCAGCCGCCACGGCCGACATCTCCCGGAAGCATCTGGTGACGGCATCCGACTCGGGTGCCATCGCGGTGCTGGGCGGCAAGCTCACCACATACCGTCGGATGGCCGAGGATGCCGTCGACCTTGCGGTGCGGGCGCGACTCGGCGGCGCAGCGCCGGCATCGCGCACCGCCGAGCTGCGCCTCGTGGCGGGGGCGCCCGCTTCGGCCGGGTCCGGCGCCGGCATCGCCGAGGGCATCGACATCACGCGCGCTGATATCGCCTTCGCGGTGCAGGCCGAGGGCGCGCTGAGCACTGACGACGTCATCGATCGACGCACGCGGATCGGACTCGTCGACGCGGATCGCGAGCGCTGCCTGCCCGTCATCGAGCGGATCATCGCCGAGGAGCTCGTCGACTGACCGCCGCTACGGGCCCGGCCCGAGGGCTCAGCGACTGCCGTGCAGCGGCAGGTCGATCACACCGGTCTGCCCCGGAGCCTTCGCGACCGGCAGACGCGTGCCGCTGACCTGCTCGACGACATCGGCCGCGATCTTCTCGGCCGTGAGGCCGGCATCCTTCAGGATCTCATCGCGCGTCGCGTGATCGAGGAACTCATCGGGCAGTCCCAGTTCGTCCACGCCCGTGTCGATGCCGGCCTCTCGCAGCACCTGGCGGACGCGCGTGCCGATGCCGCCGACGCGGATGCCGTCCTCGAGGGTGATCACCAGGCGGTGACGGCGTGCGAGCTCGACGACCGCCGGCTGCACCGGCACCGCCCAGCGCGGATCGATCACGGTCGCGCCGATGCCGTGCGCGTCGAGCTTCTCGGCGATGTCCAGACCCATCTCGGCGAATGAGCCGATGGCCACGATCAGCACGTCCTCGTCACCGCGGCGGGCGAGCACATCAGTGCCGTCAGCCAGACGCTCCACCGCGATGATCTCGTGTGGGGCGTCGCCCTTCGGGTAGCGGATCACCGTCGGTGCGTCGTCGACGGCGACAGCCTCATCGAGCAGCTCACGCAGCCGCACCGCGTCACGCGGGGCGGCGATGCGGATGCCGGGGACGAGCTGCAGCATCGCCAGATCCCAGACGCCGTGGTGGCTGGGGCCGTCCGGCCCTGTGACGCCGGCGCGATCGAGCACGAACGTCACTCCGGCCTTGTGCAGTGCGACATCCATCAGCACCTGGTCGAACGCGCGGTTCATGAAGGTGGCGTAGATGGCGACGACAGGGTGCAGACCGCCGAAGGCGAGGCCGGCGGCCGATGCCACCGCGTGCTGCTCCGCGATGCCGACGTCGTAGACCCGGTCGGGGAACCGCTCGGCGAAGGAGGCAAGACCGGTCGGACGCAGCATGGCAGCCGTCATCGCGATGACCTTGTCTTCGCGTGCACCGACATCGACGAGCGCATCGGCGAAAACCGAGGTCCACGACTGGCCGGACGACGAGGACAGCGCTCCACCCGTCTTCGGATCGATGCGTCCGACGGCGTGGAATTGGTCTGCCGTGTCGTCGCGAGCCGGCTGGTAGCCGCGACCCTTCTCGGTGATCGCATGCACGATCACCGGGGCGCCGTAGGCCTTGGCGAGTTCGAGCGTCTCGAGCAGCGCGGGGATGTCGTGACCGTCCACCGGACCGAGGTACTTGATGTCGAGATTGGAATACAGGGCGACGTTGTTCGTGAAGCGCGACAGGAACCCGTGGGTGCCACCGCGCACACCGCGGAACATCGCACGCCCGAACGGCCCGAACGCCCGGAACAGCCGGTCGGACTTCTGGTGCAGATCGCGATACGCGGCGGCCGTGCGCACGCGGTTGAGGTAGCGCGACATGCCGCCGATCGTCGGGGCGTAAGAGCGGCCGTTGTCGTTGACGACGATGACGAGATTGCGGTCGTTGTCATCGCTGATGTTGTTCAGCGCCTCCCAGGTCATGCCGCCGGTCAGGGCACCGTCGCCGACGACGGCCACGACGTGCCGATCGGCTCTGCCCGTCGCTGTGAGCGCGCGTGAGACGCCATCGGCCCAGCTCAGCGAGCTGGAGGCATGGGACGATTCGACGACGTCGTGCGGGCTCTCGGAGCGCTGCGGGTAACCCGCGAGCCCGCCGCGGGAGCGCAGCTGCGAGAAGTCCTGCCGCCCGGTGAGCAGCTTGTGCACGTACGACTGGTGACCGGTGTCGAAGATGATCGGGTCATCGGGCGATGAGAACACCCGGTGCAGGGCGATCGTCAGCTCGACGACGCCGAGATTCGGCCCGAGGTGCCCGCCCGTTCGTGCGACATTCTCGACGAGGAATGTGCGGACCTCAGCCGCAAGCGCGGTGAGCTCTTCCGGTGAGAGGCGATCAAGGTCTCGAGGACCGGTGATACTCGGCAGGATCGGCATGGACGCTCCTCCGCGACTCGGCGATCGCACGGCGGGGTGCCCGTGCGCATCCGCCCAGTGTATCGCGGGAGTGGAACTTCACCCTGACACCTGCCAAGGTGACAGCCATGACTCGCACGCTCGCCGCAGCATCCACGATCGTGCTCACCGCGATGCTCGCCGCGTGCAGCGCCACGCCCACCCCTGTTCTCGCACCCGTGCCGAAAGAGCAGGCAGTGCATCCCTCGGCTGATCCGGTCGGCGCGGAGCCGGCGGCTGATGCGGCCGCCCCGGTGGACACTGCTCCCGTCGATCCGTGCGACAAGTCCGGCTGGATCGCGGTCGGCATGGCAAGTCCAGACGTCACGAACGAGATCGTCGATCAGGGCGCACGCGAGCTCGCCGCCGGCACGGTGGGCAGCGATGCCGAGGGACGCATCGTGACCTACACCGTCGCGAGCGGCGACGCGCCTGACGCGATCGGCGCACGCCTGTGCCTCCGGGATGCGGGCACGCTCGCGGCGCTCAACCACACCAGGACGATCCATCCGGGTCAGGTGCTGCGGATCTACCGTGACCCGGCCCTCCCGCAGATCGACTACTACAGTCCGGCCGCCGCGCCCGCCGGGTTCAAGCAGATCCCGTACCAGAGCACACTGGAGGCGATGGGTGTGGCGGCCGATGCAGGAGATATCGCTGCTGTGCGCAGGATGTGGACCGACACGCTGTCGGGCATGCTCTATGACCCCGCGCTCGTCGCGAGGATTCAGGAGCACATCGATACCGGCGACATCGACGTGCTCCGTCAGATGTTCTCCTGAAGCCCAGAAACAGCGAAGCGCCCCGCCCGGCCGAAGCCGAGCGGGGCGCTTTCTGCTGAATGGGTCAGACGAGCGAACGCAGCACGTACTGCAGGATGCCGCCGTTGCGGTAGTAGTCCGCCTCACCGGGGGTGTCGATGCGGACGACCGCGTCGAACACGATCGGCTCGCGGCCCTCCGCCGAGAACTCGCTCGGGGTCGCGGTGACCTTGACCGTCTTCGGGGTGATGCCCTCGTTCAGAGCGGTCAGCCCTTCGATCGCGATGATCTCGGTGCCGTCAAGGCCCAGCGACTCCCAGGATTCGCCGGCGGGGAACTGCAGGGGCACGACGCCCATGCCGATCAGGTTCGAGCGGTGGATGCGCTCGAAGCTCTCGGTGATGACAGCCTTGACGCCCAGCAGCGTGGTGCCCTTGGCCGCCCAGTCACGCGATGAGCCCGAGCCGTACTCCTTGCCGCCGAACACCACGAGCGGGATTCCCTGCTCCTGGTAGTTCATCGACGCGTCGTAGATGAACTCCTGCGGGCCGCCTTCCTGCGTGAAGTCGCGGGTGTATCCACCCTCGATCTGCTCACCGCCGTTGACGGCCTTGACGAGCGTGTTCTTCAGGCGGATGTTCGCGAAGGTGCCACGGATCATGATCTCGTGGTTGCCGCGGCGCGAGCCGAAGGAGTTGAAGTCCTTCTGTGCCACACCGTGCTCGATGAGGTACTTCGCGGCCGGGGTGCCGCCCTTGATCGCGCCGGCAGGCGAGATGTGGTCGGTGGTGACCGAGTCGCCGAGCGCTGCCATGACGCGGGCGCCGGTGATGTCGGCGACCGGGGTCAGCTCCATCGTCATGCCATCGAAGTACGGCGCCTTGCGCACGTAGGTCGAGTCCTCGTCCCACTCGAAGATGGGGCCGCTCGGGGTCGGCAGGCTCGTCCAGCGCTCGTCACCCTCGAAGACGGTGGCGTACTGGTTGATGAACTGGTCACGCGAGATCGACTGGCCGATGATCGCCTCGATCTCGGACGACGAGGGCCAGATGTCCTTCAGGAAGACGTCGTTGCCGTCGGTGTCCTGGCCGAGCGCGTCGGTGTCGAAGTCGAAGTGCATCGACCCTGCCAGCGCGTAGGCGATGACCAGCGGCGGCGAGGCCAGGTAGTTCATCTTCACGTCGGGGCTGATGCGACCCTCGAAGTTGCGGTTTCCGGAGAGCACCGCGGTGACGGCCAGGTCGTGCTCGTTGACAGCGGCCGAGACCTCGTCGATCAGCGGACCGGAGTTTCCGATGCAGACGGTGCAGCCGTAGCCGACCGTGTAGAAGCCCAGGCCCTCGAGGTCCTTGTTCAGACCCGACTTCTCGTAGTAGTCGGTGACGACCTTGGATCCCGGTGCGAGCGTGGTCTTGACCCAGGGCTTCTGCTTCAGGCCCTTCTTCAGCGCGTTGCGGGCGATGAGGCCCGCAGCGACCATGACCGACGGGTTCGACGTGTTGGTGCACGACGTGATCGCCGCCAGCGTGACGGCGCCGTTGTCGAGGATGTACTTGTCACCAGCGGGCGAGGTGACCGGCACCGGCTTCGACGCGTGCGCCGGGGCGCCGCTGTTGATGTGCACTGGGCGCGTGGTCGGTGCCTCGTCCCCCGGAACCTGACCGGGGTCGGATGCCGGGAACGAGTGCTTCGACTCGAGGTCGACGATGTCGTCGGAGGTGCTCGCCGTGGCGTAGCCGACGATGTCCTTCTCGAACTGCTCCTTGGCCTCGGACAGCAGGATGCGGTCCTGCGGGCGCTTGGGGCCGGCGATCGACGGCACGACAGTGCTGAGGTCGAGCTCCATGTACTCCGAGTAGGTGGGCTCGCGATCGGCGTCGTGCCACAGGCCCTGGGCCTTGGCGTACGTCTCGACGAGAGCAACGGCCTCGTCGGAGCGTCCGGTCAGGCGCAGGTAGTCGAGGGTGACGTCGTCCACAGGGAAGATCGCCGCGGTCGAACCGAACTCCGGCGACATGTTGCCGATGGTGGCGCGGTTGGCGAGCGGCACGGATGCGACGCCTGCGCCGTAGAACTCGACGAACTTGCCGACGACGCCGTGCTTGCGCAGCAGGTCGGTGATCGTGAGCACGACGTCGGTCGCCGTGACGCCGGCGGGGATGTCGCCGGTGAGCTTGAAGCCCACCACGCGCGGGATCAGCATCGACACGGGCTGGCCGAGCATCGCGGCCTCGGCCTCGATACCGCCGACGCCCCAGCCGAGCACGCCGAGACCGTTGACCATGGTGGTGTGCGAGTCGGTGCCGACGAGGGTGTCGGGGTAGGCGCGCAGCACGCCGTCGACGGTGCGGTCATAGATGACCTTGGCCAGGTGCTCGATGTTGACCTGGTGCACGATGCCGGTGCCGGGGGGAACGACCTTGAAGTCGTCGAATGCGGTCTGACCCCAGCGCAGGAACTGGTAGCGCTCGCCGTTGCGCTCGTACTCGATCTCGACGTTGCGCTCCAGCGCGTTCTCGGTGCCGAACAGGTCGGCGATCACCGAGTGGTCGATGACCATCTCAGCCGGCGAGAGCGGGTTGATCTTGCTCGGGTCGCCGCCGAGGGCGGTGACCGCCTCGCGCATGGTGGCGAGGTCGACGATGCAGGGCACGCCGGTGAAGTCCTGCATGAGCACGCGGGCGGGCGTGAACTGGATCTCGGTGTTGGGCTCGGCCGTGGCATCCCACGATCCGAGCGCCTCGATCTGCGACTTCGTGACGTTGGCGCCGTCCTCGGTGCGGAGCAGGTTCTCGAGCAGCACCTTCAGGCTGAACGGGAGCGTCTCGTGGCCGGCGACAGTGTCGATGCGGAAGATCTCATAGTCGGTGCTGCCGACTGTCAGGGTGCTCTTGGCACCGAAGCTGTTCACCGTGGACACGAATCCGTCTCCTTCTGACTCGGATGGAAGCGACAGGCACATCCATCTTGCTCGCCGAGGGCGCGTCGCGGCTAGCAAGGTGTGCCTTACCAGTGTGCGCCGCGCCGAGTCTCGGCGAAAGTGCGAAATTTATCTTGATGTCAAGATAAATCTATCAGAAGGTGAACGTTCAGCGTTGTTCGCGGCGGGGGTAGAGACGGCGTGTCACGAGCCAGGTCACCGCGAGCAGCGAGGCGAACAGCGGGATGCCCATCACGAGCTTCACCGTGCCGAGTGTGGCGACATCGCCGGAGTAGTAGAACGGCAGCTGCAGGCCGAGCCGCAGCAGGAACAGCGCGGCCCAGGCCACCGAAAGCCAGGTGAAGGTCCGGCACTTGCGGGCATCCTGACGCCACGCCACACCCTCTCCGACGAGGAAGCCGACGACAAGGCCGATGATCGGCCATCGGACCAGCGCTGAGATGAGGAACGCCGAACCGTAGACGATGTTGGTGATGAACCCGACGACGAACTGGTCCTCGGCTCGGCCGGTGAACAGCGGCAGCCCCGCGGCGATGACAGCGGCGAACAGGCCCGAGAACGCGGCCACCGGCGGCGACTTCATCACCAGGCGCACGATCGTGAAGACCGCGGCGATGCCGACGGACAGCCCGAGCGAGAGCACCAGGTGGTTCGTGGTCGTGTACGTGACGATGAAGATCAGAAGCGGCAGCACGGACTCCATGACGCCGCGCCACCCGCCGATGACCTGCCAGACCATGTGGCCAGTCGTCTGCTCAGCATCGGGGTCGATGCCGGCGCGCCGCGCGGCCGAGCCCAGCGCCGCGCCGAACACCTCAGCTGCGCTGGCGTCGCTCGGCGTCGCCTGGTCGGAGGGCTCCGGGGCGGAACCCTCGGACGGCTCCGGGGCGGAACCCTCGGACGGCTCCGGGGCGTGTCCGGTCACGCCGCGCCCGGCGTGGACGGCATCTTCAGCGGGATCAGGTCGCGCGGCGGCATGGGCGATCCACCTCGCACGACGACGATCGAGCGGAATAGATCCTCGACCTGCTCTGCGGCCGCCGGGTCAGACGCCGCCTCGCCGCCGATCACGCCACGCAGGAACCAGCGTGGGCCGTCGACGCCGACGAAGCGCGCCAGGCGCATGCCGGATCCCTCTGCGGCAGTCGCCGGCACCTCGGCCAGCAGCTCCTTGCCGAGCGGTCCCTCGCGCTCTTCGACACGCCCGCCCTGAGTGCGGATCTGGTCGCGAAGCTGCACGCGGGTCTCGTCCCACAGTCCGCGCGTGCGGGGCGCCGCGAACGGCTGCACCTGCAGCGACGATGCTGCGTAGTCGAGGCCCACCGCGACGATGCGCTTGCTCTGCTCCTCGACCTCGAGACGCAGGTTCAGTCCCTCGCGGGGCAGCACCTTGATGCCGCCGAGGTCGATGTACGGCCGGACCGGGTTGGCCTCGGCGTCGTCGAACGGTCCCGCCGTGGCACGGTCCGACGGTGCGGACTTCAGCGTGGGTTCGATCTCTTCAGTCATTCGCTCTTTCCCTGGGTATAGCCGGTCGATCCGAAGCCGCCGTCGCCGCGGACGCTGTCCGGGAGCACCTCGACGGGTTCGAAGCGGGCCTGGACGACGGGCATCACGATCAGCTGCGCGATCCGATCACCGACCGCCACATCGTACGCTTCCTTGCTGTCGGTGTTCAGCAGGGTCACCTTGATCTCGCCGCGGTAGCCGGCATCGACCGTGCCGGGCGAGTTCACCACGGTGATCCCGTGCTTCGCCGCCAGGCCGCTGCGCGGCACCACGAAGGCGGCATGTCCTTCTGGCAGCGCGATGCGCACACCGGTGCCGATCAGCGCCCGCTCCCCTGGCTCGAGGCGCACGGCCTCGGTCGAGACCAGGTCGGCGCCGGCGTCTCCTGGGTGTGCGTAGAACGGGACGTTCGCGGCGATAATGGGAACGGCAACGGAATGAGTCACCCCATGAGGCTAATGCAGAACACCGAACGCGACGCGCGTGAGATCTACCGCGAGCGACTGACCCCGAGTCTGTGGATGCTGGTGACGATCGCCCTCGCAGGGCCCATGGTCTCGCTGGTGTTCACCCCGATCAGCTCGAACGCGGCGCTGTTCATCGGAGCGGCGGTGTCGCTGGTGCTCGTCGTGCTCAGCATCGTGCTCTCCCCCACCGTGCGGGTAGCTGGCACCGTGCTGCGCGTCGGTCGTGCGCACATCGACGCGCGCTGGCTCGGTGAGCCAGAGGACTTCACCGGTGAGGATGCCCGCAATCGGCGCACCCGCGACATAGCCCGTGACGGCTGGAACTTCCTGCGCGGCGGAGCTGACGGCGTCGTGGTCGTGCCGGTCACGGACCCGGACGACCCGATGAACAGCTGGACCATCTCGACGCGCACACCCGACCGGCTGGCCGCGGCGATCCGCGCTGCTCGCGTCGCAGCAGCCGACGCACCCGCCTGACCCCGGAAAACAGAACGCGCCCCAGCCGTGAGGCCGGGGCGCGGACGTGTCAGGGATGCGTCAGGCGGCGCACTCCTTGCAGATGGGACCTTCAGGGCCTTCGTGGTCGAGCTGCGAGCGGTGCTTCACGAGGAAGCAGCTCATGCAGGTGAACTCGTCCTGCTGGGCCGGGAGCACGACGACGTCGAGCTCCACATCGGAAAGGTCCGCACCGGGGAGCTCGAAACCCGTGGGGTTATCAGAGTCCTCGACGTCGCCAGCGCCGGACTGGGTGTTCGGCACACGCTCCTTCAGTGCTTCGATCGACTCGGAGTCGTCTTCGCTCTTGCGGGGGGCGTCGTAGTCGGTTGCCATGCGGTGGATCTCCACTTCCGTGGTACGAGTGGGTGGGTGATGAAGTGCCGTTTTCGGGTGAGCGGCGGCCATAGTTTGCATGACTGCGGCGCATTTCGCAAATGCAGTCGTGTTCGCACGGGAAAACTCGCGGCACGCCCGCGTTATTCCCGGCCCCGCACGGGTGGCCATGACACCATGAATGCACACCCATCAGAGGGGCATTGGCATGGAAAACGTCACCATCGTCGGAACAGAAGCGGGAGTCCTCGTCCTCGCCACCGAGTCCGGGCAGCGCTTCGCGCTTCCCATCGACGACGTGCTGCACCGCGAGGTGCGACGGGCGACCCGCCAGACAGAGCCGGCGGCCGCTCGCCTCGCTGCGAGCCCACGCGACATCCAAGCTCAGATCCGCGCCGGTCTTTCGGCCGCCGAGGTCGCCGCCCTGCTCGGCGTGAGCGAATCGGACGTCGCACGCTTCGAGGGTCCAGTGCTGGCTGAGCGCGAGCACATCGTGAACCAGGCGCTTGCGGTGCCCGTGCTGATCGGCAGCGATGTCGAGCCAGACGCGCAGCCCACCTTCGGCACCGCCGTGCGGGCCAAGCTTGCCGACCTCGCCGCGACCGAGGAGCGCTGGGCCAGCTGGAAGGACGAGTCCGGCTGGACCGTCAAGCTCGAGTTCACCGCGAACGAGGTCGCGCACGACGCCAGGTGGACCTTCGATCCGCGGCGCAGCACGCTGTCGCCGTCCAACGCCGACGCCACGCAGCTCTCCCGCCAGGGGTCGCTTCCCGACGGACTCATCCCCCGCCTGCGTGCGGTGGATGCCGAGCGCGTCTCGCCGTACAAGGACGACAGCCGCTTCGACTCCGCCGCATTCGGCCCTCGGCTGCTCCCCCCGCCCGAGGAGCAGAGCGATGAAGTCGCCGAGCCCGCACACTCCAGCGCTGCTGCGCAGGCGGCTGCAGCGCGGCGCGCACCCGACGAGCACCAGACCAGCGCAGAGACCGCTGACCTGCTCGAGGCGCTTCGCCGTCGTCGAGGACAGCGCGAGTCGGCACCGGTGATCGAGGACGAGGACGGCGACGAGAGCTCACCCATCGCCCTCTTCGATGCACTCGACGAGCCGGCCGACGAGGAGCCGGACCCCGAGCCCCACGCGGAGCCGGCCGAAGCGAGCACTGCTCGCCGCAAGCGCCGCAACGCGATGCCGAGCTGGGACGAGATCGTCTTCGGCGCACGCACCGACGACTGACGTTCAGCGCCGGAAGGCGCCCAGCTTGATGAACGGCACGCGCCACTCCTCCGGCGTGAGCGCGCCGTGCTGGCCGACCATGCCGCGTCCGCGCTGATCCTCCGCCGCACCGTCGTACAACGCGACGTTCGACCGTGCGATGGCCATCAGGTCACCGATCCGCCCACGCGCAGCATCCGACACGAGCGGGCCGAACAGCCCTGCGTCGATCGCCTCGGTGCGGCTGACCACATCGGCGAAGCCCTCCAGATCACGCCGCCAGCGCGCCAGCAGGGCGCCCTGGTCGATGTCCGGCTCGGTGTAGACGTGCATCATTCGCGGCTCGCCGCCGATGTGCCGGATGCCATCGTGCCAGCCGCCGGCGGCGTCCAGCACCAGCTGCCGGTGCGGAGGCACATCGACCATTCCGTGATCGGCCGTGACGAGCACCCCCACGCCGTCCGGGACGCGCTGCGACAGCGCCGCGTCGATGTCTTCCAGCGCTGCGACCCACTCCGGTGAGTCGACGCCGTGCTTGTGGCCGGCCTTGTCGACCTCGGGCAGATAGCAGTACACGATCGCGCCGTCGTTGGCATCCGCCAGCTCGTACGCCAGCGCGATGCGGTCAGGGGGTGAGCCCGCGGGGTGGAACTCGCCGCCGCGGAGCGTGGCGCGGGTGAAGCCGCTGCGGGCGTGCCCGGCGAAGCCGATCACGAAGGCCGCGTTGCCTGCCGCCGTCGCCTGCTCGAACACCGTGGGAGCGGCCTGCCAGGTGAGCGGGTCGATGCGGTCCCAGTCCGTGAGCTGGTTGACGAGTACGTCCTGCTCCGGATGCCGCACACGGTAGCCCACCAGCCCGTGCACGCCCGGGGCTGCGCCGGTGAGCAGGCTGGTCAGCGCGGCCGCCGTGGTGGTCGGGAAGACCGCGCCACCGACGTCCTTCTTCGCCATCGCCGAGCTCAGCGTGCGCGCATGCCCGGCGTGCGCTCGCAGCGGGATCGCCCCCAGTCCGTCCACGACCACCAGCACGACTGATCTCGCCCGGGCGAGCTCGTCGGATTCTCCGCGCAGCGCGGCCAGCAGGTGGGGCGCCACCCCGGTGATGTTTCGCGGCGAATCAAGGGCGGACGGTAGCATGAGAGGCATCCGGGTCAGTCTTTCACAGGCATCCCGACGCGGTCCGCTGTGAGCGGCCGCGAGCCCGCCCCGAGCGACCAGCAGGAAGTCCATGCCGAAGACCCCGCCGTCCGAGTCCGTCCCCGAGCGCATCCAGGACATCGACCTGTCACAGGAGATGCAGGGATCGTTCCTCGAGTACGCCTACTCGGTGATCTACTCGCGCGCTCTGCCGGACGCCCGTGACGGCCTCAAGCCGGTGCAGCGACGCATCCTCTACCAGATGGCCGAGATGGGCCTTCGTCCTGATCGCGGACATGTCAAGAGCGCCCGCGTCGTCGGCGAGGTGATGGGAAAGCTGCACCCGCACGGCGACTCCGCGATCTACGACGCACTGGTGCGCCTTGCTCAGGACTTCGCGCTGCGAGTGCCGCTCGTCGACGGGCACGGCAACTTCGGATCGCTCGATGATGGCCCTGCCGCCTCGCGGTACACGGAGGCTCGACTGGCAGCATCCGCTCTGGCGATGACCGAGAGCCTCGACGAGGACGTCGTCGACTTCGTGCCGAACTACGACGGGCAGTTCCAGCAGCCGGCCGTGCTCTCTGCCGCATTCCCCAATCTGCTCGTCAACGGTGCCAGCGGCATCGCGGTGGGCATGGCGACGAACATGGCGCCGCACAACCTCATCGAGGTCGTCGCGGCCGCCATCCACCTGCTGGAGAACCCGGACGCGACCACCGCCGACCTGATGGAGTTCGTGCCAGGCCCCGACTTCCCCTCCGGGGGGATCTTGATGGGCCTTGACGGCGTGAAGGACGCTTACGAGAACGGGCGCGGCGCCTTCAAGCTGCGCGCCAAGACCTCGATCGAATCTCTCGGCCCCAGGCGCACCGGCATCGTCGTCACCGAGCTGCCATATCAGGTGGGGCCTGAGCGCGTCATCGAGAAGCTCAAGGACGCGGTCAACGCGAAGAAGCTGCAGGGCATCAGCGACGTGCAGGATCTCACCGACCGCAAGCACGGCCTGCGTCTGGTGGTCACGGTCAAGACCGGCTTCGACCCGGCCGCGGTGCTCGAGCAGCTGTTCCGCTACACACCGCTCGAGGACTCGTTCTCGATCAACAACGTCGCCCTCGTCGAAGGGCAGCCGCGCACGCTCGGACTCAAGGAGCTGCTGCGGGTCTATCTGCAGCACCGCGTCGAGGTCGTCACCCGGCGCAGCCAGTACCGTCTCGCGCGTCGCAATGAGCGCCTGCACCTGGTGCGGGGCCTGCTGCTGGCCATCCTCGACATCGACGAGGTCATCCAGGTCATCCGCTCTTCGAACGACTCGGAGGCCGCACGGGAGCGGCTGAAGCAGGTCTTCGACCTCGACGATGTCCAGGCCGAGTACATCCTAGAGCTGCGCCTGCGGCGCCTGACGAAGTTCTCGCTGCTGGAGCTGGAGACCGAGCGTGACAAGCTGCTCGCCGAGATCGCCGAGCTCGAGCGACTGCTTGGCGACCCAGGGCTGATCCGCGCGCAGGTCGCGCAGGAGTTGGATGCCGTGGCCGAGCAGTTCGGCACGCACCGCCGCACGCTGCTCCTGAACGCCGCTCCCCCGAAGGCCCGCACGACGAAGTCGGTCGCCGAGCTTCAACTGGCTGACGCCCCCACCACGGTGCTGCTGTCGACGACGGGGCGCGCCGTGCGCGTAGACCTCGAGCCGGGGACCACGATCACCACGCCGGCGCGCCGCAGCAAGCACGACGCGATCGTAGCGCGTCTGGAGACCACCACACGCAGCGAGATCGGCGCGGTCACCAGCACAGGGCGCGTCGTGCGGTTCAGCCCCGTCGACATCCCCGCTGTGCCCGCCACCTCGGTGGGCCTCGGGGCCGGCGTGCGCATCGCCGACTACCTCGGTCTCACCGACCGCAAGGAGCAGGTAGTCACCCTGATCCGGTTCGACGATGACACCCCCGTGGCGCTCGGAACGAAGGAAGGCGTCATCAAGCGGTTCGTACCGTCGGCTCTCGCCGTGCGCCCCGAGGTGGAGGTCATCGGGCTGAAGCCGAAGGACGTCGTGATCGGCGCTGCCAAGGCATCCGACGACGCCGAGCTCGTCTTCGTGACCTCGGATGCCCAGCTGCTGCACTTCTCGGCGGCGAATGTTCGGCCGCAGGGCGCGGCTGCCGGCGGCATGGCAGGCATGAAGCTCGGCTCCGGCGCCGAGGTGATCTCATTCACCGTCATCACCTCGGCCGAGGAGGCCGTCGTGGTGACGGTCTCGGGCTCCGAGGGGATGCTGGCGGGGGCGGACTCAGGACGCGCGAAGGTCTCGGCGTTCGCGGAGTTCCCCGGCAAGGGGCGCGCCACCGGCGGTGTGCGCGGTCACGCATTCCTGAAGGGCGAGAACCGCCTGACCCTGGCCTGGGTCGGCATCGAGCCGCGCGCGATCGGCACCGATGGCAGCGTGCGGCAGCTGCCGGAGTCCGGCATGAAGCGCGACGGATCCGGCCAGGCGCTGGATGCCATGATCGGTTCCATCGGAACCGCAATCGGCTGAGCGGGTCCCGCCGGCGCAGCCGGCGGGCCGGCACCCGCTATGCGTCGATCGACTCGCGGCTGAGGCGGTCGCTCGAGGTCATGATGAACTCGCGGCGCGGAGCGACCTCACTGCCCATCAGCAGCTCGAAGGTGCGCACCGCGGCGTCAGCCGACTCCGCGTCGCCGATCGTGACGCGGCGCAGCAGGCGCCCTGATTTCTCCATGGTGGTGTTCGCCAACTGGTCGGCATCCATCTCGCCGAGACCCTTGTAGCGCTGGATCGGATCCTGCCAGCGCTTGCCGGCCTTCTGCAGCTTCGAAAGCAGGGAGTGCAGCTCAGCCTCTGAGTACGTGTAGATCGTCTCGTTGGGCTTCGAACCCGGGTTCATCACGATCACGCGGTGCAGCGGCGGCACAGCCGAGAACACGCGTCCGGCTTCGACCAGCGGCCGCATGTACCGGAAGAACAGCGTCAGCAGCAGGGTGCGGATGTGCGCACCGTCGACGTCGGCGTCGCTCATCAGGATGATCTTGCCGTAGCGTGCCTGGCTCAGGTCGAACGAGCGCCCAGAACCTGCGCCGATGGTGGTGATGATCGCCGCGCACTCGGCGTTGCCGAGCATGTCGCTGACGGACGCTTTCTGCACGTTGAGGATCTTGCCGCGGATCGGCAGCAGCGCCTGGAACTCGCTGTTGCGAGCGTGACGTGCGGTGCCGAGAGCCGAGTCGCCCTCCACGATGAACAGCTCGCTGTGCGCGACGTCATTCGAACGGCAGTCGACGAGCTTGGCCGGCAGCGAGGACGACTCGAGCGCGGTCTTGCGTCGCTGGGTCTCCTTGTGCGCGCGCGCCGAGACGCGCGCCTTCATCTCGGAGACGATCTTGTCGAGCAGCATCGACGCCTGGTTCTTGTCGTCGCGCTTGGTCGAGGTGAATCGCTGCCCGAGCTCGGTGCGCAGCACCTTGGCGACGATCGCGCGCACGGCGGGCGTGCCGAGCACCTCCTTGGTCTGACCCTCGAACTGCGGCTCCGGCACGGTGACGGTCAGCACGGCGGTGAGACCGGCGAGAACGTCATCCTTCTCGAGCTTGTCGTTGCCGGCCTTCAGTCGCCTGGCGTTCTGCTCGACCTGGCCGCGCAGGGTCTTCAGCAGCTCCTGCTCGAAGCCCTGCTGGTGGGTGCCTCCCTTGGGCGTGGCGATGATGTTGACGAAAGAGCGGAGCGTCGTCTCATATCCGGTGCCCCAGCGCAGCGCGATGTCGACCTCGCACTCGCGGTGCACCTCGGTAGCCTTCATGTGCCCGTCGGGCTGCAGCACCGGCACCGTCTCGGTGAACGACCCGGTGCCCTGAATGCGCCAGGTGTCGGTGACGGGCGCGTCGGATGCCAGGTACTCGACGAACTCGGAGATGCCGCCCTCGTACAGGTACGAGGTCTCGATCGGGGCGGCGGGCGCGCCGTCTTCGGTCGCCGTGGCGGCGGATGCCGGACGCGGACGCTCATCGCGCACGACGAGCTCGAGTCCAGGCACGAGGAACGCGGTCTGTCGCGCACGGTTCTCCAGGTCGCCCAGCTGGAACGCGGCGTCCTTCGTGAAGATCTGTCGGTCTGCCCAGTAGCGCACCCGAGTACCAGTGACACCCTTGCGCACCTTGCCGATCACGCGCAGCTCGCTGCGGTCCTCGAACGGCCGGAACGGGGCATCCGGACGCGGCTCGCCGGCGTCTTCGAAGATGCCGGGCTCGCCACGGCGGAACGACATCGCATAGGTCTTGCCGTCGCGATCCACCTCCACGTCGAGGCGCTCCGACAGCGCGTTGACGACCGAGGCGCCGACGCCGTGCAGACCTCCGGATGCGGCGTACGATCCGCCGCCGAACTTTCCACCGGCATGCAGCTTCGTGTAGACGACCTCGACGCCGGTCAATCCGGTGCGCGGCTCCACGTCGACGGGCACACCGCGGCCGCGGTCACCGACCTGCACGCTGCCGTCGGCGTACAGCACGATGTCGATCTTCGCGCCGTTGCCTGCGACGGCCTCGTCCACGGAGTTGTCGATGATCTCCCACAGGCAGTGCATGAGGCCAGGCGAGCCGTTCGACCCGATGTACATTCCGGGGCGCTTGCGAACGGCTTCGAGCCCTTCGAGCACCTGAAGGTGATGGGCGGAATACTCGGCGGTCACAATGATCAAGTCTATTTCGCGCGCGGACCGCCGCAGGCCGCGACACTCCCCCAGCGACGCACTGACAGGGGCCGGATACGCGCACAGCGAAACACGCCGCGCGGCGGGCATTACCTCAAGCGTCTCGTGGTTGTATTGAGCACGATCTCACAATGCTCGAACCTGAGGAGGCACCGAGATGAACGCTACGACTGAGCGAGAGACTGTCGAGTACCGCCTCACTGCGATGGACCGCTGTGATTCCTGCGGGGCACAGGCCTACATCGCCGCCGAGGTCAACGGCTCGGAGCTGCTGTTCTGCGCCCACCACGGCCGCAAGTACGAGGCGAAGCTGCGCGCGATCGCCACGACGTGGCACGACGAGACAGCGCGGCTGATCGAGGCGTGACACGCACCTGAGGTTCTGAGCCCGCCGCCGGGCTCGGCCCTCAGTCGATTATGACCCGCCGCACGGCGGGCGTGAGGCGAGTGATGATCTCCTCGCCGACGGTGTCAATGCGCTCTGCGAGAGCGGTCGCATCCGGCTCCCCGGCGGAGCCTGGACCGAACACGACCACCCGCTGACCGGGTTGCGCGCCGTCCCAGCGCTCGACCATTGTCGAGTCCCCCTCGATGCGCACGATCCGCCGTGGTCCACCCGGCGTCGCGACGAGCGCGCCACGCAGCGTGGACGGCAGGCCATGGAACGCGCCGAGGCCGACCACGACATGATCGTCGTCGACGGCATCCACACTCGCCGACAGCCGCGAGATCAACTCGATGCCGTCCAATTCGGGACCGTCTGCGGATCGGATGCCGTAGCAGAACGCTCCGATCCGGCTCAGCGACCCGCGCAGCTCCGGACGCCACCACGACGCCGCTGATGCCGTGAGGTGCAGCACCTCTGGCCGTCCGCCGGCATCAGTCAGCATGCGCACCGCTTCGTGGAAGACCTGCTGTGCGGCGTCGTCCTCCGCGTCACTGGCCTCAGCCAGGTGGCTCCAGACCCCGACCACCCGCACGGCGCCGCGCTGCTCCGCCCGGCGGGCGGCGGCGACCGCCTGCGGCCAGTCCTCTGGGCGGAATCCGTTTCGGTGCAGCCCGGTGTCGATCTTCAGATGCACGTCCGCGCGGACACCGGTGCGCCCGGCGACACCGATCACGTCGCTCAGGTAGTCCATCGACCCGATGCCGAGGTGGATGCCACTCGCGATGGCCTGTTCGACCTCGGCAGTGGTCGACGTCGCCCACGCGTAGACGCGCTGATCGGTGAGCGCGCGGATGCGCAGCGCGGTCTCGATGTCGTAGGCGCCGAACCAGGTGACGCCGCTCGCTGCAGCTTCGGGCACCGACCAGTCGAGGCCATGCCCGTAGGCGTCGTCCTTCATCACGAGCATGAGCTCGGCCGGCCGGATGTGCTCACGCACCGCGGCGAGGTTGCGGCGGAACGCCGCCCGCGAGATCTCCAGCACCGGACCGACCTCGTTGTTCATGCGACCCACTCCCGGTGTCCGTGGCGACCGATGACGACCGCCATCTCCAGAGCCGTCAGCCCGGTGACGTCGGCCCAGTGCGCAAGCGCGTCACGCATCGCGCCGGTGCCGAAGTACGCCACCGGTGCTCCGACGGGGGCATCGGCTCCCTCGAGGTCGACGACGCAGACGTCCATGGCGATGCGGCCGACGATGGGATGCGTGCGCTCCCCGATCTGCACCAGGGCGTGATTGCCGAGGGCGCGGAGGATGCCCTGTGCGTAGCCGCCGGTGACCAGCGCCACGCGCGTGTCCTGCTGTGCGCGGTGCGTGTATCCGTACGAGACCGCCTCACCGGCGTGAAGCGGCTTGGTTGACAGCACGCGGCCTTCCAGCCGCATCACCGGTTCGGTGGTGGATGCTGTGGCGTCCGGGATCCCGAACAGCGCGCACGCGTCGATGTCGGCTGCGCCGTTCACGTGCGCTGCGATGCCGACGGCGCCAAGCCGTTCCACCTCATCCGGCCCGTCGACCAGAACGGCCCCGGCCCCGGCATCCGCCAAGATCCGCGCCGACTCGTCCAGACCGTGACCGAAGGCATCGTGCCGCAGATCGACCGTGCAGCCATCGGTCAGCAGCGTGCGCGCGTTCTGCTCGAGCGCGGCACGCGAGAGCAGCACTCGGGGTGCCGCGCTGCTGATGCTCATGCCGTCCTCCGGGTCTGCGATCTCAAAGCTGGATGGTCTTGAAGCCCTTTTCGTGGATGAAGCGGTCGATCGCCGCCCGAGCGCCCTCGGCGTGCTCGTCGAACGGGCCGGTTACAGGCTCACTCAGGGCGATGCCGCGGCGCTCGCCGGCAGCGGCCACCAGCAGGTCGGCCAGCGCAGGGTTCAGCGGCAGGACGGGGCCCTGCACGTTGCCGGCGAACGCGTTGTGGTGACGCACGAACTCGCCACGGCCCTCGCCGTGGGCGAAGCTGCCGCGTCCAGCGATCACGGCGCCGTAGGCGGCCGCCGTGTCGTCGAGCGTCCATTCCGAGGCGTGGTCCTCGAATCCGACCACGCGCACGTCAGGCGTCTGCACGGTGATGTATCCGACTCGACGGTCACGCGTCCGGGCGACCCGGTACGGCATCAGCCCAAGGCCTTCGACCCTCGTGCCGTCGGTGAGGTCGATGCCGGCGCCGAGCAGCTCGGCCGAGCCGCCAACCGCGAACAGCACGCCACCCGCTTCGATGAAGGAGCGCAGCTGGTCGCCACGCGAGACCAGGTCTGCGTGCACGCCGCGCATGGCCGAGAGCGGACCATTGCCGATGACGATGATGTCGACGTCGTCCGGCAGGTTCTCGCCCACACCGGCACGAGCGGTCACGCGGTTCGCACCGCGCGCCGCGATGCGCTCTTCGATGGCGCGCACGTTGCCGCGGTCGCCGGTGATCCCGAGCTCCGCCGGGTACAGCTGTGCGATCGTGAGCTGCGTCATCGGCGCGCCACCTCCTGGTCGCCATGGCCGAGAATGCGGCGGCCGATCATCATCAGCTCGTAGTTCACGAACCAGGTCTGCTTGCCGGCATCCGTGTCGGGGAAGGAGCGCATGATCGCGACAGCCTTCTCCATGTCGGGTTCGACGGTGCCGATCTCGACTCCGGCGTAGGAGAGGGCGAGAGCCAGCTGGTACGCCTTCTCACCCGTGACGACGTCTACCCGCGGCAGCGCTGCGAAGTCGACGTCGTACAGCCACGAGACATCAGGGGTGCCCTCGTCGATCGCGATCAGCGCACGCGCCGGCGCTCCCTCGAGCGCGTCCAGGTTCATCTGGATGCTGGGGGCGTTCTTGAACATGACGAACTCGACCTGCTCGCCGGCGCCGTCCCGGCGCAGCGGGATGACCTCACCGCGACCGTAGGCCGGTGCCATGGTGGCGAACCCTGCCGCGGCGCGCGTGGTGTCGAACTCGTCGCCGAGCACTCCCGATGCCACCGTGAGCGCCGCCGCGGCATCTGCCGCGTAGTGCAGCCCGCGGGCGGGAAGGGTGACACGGGCATCCGCTCCCCCGACGTTCACGACGATGTCGCGACCGGAGACCTCGCGCACTTCGGCGAAGGCGTCGCGTGCGAGCGTGCCGGCGGTGCCGCTGCGCGTGTCGGCCGCGTTGGCGAGTCCGTGTGCGGAGGCGGCGACGATCTCGGGGGCAACTCCGAAGAACGACACCGGTGCCCGCATGGCATCCACGTCGATCTTCGACAGGTACGGGTCATCGCGATTGATCACGACGTGCGCCGAGGCGCGCTTGGATGCCTCGAGCATCATGTCGGCGACGCGCTCAGTCTCGTAGAACCGGTACAGCTGGTCGACCTGCACGTTCAGCGACAGGATCACCGACGGCGACAGACGATCGGCGAGATCGGCAGCGAAGCCCTCGTCGATCTCGAGCACCGCGACGTCGGCCTTGATCCGGCCCGTGAGCGTGGCATCGGCCAGCAGTGCGCTGGTGACGCCCTGCGGCAGGTTGGCGCCCGTGGGGTTGGTGAACACGGTCAGGCCGTGCGCACGCAGCACCTCGCTGATCATGTGCGTCGTGGTGGTCTTGCCGTTGGAGCCGAGCACGAACACCACGCCGTAGCGGAACTGACCGGCAAGGGTCGGCAGCAGCGTCGGCGAGAGACGGTTCGTGAGGTAGCCGGGGAAGGCGGACCCTCCCCCGCGCAGACGGGTCGCGAAACGCGCGAGCTTACCCGCCAGCACGGGGAAGACGTACCGCAGGCCGGCTGAGCGCGCCTGAGGTGCCGTCTGACTCATTCGAGGTAGTCCCGCAGCGACTGCGAACGGCTCGGGTGGCGCAGCTTCGCCATCGTCTTCGACTCGATCTGACGGATGCGCTCACGCGTCACGCCGAACGTGTCACCGATCTGGTCGAGGGTCTTGGGCTGTCCGTCGCCGAGTCCGAAGCGCATCCGGATCACACCGGCTTCGCGCTCCGAGAGCGAGTCGAGCAGCTGCTCGAGCTGGCGCTGCAGCATCGTGAATCCGACGGCGTCCGCCGGCACGACGGCCTCGGTGTCTTCGATGAGGTCACCGAACTCGCTGTCGCCGTCCTCGCCGAGAGGCGTGTGCAGCGAGATGGGCTCGCGGCCGTACTTCTGCACCTCGACGACCTTCTCGGGCGTCATGTCGAGCTCGCGCGAGAGCTCCTCGGGCGTGGGCTCGCGGCCCAGGTCCTGCAGCATCTGGCGCTGCACGCGGGCGAGCTTGTTGATGACCTCGACCATGTGCACCGGGATGCGGATGGTGCGGGCCTGGTCGGCCATGGCGCGGGTGATCGCCTGGCGGATCCACCACGTCGCGTAGGTAGAGAACTTGAAGCCCTTGGTGTAGTCGAACTTCTCGACAGCGCGGATGAGTCCGAGGTTGCCCTCCTGGATCAGATCCAGGAATTGCATGCCGCGGCCCGTGTAGCGCTTGGCGAGTGAGACGACCAGACGCAGGTTGGCGCCCAGCAGGTGGCTCTTGGCGCGCTGACCGTCGCGGGCGACCCACTGCAGGTCGAGGCCCAGCTGACTGGACTTCTCCTTGGCGGACATCACCGAGAGCTTTTCCTCGGCGAACAGACCCGCCTCGATGCGCATCGCGAGCTCGACCTCTTCGGCCGCGTTCAGCAGCGCGACCTTTCCGATCTGCTTCAGGTAGTCCTTGACCGGGTCGGCGGTCGCGCCGGTGATCTGGGTGGAGTAGACCGGGGCGTCGTCCTCGTCCTTGGAGGAGATGACGATGGCGCCGGTGGGCAGTGGCTCGGTGAAGGCGGGCTTCTTGTCGCCCTCCTCCTCGTCGGCCTCGTCAGCCTCAGCGGCCTCCTCGTCGGCCTCGGGCTCCTCGACCTTCTTGGCGCGCTTGGCAGGGGCCTTCTTGGCAGGGGCCTTCTTGGCGGGAGCCTTCTTCGCCGGGGCCTTGGTCGCGGGCGCCGTCGCCTCGTCGACCTCGGTCGGGTCGACCTCGGGGGCGGCAACCTCGGCAGCGGCGGTCTTGGTGCTCGTCCGGGTCTTCTTGCTCGTGGCAGCAGTCACGTTTCGCCTTTCACGGAGCGGTGCACGCGCTCCGAGCTGTTTCGGACACTAGTAAGACCCTTGTCAAGCGCGTTCCGTATGAGAACGACCATTGACAACGGGTCAGAGATCCATTATCACACACACCGGAGCATGGTGCGTCCTCTGCGGCACAATCGTGATCACCGCTGTTTCTCGTCGTCTCCCGGCCGTCGGTTGGCCAGGTAGCGCTCCAGCTCTGCGGCGAGCTCATCTGCACTCGGCAGGTCGCGTTCGTCGAACGACTCGTCATCGCCGTCGTCGTCCTCGCGTCCGGCCATGTAGGCGTCGTAGCGGCGCTCGAGCGTGTGCAGCATCTGCGTCAGCTCATCGTTGCCGACCACCTGCTCGCCCACTCGGGTGAGGAACTCCTCGCGCCGCTCCTGCACTTCGTCCATGCTCAGCACGAGCCCCGCGCCGATCATCAGCTTGTCCGCGGCCGCGATCACCGTGTCCGGGTAGTCGGTGTCTGCCAGGTAGTGCGGCACCAGCAGCACGAACCCGGCGACCCGCTGCTCGTGCTCGATGAGACGGAACTCCAGCAGATGCGCGGCGGTTCCGGGGACCTGCGTGCGCGGACGCCATACCGAGTGCGCAGCGATCAGGTCGTGGCGGTTGCCACTGACCGTGGTGCCCAGAGGGCGGGTGTGCGGCACCGGCATCGCGATCGAGTGCACCCACGTCACCGTCGAGACCTGGAAGGCGTCGACGAAGTCGAGCACGGCATCGGTGAAGGCGTTCCACGCGAAGTCCGGCTCGTACCCGGACAGCAGCAGGAACGGCTGCCCCAGCGCGTCATGCGCCAGCGACAGGTCGAGCCGTGCCGGCCGGTATTCGGTGAGGTGATCCTGGTCGAACACGACGATCGGGCGCCTGGCACGGTAGTCCAGCAGCACGTCGTTGTCGAAGCTCACGATGAGCTGCGGATCGACCGTGGCCTGCAGGTGTTCGATCAGGCCGGATACCGCGTTTCCCGCATCGGTGAACCCGGTGAGCAGGATGACCAGCGGCAGGCCGGTCGGCACGTCGGGCGCTCCGGCGATCGACTCGTAGAGGTCTGCGGAAGAGGGCATATGTCAATGCTACGAGGCCGGGGACCGAAGGGGTCTGCGGAATGGAAGCTCACAGCGAACACGGCCGGCCGTGAGGCCGCCGACACGGCAGCTTCCCTAGGATGGAGGCATGACGCTTCCCGTGATCTCGCACACGTCCGATCCGTTCCCAGGAAGTGCTGCAGACGCCGCAGTGCTCGTCATCCCCGATCCGGCAGCCGACACCGATGCGCTGACCGGATACGAGGGACTCGTGGAGACGCTTTCCGCCATCGGCTACAAGGGCAAGGCGTCCGCGTACACGCGCGTGCACCTGCCCGCTGTCACCGCGCTGCCGCTGGCCGTCGTCAGCGCAGGCTCGACCCCGGACGCGGCCTCCGTGCGCGACGCGGTCGCGACGGCCGTGCGCAGTCTGACCGGATTCGAGACCGTCTCGATCGGCTTCGCCCCTGGCCTCGAGGAGTTCGCGGCCGCTGCCGCCGAGGGCGCCATGCTCGGCGGCTACCGCTTCGACGACTACCGCTCCGAGAAGAAGCCGGCGCGCGCCGAATCGCTCGTGCTGCACTCTGCCGAGCTGCCCGCAGGCGCGCTCGAGCACGCCCGCGCCGTGGCTGAGGCCGTCGCCCTGGTGAAGGACCTGGTCCACACGCCCGCCGAATGGCAGAGCCCGGCGCAGCTGGCCCAGTCCGCCGTCGACGCGGTCGCCGAGCTGCCGATCGATGTGCAGGTTCTCGACGAGAACGAGCTCGAGGATCAGGGCTACGGGGGCATCCTCGGCGTCGGCCGCGGATCGGACCGCCCGCCGCGCCTCGTCCGTCTGGACTACGCGCCCGCCGGTGCCGGGCGTCACATCGCCCTGGTCGGCAAGGGCATCACGTTCGACACGGGCGGACTCTCGCTGAAGCCGGCGGCCGCCATGGTGGGGATGAAGTTCGACATGGCCGGTGCCGCCAGCATCCTCGCCGCCATCCGCGCCATCGCGGCGCTGCAGCTTCCGGTGCGAGTGACCGCCTGGATGTGCATCGCCGACAACATGCCCTCTGGCCGCGCCACTCGCCCCGGCGACGTGCTGCGCATGCTCGACGGTCAGACCGTCGAGGTGATGAACACCGACGCCGAGGGTCGCCTCGTGCTGGCCGACGGCCTGGTCGCCGCGAGCCGCGAGAACCCGGACGTGATCATCGACGTCGCCACGCTGACGGGGGCGATCATCGTCGCGCTCGGCATGCGGCACACCGGTGTGATGGGCTCAGATGACGCGGTCGCCGAGTACCTCGCCGCGTCGGATGCCACCGGCGAGCCCGCCTGGGCGCTGCCGCTGCCGGAGTTCATGGAGGAGTCGCTGGACTCGCAGATCGCCGACATGGTCAACGCCAACATGGCCGACCGCTCGGGTGGATCACTGTTCGCAGGACTCTTCCTGCAGCGCTTCATCGGCAAGACGTCGGATGCTGACGACGCTCCCCGCATCCCGTGGGTCCACCTGGACATCGCCGGCTCCGGCGAGCACAAGGGCTCCGCGTACGGCTACACCGAGAAGGGCCCGACCGGCGCGACGGTCCGCTCACTCATCGCATTCGCGCAGGCATCGGTCAAGGAGTCCTGATGGCAACCCACGAGTTCGACCTGGTCATCCTCGGCGGCGGCAGCGGCGGCTACGCCGCGGCCCTGCGCGCCAGTGAGCTGGGCAAGAAGGTCGCCCTGATCGAGAAGGACAAGGTCGGAGGCACCTGCCTGCACCGCGGCTGCATCCCGACCAAGGCGCTGCTGCACGCGGCCGAGGTCGCAGATCACGTGCGCACGGCGGCTTCGGTCGGCGTCACGGCGACCTTCGAGGCCATCGACCCCGCCGGCGTCCGCGCCTACCGCGAGGGCATCGTCGCGAAGAAGTTCAAGGGCCTCGAGGGTCTGATCAAGGCCCGCGGCATCACCGTCATCGCAGGCGAAGGGCGGCTCGAGACCGACCGCTCTGTGCGCGTCGGCGACGACCGCTACGTCGGTGCCGATGTCGTGCTGGCGACAGGCTCGTACAGCCGCTCGCTGCCAGGGCTGGAGATCGGCGGACGCATCATCGCCAGCGAGCAGGCGCTCGCCCTCGATGAGGTGCCTTCGAGCGTCGTGATCCTGGGCGGCGGCGTCATCGGCGTCGAGTTCGCGAGCGTGTGGCGCTCGTTCGGCGCCGAGGTCACGATCGTCGAAGCGCTGCCGCATCTGGTTCCCAACGAGGACATCGCCCTCAGCAAGGGCCTGGAGCGCGCGTTCCGCCGCCGTGGCATCAAGTACTCGCTCGGCACGCGGTTCCAGGAGGCAGAGCAGGACGACGCGCAGGTGACGGTGACGCTGGAGGACGGCAAGACGTTCACCGCCGACTACCTGCTGGTCGCCGTCGGCCGGGGACCCGTGACCGCGGGTCTCGGGTTCGAAGAGGCCGGTGTCACCCTGGACCGCGGCTTCGTGACCGTCGACGATCAGCTCCGCACCGGCGTGCCTGGACTGTGGGCGGTCGGCGACATCGTGCCAGGACTGCAGCTCGCGCACCGCGGGTTCCTGCAGGGCATCGCGGTGGCCGAGCGCATCGCCGGCATGCAGGTTCCGACGCTGCCCGAATCGCAGATCCCGCGCGTGACGTACTGCAGCCCCGAGGTGGCGTCCGTCGGCATCACCGAGGCGGCTGCCGTCGCCCAGTTCGGCGAGGACGCCGTCGTCGCCTACGACTACAACCTCGCCGGCAACGGCAAGAGCGAGATCATCGGCACCGGCGGCACCGTCAAGGTCGTCCGCCAGAAGGACGGCCCCGTGCTGGGTGTGCACCTGCTCGGCGACCGCGTCGGCGAGCTCATCACCGAGGGCCAGCTGGCCGTCGCGTGGGAGGCGCACCCCGAAGACATCGCTCCCCTGATCCACGCACACCCGACACAGAGTGAAGCGCTCGGCGAGGCCTTCCTGGCCCTCGCCGGAAAACCGCTCCACGCCCTCTGATCCACACAACCAGGCGTCCGGTTCACTAAGCTGGATGCGTCAAAGATTTTCTGAAGGAGACTCCGTCATGAGCACACCCGTGGTCCTTCCCGCACTCGGGGAGAGCGTCACCGAGGGTACCGTCACCCGATGGCTGAAGCAGGTGGGCGACACCGTACAGGCGGATGAGGGCCTGCTCGAGATCTCGACCGACAAGGTCGACACCGAGATCCCCTCGCCGATCAGCGGCGTGATCGAGGAGATCCTCGTCGCCGAGGACGACACCGTCGAGGTCGGCGCGATTCTCGCGCGCATCGGCGATGGCAGCGGCGCCGGTTCCGCCGCCGCACCCGCAGCGGCAGCCCCTGCGGCTGAAGCAGCGCCCGCGGCTGAAGCCCCGGCTCCCGCCGCTGAAGCTCCGGCTGCTCCTGCCGCCGAGGCAGCAGCGCCGGCGGCATCGTCGGATGCTGTGGACGTCGTCCTGCCGGAACTCGGCGAGAGCGTCACCGAGGGCACCGTCACCCGCTGGCTGAAGCAGATCGGCGATGACGTCGCCGTCGACGAGGCTCTGCTGGAGATCTCGACCGACAAGGTCGACACCGAGATCCCCTCTCCCGTCGCCGGCACGCTGCAGGAGATCCTCGCCTCTGAGGATGAGACCGTCGCCGTCGGCGCGGTGCTCGCCCGCATCGGGTCCGGTGCCGCTCCCGCTGCAGCCCCCGCCGCTCCGGCCGCTCCCGCTGCAGCCCCCGCCGCACCCGCACCGGCTGCTGCACCCGCGCCCGCCGCGCCCGCTCCGGCTGCCGCGCCCGCACCTGCTGCAGCTCCGGCCGCACCCGCCGCACCTGCTCCGGCCGCACCCGCCGCACCTGCTCCGGCACCCGCCGCTGCTCCGGCCGCACCCGCCGCTGCCGACTCCGACTCGCTGTACGTGACGCCGCTCGTGCGCCGCCTTGCCAGCCAGCAGGGCGTCGACCTGGCGACCGTCACCGGCACCGGCGTCGGCGGACGCATCCGCAAGGAGGATGTGCTCAAGGCCGCCGAGGCGAAGGCACAGGCTCCGGCCGCTGCTCCCGCGCAGGCTGCTGCCGCACCGCTCGAGGTCTCGCCGCTGCGCGGCACCACCCAGGCGATGTCGCGCCTGCGCAAGGTCGTCTCGGAGCGCGCTGTCGCCTCGATGCAGCAGACCGCGCAGCTGACGACCTTCGTCGAGGTCGATGTGACCGCGCTGGCCGCGTACCGCAACGCGAAGAAGAACGAGTTCCAGCAGAAGACGGGCGACAAGCTCTCGTTCCTGCCGTTCTTCACCCTGGCTGCGGCTGAGGCGCTGCAGGCGTTCCCGATCATCAATGCGACCGTTGACGGCGACCAGATCGTCTACCCGGCGTCCGAGAACATCTCGATCGCCGTGGACACCGAGCGCGGTCTGCTCACCCCCGTGGTGCGCGATGCGGCGACGAAGAACCTGGCACAGCTGGCGCACGAGATCGCTGACCTCGCGGCCCGCACTCGTGACAACAAGCTGAAGCCCGACGAGCTGGCCGGCGGCACGTTCACCGTCACCAACACCGGCTCGCGCGGCGCGCTGTTCGACACCCCGCTGGTGTTCCTGCCGCAGTCCGCGATCCTCGGCACCGGCGTCGTCTTCAAGCGCCCCGGCGTCGTGACGGTCGACGGCGTTGACGCGATCGCCGTGCGCTCGTACGTGTACCTGGCGATCTCGTACGATCACCGGATCGTCGACGGCGCAGACGCTGCGCGCTTCCTCGGCGCGGTCAAGAACCGCCTGGAGAACACGAGCTTCGACGCGAACCTCGGGATCTGAGTCCACTCAGCCCGCACCGGATGGCTGGTCGGCGACGTCATACACGTCGCGGACCAGCCATCCGTCTTTCTGCCGCACGATCACGAGCATCTGCTCGCCCAGCTCGCCTGCCGCGCCGAGCCGCACGACCGCGATGTCGCCGTAGTCCTCGATCGGGGTGACCGCACGCGAGCCATCCGCCCCCGACAGCCGATCCAGAACGCTCTTCGCGGCACCTTCCACCACCGCGCCCTCACAGCGCGCGTCGCCTGACTCCGCGCATGCCGCGATTCGCCGCAGCAGCGCTGTGGCCTGCTGCTCGACCGGCGCGTCGGCGTTCGGCTGGGCTCCCCGGGAACGCGGTGCGTCTCCAGCATCGGATGCCGGAGCAGAGGTGGCAGGCGTCGACGTGGCGGATGCTGATGATTCCGGCTTCGTCGGAGTCGGCGCCGACGGCTGCTCCGACGGCTGCTCGGTCCGCCGCGCGGCGGCAGTCGCCGACGTGTCTTCGCCGCCGGTGGGCCAGAGCAGCCCGCCGAGCAGGACCACACCGGCGACGGCGGCGCCGATCAGCAGCATCCGCCCGCGGCCGCGCTCGGAAGCTGTCCCCTCCGGGGATCGCGGGACGCGCCGCGGCCACCGCTCCCGCAGCCAGTCACGCAGCCGGTCCCAGTGCGCGCGCGCCGCCAGCAGCAGGCTGCGCAGCCTGCTGTCCCGACTGGCCTCCTGCGGCAAGTGCGCCTGGTGCAGGGGGATCGCGCTCACGCGCTCGGGCGGGTAGATCTCGCGATCCAGTGCGCGCGGGGCCGCCAGCTCGGTCAGCTCCGCCTCCCACCGGCTGATCTCGCGCACGACCACCCGTCGATCATGGACTCCCCGCAGGATCTCCCCCAGCGTGCGCTCCATCGCACGATCCGCACACGCCTCCCGCACGCCTTGGATGATCACCGCCGCGGCCGCAGCGCAGTCGCTGCCCTCACCAGGCGCGAACAGCGGACGCCCGTCGTCCGCGAGCCACCAGCGTCCGGCCACGGTGGCCACTCCGTGCTCTGCGGTCTCGGCGATGCCGCGCAGCAGACTGCCGACGAGGGTGACCATCTCGCCGGCCGCGAGCGGGCGCTCCGCGGCTGCACGCCGGCCGAGGAACGCATCGACGGTGTCGGCGCACCACGGCAGCAGGGCGTCCTGCCCTCCGACTCGCCGCACGACGTCGCGGACGCCGGCAACGTGCCCTGCGCCCGCAAATGTCCACAGCGCGTCCGACACCCGGTCGGCATCCACCCGCACCCTCAGCTGTGCACCGTCCGTGACGAGCTCGCCAGCGAACGCGGAATCCTGCGCATCGAGCCACCGCACGGATCGGTGAGCATCAGGGATCAGGCCTGCAGCGTCGTCCATGGCATCCATGAGACCCCACTTGGCCTCTCCCTCCCCCGCCCGATCCCACGAACTGTGCAGAACTCCCACCCATCTGCGAGCTGTGCAGGACAACAGGAGGGCGATCACTCGGTAGGCTGGTGCTCATGGCAAAGCGTGCTCCCGAACCCGAGAAGCGTCAGGGCTTCTTCTCCCAGATGCGTTCACTGTTCCGATTCACTCGGGACATCTACGGCTGGCTTCCCTGGGCGCAGATCGCGATCCTCATCGGCGGCGTGCTCATCGGCCTCATCCTCGGCTACCTCATCGGCGGCGGCGCGGTGCTCTCGCTCGTGCTGTGGGGCATCACCGGTCTGATGCTCGGCATCCTCGGTGCGATGTTCCTGATGACGCGTCTGTCGACCAGCGCGATGTACCAGAAGATCGACGGAATGCCAGGGGCAACCGGCCACGTGCTCAGCACCAGCCTCGGTCGCCGGTGGCAGGCATCCGACACCCCCGTCGGCATCAACCCCAAGACGCAGGAAGCGGTCTACCGCGCGATCGGCCGCGGCGGCATCGTCATCGTCGGCGAGGGCACCCGCGGGCGCCTCACGCGTCTGGTCAACGACGAGCGGCAGAAGTCGCAGCGCGTAGCCAACGGCGTGCCGGTGACTGTCCTCTACGTCGGCCACGGCCCCGAGGACGTCGCGATCGCCGATCTGGCGAAGACGATCAAGAAGATCCCGAAGACGATCGACAAGGCCACCATGGCCGCCGTGATCCGTCGCATCGAATCCGTGTCGCAGTCGCTGTCCTCGCTGCCGATCCCGAAGGGCATCGACCCCACGAAGGTCCGGTCGCAGCGTCCGCGCTGAGTCCACAGCATCCGACATCGAGAACGGCCCCGTGCATGTCGCACGGGGCCGCTCTTGTGTCCGTCATTCCCCCAACGGCTCCTTCGGCAGCCGGCGCACACGCGGTCGGCGGCGCTTCTTCTCGGGGATCATCGAGCGCATCTCCTCGAGCTTGCCGAAGCACAGCAGTCGGTCCTCCGCCTCGAGCACGACGTGCTTGCGCGGGTTCGGGATGACGCTGACGCCGCGGTGCAGGGTCAGCACGGTGATGTCGCGGTCCCACAGGCCGAGGTCGCCCAACTCTTTGCCGACCTGCTCCGCACCGGAGTGGATCAGCAGCTCTGCTACGCCGTAGCCGGTCGAGACGCTCAGCCGCTGGCGGATGTCGATGTCGGGGAACGCGACCTGGTTCGCGATGTAGTCGATGATCGCACCGGCGACGTCGAGGTTGGTGGCCGACTCGATGCCCTGCAGCCCCGGCGACGAATTGACCTCCATCACCAGCGGGCCGTCGTCGCTCTCGAGCATGTCGACACCGGCGACGCGAAGCCCCATGATCTGGGCGGAGCGCACGGCCGTCTGCTCGTAGATCGGGTCGAGGGACACCGGCTCGACGCGGCCGCCGCGGTGCACGTTCGAGCGGAACTCGTCGCCGTCCGCGACCCGTCGCATGGCCGCGACGACACGGTCGCCGACCACGAGAGCGCGGATGTCGCGGCCTCGGCTCTCTGCGATGAACTTCTGGATCAGCACGTTCTGCTTGGTGGAGTGCAGCGTCTCGATGATCGCCTCGGCCACCTTCACCTGCGGGGCGAGGATCACGCCGATCCCCTGCGTCCCCTCCAGCAGCTTGATGACGACCGGGGCTCCGCCGACGCGCTCGATGGCGGGACGCACGTCGGCGCGATTGCGCACGAACGCCGTGGGCGGCATGGCGATGTTGTGCCTTGAGAGGATCTGGTTCGCCCGCAGCTTGTCGCGCGCGCTCGAGATGCCGTTGGCCGTGTTCGGCGTGTAGACGTCCATCTGCTCGAACTGGCGCACCACGGCTGTGCCGAAGTAGGTGATCGAGTTGCCGATGCGGGGCAGGATCGCGTCGTAGTCGCTGAGCTGCTTGCCGCGGAAGAACAGGTCGGGGGCATCGGCCGTCAGATCGATCGCGAAGCGCAGCGTGTTGAGCACTTTGACGTTGTGTCCACGCTGTTGGGCGGCGGCCCGAAGGCGCTGCGTGGAGTATGACTGCGGGGCTCGCGAGAGGACGGCGATCTTCACGGATGTTTCCTGCCAGGATGTAGAGGTGAAACGGTCCTCTCATTCAAACACGACGACGGGCTGGCGCGAGTGGGTCGGCCTGCCTGATCTGGGCGTCGAGTGGATCAAGGCCAAGATCGACACAGGCGCGCGCACGTCGTCGCTGCACGCCTTCGACGTGGTCGAGTTCGACCGCGATGGCGAGGACTGGGTGCGGTTCAGTGTGCATCCGTGGCAGGAGAGCGCAGCGGATGCCGTCGTGCACGAAGCCCCGGTGCATGACCGGCGTGCCGTGCGCAGCTCATCTGGGCACGCCGAGAACCGTGTCGTCGTCGTCCTGCGACTGAGGCTGGTGGGCGCGGATGTCGACGCCGAGGTCACTTTGACCAATCGCGATGAGATGGGTTTTCGGATGCTGATCGGGCGCGAGGCGCTCAGGCGCGGGTACATCGTGGACCCGGCCCGCTCCTACCTCGGCGGACGCGCGCCACGCGAGACACGCCAGCGCAACCGCGGGCTCTGAAGCTCAGGCTCGGATGAGCACCGTGCCGGCGAGCTTGTCGTGCAGGCCGCGCTGGTCGGCATCGAAGATCACGGCGGGGATGACGAACACCAGCAGCAGCGTGCGCACGATCGGGCGCCACAGCCCCACCCAGCCGCCTCCGAGACGCACGACGCGCATGCCGAGGATGCGATGTCCAGGGCTGCCGCCGGCCGTGGGGATGAACAGGATCTGCAGCACGGCGAACACCATCATCGGGGCGAACTGCGTGAGCCCCGCCTCGCTCGGGAGGGCGAACTGGTCGTACCCGAAGAACCCGACGGCGATGATCGTGGCTGCCAGGTAGTCGATTGCCAGAGCACCGATCCGGCGTCCGAGACGGGCAATGCTGCGGGGCCCGGTTTCGGGCAGTCCAAGGCGTTCGCCGGGGTATTCGTTCACCCTCCCAGCCTACCGAGAGCTCGTAACATGCTCGAAACACGGCAGACACCCCCGAGAAACGCCGTCCGCATAACCTGCGTAAGGTTGCAAGGGACCGATACCCGACGAGGAGTCGCACATGTTCACAGAACCCGCAGAGGTCATCCGCTATATCGAGGAGAACGACGTCAAGTTCCTCGACATCCGCTTCACCGACCTCCCGGGAGTGCAGCAGCACTTCAACATTCCGGCCTCCACGGTCGATGAGGACTTCTTCCGCGACGGACAGCTCTTCGACGGCTCCTCGATCCGCGGCTTCGCCAGCATCCACGAGTCGGACATGCAGTTGATCCCCGACGTGACGACGGCCTACGTGGACCCGTTCCGCGAGGCGAGCACCCTCGTCATGGTGTTCGACATCTACAACCCGCGCACGGGTGAGATCTACGCCAAGGACCCGCGTCAGGTCGCGAAGAAGGCCGAGCAGTACCTCACCTCCACCGGCATCGCCGACACCGCGTTCTTCGCCCCAGAGGCCGAGTTCTACATCTTCGACGACGTGCGCTACTCGGTCACCTCGGGCGAGAGCTTCTACAAGGTCGACTCCGAAGAGGCCGCGTGGAACTCCGGCCGCGAGGAAGAGGGCGGCAACCTCGGCAACAAGACCCCGTTCAAGGGCGGATACTTCCCCGTCGCACCGGTCGACAAGACCGCGGACCTGCGCGACGACATGACGCTGCGTCTGATCGACGCCGGCTTCCAGCTGGAGCGCTCGCACCACGAGGTCGGCACCGCCGGTCAGCAGGAGATCAACTACCGCTTCGACACCATGGTGCACTCGGCGGACGACATCCTGAAGTTCAAGTACATCGTCAAGAACACCGCCGAGGAGTGGGGCAAGACGGTCACGTTCATGCCGAAGCCGCTGTTCGGCGACAACGGCTCTGGAATGCACACGCACCAGTCGCTGTGGCTCGACGGCAAGCCGCTGTTCTTCGACGAGAACGGCTACGGGCAGCTCAGCGACATCGCGCGCTGGTACATCGGCGGCCTGCTCAAGCACGCGCACGCCGTGCTGGCCTTCACCAACCCGACCCTGAACAGCTACCACCGCCTGGTGAAGCACTTCGAGGCTCCGGTGAACCTGGCGTACTCCGCCGGCAACCGCTCCGCCGCGATCCGCATCCCGCTGACCGGTTCGAACCCCAAGGCCAAGCGCATCGAGTTCCGCGTGCCTGACGCCTCCGGCAACCCGTACCTCGCGTTCGCTGCGCAGCTGATGGCCGGCCTTGACGGCATCCGCAACCGCATCGAGCCGATGGAGCCGATCGACAAGGACCTGTACGAGCTGCCCCCCGAGGAGGCCGCGAACATCCCGCAGGTGCCGAACTCGCTGCTGGACTCGCTCGAGGCTCTTCGGGGCGACCACGACTTCCTGCTCGAGGGCGGCGTGTTCACCAAGGAGCTCATCGACACCTGGATCGACTACAAGTACAACAACGAGATCCTGCCGATGGCGCAGCGCCCGCACCCCTACGAGTTCGAGCTGTACTACGGGGTCTGACCCTCGCCCGCTGAGAAACCACTTCCCGTACGAGAATCCACGTCTGCGCGTGTTTCTCGTGCAGGAAGTGGTTTCTCGCGTTTCAGCAGAGCACGCGCAGCGCGGCGGGCTGCACGCGCACGTGCAGGCTCGAGACCTCGCCGGCCTCTTCGCCGTCGATCTCGAACGCGACGGCCTCGGGCAGTGAGACCTCGATGCTCTCGCCGGTGAGGTGCTGCGCGGCGTCCGTGCTGACCGTGTCGTCGGAACCGCCGAGCAGACGACGGATGCCGTTGTCCCAGACGATCGTGCGCAGGGTCTGCGCCCATTGCGCGACGTTGTCAGCGCTGACCAGCAGCAGGTCAAGGCGCCCATCGTCGGGGACCGCATCAGGCAGCAGCGTCACCCCGCCCTGGATGGCGCCGCAGTTGCCGACCAGCAGCGTGTGTCCGCTCAGGGTCTGCTCGTCGCCCCCATCGAGCGAGATCGTGAACTCGACCGTCTCGGCGGCTGAGACGGCCCGCCCAATGGCCTCGACGTACGCGAGCCAGCCGGCTTTGTCCTTCAGCTCGTCATCGGTCTCGGCGAGCATGTGTGCGTCGAGACCGAAGCCCACCATCACCAGGAATCCGGTCTCGGTGGACTCCTCATCAGCCTTCGTCCACCCCATGTCGATGCGGCGCTCACCTCCGGCCGCGATCATCTCCAGCGCCTTCGGGATGCTGCCCAAGGGGATGCCGAGATTGCGGGCGAGCAGGTTTCCCGTGCCCTGCGGCACGATCCCCAGCGCGGGCGCGTGCTCCCCCGCCCTCGCGATCACCTCGGCTACGGTCCGCACCGTGCCGTCCCCTCCGACCGCGATGACGATCTCACATCCGGCATCCACGGCCTCGGCAGCCATCGCGTGCCCCGGATCGTCGGCACTGGTCTCCCAGTAGCGCACCTCGACATCTTCTGCGAAGGCGGCATCCACTGCCTCGCGCAGCGCCTCCTCCGCGGTCTTGGTCGGATTCCAGATGATCCCCATTCGCCGTGCCATGCTGTCCCCCTCTATCCGACGGCGCTCAGCCGTAGAAGTGCTTCTCGAACACTCTCCGCGCCCTGCGGGTGACCCGCAGGTACTCCTCGTCGAGCACGGTGGCGGAGCGGTCAGGATATCCCAGGATCCGGCCGACGCCGTCGAGTTCGCGGACTTCGCCTGGGAGCACATCCCTGGTCTGCCCGGTGAGCAGCGTCATCGCGGAGCGGAGTCGACTGGCGAGCACCCACGCTTCGCGCAGACGCTCTGCATCAGCGGCAGGGAAGAGCTCCGCGAGCACCGCCGCGTCCAGTGCCTGCAGCGTCGAGGTGGTGCGCAGGTCGGGCACCCGGTGCCCGTGCTGCAGCTGCAGCAGCTGCACCATCCACTCCACATCGCTCAGAGTTCCGGGGCCGAGTTTCAGGTGCCGGCGCGGATCTGCCCCCTGCGGCAGCCGCTCGCCCTCGACGCGCGCCTTGATCCGCTTGATCTCCCGAAGGTCCTGCACAGAGACCTCGTCCGGGTATCGGATGCTGTCGGCGAGCTCCGTGAACCTGGCGATGAGCTTCGCGCTGCCGGCGACGCCTCGGGCCCGCAGCAGCGCCTGAGCCTCCCACGACAGCGACCAGCGCCGGTAGTACTGCTCATACGCGTCGAAGGTGCGCACGATGGGCCCGTTGCGGCCCTCCGGGCGCAGATCGGCGTCCAGGTCGAGTGGCAGACGGTGGTCGGTGAGATGCTCGCGCAGCCCCGCCACGATCTTCGATGCGTATTGCTGTGCGCGCTGCGGGTCGACGCCGTTCGCCTCGTAGATGAACAGCACGTCGGCATCCGATCCGAAGCCGAGCTCCGCCCCGCCGAACCGGCCCATCCCGATGATCGAGAAGTCCATCGCGTCGTCCTCAGGCGGCACGACCTCTCGCCGTACGGCCCGCAGCGCCGCCTGGATCGTCGCCTCGGTGATCTCAGTGAGCGCCCTGGCGACCTCGTCGATGCTGATCTGGTCGAGCACGGCCCCCATCGCCGTGCGCAGCAGCTCCCGTCTGCGCAGCGCACGCACCGATTTCAGCGCCCCCTGCGTGGTCGCGTGTCTGGTCTGGATCGCCCGCGCCTCGTCATCCAGCGCCGTCCAGCCCCGCGGCCGCAGAGAAGCTCCGCTGTCGAGCCAGGCCACGGACTCCGGTATCCACTCCATCAGCTCGCCGACGTACCGTGAAGATGACAGCACGCGCGTCAGACGCTCTGCGGCGCCGGCCGAGTCCCGCAGCATCCGCAGGAACCAGTGCGTGTCGCCGAGCCGTTCGCTGATCCGGCGGAACGCGACGAGCCCGTAGTCCGGGTCGGTGCCATCGGCGAACCAGCGCAGCATGACGGGCATCAGGTGCTTCTGAATCGCGGCCTTGCGGCTGATGCCGGCGGTGAGTGCGGCGATGTGGCGCAGCGCACCGGCCGGGTCGCGGAATCCGATGGCCGCAAGGCGCGACCCCGCCTGCTCCGGCGACAGCATCCGCTCCTCCGCCGGCAGCGAAGCGACGGCGGCGAGCAGCGGACGGTAGAACAGCCGCACGTGCTGCTCGCGCACGTCGCGTCGCACGTCGTCCCAGACCCGCTGAAGTCCGGACGCACTGTCTGCCAGCCCGGTCGCGCGAGCCAGCCGTCTCATGCCGACGTCGTCGCTCGGCAGCAGATGCGTGCGGGTCAGCTCACGCAGCTGCAGCCGGTGCTCGAGCAGTCGCAGCACGCGGTACTCCTCGCCGAAGGCCGCAGCTTCAGCGCGCCCGATGTACCCGCCCTCGACCAGTGCGTCCAGTGACTCGAGCGTGCCGCGGGTGCGCAGGGTCTGGTCGCTCAGTCCGTGCACCAGCTGCAGCAGCTGGACGGTGAACTCGATGTCGCGCAGCCCGCCAGGACCGAGCTTCAGCTGATACGGAACCTCTTCGGGCGGGATGTGCTCTGTGACGCGCTCGCGCATGCCCTGCACGCTCTCGACGAAGTCCGCCCGCTCGGCGCTGGACCACACCTTCGGCTGCACGGCGGAGATGTACTCCGCGCCGAGCTCCGCGTCGCCCGCGATCGCCCGTGCCTTCAAGAGTGCCTGGAACTCCCAGCTCTTCGCCCAGCGGTCGTAGTAGGCCAGATGAGAGCCCAGCGAACGCACCAGCGCTCCCTGCTTGCCCTCGGGGCGCAGGGCGGCATCCACCTCCCACAGTGGCGGCTCGATGCCGAACGCCGACAGTGCGCGCATGGTCTCCTGCGCCAGTCGTGTGGCGATGTCGACCGCGCGCGCCTCCGTCACGATCTGCTCGTCGGCGGTCCCGCCGACGAAGATGACGTCGACGTCGCTGAGATAGTTCAGCTCGCGCGCACCGGCTTTGCCCATCGCGATGATCGCCAGGCGGGTCGCGGCAATCTCAGCCGCTGTGCCGGCATGCCCGGCATCCATCACTGTCGTGCGCGCGACGGCGATGGCCGCTTCCAGCGCGGCCCCGGCGGCGTCGGCGAGGGATGCTGACACATCGGCGATCACGTGCAGCGGATCATCGGATGCCAGATCCGCAGCGGCGATCTCGGCGAGGCACTGACGGTACTCGACTCGGAGCCGGGTGGTCGGATCGCTCGCGCGCGCGAAGCGGTCACCGTCCGCGCCGACCGCCGCCAGCATCCGCGTCTCGAGCTCGGCAGCGGTCGGAAGGTCGGTGCGCAGCAGCGTCTCCGGGTCGAGCCGGCCCGGATGCCGCTCGAAGAATCCCGCGAGACCGGTCGAGACGCCGAACAATCGCCACGCGGCGGTCCTGGCGTCAGCGTCCGACAGCACCCGTCGCGCACGATCCGCATCGCGGCGGGCGACCCGCAGCAGGCCGTGCACCGCCGCATCCGGATCCGCCGCCGACATGCCCTCGGCCAGCTCCGCGCGCTCCATGCCGGTGAGCTCGGCCAGTTCGCTGAGGTCGGCCGACGCCGCCGTCAGCTCGACGAAGCCCAGCCTCGCGAGCGCCGACAGCGAGACGGACGCATCAGGTCGCGCCATGGACTCTCCTAGAGCAGCCCGAGGTTGCTCTTGAGCTCGAACGGCGTGACCTGACCGCGGTACGCCTCCCACTCCTTGCGCTTGTTGAGCAGCACGTAGTTGAACACCTGCTCGCCAAGGGTCTCGGCGACCAGCTCGGAGTCCTGCATGTACTCCAGCGCATGATCGAGGCTGGCCGGCAGCGGCGCGTACCCGAGTGCGCGGCGCTCGGAGTCGCTGAGCGACCAGACGTTGTCCTCCGCCTCCGGCGGCAGCTCGTACTCCTCTTCGATGCCCTTGAGACCGGCGGCCAGCATCAGCGCGTAGGCGAGGTACGGGTTCGCCGCAGAATCCAGGCCGCGGTACTCGACGCGGGTCGACTGCGCCTTGTTGGGCTTGTACATCGGCACACGCACGAGGGCGGAGCGGTTGGCGTGACCCCAGGTGACGAAGCTGGGTGCTTCGTCACCGCCCCACAGGCGCTTGTACGAGTTGACGAACTGGTTCGTCACTGCTGCGATCTCGTTCGCGTGGCGCAGCAGTCCCGCGATGAAGCGGCGACCGGTGAGCGAGAGCTGGTACTCGGCCCCCGGCTCGTAGAACGCATTCGCGTCACCCTCGAACAGCGAGAGGTGCGTGTGCATGCCGCTGCCGGGGTGGTCGTTCAGCGGCTTCGGCATGAACGTCGCGTAGACGCCCTGCTCGATCGCCACCTCCTTGACCACGGTGCGGAACGTCATGATGTTGTCAGCGGTCGTCAGCGCGTCCGCGTAGCGCAGATCGATCTCGTTCTGTCCTGGCCCGCCCTCGTGATGGCTGTACTCCACCGAGATGCCGAGGTCTTCCAGCATCCGCACCGCGCTGCGACGGAAGTCGTGCGCCGTCCCGCCGGGGACGTTGTCGAAGTAGCCCGCGTTGTCGACCGGAACGGGGCCGTTCGGTCCCAGCTCGGAGGACTTCAACAGGTAGAACTCGATCTCGGGATGCGTGTAGAAGGTGAATCCGGCATCCGCCGCCTTCGCCAGCGATCGGCGCAGCACGTTGCGCGGGTCCGACACCGCCGGTCGCCCGTCCGGTGTGGTGAGGTCGCAGAACATGCGCGCCGTCGGGTCGACATCGCCCCGCCACGGCAGGGTCTGGAACGTCGCCGGATCGGGCTGCGCGAGCAGGTCGGATTCGAACGTGCGGGTCAGGCCCTCGATGGCCGAGCCGTCGAAGCCGATGCCCTCGGCGAACGCCCCCTCGACCTCGGCGGGCGCGATGGCGACGGATTTCAGCGTGCCGATGACATCGGTGAACCACAGCCGCACGAACTTGACGCCGCGCTCCTCGATGGTGCGCAGGACGAAGTCACGCTGCTTGTCCACGCTCACTCTCCGGCTGCGGGACCGGAGGCGTCCCAGCCCGACTCGGCGGCTTCTTCCTCGGCCCACGCGTTGGAGCGCTCGCGCATGATCTCGGGGGCGCGCGACGCCTCAGCCGCGGTGTCGAAGGGCCCGACGCGATCGACAGATGCCGACTGCATGCCGAACTCGACATCGCCCGTCCTGAGGTTGTACCAGTACTTCTCATCGCCGTCGGTCATGCCAGCTCCTTCGTCGGGAATCCTGTCACGATCCTAATCGCAGACCAGTGGATCGCTAGGCTATTGGACATGGCACAGGCAATCGGCGTAGACATCGGCGGCACCGGAATCAAGGCGGGCATCGTCAACCTGCAGACCGGCACATTGGATTCCGACCGCGTGCGGGTTCCCACCCCGCAGGGTGCGCACCCCGGCGATGTCGTCGAGACCGTCCGCGAGGTGCTCGACACGCTCGGTGTGACCGACTCCAAGCTGCCGCTCGGCGTCGCCTTCCCCGCGATCGTCAAGTACGGAAAGACGCTCTCGGCCGCGAACATCTCGAAGGACTGGGTCGACTTCGAAGCCGAGAAGTTCTTCGAGAACGGCCTCGGCCGTGACATCACGTTCGTCAACGACGCAGACGCCGCCGGCGTCGCCGAGGCGCACCACGGCGCGGCGCGGGATGCCCGTGGCCTGACGATCATGACGACGCTCGGCACCGGCATCGGCTCGGCATTCCTGTACAACGGCGTGCTGATCCCGAACACCGAGCTCGGACACCTCAACCGCGAGGGCGAGTCGATCGAGAAGTGGACGGCGTACTCCGCCATGGAGCGCGAGAGCCTGTCCTGGGAGGACTGGTCGGCGCGTCTGCAGGAGTTCTACCGCCACGTCGAGTTCCTGTTCAGCCCCGACCTGTTCGTCGTGGGCGGCGGCGTCTCGAAGCACCCCGAGAAGTTCCTGCCGCTGCTGGACCTGCGCACACCGATCGTGGCAGCGGTGCACCGCAACGCGTCCGGCATCATCGGAGCGGCCTCGCTCGCCGCAGGCTGAGCACCCAACCAGATCCTTACGACAGAGGCCCGATCACCGTGATGGTGATCGGGCCTCTGTCATATGCAGGGGCGAGTGGGCCGGCCTGTACGCCGGGTTCTGTTCAGGAGTACTTCGCTCCCTTGACGGCCATCTCTCTCGACGACACGTTGCCGTGTCGTTCCAGCAACCTACCCGAGGACTCGGCGAGCCGCGTCGACGCCCTCTGTCTGGTCTTGCTCCGGGCGAGGTTTACCTGGCGGGACATGTCACCATGTCCCCCGGTGGTCTCTTACACCACCCTTTCACCCTTACCGCCTCCCCGAGGGGCGACGGCGGTCTTCTCTCTGTGGCACTTTCTCGCGGATCGCTCCGGGTGGGTGTTACCCACCGCCCTGCCCTGTGGAGCCCGGACGTTCCTCGGTGCGCTCTCGCGCCACGCGGCCGTCCGGCCGACCCACTCGCCCCATGATTCTACGCGTGCTCGCGCTAGGCGTGCTTGCCGGCGTCCTGGCTCACGTTGACAACCAGCGGCACGTCGATCGGGAATCCAGGGAACAGACGCGCCGTGGCGGCAGCAGCCGCCGCCCGCACCGCGTCTGCGACCGCTTCGGCCTGATCGGCCGGACAGTGCACGATCACCTCGTCATGCAGGAAGAGCGCGAGGTGCGCCTGATCGGCGAACACCGGCCCAGAGGCGGTGGCCGGTTCGGATGCCGGCGGCAGGGCCATCAGCCGATGTCTGATCTCGGCGAGCCAGAGCAGCGCCCATTCCGCGGCCGTCCCCTGCACGACGAAGTTGCGTGTGAAGCGACCTCGATCACGTGCACGGCTGCGTGCGCGCGATTCATCAGCACCGCCGGCATCCGGTCCACTCGCCCTCGACTGCGTCTGCGTCCATGCATCGTCGGGGCGCGGTGAGCTGCGTCCGAGCAGCGTGCTGACGACACCGCCCTGCTCGCCGGTGCGCGCTGCCGCGTCGACAAGGTTCATCGCCTTGGGGAACACGGTGCGCAGCCGCGGCACGAGCCGGCCGCTCTCCCCCGTCGTGGCGCCGTACATGGCGCCGAGCACGGCGTACTTCGCCTCTTCGCGCGATCCGACCGCACCGGACCGCACGACGCCTTCGTACAGGTCCCGCCCGCGCGCAGCGTCCGCCATCGCGGAATCATGCGACATCGCGGCGAGCACGCGCGGCTCGAGCTGCGCGACGTCCGCGTCGACGAGCGTCCAGCCCGGATCCGCGCGCACGGCGCGGCGCAGCTGCCGCGGGATCTGCAGCGCTCCCCCGCCGGATGACGCCCAGCGCCCGGTGACCACGCCGCCAGTCAGGTAGATCGGCCGGAACCGGTCATCGCGCACCCAGTCGTCCAGCCACGTCCAGCCGTTCGCCGTGAATAATCGCGCGAGCCGCTTGTACTCCAGCAGCGGCTCGACGACCGGATGATCGATCTCGGAGAGCTCCCACTTCGACGTGGACTCCACGAACACGCCGGCCCTGTGCAGCGCACGCAGCAGTCGAGGCGGACTGTCGGGACTCACTGTGTCGTCCTCGAGCGCGTCGCCGATGCGCACCGCCAGCTGCGCCATGCGCGCGGGCCGCCCTCCTCGCAGCGGGCGGGGCCCGAGCTGCTCGACCAGGATGGCCTGATGCGCGGCGGTGCTCCACGGCAGCCCTGCGGCCGTCATCTCCTCGGCGATCAGGGCGCCGGTGGACTCCGCTGCGCACAGCAGCGCGAGCCTGCCGTCGGGGGCGCGCTCCAGCGCTGCCAGCTGCTCTCGCCACTGGCCGAGGACGTCGTCGAAGTCATCGCCGTGCGCTGCTGTGTTGCCCATGTCGAACAGCCCAGGCTCGGCGGAGCCCTCCAGCGGGTCGGCGCGGGTCCACCGCTCCGATGCCGGCAGGGGCGGCACGAGCGCCGCCGAGTCACGGAGGATCGCATGACAGAGCACGAGGTCGTGTGCTCGGCGCAGTCGGATGCCCGCGGCCAGCAGCGGCGGCGAGAAGGTGCGCAGAGTGCGCACGGTCCAGCGTGGTGTGTGGGCGCCCTCGACGGCGCGCACATGCTCGATCAGATCGGCGTCGGCGACCCGAACCGGCTCCGCGGTCGCGGCGGTGTCGGTGTCACCAGCAGCGACGAGTGCGATCAGCCAGGCGTCGCCTTCTGGAGCCCTGCCGACGATCGCGTGCGGCGGCGCCGCGGATCTGCTCACACCGTCCGGTCTACCACCAGCATCCGACGCTGCGATTCTCACGCCCGGGCTGCGGGCGAGTCGACTCTCGTCGTCACAGCCCTGACTCGTCGGTGCGCACCAGGATCGCGCCGCACTCCGGGCACGAGAGCACATCGTCCGGCGCAGCACGGCGCACATCGTTCATGTCGGTTCCGGCGAGCACCATCTGGCATCCCTCGCAGATGCCGCGACGCAGCAGTCCGACGCCGATGCCTCGACTCGCGCGCCGCTCGTACTCCGCCAGCAGATCGGCTGCGACGGATGCTGCCAGCGCAGCGCGATCGCGTGCGAGGTGCTCGCCCTCGGTGGTGGCGGCGGCGATGTCGGCCTTCGCGGCGGCAGTGAGCCCCGCTCCTTCGGCCTGGGTCTGGTCAATGAGAGCCTGCTGCGCGTCGACCGCGGTCTGCGCCTCTTCGACGCCACCCATCACGTCGAGTTCACTGTCTTCGAGCATGCTGATGCGGCGTCCGAGACTCTCGATCTCGTTCTCGAGGGCCTGTGCCTGCTTGGGGTCTGTCGCCACGGCCAGGCGCTCGGCGTCCTTATCGCGACGCTGCGCGGCGAGGGCGACATCGGACTCGAGACGGGAGAGCTCGGCCTTGGCGTCATCGAGTACGCCGGTCAGCGTCGTCAGTTCGCCGAGCTGCCGCTGGCGGAGGGCTGCGAGCTCATTGATGCGCGCCCCCTGCGCCGGCTTCGTGCGCGCCCGCTCCGTCTGAGTGATCCGACGATCCAGATCGGCGATGTCGAGCAGTGTGCGCTGGTTCTCGGGGGTGGCCTTCACACCTCAAACCTATCTGCTGTGAGACGTGCCGTCGACGTAGAACCACGTCTTGTCCTCGCGAACGAACCGACTGCGCTCCCGCATCGATCCGCGCGTGCCGTCCTGGCGGTAGAACGCCTCGAACTCGACGACGCCCTCATCGTCGAACGGGCCGCCGCCCTGTTGGTCGAGGATGTCCAGACGCAACCAGTGCACGCCCTCATCCAGGTCGAGATCGACGGGGCGGGTGGATGGATGCCAGCTGCGCAGCAGATGGTCGGCGTCGCCGATGGCGAAGGCCGTGAAGCGGGAGCGCATCAGCCGCACCGCAGTGGGCGCTCTTCCCGTGGCGATCACCGGCCCACAGCACGAGCCGAACACCTCGCCGCTGGTGCAGGGGCAGCGCGCGGTGTCGGCGGGCGGAACGGATGTCGTCATGTGACCATCGTGGCATCCCGTTCTGCCCGACTGTGCGGTCGCGCCATAGGCTGGTTTGACGGCGACCGGAGGAGCAGCCATGACAGAGACCCCCTATCTCACCGCGCACAACGGCTTCCGCCTGCCCGCGATCGGCCTCGGCACGTACCGATTGAACGGTGAGGAGGGGGCGGCCGCGGTAGCCGCAGGCATCGAACTCGGCTACCGGCTCGTTGACACCGCGTTCAACTACGAGAACGAGGGCGCGGTCGGTGCGGGGATCGTCGCATCCGGTGTGGATCGCAGTGAGATCATCGTGACCACCAAGCTCCCTGGGCGCCATCACGCGAGCGCCAAAGCGCGCACCAGCATCGAAGAGAGCCGCTACCGGCTCGGCGTGGATGCCACGGGCCTGCACCTGATCCACTGGCCGAACCCGAGCGTCGGTCTCTACGCCGAGGCATGGCGGGCGCTCATCGAGGCGCAGGAACGCGGGACCGTGCGCCAGATCGGCGTATCGAACTTCCTGCCGGCGCACCTCGACCGCATCGAAGCCGAATCAGGCGTCCGCCCCGTCGTCAATCAGATCGAGGTGCACCCCTACTTCCCACAGGCCGAGGCCATCGCAGTACACGCCGAGCGCGGCATCCTCACCGAGGCGTGGAGTCCTCTCGGCCGAGCCAGAGCGGTGCTCGATGAGCCAGTGATCATCGAGATCGCGGCCGCCCACGGCATCACCCCCGTGCAGGCCGTGATCGCCTGGCACGTGGCGCGCGGCACCGTGTCGATCCCCAAGGCCTCGTCAGTCGCGCATCAGCGGGCGAACCTCATTGCGGCGTCGATCGTGCTCGATCCAGCCGAGGTCGAGGCGATCACGGCTCTGGGCCGACCTGACGGTCGGCTCTTCGACGGGGATCCTGCGACGCACGAGGAGTCCTGAGCGGCGGGGATTCAGAACCAGATCTGCAAGGCCTTGATGAGCTGCAGGATTCCCACCAGCATCAGGATGCCCGCACTCAGCGATCCATTGTGCTTCAGCATCCACGCCCTCAGCCCGCGCAGCATCGGATCGGCGCGCTTGCCGCGCACCAGCACGATCAGCACGGGAATGGCCACAGGGGCCGCTGCCGCGACGACGAAGCCGACGCCGAGTGACGTGCGCTCCCAGGTCAACGCTGTCGCATGCGCGATCTCGAGCGCGGCGGCGACGACGAGCGAGATGTTCATCGGGTTCATGAAGATGCCCAGCCCGAGAAACAGTGACCGCACCGGCGTGAACTGCGCGACCCCGCGCACCAGACCAGGCAGCTGCGGGGCCGCCGCCGCGAGCTCGGCCGGCGTCCGCGCGGCGGCGACGCGAGCGGCCACGCCGCGCGCCCTGGCGAAGATCCAGACCGCGCCGAGGACGCAGACAGCCCCGATCACCGCATGCGTGATCGGCACCCAAGCGGCCACCTGACGGCCATCGACCGCATCGGCCGCCGCGAAGAGGGCGACGCCGGCCGCGAGCAGCGCAGTCGTCGCGATGACCCATCCGAGCAGATAGGCCGTGCCGTTGCGACGGGCATGGCTGGAGAGCAGGATGCCGACGAGCCCGAGCACAGCCAGCGGGCTCGCCATCACCCCGAGGGCCACCGGCAGCAGCTGCCACACCGCACCGACCATGAGTCACTCCGTCGTTGTCAGGGCGCGTCGGTGCCGGAGACGAGCTCCGATTCCTGCTCGGAGGCGGGCTCGATGCGCTCATCCTGGTCTTCTGGCCCCTGCTCTGCCGGTTCAGGCCGGCGGAGCAGTTCGACGAGGACGACGAAGATGACGAAGCCGAAGGTCACCCACAGCACGGTGCTGAACGCGATCGGACGCGTCATCAGCAGCACGATCAGCGCCACCACGATCCCGGCGATGAGGATCGCCCCGTGATACCGCTCGACGACCGCGCCGAATCTCCCCGTCGAGAGCCCATGCCGTTCTGCGGATCCTCGGGCCGCGTCGAAGCCGCTGCGGAACAGCCCTCGGGTGGCGACGGCAGACCGTCGGGACCCGGCGAACCAGGCCCAGATCGCGACGATCACGCCCAAGAAGGCCAGCGCCATGATGGTCGAGCGCATAAGCACCGTCAAGCCGTCGAAGAGCGCCTCGGCCGCTCCGACCGACATCGTCTCGGGACTCACCGCCCTGATGAAGAAGCCCCGTCCGATGCTCACACCGGCCGCGGCCAGCAGGAAGACGACCGCGAACCCTGTGCCGCTCCAGAACAGCGCCCGCGTGCGGTTCTTGGCCAGCAGCACCCCCGCCACCAGCAGCCCGAGAACGACCCAGGGCAGCCAATAGCCGCCGGTCACCGCCACCGAGTACACGGTGCGGATCAGGGCGAGAGCGTCTGCCTGAGCGATCGGGACCGTCTTCTCGATCGCAGGGATCATGTCGGCGATCCCGATACCGCGCTCCGTCAGCGTCTGCTTGACCTGCTTCACGATCAGACCGAGATCGACCGACAGCACGCCGTCGTCCGCCAACTGCAGCGCCGTACCGGGCTGATCCTGGATGATCGCCGTGGCACGCTCATGCGTGAAGCGCAGGGACTGCGTCCAGATCTCGGCGAACTGATCGGATGCCACGAGGTCATGCACGACGCCGTCGATGAGCGAGGCCGCACCGCGCGCTGCGGGCGCTTCGAGCAGCCCGAGCGCCGATTCGGCTCGTGGCGGCAGGTCCAGGCTGCGGAGTCCGTCGAAGAGCTCGCCGACCACGGCGTCCAGGTCGACCTGTTCATCGATCGCGGCATTGACCTGATCCGCGATGAAGTCCTGCACGTCGGGGTCGGATGCCAGTGGAGCGAACGTCGCGACGAATCGATCGGTGTCGACGAGCTGCAGCCGCGCCCACGTGCCCAGTGTCGCCACCGGCGCGAGCAGGATCGCGAGCACGAGCGCGATCGCCGCCACGACGCTCGTCGCAGCGGGCCTGCGGCGCGGCTTGCGCAGCGTCTGATTCTCCTGCTCGAGCTCTGCAACTCTGGCCTTCAGATCGTCCAACTCGCCCATGTGCTCTTCCCTCTGGTCAAACAGCTCAGTACGGCGAGGTCAGCCGCGGCAGCACCGCGGCTGACCTCGTGTGCATTTCGTCAGCCCAGCAGCTTCGCCTTCGCGGCAGCGAACTCCGCGTCGGAGAGCACCCCCGCGTCGTGCAGACTGCTCAGCTGCTGCAGCTTCGCGATCATGTCATCACCGGAGGACGGTGCAACAGGCGCGGCCGGCGCGGCTTCGTACTGCGCCGGTGCCGGTGCATACTGCGCTGCCGCCTGTTGCGCAGCGGCATCGATCTGCGCCTGCTGAGCGGCGGCCTCATACTGCTGCTGCTGCGCCTGCTGCTGCTGCCGCCGTGCAGCGCCACCCTGCACGGCGCTGGCGGTGCCGGCCACGACGGCCGTCCTCGCTGCCAGGCCGATCAGCCCGGGGCGACCCATTCTCCTCAGTGGCATCTCACTCACCTTCCTGCTCAAGGATGTCCATCATGGCGTTCACGACGGGAGCAGGCACGCGCTCCGTGCGCAGCACCTCACCACCCGCCGCTGTCATCTTCTGTGCCAGCTCGCGTGCGAATGCCAGTTCGAGCACGACGATCGCAGCCGTCGTCCCTGCCGGGACGTGCTCGGCGAGCATGGCGATGTCCTCCTCACCGGCGAGGCCATCTGCGAGGGGCACCGCATCGCCGAGGAGGCCGTTCTGCTCGAGGTCCACGTCGAGGACTTCGAGCTCGCCTTCAGCGGACCTCGAGACGAGCACGAAGTCCAGCAGACGCACCGTCCCGTTCGCGATCAGATCACCGAGCGCCTGGAAGGTGGCGGGATCCGGACCGTCCCCTTCGAATCCGACGAGATAGAACTCGACGGGCCCGTAGCGAAAATCGATCATGTGGTTTCTCCTTTCATTCTGTTCCGTGTGTGTCGTGTTCAGACGTGATCTGCCCTCAGTCGGTCCAGGGCTGCGCGATTGGTGTCGAACACCTGCTGTCCGTCGAGGATCCCCAGGCGCTCGAGTCGTGGGCGCGCCGGCGCGCGCAGGCGGCTGAACGACAGCGTCACGCCCTCCGTCTTCAACCATGAGGTGAGGCCCTCGAACGACTCGGCCGCGGTGACATCAGCATCCGTCACCGCCTCCATATCGATCACGACGTGCTTGACTGCGCCTGCGCCAGGGGCCCGCACGGCGGTGCGGACGGCGGACGCGAACGCATCACCGTTCGCGAAGAACAGCGGCGCCGCCATTCGCACCACGACGACGCCCGGCGCAGTCATCGCGCCCTGCGGTGCTTCGTCCAGCAGGGAGGCGGTCGGCAGATCGTTCTCGGCGAGAACATCGATCGCAGGGGTCGACGCGCGCTTGGCGATGTTGATGAGCGCCAGGACGAAGGCGACGAGGATGCCGGGGATCGATCCGACGAAAAGGGTGACCAGGAAGCACACCGCGCCGATGACGAACTCGAACCGGTCCATGCGCCACAGGGCGGCGAACTCGCGGAAGCCGAGCAGCGGCAGGATCGCCACCCCGACGATCGCGCCGATGGCAGGCGACGGGATGTCTTCCAGCAGCGCCGTGCCGAACAGCAGGAGCAGCAGTGTGCCCGCCGCGAGCACGAGCGAGGGCAGCTGGGTGCGGGACCCTGCCTGGTCCATGGCTGCGGTGCGGCTCGTCGAAGACCCGACTGCGAAGCTGCCCTGCGCACCGGCCGCGATGTTCGCGACACCGAAGGCCAGGAGGTCGCGGTTCGGCCTGGTCGGGTAGTGGCGCTTCTCACCGTATGAGCGCGAGACCAGCAGGCCCTCCGCCGTCGTCACCATGGTCAGCGCGATCGCGGAGGGGATCAGGAGGAGCCAGGTATGCCAGTCCAGCATCGGCCAGGTGAGCTGCGGGGGTCCTGCCGGCACTTCACCGAGCACGGCGACGCCGCTGTCGCCGAGATCGGCCACGAGCACGAACACGGTGGCCGCCACCATGACGACCAGCGCCCACGGCACCATCCCCAGCAGTCGCTTGCCGAGCAGCAGGGTGGTGATCGAGGCGACCGAGATCGCCAGCGACCACAGGTTGGTCGTGCCCAGTCCGCCGATCAGCCCGCCGAGCTTCTCCACGAATTCTCCGCCGGAGTCGATCTTGACGCCGAGCATCTTCGCGACTTGCGAGACCAGGATGTCCAGCGCGAGGCCGCCGACGAATCCGATGAGGATCGGCTTCGACAGGAAGTTCGCCAGAAAGCCGAGCTTGAACACCGACAGCAGGATGAACAGGACACCGCAGATGATGGCCTGTGCGAGCGCCAGGGTGGCGTAATCCTCGGATCCGGCGGCGGCGAGGCCGCCGATCGACGCGGCCACGAGTGCCGCCGCGGCGGCGTCAGGCGATGCCACCACCTGCCGAGACGACACCACCAGTGCGTACACGACAGTGGGAAGGATCAGTGCGTAGAGTCCTGCCGTGGCCGGCAGCCCGGCGATCTGGGCGTAGCCGATATTGAGCGGGATCGCGATCGCGAGCAGCGTGACACCGGCCAGCAGTTCGCGTACCAGATTCTGTCGTGTGAGCCCGACCAGAGGTCTCTGCACCTCGCCACCTCCTGCCGCCCCTGCGGGACGATGTGTCCTCATGCTTGCACCGTCCTTCTCCTGCGCACGCCCGCGCTCACCCGCGGCGGGTGAGCGCGGGCGTGTGATCGATCGCGGTCGGTGTCATGATCGCCGGGTCGGTACCGAGAGCGGAGGTGGGGGCATGCAACTGGGCGATGCGAGCCTGCTGCTGGTGCATCTGGACCGCGAACGCATCGGCTCCGCGCTGTTGGAGGCTCTACCGGCCGCCGGGGATGTGAATGTGGTGCGGCTGCTGGACGTGATCGTCGTGACGCGGCGCGCGGCGCGGCGGGGTTCCCTCACCGAGATCGACGTCTCCGAGCTCGCACTTGCCGGCATCACGCTCCGCACCCCGGGCCTGATCGGAGTCGAGGATGCCGCCGGACTCACGGCGCACCTCGACATCGGCGCGAGTGCCGCGATCATCCTCGTCGAGCACAGTGCGGCCGCAGGCGCCGCGTCGGCTCTGCCGCTGCTTCACGACCGCATCATCGAAGTACGCCGCGTGCCCGCGTCCGTGGCGAATGCCATCTGGCAATCCGCAGAGGCTGTGCCGGTCACACGTCCACACCGCATCCGACGTCGCTGCACCATGACCTACCCTGCAGTTCATGACACCGCCCGACCATGAGCACAGACAGTCACGACAGTGCAGCGGCACACGTCACACGGTGGTGCGCACTGCCTCACGGCGGGAGGAGACATCGAGCTTGCGGTAGATCGAGCGCTGGTGAGTCTTCACCGTGTTGATCGACACACCGAGCTCGTGGGCGATCTCCGGCAGCGTGCGTGACGTCTGCAGCTGACGGAAAACCTGCTGCTCGCGCTCGGACAGCACCGTGGCCAGCGATCCGGCCGCATCAGATGCGAGACATTCTCCGATGAAGTCCTCGAACTGCGTGCCGTGATGCACGTGCTCGCTGAGCAGTCGTCGCACGGCGATCTCGCGAGGTCCGAACGGCAGTCGGATGCCCTCGGGCACGGCGACGGCGAGTGCCGCCTCACACAGGTCGTGTGCCGCGGTGTGGTCTCCTTGATGCCGCCGAAGCACTGCCGCTGTGATCAGCGTCGGCGACTTCACATAGGACACCTCTGCGAACGCTCGAAGCGACCTCAGCTGCACGAGTGCCTCGCTGTACTCCCCCGCGCGGCGCAGAACGCCCGCCAGCGACACCGCGATGATGGGCAGATCAGCACGATGCAGATGCTTCCTGGCGATCCGCAGCGCTCGCTCCTGATTGCCGATCGCCTCTTCGAGCACGGCGATCGCCGATTCGCGGCACACGCCCCAGGCGATGCCGTGCATGGTCTCTACGGGCATATCCTGCACCCCGATCGCCGCGCGACGACAAGCCGCGAGATCTCCGCCCTCGGCGGCCGCATAGGCGATCATCATCCTTGCCACGGCGTTGGTCGAGGCGTCGGACCCGCTGCCGTTCAGGATCGACGCGAAGGCGCGGGAGGCGCCAAGAGCATCCGCCGACCAGTGGGCGATCAGACCAGCGGCGAGGACGGCACTGCTGCCCGCCTGCTCCGCACTCACAGAGGGGTCGGCCGAACCACCGACCTCTGCGAGCTCGGCAGTCGCTTCACGGAACCGCCCCGCCCACACTCGGCCGAACGCCAGATGACCGACCGCGCGCATCCACTGCTCTTCATCATCAGCGAGCCGCAGCTCGCGCGATGCCGCGGCGAATCTCTCGGCCGGAAGTGCCGGGTTCGTCGGAAACTGGATCTCGGCCCACCCGAGCAGATGGTTCACGGCCGCATGATCGACGAGCACTCCGCCTTCTGCGACGATGATCCGCTCGTGCACCCTGGCGCTGGCGCGCCCCACCTGCTCCTGATCGTCGCAGATCATGAGGCGGGCGATGTCGAGCACCAGGGCGTGCGGCGAGGGGTCGGATCTCAGGACGAGCACCTCTGCACGGTGCAGCAGATCGCGCGCCAGATGGTGCTCGCCGAGCGCGTCAGTGGCGCTCGCACGTATCAGCAGCAGTTCGGGATCCTCCGGAGCACGCCTGAGCAGTTCAGTGACGATGCTGTCCACTTCGACAGCAGAACCGCGCATCAGCAGGCCGAGCCACCGGCGCGCCAGGGTATCGCGCGCGCCGTCCACGTCGCCTGCCCGCAGCGAATGCGCTATCGATGCGATGGGGGCTTCGTCTCGCAGGTGGGCTGCCGCACGCCGGTGAGATTCCGCTGCGCGCACAGGATCCGCGCCCCGGATCACATCGCAGGTCCTGGCGAAGGACGCATGCCATCGGTAGCTCGAACCCTGCTCTGAGCTGAATCGGTCGAGGAACATGCCGAGTCGAACGCACTCGTCGAGCATCCACCCTGCGTCCGGCCGCTGGGTGACGGCGATGGCCAGTTCGGCGTCGAGTTCAGCACACACGCTCGCGTCGAGTACGAACTGCGCCATCTCGTCAGGCAGCGCGCCCAGCACGTGATCACGCACATAGTCTGTGAGGAAGGCGGAGGCGCTGGCCGCTTCTGACACCGGCCGCACGCCGCCGATCATCACCATCTTCACGGCGATCGGCCACCCCTGAGTCTCTTCGAGAATCGCCTTCGGATCGAGCGCGATCGGCTCTGGGGCGTGCAGTGCGGCGACCTCCTCGACGGTGAATCTGAGCAGGTCCGCACCGAGGAATGCGCCGGGATCGGTGAGACGTTCGCGCGATGAGGTGATCTCAAGCAGCGTGGTGCCGATGAGCACGACGCGGAGGTTGTCTGGCATCTGATCGAGCAGCATCCCCAGCAGGCCGTCACGCCAGTGCTCGCCGGCGCGGTGCGCATCATCGACGACGAGGTGCAGCGTCCCGGCCCAGTCGTCCAGCGCATCAATGATCGCAGCGTACGCCCGGCGCGGATCGGACCGTGCCACCGGCAGTGCCAGTGGGCGACCGCCCAGTTCCGCACCGATCACGAGCGCCTCCATGACACCGCGCGCGAGCCGACGCGGATCGGAGTCCAGTGCGTTCAGCGTCAGCCAGGCGAGCTCGACCGGCCCCGCCGCCCACTCGGCCACCGCCGTGGTTTTGCCGTATCCGCTGGGTGCGCTGACGATGCAGTACGCGCGGTCGTCGAGCGCCGCTCGGATCGTGTCGACCACCCGCGGCCGCGGCAGGTCTGCCGGCCGTTCAGAAGGCGAACTGAATCGCGCGATGGGTCCCGATCTCGTCGGACGCAGGGGAGGCGCCATGTCAACAACCTAGCGGGAACCGGATGCTGTGCCCAGGCAATGACACGCACGGTGACGATGTGACCCCGCTTCACTCCGGGTCGACCGCGGCGACATCCTGGGTGAGCGCATCGACGGTGCGGATGAACAGGATGATCCAGGTGAAGACCAATGTACCTGCGATGAGCTCCACGGCGGTCAGCGTGTAGTACTGCACTGCGAAGAGGATGCTCAGCACGACGATGACGGCGACGAAGAGGTACCCGAGCAGCAGGAAGGTGCGCGAGAGCCCTGGCAGCCACCAGCGCAGCGCGATCACCAGCACTCCGAAGGCGACGGCCATGCCGGACGCGACACCGGTGTGCAGCGCGAAGTGCTGGTCGACCGGGAACAGTCCGACCATGCCGAGGAAGATGCCGACGATGATCAGGCAGGTGCGCACCGCGACGACGCCGCGCGGATGCACACCGGGGATCGCCTTGGTCGCGTAGCGGGCGAGTGTCGTCACGAGGATGCCCGCCACGATCAGCGTCAGGTTGAAGGTTCGCGCCGAGAGGTCATCGGTCATGCCGAGCGCACTCAGGTTGTCCTTCCACCAGGATGGGTCGCTGGCTGTGAGCATGCTCGCCAGCACGCCGACGATGAGGAAGGTCGCGAGCACGATGGCCAGCAGCTGCAGGTCGAGGTGCGTCGCCGAGGCGTAGACGACGTACGCAGTCAGGGCCGCGGCAGCGCCAGAGAGGAGGAGCACAGGGATCGGGAACACCTCTGCACCGATCAGCCCCGCCTCGAGGATCACCGCCATCAGCGTCCAGCCCAGCAGCGCGATCACGGCATGCGCGAAGGCGAACGCGGCGATGTCGATGATGTCCAGCACGCCCAGCGGGCGCTCGCGATGCGGATCGGCGGCGACGATGCGCCCCAGTACGAATACGACGGCGGCCGTCACGGCCGCCGCGATGGCCGCGTACTGGCCGACGGAGTCCGGGCCCGAGATCGGCCCGGGTCGGAACCCGAACACCGGCACGGCCACGAGCGCGACCAGGATGAAGGCGAAAATCGAGATCTGCAGCCCTATTGCCTCGCGGGCGCGCTCACGGGTGCCCTCATTCGCGCTCGAGCGGGCGGCGGTGAGCAGGTCTGATCGCGCAGTACTGGACGGCATGCCCACATTCTGGACATCGTCTGGTCCGCGCACGACGATGCATCATCTCTTTCGGGCGAGGTGAGGTGTCAGATCTTGATCGGAAAAGTCGACACGAATGCGACGCCGACGATGCCCAGAAGCAGGCCGAGAATGAGGAACGTCCACCGTCGCCACTCGACCTTCTGGGACTGCGACAGCGCCGCGAAGAACAGCACCAGAGCGAACAGGACCGTCATCAGCGAGTAGTTGTCACCACGCTGGTTGAAAGCCAGGGCGTCGCTGAACTTGGCGTCAGCCCGTGCGCTCAGCTCCTTGGCCTCGACGGCGCCGGGCAGTACGTACTCCTTCATCGCCGCGGGCCCGAGCGCATCACGATCACTCTTGCGCCAGGCGTCGAACGCGACTGTGAACTGCGGAGAGAACCGCTCCTCTATGAAGCGCATCAGACTCGCATCGCCGCTGTGCTCGGCCAGCACCCATTGCGTGTAGATCGTCAGATCGTACTGCCGCGCCGCCTGCGCCTCCGACGCGGCGGCGGCAGCCTGCACGCGGGCGGACGAGGCCTGGCTGAAGGCGATCGACATCTCGCCGCCCCACTTCGAGGCCTCGAACCCGCACCATGCCGTCAGCACGGCGGTGATCGACAGCACGACCACGGTCGTGACATCGAGTATCCGCCCGAAGCGCCGTCGGCGCGAGACAGGGAAATCGTCCATGCCGACATTGTCGACGCGGTCGGTGGTTCGCACACCCGACCGATCACCCGGGGCGGGTGACTCCCTCCGCAGCGGGCGTGCGGCACCGCGCAAGCTGGGAGACATGGACTTGAGCGCACTGTTTCCAACAGGTCTGACGGCCTCGCAGATCGTGTTCGCGATCCTCGCGGTGATCATCGGTTGGATCGCATCGCGGCTGGTGCGCAGCGGCATCCTCAAGCTGGCCAAGCGCACGCCGGGGATCTCCGATTCCGTCGTGCAGCTCGCCGCCCGGTTCGCGCAGTACCTGATCCTGCTCGGCGGCATCGGTGTGGCGCTCGCCTTCCTCGGCGCGAACGTGCAGCCGCTGCTGGCGATGACCCTCATCGCCGTCCTGATCCTGGTTCTCGTGATGCGCGGAGTGGCAGACAACTTCGCCGCCGGGGTTCTCATCCAGTCGCGCCAGTCGGTCAAGCTCGGCGAGCAGATCACCGTGGAGGGCTTGGATGGCGTCATCACCGGGGTGGTGCACGAACTCAATGGTCGCTCCGCGATCATCCTCACCACCGACGGCAGGACGGTGCACGTCCCGCACGCCATGCTGATGTCAGGGTTGCTCGTCAACGACTCCCGACACGGCGCGCGGCGCAGCGACCTGCGTCTGCGGATCAAGAGACGAGACGGCATCGCCCTCGACGACGTCATCGAGCGCGTGGTGCAGGCGGTGCTGACAGCAGAGGGTGTGCACACCCGTGAGCAGCCGAATGTGCTGCTGACCGGCGTCTCCGAACTACGTTGGATGCTGACGGTGCAGTTCTGGCATCACCCGCTGCACGGCGCAGGCATCACCTCTGATGTCGTGCGCGGCGTCGCCGATGCACTGGCAGAGGGAGATCTGGTGAGCGTCGTCACCAGCGAGGCGGTCGCTCCCCCGCTCGTCACTCCGGATGCCGTGTGACTGGGCGTTACTCTGACGGGGTGACCACCACGTCGAACACCTCGCCGCTGCCCGCGACCGCCCCTGCGCTGAGGGTGCTGCTCACTCTTGCCGCGGCGACGGTGACGCTCCTGGGCGTGCATCTCGCGCAGGACCTGCTCACGCCGCTGGCGCTGGCCCTGGTGATCGTGATCATCTGCGAGCCGATCCGCCGGCCCCTGGAGCGCCGTGGCTGGCCGCGGTGGACGGCATCGACTGCGGTGATCGTGCTCTCGTACCTGATCCTCGCAGCGATGGGCGTGCTGCTCTGGATCGCAGGTGCACAGTTCGTCAAGCTGATCGAGAGTTTCGCCAGTGCCGGTCTGCCACAGCCCCTGACGGACCTGATGGCCTGGCTGCAGTCGGCCGGACTCGACGAGGGCGCAGCAGACGCCGCCGCCTCGCTGCTCGATCCGAAGACGCTGCTGAGCATCGCGGGCAGCGTGTGGAGCACGATGCTCGGTGTGGCCACAGCGCTGTTCTTCGTCTGCGCGTACGTGATCATGATGGCCGTCGACGGCGCCAGATACCGTGACGCCCCTCGCCTGTTCGGAGCCGTGAAAGGCGCGACGATGAGTCGCATCTCGAACCTCACCTCCGGCACCCGTCGCTATTACGTCGTCAACGCGTCGTTCGGTGCGATCGTGGCGATCATCGATGGACTTGCCTTGTGGTGGCTCGGGGTGCCTGCGCCCGTGGTGTGGGCCGTGCTCGCCTTCGTGACGAACTTCATCCCGAACATCGGCTTCATCGTCGGCCTCGTCCCGCCCGCGATCCTCGCGTTCCTGGTGGGCGGCTGGCCGCTGATGCTCGGGGTCGTGGCGATCTACTGCGTCGTGAACGTGACGCTGCAGGTGCTCATCCAGCCCAAGTTCGTCAGCGACGCCGTCGGTCTCAGTCTGACCATCACGTTCTTCTCGGTCGTCTTCTGGACGTTCATCATCGGTCCGCTCGGCGCGATCCTGTCGATCCCGCTCACGCTGTTCACTCGGATGCTGCTGTTCGAAGCCGACCCGCAGTCGACCTGGCTGCGATGGCTGTCCGGCGACCGCGATGCGGTGCCCGAGCAGGAGGACAGCCCCGATGGCGGGCCGGAATCCGCCTCGGAATCGACGCAGACGGATCCGGATGATGGAGTGGGCCCTGCCGGGATCGAACCGACGACATCCACGGTGTAAACGTGGCGCTCTACCAGCTGAGCTAAAGGCCCTCAGCCGCCCATTCTAACGGGCCGCGAGTGCGTCATCAGACCCGCGAACGGATATAGGGTGAAGACAGCGCGCGTTGTGCCGAGCCGACAAGGCTGCCCGCGTCGCTTCCCGTTTCCTTGGCACGACCTGCCAGATCGACGAAAGGCTCCACGGTGACCGTCCACGATCAGGATCCATACTCTCAGGCCCCACTGGACAGCGACCCGGAGGAGACCGGCGAGTGGCAGCAGTCACTCGATGAGCTGGTGGATGCCAAGGGCCACGGCCGCGGCCGCGAGATCATGCTCAGCCTGCTCAAGCGCTCGAAGGAGCTGCACCTCGGCGTGCCGATGGTTCCGACCACGGACTACATCAACACCATCGCGCCCGAGAATGAGCCCGAGTTCCCCGGCGATGAAGACCTCGAGCGCCGTTACCGCAGCTGGATCCGCTGGAACGCGGCGGTCACCGTGCACCGCGCCCAGCGCCCCGGCATCGGCGTCGGCGGTCACATCTCGACCTACGCGTCGTCCGCCTCGCTGTACGAAGTCGGCTTCAACCACTTCTTCCGCGGCGCGGATGCCGAAGGCGGCGGCGACCAGATCTTCGTCCAGGGCCACGCCTCCCCCGGCATCTACGCCCGCTCGTTCCTCGAGGGACGTCTGAGCGAAGAGCAGATGGACGGCTTCCGTCAGGAGAAGTCGCGTGCGCCGCACGCCCTGCCCTCGTACCCGCACCCGCGTCTGATGCCGGAGTACTGGCAGTTCCCGACCGTGTCGATGGGCCTCGGCCCGATCAACGCGATCTACCAGGCGATGTCGAACCGCTACCTCGAGAACCGCGGCATCAAGGACACCTCCGCCTCGCACGTGTGGGCTTTCCTCGGCGACGGCGAGATGGATGAGATCGAGAGCCGCGGGCAGCTGCAGGTCGCCGCCAATGAGGGTCTCGACAACCTCACTTTCGTGATCAACTGCAACCTACAGCGTCTGGATGGCCCTGTCCGCGGCAACGGCAAGATCATCCAGGAACTGGAGTCCTTCTTCCGCGGTGCCGGCTGGAACGTCATCAAGGTCGTCTGGGGTCGTGAGTGGGATGACCTGCTCGCCCAGGACAGTGAGGGCGCGCTGCTGAACATCATGAACTCCACGCCCGACGGCGACTACCAGACCTACAAGGCCGAGTCCGGCGCATACGTGCGCGAGCACTTCTTCGGCAAGGACGAGCGCGCCGCTGCCCTGGTCAAGGACCTCAGCGACGACGACATCTGGCAGCTGCGCCGCGGCGGTCACGACTACCGCAAGGTCTTCGCCGCCTACAAGGCCGCGCTCGCGCACAAGGGCCAGCCCACCGTCATCCTCGCGAAGACCGTCAAGGGCTACGGCCTCGGACCGCACTTCGAGGGCCGCAACGCGACCCACCAGATGAAGAAGATGACGCTGGACAACCTGAAGACGTTCCGCGACACCATGCACATCCCGGTGACGGATGCGCAGCTCGAGGAGAACCCGTACCTGCCGCCGTACTACAACCCCGGTGCGCAGGACGAGACGATCCAGTACATGCTCGAGCGCCGCAAGAACCTGGGCGGCTTCCTGCCGGAGCGCCGCACCACGCACGTGCCGATCTCGCTCCCTGGGGATGCCGCGTACGCGCTTCCCAAGAAGGGCTCAGGCACGCAGGAGATCGCCACGACCATGGCGTTCGTCCGACTGCTCAAGGACCTGCTGCGGTCGAAGGACTTCGGCCACCGCATCGTGCCGATCATCCCCGATGAGGCACGCACCTTCGGCATCGACGCGTACTTCCCGACCGCGAAGATCTACAACCCGAACGGCCAGCAGTACACCTCGGTCGACCGGGAGCTGCTGCTCGCGTACAAGGAGAGCCCGCAGGGGCAGATCGTGCACGTCGGCATCAACGAGGCCGGTGCTGTGGCTGCGTTCACGGCCGCCGGCACGTCGTACGCGACGCACGGCGAGCCGCTGATCCCGATCTACATCTTCTACTCGATGTTCGGGTTCCAGCGCACCGGAGACGCCCAGTGGGCAGCCGGCGACCAGATGGCGCGCGGCTTCATCATCGGCGCCACCGCCGGGCGCACCACGCTCGCAGGTGAAGGCCTGCAGCACGCCGACGGACACTCGCTGCTGCTGGCATCCACCAACCCCGCGACCGTGTCGTACGACCCGGCCTACGGGTATGAGATCGCGCACATCGTCCGCTCCGGTCTCGACCGCATGTACGGCGGCAACCACCCCGACCCGAACGTCATGTACTACATGACCGTCTACAACGAGCCGCTCGTGCAGCCGGCCGAGCCGGAGGATGTCGACGTGGACGGCATCGTCCACGGCATCCACCGCATCGCCGCAGGCGAAGGCGACGGACCCCGCACCCAGCTGTTCGCGTCCGGTGTCGGCGTGCCGTGGGCTCTGGAGGCGCAGCAGCTGCTCAAGCAGGACTGGGGCGTCGTGGCAGACGTGTGGTCGGTCACATCGTGGGGCGAGCTGCGCCGCGACGGCCTGGCCGCTGATGAGCACAACTTCCTGCACCCGGACGAGGCGCCGCGCACCGCGTACCTCACGCAGAAGCTGCAGGGTGCCGAGGGCCCGGTGATCGCGGTCAGCGACTTCATGCACGCAGTGCAGGACCAGATCCGCCAGTGGGTGCCGAACCGCTACTACACGCTGGGTGCCGACGACTTCGGCTTCTCGGACACCCGCGCCGCCGCACGTCGCTTCTTCAAGATCGACGGCCCGTCGATGGTGGTGCGTGCACTGCAGGCACTCGCCGACGAGGGCAAGGTCGACCGCGCGCTCGTCGGACAGGCCATCGCGAAGTACCGCCTGCACGAAGTGAACGCGGGAACCAGCGGGAACGCAGGCGGCGAGAGCTGAGCCAGTGACCGGATCCTCGAAGTCGGCCATGGACAAGGCCGCCACGCTCGCCTGGCTGCGAAAGATCTCGGGCGACATCGCCACGATCACCATCAAGCGACTCGAGGACACTCTTCCCTGGTACGCCGACATGCCACCAGCCCGCCGCTCTGCGGTCGGGCTGGTGGCCCAGGCCGGCATCACCTCTTTCATCCAGTGGTACGAGGATCCGACGTCGACGCCGTGGATCGCGGCCGACATCTTCGCCTCGGCACCGCGCGAACTCCTGCGCAGCGTCAGCCTGCAGCAGACGCTGCAGCTGATCCGCGTCACCGTCGAGGTGACGGAGGAGCGCGTCGCAGGGCGCGGCGAGGACCTGCGCGAGGCGATCCTGCTGTATTCAAGGGACGTCGCGTTCGCATCGGCCGACGTGTACGCCCGCGCCGCTGAGGCGCGCGGACTGTGGGATGCCAGGCTCGAGGCCCTCGTGGTCGACTCCATCCTCACGGGTGAGGCCGACGAGGAGCTGCCCAGTCGGATCGCCGCCCTCGGATGGCACGGTCACGGCGAGGTGAGCGTGATCGTCGGCACGACTCCCCCGCAGTTCGATGTGGACCTGGTGCGCCGTACGGCCCGCCGCCTCGCTGTCGATGTGCTCATCGGCGTGCAGGGCTCCCGCCTCGTGCTCGTCATCGGCCGGGCCCGAGTGCCTGGCAAGGAAGTGATCGAGGACGAACTGCCGTTCAGCGAGATCGCACAGCGCCTGGAGCCGTCGTTCGGCCCCGGCTACGTCGTGCTCGGTCCGCCTGTCGAAGCGCTGGTGGACGCCGGACAGAGTGCGCGTGCCGCACTCGCCGGCTTCGCCGTCGCCAGGGCCTGGCGCGGCGCACCCCGACCTGTCGAGGCGGACGACCTGCTGCCAGAGCGCGCCCTTGCCGGCGACAGCCTTGCGAAGCAGACCCTCATCGAGCGGATCTTTCGCCCGCTGCAGGCGCACTCGCCCGACCTGGTCACCACGCTGTGGAGCTATCTCGACAACGGGCGCTCCCTCGAAGCCACCGCCCGTGAGCTGTTCGTGCACCCGAACACCGTGCGCTACCGGCTGAAGCGGGTCACCGAGGTGATCGGCTGGGATGCCACCGGCCCGCGTGAGGCGCTGATCCTGCAGACTGCGCTGATCCTCGGCTCGATCGGCGCAGTCGACTCCGCCCGACGGCGGCCGGCTCCGCGACGCCGCTGATCAGCTCCGCGACCCTCCCGCGTCGGCTCACGGTGTGGAGCACTGTGCGCCACGCACAATGGATTCCTTCATTCTTGTGATGGTTCATCCACCGCTTCTGCCGATTCGTTGGCAGACTGGACAGGTGATCGTCGCCGCCTGCCCTGGACAGGGCTCACAGACCCCCGGATTCCTCGCACCCTGGCTCGAGCTCGAGGGAGTCGCCGAGCAGGTCGCCGCGTACTCGGAGGCCGCCGAGGTCGATCTCGTCAAGCACGGCACCCAGTCCGATGCCGACACGATCCGCGACACCCGCATCGCGCAGCCGCTGATCGTGGCCGCGTCGCTGATCGCGATGGCGCACCTCGTGCAGCGCGCCGGGCGCAGCGCGGATGGCGTGGCCGGCCACTCGGTCGGCGAGCTCGCGGCGCTGAGCAGCGCCGGCGTCATCAGCTCTGAGGACGCGATGCAGCTGGTCGGCATCCGCGGTCGGGCGATGGCGGATGCTGCCGCACAGACTCCCACCGGCATGAGCGCCGTGCTCGGCGGCGACGCCGATGAGGTGCTCGCGCTGCTGGCAGAGCTCGACCTCACTCCAGCCAACTACAACGTCGCCGGGCAGATCGTCGCCGCCGGCACGCTGGAGAACCTGGCCAGGCTCGCCGAGAGCTCGCCGCGCGGCGTGCGCGTGATGCCGCTGCAGGTGGCAGGCGCCTTCCACACCTCGTACATGGCTCCGGCTGTGGAGACCCTGCGCGCAGCGGTCGCCGAGGTCGAGCATCAGGATCCCACCCACACGCTGTGGTCGAACCGCGACGGCGCGGTCGTCACCGATGGGCAGGATGCCCTCGACCGCATCGTCACGCAGGTCTCGTCGCCGGTGCGCTGGGATCTGTGCATGTCATCGTTCACCGCCGCCGGCATCACCGGCTTCATCGAAGTGGCGCCGGCCGGTGCTCTGGTGGGCCTCGCCAAGCGCGGACTGCGCGGCGTGCCGAACGTCGCAGTGAAGACCCCCGAAGACCTCGATGCGGCCGCTGCGCTGCTGAACGGAGCAGCCGCATAATGGCCACGCTGAAGCAGGCAACCGGTCCCGCGTACACCCGCATCTACTCCGTGGGCGCCGCCCGGGGAGAGAACGCCGTGCCGAACGAGGACCTCGTCGGCCCGATCGATTCCAGTGACGAGTGGATCCGCCAGCGCACGGGGATCATCACCCGCGCCCGTGCGGTGCCGGAGACCACGGTGATCGAGCTCTCCACCGACGCTGCGGCCGAAGCCGTGCAGCGCTCCGGGGTCGACCCGGCTGAGATCGATCTGGTCATCGTCGCGACGATCAGCAACCCCAAGCAGACCCCCTCGGTTGCGGCCATCGTCGCGGACCGCATCGGCGCCAACCCGGCCGCTGCATACGACATGAACGCCGCGTGCGCCGGATACGCCTACGCCGTCGCGCAGGCTGATGCGCTCATCCGCGCAGGTGCGGCCCGCCACGCAGTGGTCGTCGGCGCAGAGAAGCTCTCCGACGTCGTCGATCCCACCGATCGCAGCATCTCGTTCCTGCTCGGCGATGGCGCGGGCGCCGTCGTGGTCGGTCCGAGCGAGACACCGGGCATCTCCGCCACCGTGTGGGGCTCCGACGGCTCGAAGGCCGACCTGGTCGGGATGAACCACACGCTCGTCGACTTCCGCGACGGCAAGGCGCCATGGCCGACCCTGCGCCAGGAGGGTCCGCGCGTGTTCCGCTGGGCCGTCTGGGACATGGCGAAGGTCGCACGCGAAGCGCTCGAGAAGGCCGGCATCGAGGCATCCGATCTCGCCGCCTTCATCCCGCACCAGGCGAACATGCGCATCATCGAGGAGTTTGCCAAGCAGCTGAAGCTCCCCGAGACGACCGTCATCGCCCGCGACATCGAGACCACAGGCAACACGTCGGCCGCCTCGATCCCGCTCGCCACCCACCGCCTGCTCGAAGAGCACCCCGAGCTCAGTGGTGGTCTGGCGCTGCAGATCGGCTTCGGGGCGGGGCTCGTCTTCGGCGCGCAGGTGGTGGTGCTCCCCTGAACGGGGGCGCCTTTTCCCTAGACTGTTCACCGGTTCCGTAACCATTCCGAGAAAGAGGAAACAACATGGCTCTCACCAACGACGAGGTCCTCGCAGGCCTTGCTGAGCTGGTCACCGACGAGACCGGCATCGACGCATCCGAGGTCGCGATGGAGAAGTCGTTCACCGACGACCTCGACATCGACTCGATCTCGATGATGACGATCGTCGTCAACGCCGAGGAGAAGTTCGGCGTGACGATCCCCGACGACGAGGTCAAGAACCTCAAGACCGTCGCCGACGCCGTCAACTTCATCGTCGCCGGCCAGGAGTGACCCCCGTGGATGCCACCCCCGCACCGACGGGGCGTGGCATCCTCCTTCCCTGCCCTCTCCCCCTGAAGGACCATTCATGACCAAGCGCATCGTCGTCACCGGCATCGGCGCCACGTCCGCCCTGGGCGGCACAGCCCCCGAGAACTGGGCGAACCTGCTCGCCGGCCAGTCCGGTACGCGCACGCTGACGCACGAGTGGATCGAGAAGTATCAGATCCCCGTGCACTTCGCTGCCGAGGCCTCTGTCCGTCCCGAGGAGGTGCTGCCCCGTCACGAGGCGAAGCGGCTCGACCCTTCGACCCAGTTCGCCCTCATCGCGGCTCGCGAGGCCTGGGAGGACGCCGGGGCACCCGACATCGCGCCCGAGCGTCTCGGCATCGACTGGGCGACCGGCATCGGCGGCGTGTGGACGCTGCTGGATGCCTGGGACACCCTGCGCGAGAAGGGCCCGCGCCGCGTCATGCCGCTGACGGTGCCGATGCTCATGCCGAACGCGGGAGCGGGCAACCTCTCGCTGCAGTTCAATGCGAAGGCCTTCGCACGCACCGTGGTCAGCGCCTGCGCCTCGAGCACCGAGTCCATCGCCAACGCCTACGAGCATCTGCAGGACGGCCTGGCCGATATGGTCATCGCCGGTGGCGCTGAATCCGCCATCCACCCCATCACGATGGCGTCATTCGCCTCGGCCCAGGCGCTCTCGCGCCGCAACGACGACCCGGCGACGGCATCACGCCCCGGGGCGATCGACCGCGACGGCTTCGTCATGGGCGAGGGCGGTGCTGCCCTCGTGCTCGAGACCGAGGAGCACGCCAAGACCCGCGGCGCGAAGATCTACGCCTACCTCGTGGGCGGCGGCGTCACCGCCGATTCGTACCACATCACCGGCAACGACCCCGAGGGCACCGGCGCTGCACGCGCCGTCGAACTCGCTCTGGAGCAGGCCGGCGCCACAGCCGACGAGGTGTCGCACATCAATGCGCACGCCACGTCGACACCGGTGGGCGACCCCAACGAGTACGAGGCGCTGAAGCGCGTCTTCGGCGCCCGCATCGACAGCATCCCGGTCTCTGCCACCAAGGCATCCACCGGACACCTGCTGGGCGGCACCGGCGCACTCGAGGCGGTCTACACGGTGCTCGCGCTGCGCGACCGCGTGGCACCGCCGACCATCAACATGACCGAGCCCGACCCCGCCGTGCCGTTCAAGCTGTCGGGCGAGTCGCAGCCCCTCGGCGACGGCGACCTGCTGGCCATCAGCAACTCGTTCGGCTTCGGCGGCCACAACGCCGTCGTGGCCTTCCGCAGCGTCTGAGCCGTTCGTGCCCCTGGCATGACTGAAGCCCCCTGCTTCCCCGCAGGGGGCTTCGGTCGTGTTGCGGAGGATTCGCCTTCTCGGCCTCCAGGAGATGCTCACCGGCTTCCGGTACTCGCGCCTCCTCCGCACGTCTCGGTGGTCGACTCCCGACCGGCCCGCTACCCGACCTTGTGCAGCCAGACGACGCGTGCGTCGTCACCGGCGTGCCGGAACGGCTCGAGCTCTTCGTCCCAGGCCGAGCCGAGTGCGACATCGAGTTCGCGCTGCAGCTCGAGTGCGCTGCCGGCGGCGATCTCCATCGCATAGCGGATGCGATCCTCGCCGACGACGATGTTGCCTGCCGAGTCGGTCTGCGCATAGTGGATGCCGAGGTCGGGCGTGTGCAGCCAGCGGCCGCCTTCGGTGCCGGGCGTCGGATCCTCAGCGACCTCGAAGCGCAGATGCTCCCATCCGCGGATCGCCGTCGCCAGCGCGGCGCCGGTGCCGGCCGGTGCGTCCCAGGAGAACTCCGCGCGGCGTGTTCCCTGCTGCACAGGCTGGTCGCTCCAGTCGAAGTTGACGGCACGACCTATGGCGCGTCCTACCGCCCATTCCAGGTGCGGGCAGAGCGCGCGTGGAGCGGAGTGGATGTACACCACTCCGCGTGCGTATCCCGTCGCCATGATCTCTCCGTTTCATCAGGTACGTCTTCCCCTACGACCTGATCCGAAGATTCGGCGAACTATGCGGTTATACGGCGATTATCACCCAGATCCGGGGGAATCACAAGCGTGTGATTCCCCCGGACTCCCGTTCTCGGACGAGTGCTCAGCTGTGCGGCGTCACGACCGCACGACCGGAGAGCTTGCCGTCGTGCAGGTCGTGGTAGGCCTGAAGGGCATCGTCCATCGAGTACCGCACCACGCTCGGCGTGATCTGCCCGCTGCGATACAGCGCCGCCACCTCGTGCAGCTCCTCGATGGTGCCCCAGTACGTGTTGGTGAGCTCGGCCTCGTACGGGTTGGAGTAGAAGTCCCACTGCGTCGGCCCGCCGGCGACGCCGACGACCGTGATCCGGCCCTGGCGTCGCACCACCTGCTGTGCGGTCTTGATCGTCGGTGTGATGCCCACGAAGTCGAACACGGCGTCCACACCCTGCCCGCCCGTCAACTCGCGAATGCGCTCGACCTGATCGTCGCCGCCGGGCACCGTCAACGCTCCTGCCCGCTCGGCCTCGGCCATCGCCTCGGCCTTCATGTCCGTGGCGATCACGGTGGCTCCGGTGAGCGTCCGCAGGATCTGCACGGCGAGCTGGCCGAGGCCGCCGAGGCCGATGACCAGTGCGGTCTTGCCTCCGCCAGCCAGCTTCGGCAGTGCGAGCTTGATCGCGTGGTAGGGGGTGAGACCCGCATCTGAGAGCGGAGCCGCATCGACCGGATCGGCATCGCCCAAGGGGACCAGGTTGCGTGCCGGGACGGTCATGTACTCGGCCATGCCGCCGTCTCGGCCGAGGCCGGTCGCGAGATACGGCTGGGTCGCGGCATTGTGGCAGTAGGTGTCCTGCCCGCGGGAGCAGGCTGGACAGCGCCCACAGCCGATCGGACCGTAGACGAGGTACGCGTCGCCCTTCTCGAAGCCCGTCACACCCTCGCCGAGCTCCTCGATCCACCCGGCGTTCTCGTGTCCGAGGGTGTACGAGGGCGCGAGCTGCGCCCCCATGCTCTCGTCGAATTGCTCGAAGATCGCGACATCCGAGTGGCATGCGCCCGCTCCGGCGATCTTCAGCAGCACTTCGCCTGGGCCCGGCACTGGCCGCTCGACATCCTCGATCGTGGGGAAGGTCTTCCAGGCGGTGAATCGCACGGCTCTCATGAGCTCCTCCTCAGCGAGCAGCCTCGACGCGCGTGCACCGCGCTCCGAGCGAGGCTGTACTCACTTCGATCGTAGTGATCGCAACGCCCATCCGTGCGGTGAGCGCCGGGAAAAAGCGACGGCCCCGATCCGAGGATCGAGGCCGTCGCTGAACGGGGCGAGGGGGGCTCAGGCCTCGCTCATGGCGAGCTTCGCCTGCTGACCCTTCGCGGCGTAGTAGGCGTCGCGAGCAGCATCCTTGCGGGCCTGCTCGGCGTAGCCGGCTTCGAGCACGTCCTGAGCGACCTCGACCTGCTCGTGCTGGTCGGTGCCGTTGTACTTCGCGATGTAGGCGTCGAGCTCGGGGCCAGAGGTCCACGACGTGATCAGGCAGTAGCGCGGGTCGGTGCCGTTGTGGGTCGTGGCGTGCCACAGACGCTGCGTGTCGACGATCAGCTGCGCGCCGGCCGGCAGGGCGATGCGGTACTCGATACTCGGGTCGGTGCGGTTCTCACGAAGGACGAAGTAGCTGTCCTTGTCGTCGGTGAGGTTGAAGAATCCGCGAACGACCCAGCCGGTGCCGTCGGGGTTCAGACGGTTGTTGTCATCCTGGTGCAGGTTGTACAGGCACTCGCCGTAGGGCGTGGGCTGCAGCTCGATGACACGGCAGCGACCGACGTTTGCACCCGGCTCCTTCGCGCGCGCGGTCAGCGTCGGCGCGAGAGCGGTCTGCGAGTCGATCCAGACGCCGTCCTTGTCGGTGCGCGGCGGCTTGTGGTTCCAGAAGCCGTTGCACTCGATCTCACCCTTGGCGCTCGCCAGCGGCGAGAAGCGCGTGTCACCCGAGGACTTCCAGTCGACATACTCGATGTCGAGCCATTCCGCAGGGTCCATCTCTCCGCCGTAGCTGTCGAGAATGACGAAACCCTTGTCTTCGAGTGCCGCAGACTTGATGTATCCCATGATCTGAATCATGTCCTTTCGTAGCGGACCAGCACGTTTTAACAGGTCCTACTTAGGCAAGCCTACCTCCGACCCCTGAACACTCCCCAGAGCTCGACCGGATAAAAACAGCCCGCGACTAGACTCGTCCCGGCGGCTCACGTCTTCCCGCCGCACGGAGGAATCACGCAGTCATGGCAACGGCGACCAATGTCGAAGCGACCGCAACCGGCACCATCGAATGGCTCGCCGCCCCCACGACGAACATCGTCGTGCCGGTGTATCAGCGCCAGTACCGGTGGGATATCGGCGGATGCGAGAAGCTGCTCTCGGATGTGCGGGCCGTCGCCGGTGAGGACGACGCGCATCGGCACTTCATCGGCTCGATCCTCTCGGGCAGGGATGCCGAGGGCGGCGACCTGATCCTGATCGATGGCCAGCAGCGGATCACAACGGTCATGCTGCTGATCGCCGCTCTGCACCACGCCGTGCGCGAGAGCGATCCGGCGATGGCATCCGAGCTGGAGCGCGTGCTCGTGCGCGCCGACGACCCTGGCCGCACCAAGCTGCGCCCGCACCACGCCTGGGCCGACCTGTACGAGTCGGTTGTGCTCGACCGTCGGGACGACGCCGACCGCGAGTCGCGCTTCGACGACAACTACGCGTTCTTCCGCAGTCAGGTGCATGCCGACGAGGCCGCGGCCGTTTGGCGCGGGCTGCAGAAGCTCGAGCACGTCTCGATCACGCTGGGCGCTGCGGCCAACGCGCAGCAGATCTTCGAGAGCCTGAACTCCACGGGCCAGCCGCTGCGCGATCACGAGCTGATCCACAACTACATCCTGATGGGGCTCTCGCACGCCGAGCAGCTGCGCATCGAGGAGAAGTTCTGGTTGCCCATCGAACGCGCCACCGGCGAGGCCATCGGCGCGTTCTGGCGGCACTACCTGGTGATGATGCTCGGCCGCGAGATCGACGCCGCCGGCGAGCACGGCGTGTACGCCGCGTTCCGCGGCTCATTCCCGCGGCTCGACGTCGACAAACTGCGAGCTGACGCCGCCGTCTGGCGTGAATATGCCGAGATCTACGGAATCCTGTTGAATCCGCAGGGCGAGTCGGATGCTGAGATCCGGCGCCACCTCGAGCATCTGAACACCTTCGGACGCGCCACCTACCCACTCGTGATGAGCGCCTACGGCGACCACCGCCGCGGTGCGATCAGCCGGGCAGAGCTGATCGAGGTGATGGAGTGGGCGCAGGCGATGTTCCTGCGCCGTGCCGTGGTCGGGCTTCCCACCGACCGCCTCGTCGCCAGGCTGTGCCGCGCGCGTCAGGAGAGCCGCGAGGCGCTGATGCGAGCGGTGGCCCGCATCACGCCGTCCGATGAGCGGGTGAGCGCTGTGCTGAAGTACGGCGAGCTCCCCCACCCCGTGTACGTGCTCAGCCGCATCGAAGACGTCAGAGACGCCGACGCTTTCGACGTGGAGAGCATCGTCCCCGCTGTGCCCGCGGATTCCTGGAGTGGCGACGGTGTCAGGCTGTGGAAGGAGTACAGCGACGATGAGCAGAACAGCCACCGTGCGCTGGCCCCGACCCTCGGCAACCTCACCCTGCTGGAGCAGCGTCTCACCGAACGCGTCTTCGGGGCATCCTTCCCGGTCAAGCGCGATGACGCCTACGCCCGCAGCGCGGTGCCTGCCACACGCGATCTCGCCGACATCGCGGTGTGGAACACGGCCGCGATCGCGGCACGCACCGTACGGCTCACCGAGCAGTTCGTGCGCATCTGGGCTCGCCCTGCGCTGCCCGAGATCGATGACGATGGGCTCACGCCGGTGCTCGACGCCGTGCGCCGTCGCGGCTGGCCGGTCGGCTGGGACCGCGAGTTCGACTACTGCGAGTACCGCGGCGAGCACTGGGAGATCAAGGACGTCAGAGCCCTGTTCAACCGGATCTTCCGCCGCGCCTGGACGGATGACCGCGCGTCCGCTCTGGCGTACAGTGCGAAGCACGGTGGTCCGATCTACGAGGAGATGGCGTGGAAGGGGCACTGGGATGCCCTCGATGAGTCGCACTTCCTCTACATGGGCTGGGACTCGAACTACATGATGACGGCCCTGCAGGGCGTGCTGGAAGAGTCCGGCATCGCCGCCGAGGTGTTCGTCAAGTACTCCTACATAGGGAACGTGATGTGATGACCGCTGTTGTTCGCCGGATGCAGGACCTGACCGTGGTCGAGCACCGTCTGACGGTGCCGCTGGTGTGGTCGGATGCTGCCGATGACCGCACCATCGAGATCTTCGCCGCCGTGATCTCCCGCCGTGGCGGCGAGGATCTGCCCTATCTGGTCTTCTTGCAGGGCGGTCCTGGTCACGAGGCGCCACGCGCGTTCCACTCGCCGACCTCGCCGATGTGGTTGGACACGGCCCTGGAGCACTACCGCGTCGTCATGCTCGACCAGCGCGGCACCGGCCGCTCGACTCCCGTCAGCGACGATCTGCTGACCCTCGGCGCAGAGGCCGCAGCCGAGTACCTCACGCACCTGCGCGCGGACTCGATCGTGCGGGATGCCGAGGCCCTGCGCGTCGAGCTCGGCGCCCCGACATGGAATCTGCTCGGCCAGTCTTTCGGCGGGTTCACGACGCTCGCCTACCTGACGACCGATGCGTCGTCACTCGACCGCGTGTTCATCACCGGCGGTCTCAGCACCGTCGACCGTCACCCCGACGAGGTGTACGCGCTCTGCTATGACAAGATGCAGTCAGCATCCGAGCGCTACTATCGGCGCTTCCCAGAGCACCGCGAGCGGATGCGCGCGCTCGTCGAGATGGCTGAGGCAGGCGAGATCGTGCTGCCTGACGGCGAGGTCGTCTCGGTCTCGCGGCTGCGCTCCGCCGGCTCGGCACTTGGCACCAACGACGGATGGCAGACGCTGTGGTCGCTGCTGGAGCTGGATCCCCGCACGAATGCGTTCCGCTACGACCTGCAGGCGGCGATGCCCTACGACGGCCGCAACCCGCTGTACTTCGTTTTCCACGAGTCGAGCTATGCGTCTGGTCAGGCGACCCGCTGGTCGGCGGAGCGCATGACGCCGGCAGCCTTCGACGCGGACCCGACGCTGTTCACCGGCGAGCACATCCGCTCGGACTGGACCCAGACCGTGCCGGCGTTCCAACCGTGGCGGGAGGTGGCGATGATCCTCGCCGAGCACGAGTGGCCGAAGATCTACGATGCCGAGGCCATCGCCGCTTCCGGTGTCACCGGCGCCGCCGCGGTCTACCTGAACGACGCATACGTGCCGTACGAGTTCTCGATGGAGACCGCGCAGCTGTTGCCCGGCGTGCATCCGTGGGTCACCAACGAGCACGAGCACAACGGCCTGCGCGCGGGCCCAGTGCTGCAGCGGCTGTTCGATATCGCCGACAGTCGCTCGGTGCGCTGACGCGAACCGCAGATGGCCGACTGAGGCGGGTTCGTCAGCGGCGAGACCGCCTGAATCGGCGGGCCGCCCGCTCATCCGCGGCATCGTTGCGGGCGTTCCGCTCCACGCGCGACGTGTCTCGCAGCTCCACCTGCAGATCCCGTTCGGCGGGCATGCCGGCACGGAGTTCTCGGATGCGCTCGAGCTCGGCGTCGAACAGCGCGCCGAGCAGGAGTGCCATGTTCCCGATCCAGAGCCACACCAGGAAGATCATGATGCCTGCGAACGAGCCGTAGAGCCGGTCGTAGTCCGCGAAGTTGCGAACGTACGCCGCGAAGCCGACGGATGCCAGCGCGAACAGCGCCACGGCGATGATGGCGCCGACGCTGACCAGACGGAAGTGCGGGTGCGCGACGTTCGGGGCGAAGTAGTACAGCACCGCCACGACGAGGATGACGACGAACAGCAGCGCCGGCCAGCGGACGACGCGCCAGATCGTGAGTGCGACCTCGCCCGCGCCGACCGCGGCGCCGACCGATTGCGCCAGCGGCCTGCTGAGTGCGGCGATCACGACGGCGACCGCAGTCAGTGCGAAGACGGCGAGGGTGACGAGCAGGTGCACGGGCTTCGCCTTCCACAGCATCCGCCCCTCCGGTACGCCGTAGATGCGGTTGACGGCACGGCCGAGCCCGGTGACGTAACGCGCGACCGACCACAGTGCGATCGCCAGCGATGCCACGAGCACCCACCCGGCCCCGGCGGCCGCGGCGACCTGCTCGATCGCGCCACCCACACCCTCCAGCACGTCCGGTGGGAGCACATCCTTGGCGATGTCCAGTACTGCGCGCACCGCGTCCTTCTTCTCCCCCACGATGCCGATCAGCGAGAAGGCCGCAATCAGGGCGGGGATCAGCGCCAGCACGGTGTAGAACGTCAGACTCGCCGCCGCATCGGGCGACGAGGTTCGGAAGAAGCCGCGTGCCACGCGCCGCAGCACGAGCGCGCCCTGGTCGCGGTGCGTGGCTTCGGTGTTCGTCGGTGAGTCCGTCCCCATGGCTCCAGTCTGGCCCGGCTTGCGCTCCGGTCCGCTACGAACTAGGAATTCAGACATGAAGCTGCTGCTCACATCAGGTGGAGTGACGAATACCAGCATCCAGGAAGAACTGGAGCGAATGCTCGGCAAGCCCGTCGCCGACGCGAACGCACTGGTCGTGCCGACAGCACAATGGGGCCACCCGATGTGCGGGCCGCTCTCGGCCCGCGGCACGGTGGCCGGCATCCCGCCGTGGGGTGGGATGACCGCTCTGGGCTGGAAGTCGGTGGGGATGCTCGAACTGACGGCGCTGTCATCGATCGGCGCCGAGCGCTGGATCCCCTGGGTGCGGGACGCTGACGCGCTGTTGGTCGACGGCGGCGACGCCACCTACCTGTGCCACTGGATGCGGGAATCGGGGCTGGCCGGGCTGATCCCCGAGCTCGATGACACCGTGTGGGTCGGCGTGAGCGCCGGCAGCATGGTCATGACACCGCGCATCGGCGACGACTTCGTAAGGTGGCAGGGGGCGGTCGATGACACCGTGCTCGGTCTCGTCGACTTCTCGATCTTCCCGCACATCGGGGTGTTCCCCGACAACACCTTTCCCGAAGCAGAGCGGTGGGCACGTGAAATCGGCGGGCCCTGCTATGCCCTCGACGATCAGTCCGCCATCGCCGTCGAGGGGAAACGAGTCAACGTCATCTCTGAAGGCGAGTGGCGACGTCTCGACGACTGATGGAGCGGTCAGTCTGCCCCTCGGCGGCGGGGCTCCGGAGCGGGCGGCACCTGTTTCGCCGCGACGATCGTCGTGCGGTCGATGGTCACGACGCCGCGCTTGCCGTCGACCGTGAGCGAGCGCTCATCCGCCCCCAACAGCATGCCGAGGGCGTCCGTCGCCTGCCCCGTCGGCAGGAGGTAGCGCACGACGACGCGCGTTCCAGGAACGAAATCGATCACACCTGATGGTAGGTCGGTCACGTGAGGTCCAGCACCAGCTCCCCGCGGGCGTTGAGATGTTCCATCATCTGCACGACCTTGCTCTCGTCGATCTTGGGCATCTCCTGATCGTCGAACTCCATGACCAGCGGAATGGCCGGGTGCATCCAGATGGTGATGCGACCGGCAGGCGTCTTCTCCGTCAGCCACGTCATCATGAAGCTCTCCTGGCGGCGGAGCTTCGTCCCGATCACGATCTTCACGTGCGCGAGAGTCGCATCGTCCACCTTGATCGGCGGGCGGGCGCTGTTGTATTCGAGGGTTCCCATGTTGCGCACACTACTAGGCGACGATCTCGAAGACGTCGCCAAGCAGCTGTCTTGGTGGGGCGGGCGGGACTTGAACCCGCGATCGTTGGGTTATGAGCCCACTGCCTTGACCAGCTTGGCCACCGCCCCGAGGGTTCCAGCCTAGCGGTGCCCCAGATCAGTTCTGCGTTGCCGCTGCCGCGTGGGTGGCGGTGTGCTCGAGGTAGATCTCGGCGTTGCGGATCAGCCCGGCGCGCTCTTCGTCGGTGAGGGCCCGCCTCACCTTCGCCGGGACCCCGGCGACCAGCGAGCCATCCGGCACCTCCATGCCGCCCAGCACCACCGCACCGCCGGCGATCAGGCATCCGCGGCCGATGACGGCACCGCTGAGCACGACGGCGCCCATTCCGACAAGCGAGCCGTCGCCGATCGTGCAGCCGTGCACGACCGCGTTGTGGCCGATCGAGACGCTCTCGCCGATGACCGCTGGATGCCCGCTGTCGACGTGCACCGAGACGTTGTCCTGCACGTTGCTGCCCGCACCGACCGTGATGGCTGCCGAATCGGCGCGGAGCACGGCGTTGTACCAGACGCTCGCCCCCGCACCGATGGTGACGGCACCGACGATGCGGGCGCCGTCCGCGACGAAAGCGTCGCCGGCTATGAGTGGCGCCTTGCCTGGGAGCGCGATGACGGATGATGAAGAGGCGGTGGTCATGTAGGTGAGACTACCCTCACTTCCGCGTGATTCCGCGGCGGAACCGCCCATGTAAGCGTTGCCTTCGCTTGCTTGCGGAATGGTGTGAGGTGAGTACCGTTGTAGTCAATGAGGCCGCGATGTCGGCCACGCGATAACTTCCGGAGGTACTTCATGAGCAAGGCGCAGACCATCCCCAGCACCGCCGTCGACCCGACCGTTGCCGCAGCCGCAGCGCAGTTCCTCTCGCCGATCGTGCACAGCATGCAGGCGCTCGTCGTCAACGGCAAGCAGGCGCACTGGCACGTGCGCGGCGCGAACTTCGTCGGCGTGCACGAGTTCCTCGACACTCTCGTCGCCCACGCGATGGACTTCGCCGACACTGCCGCGGAGCGCATCGTCGCCCTCGGCCTGCCGATCGATGCCCGCGTCCAGACCGTCGCCGCCAAGGCGGCCGCAACCCAGGTGCCGGCCGGCTTCACGGCTTCGGATGACCTGGTGCGTGCCGTCATCGCCGACATCGATGCCGCACTCATCGACATCAAGGCAGCGGTCGAGGGCCTCGATGAGGTCGACCTGACCAGCCAGGATGTGGCGATCGAGATCCAGCGCGGCCTCGAGAAGGACCGCTGGTTCCTGATCTCGCACATCGCGGCCTGATCCGGCCCGCACGTCGAGATGCCCGCACCCCTCGGGGTGCGGGCATCTGTCGTCTCAGGCGAGGTGTGTGAGGCGCCCGCCGAGCAGAGTGGCCGTGACGGGCATCCGACGCAGGTCTTCGCGGCCGGCGGTGAGCGGGTCGGCGCCGCACAGCACGAGGTCGGCGATGCCGCCGAGTTCCAGCTCGGTACCGCCGCGATGACTGCTGGCGCGCAGCGCCGCGTCCACCGACACGCGCTCCTCCGGGTGCCACGGCGCGCGATCATCCCCCGTGCGGTGCACGGCCGCAGCGATCGTCAGCCACGGATCGAGCGGCGCCACAGGGGCATCCGATCCGAACCGCACCGGAATGCCGGCGGCGAGCAGCGACTCGACAGGGTGGCTGATCGCCTGCTGGTGCTGCCACAGAGTGCCCACCAGGTCACGGTCGTCGACAGCGTGCTCCGGCTGCACGCTCGCCGCGACGCCGAGCCGCGCGAAGCGCGCCAGATCGGCGTGACGCACCAGCTGGGCGTGCTCGATCGTGCCTCGAGCCTGCGTGTAGGTGAAGGCGTCGAGGGCGGATGCCACGGCACGATCTCCGATGGCGTGCACGGCCACGTCGAGCCCGGCTCCGGTCGCGGTGGTGAGGTAGTCGCGCAGCTCGTCGGGTTCGATGGTGAAGACGCCGAAATTCGACGGATCATCCCCGTACGCATGCGAGCAGGCGGCGGTGCGGGTGCCGAGTGATCCGTCGGTGATGAGCTTGAGGGCGCCGACGCGCACCAGCTCCGCGGTTCCCGCCAGCGACTCCCCCGTGCGCATGCCCTCATCGATCGCGCGCGCGAGGTTCGCGGCGTAGAACGCGAACTCCACCCGGTGCGCGTCGAAGCCTGCATCCGACCTCCGCTGCCAGGATGCCGCGTTCCAGGCCATCTCGAAATCGACGATCCCGGTGATGCCGCGCGCAGCCGCCCTCTCACCGCCGCGGCGCACGGCAGCATCCGCCATCGTGTCGTCTGCGGTGTTGAGCCGCCTCGAGATCTCGAAGGCGTCCTCCTCGCGGAGCACCCCGTCGGCCGTCGGCGCGAAGCCCTCGCGCCGGAACGCCGCCGAGTTCAGCCACACGCTGTGCACATCCATGTTGATGACGTACGCCGGGCGGTCGCCGCAGGCGGCGTCGAGGGCCGCAAGCGCCGGCTCGTCCGGCCAGAGCGCATCGCGCATGCCGACGCCGATCACGCGGCCGTCCGGCAAGGCAGCCGAGGATGCCATCAGCGCGGCCGCCTCGGCGGCCCTGTGCACCTCGCCGAGCTGCACGCGCTCGGCGTTCAGCGCCCATTGCACGGTGTGCACGTGATGATCCCAGAGGCCTGGGATCACGCGGCCGCCCTCCCCCTGCAGCACCACGCCTCGAGCAGGCAGAACGCCGGTCGGGGCGATGTCCGCGATCCGGCCGCTCTCGATGACGAGGTCGACGGGCTCCTCGCCGAACGGCACGCCCGCGGGCCCGGTCAGTCGCACACCACGGACGAAGTCGACGTGGTCGCCTCGGGCCGTCACGCCTGACGTTCCTTGCGCACCTCGTGCGCGCGGCGCATCTCTGCTGCCAGCTCGGCGTTCGCGTACTCGCCACTGCCCTCCAGCGCCAGGAGCACGTCTTCGACGGTGTCGATCGGCTTGTTCTGGCTGAGCTTGCGCTTGGCGACGATCTTCGTCGGAGTGAGTCGGAACCCGATGGTCCCGGCCGCCATGCGCTGCACGAACGCCTCGTCGTTCGGCAGCGTCCACATGCCACGAGGACTCGGCATCCGATTCTCGAAGATGTCGACCATCCGCCCCAGCACCCGCAGGTTCTCCTCTGCTGAGAGGATCTCAGGAACCCCGGTCAGATGCACCGACACATAGTTCCAGGTCGGTACAGCCGCGACGTCGCCGTACCAGCCAGGCGAGATGTAGCCGTGCGGGCCCTGGAACGAGATCAGCAGCTCACGGTTACCCAGGTCGTGCACGAGATCATCCGGTCGGCCGACGTGGCCGACGACGGTCAGGTCGTCACGCTCGTCGTCGAGCAGGACCACGTAGTGCGAGGCGACCAGACCGTCGGTCGCGTCGCTGACGAGCGTCGCCCACGGATTCTGCTCGATCACGCGGCGAAGCTCGGTCGGGTCGGTCATCGCGAAGCTGGGGTTCTGGCGCACCATCCCAGCCTAAGACCGACCCGACCGAGCGGGCCGCGGAGCGGTTACTTGACGACCGGGATCGCCTGCGTCTTCCAGCTCTCGAAGGCCTTGTCCCCGGCCATGAATGCGTCGACCTGCTCTGGTGTCGCAAGCAGTTTCGGGTCGTTGTCGAGGTACTTCTTCGTCTCTCGGGCGACGAGACCCGACAACACGAGCAGACCGATGAGGTTCGGCAGCGCCATGAGGCCGTTCATCACGTCCGAGAATGCCCACACCACGCCGAGCTGCACTGTGCATCCGATGAAGACGACCAGCGAGAAGACGATGCGGAACGGCATCACCGCCCGCCGGCCGAGCAGGCGCTCGATGCTGCGCTCGCCGTAGTACGACCAGCCGAGGATCGTGGATCCGGCGAACAGGACGAGGCCTATGGTCACGATGTAGTGACCCCACTCCCCCGGCAGCCCGTGCGAGAACGCCTCTCCGGTCATCAGCGCCGGGCTGATCTGCTCACCCGTCTCGGGATCGGTCATCTTCCACACGCCGGTCGTGATGATGACGAGCCCTGTGCAGGTGACGACGATGATCGTGTCGATGAAGGTCTGCGTCATCGACACGAGCCCCTGACGCACCGGGTGGCTGGTCTTCGCCGCAGCGGCGGCGATGGCCGCCGAGCCCATGCCCGACTCGTTCGAGAAGATGCCGCGCGCGACGCCGTACTGCACGGCGATGATGATCGCCGACCCGGCGAATCCGCCCACGGCGCTGGTGCCGGTGAACGCATCGGTGAAGATCTCGGCGAACGCCGCCGGCACGCCGCCGATGTTGGCGATGAGGATGTAGATCGCGCCGAGCACGTAGAAGATGATCATGACCGGCACGAGACCGGCGGTGACACGGCCGATCGACTTGATGCCGCCGACGAGCACGGTGATCGCGAACACCGTCAGCACGATGCCTGTCACCCACGTCGGCACACTGAAGCTGTTCTCCATGTTCGACGCGATCGAGTTGCCCTGGGTCATGTTGCCGATGCCGAAGCAGGCGATGACGGCGGCGATGGCGAAGAAGATCGCGAGGAACTTTCCGAACTTGTTCGGGATGCCGCGTTCGAGGTAGTACTGCGGTCCGCCGTTCTTCTCGCCAGCGGAGTCCGTGACGCGATAGCGCACGCCCAGGAACGCTTCGGAGTACTTGGATGCCATGCCGAGCAGCCCGGTGATCCACATCCAGAACAGCGCGCCGGGTCCGCCGATGCCGATGGCGGTGGCGACACCGACGATGTTCCCGGTGCCGACCGTGGCTGCAAGCGCCGTGGTCAGCGCCTGGAACTGCGAGATGTCGCCGTCAGAACCCGGGTCCTTGCGGGTGAACAGTCCGAGACGGAGGGCTGCGCCGAGGCGCAGGAACTGGATTCCACCGAGTCGGATCGTGAGGTAGAGCCCGGTGCCGAGCAGCAGCGGGATGAGCAGGAACGGCCCCCAGACAATGCCACTGAGCCAATTGAGGAAGCCTTCGACGGCCGTCAAATCCATGAGTTCTCCTGACGCTTCGTTGCGGACGGACCCCGCCATCCTATTCACAGCAAGCGGTCAGGTTCCGGCAGCGAACGGGGATTCGCCCAGATCAGAGGCGTGTCAGCGCTGGCAGGAGGGGCACCAGTACAGCTTGCGCGCGCCGATCTCCTCGAGGGCGATCTCGGTGCCGCACACCCGGCACGGCAGCCCGGCGCGGTGGTAGACCCAGTGCCTGTCGTCGCGGCTCGCCATCGCTGCGCGGTAGTCGTCGCCGGTGAGTCCGTCCATCGTCATCATCTGGCCGGTCTCGACGCCGATCGACAGCAGACGCACCCAGTCGCGCCACAGCTCGCGCACGAGTTCTTCGGGAACATCACGCCCGGGCGTATGCGGCTCGAGGCGCGCGCGGAACAGCATCTCCGCCCGATAGACGTTGCCGATCCCGCTGACGACGGCCTGATCCATCAGCAGCAGGGCGATCGGAGTCGGCTTGCGACGCACGGTGCGCACGAAGCGCTCCTCACCCTCGGCGGGGTCCCCGACGAGGGGGTCCGGGCCGAGTTTCGCCACGGTCGCGAGCATCTCCTCGGTGTTCTGCAGCGCGCACGCAGTCGGTCCGCGCAGGTCGGCGCAGGTGGTCTCGCTGAGCAGACGCAGGCGCACCTGGCCGATGACCGGCGGGGGCCACTCATCGCCGTCGTCCGCCAGCCCCTTGGTCTGCTCGGACATCCGCACGTGCACGCGGGCCTTGCGCGGCGCTCCGATGGAGCGCAGCGAGTTCTCCCCCGCGTCGTCGAAGATCGCCTCGCCGGACTCGCCGGCGGCGAGATCGGTGCCGGCTTCGAGGTCGGTGCCGCGCTGATTCGTCTGTCCCATCCGGCCGTTGGCCGAGGCGATCGTGGCGTCGGCGACGATCTCGCCCGCGAAGTCCCACGCCCCGTAGAGACCGAGGTGCACGCGCAGCCAGACGGCGTCGTCGAACTCCAGGAACATCTGCTTGCCGACCGCCATCGCCTGCAGCATCTCTCTGCCGTCGAGCACGGCCGCGCCCTCGGCGAACCGCCCCTGCGGGCTCGATGCCGATACCGGGTGATCCACGAAGTTGCGCGCGAACTGCCGTGCGATGCGGTGGACGGAATGCCCCTCGGGCATGTCAGGCCCGCCCGTCGGCGGAGCCGGCCTCTCCCAGACGCGGGTCGGGAAGCAGCGACCCGTCCTTCTCGAAGTCGGCGATCTGTCGGATCCGCCGCACGTGTCGCTCCTCATCGCTGAAAGGCGTCGCGATGAATTGGTCGATGAAGCTCGTGACCTCTTCGAACGAGTGCTGGCGTGCGCCGATCGAGATCACGTTGGCGTCATTGTGCTCGCGAGCGAGTTCTGCCGTGGACAGGTTCCACACCAGCGCCGCGCGGATGCCGTCGACCTTGTTGGCCGCGATCTGCTCGCCGTTGCCAGAGCCGCCGAACACGACGCCGAGTGCCTCGACGCCCGCCGTCTGATCCGCGATCACTCCCTGAGCGGCGCGGATGCAGAAGGCGGGGTAGTCGTCCAGCGCGTCGTACTCGACGGGACCGTGGTCGATCACTTCATGCCCTGCTCCGCGCAGATGCTCCTGCAGGCGCGTGGAGAAGTCGAGGCCTGCATGGTCGGTGGCGATGTGGATGCGCATGGCACCCATCCTATTCGCGCAGACGCGCCGGACGACGGGTCAGGGAGCGAGTCCGGCGGCGGCCGGCTTGAACCCTGCGCGCACGTTCTCGCAGCAACCAGGACGGCAGACGTCGAAAGCCGGCCCCAGCGCGGTGACGTGTGCGCGGTCGGATGCCGGGCGCCCCTCCAAGCGCTCCTGGACGAGGTCCACGATGCCGGCGACGAACGCCGCCGACACGCCAGGTGTCGGCGTGCGGGCGAACAGCAGCCCGGCCTCGTCGGCGGCTTCCTTCGCCTCGGTGTCCAGGTCCCAGAGCACCTCCATGTGGTCACTCATGAATCCGAGCGGGACCACGATGACTGCCTGCCGACCACGTGCCGGCAGCTCGCTGATCACATCGCAGACATCCGGTTCGAGCCAGGGCTGCGACGGCGGCCCTGAACGGGACTGGTAGACGAGCTCCCACGGCACATCCGCCGCGCTCGGCGTCAACCGCGCGACCTGATCCATCACCCATGCGGCGACGGCCTCGTGCTGCGCGGCGTACGCCCCGCCGTCACCCCAGTCGACATCGCGCGGTCCTGAGCGCTTCGCGTCGTCGATCGGGATGCTGTGGGTGGAGAACAGCACGGTGATGGCATCCGCCGACACGTCCGCATCGAGCCGCTCGCGCACGGCGTCGTCGACGCCCTCGACGAATGCCTGCACGAAACCGGGGTGGTCGAAGAACGGCCGGATCTTGTCGATCGTGACGACACCGTCGTACTCGGTGCCGTCCAGGATCCGGGAGAAGTCCTCGCGATACTGCCTACAGCTCGAGAACGAGCTGTAGGCGCTCGTCGCGAAGGCCAGCAACCTGGTGTGGTCATTGCCTGCCGCCTCGGCGACGGCCTCTTCGAGGTACGGCGCCCAGTTGCGGTTGCCCCAGTAGACGGGCAGGTCGATCGAGCGCGCGGCGAACTCGGCCTCGAGCGCTGCCTTCAGTGCTCGGTTCTGCGCGTTGATCGGGCTGATGCCGCCGAAGGCCCGGTAGTGGTGTGCGACCGCTTCGAGCCGGTCGTCGGGGATGCCTCGTCCGCGCGTCACGTTGCGCAGGAACGGGATGACATCATCCTGTCCCTCCGGGCCGCCGAATCCGGCCAGCAGGATCGCGTCGTAGGCGACGGGTTGTTCGATGTGCTTGGCGCCTGCGGCCGCAGCCGGGGACGCATGAGGGACGGCATCCGATTCTGTGGGAGTCACGGCCGCCATGCTCCCACCTGCTCCTATGAACCGGCGCAAGACATCTGAAATGGCGCCGCGTCGTTCGCGCTCATGCGCGCCTGGCGTAGGCTGTCATGGTTGCCGTCGGCGCCAGCCGCGTCGACGCACGCCGACATCCCCTCCACCAATGGGAGAAATCAGCTGTGCCTGGAGAAAACCTCACTCGTACCGAAGCGCAGGAGCGCCGTGCCGTCATCGACACGCAGTCCTATGAGGTCTCACTCGACCTCACCAAGGGCGCGGAGGTGTTCGGGTCACGCAGCGTCGTGCGCTTCACCGCGACGCCCGGAAGCTTCACCTTCATCGATCTGATCGCGAAGGAGGTCCGCGAGATCACCCTCAACGGTGAACAGATCGACCCGAGCGAAGTATTCGCGGACTCCCGCATCACACTCGGCGGTCTGCAGGCCGAGAACGTGCTGATCGTCGACGCGGACTGCCTGTACACCAACACCGGCGAGGGTCTGCACCGCTTCGTCGACCCCGTCGATGACGAGGTCTACCTCTACTCGCAGTTCGAGGTTCCTGACTCGCGTCGCGTGTTCGCGGTGTTCGAGCAGCCAGATCTGAAGGCGACGTTCCAGTTCACCGTCACCGCGCCCGCGGCGTGGAAGGTCGTGTCGAACTCGCCCACTCCCGAGCCGATCGTGCACGACCCCTCGACGGACTCCGGGAGCCAGCAGGTGGCGACCTGGGGCTTCGAGCCCACCCCGCGGATCTCGTCGTACATCACCGCGCTCGTCGCGGGTCCGTACGAGGCCACGTTCTCTGAGCTCACCAGCTCGTCCGGCAAGGTCATCCCCCTCGGTGTGTACGGTCGCAAGAGCCTCTGGCAGCACCTCGACGCCGACTACATCTTCGACAAGACCCGCCAGGGCTTCGAGTACTTCGAGTCGAAGTTCGGCGTGGCCTACCCGTTCGAGAAGTACGACCAGCTGTTCGTGCCGGAGTTCAACGCAGGCGCCATGGAGAACGCCGGAGCGGTGACCTTCACCGAGACGTATGTGTTCCGCAGCAAGGTGACGGATGCTGTGAAGGAGCGTCGCGTCGTGACGATCCTGCACGAGCTGGCGCACATGTGGTTCGGCGATCTCGTCACCATGAAGTGGTGGAACGACCTGTGGCTGAACGAGTCGTTCGCCGAGTGGGCATCCACGATCGCCACCGCTGAGGCCACCGAGTGGACCCACGCCTGGACCACGTTCAACGCGATGGAGAAGACCTGGGCGTACCGCCAGGATCAGCTCCCCTCGACGCACCCGATCGTCGCCGAGATCAACGACCTGCAGGACGTGCTGGTCAACTTCGACGGCATCACCTACGCCAAGGGCGGCTCTGTGCTCAAGCAGCTCACCGCTTGGGTGGGCATCGACGAGTTCTTCGCCGGAGTGTCGCAGTACTTCCAGAAGCACTCCTGGGGCAACACCGAGCTGAGCGACCTGCTCGTCGAGCTCGAGGCCACCAGCGGCCGCGACCTGCACACCTGGGCGAAGAAGTGGCTCGAGACGGCCGGTGTGAACACACTCAGCCCCGTGATCGCCGAAGACGCCGCAGGCACGATCACCAGGTTCGCGGTGACGCAGACCGCCCCCGCGGACTACCCGACGATCCGTCCGCACCGCCTTGGCATCGGCTTCTACGACCTCGAGGGCGACGCACTCGTGCGCACGCACTACGTCGAGGTCGACATCGACGGCGACCGCACCGAGATCCCCGAGCTGCAGGGCCGTCAGCGGCCCGCCATGGTGCTGCTGAACGACAACGACCTGGCGTACGCGAAGATCCGTCTCGACGAGCAGTCCCTGGCGACGGCGATCGAGCATCTCTCCGACATCAGTGACCCGCTGGCACGCTCGCTGGTATGGGGAGCGGCCTGGGACCAGACCCGCGACGCCGAGACCGCTGCGAGCGACTACATCGATCTGGTGCTCGGCAACATCGGCCATGAGACCGAGTCGACCACCGTGCGCACCACCCTCGGGCAGCTGCAGCTCGCGGCGAACGTCTACGTCACCCCGAGCACTCGCGACGCCGCACGCGAGAAGATCGCCGACGGACTGTGGGCGCTCGCCCAGCAGGCCGATTCTGGCAGCGACAGCCAGCTGCAGTTGGTGATGGCGTTCGCGAACTCGATCACGACCAGCGAGCACGCCGGCATCATCGGCCGCCTGCGGTCCGGCGAGGACGTGCTCTCTGGTCTCGAGATCGACGCCGACCTGTCCTGGCAGCTGCTGATCGGCCTCGCGGCCGCCGGCGCGACGGACGCGCTGACCATCGACGCAGCGCTCGCTGCGGCCAACACCTCGAAGGACGCCGAGCTCGCCGCACAGGCACGCGCCGCCCTGCCGACTGCCGCCGCGAAGGCAGCCGCGTGGGCCTCGCTGATCGACCACAGCGATCAGCCGAACACGATCGTCCGCTCCACGGCGGCCGGCTTCGTGCATCCGTCTGGCGTCGACGTGCTCGGTGAGTTCATCCAGCCGTACTTCGACATGCTGCTGCCGATCTGGGAAGGGCGCACCTACCAGATCGCCGACTACCTGATCGTGGGCCTGTACCCGCGCTCGCTGGCCAACGTCGAGCTGCGCGATGCCACCCGCAGCTGGCTCTCGCAACACCAGGATGCAGCACCCGCGCTGCGCCGCCTGGTGCACGAGAACCTCGCCGACGTCGAGCGCGCGCTCGCAGCGCAGTCCCGCGACGCCGACGACTGATCCGCAGCGCAACCCTGATGAGGTCTCTCCGCACCCAGCGTGCGGAGAGACCTCATCAGTAGAATCGAGGGGATGACTTCCCTCTTCCACGCCGCCGCTGCGGCCACCGACGACCCCACGATCTGGGAGAAGTTCCTCGCGGTCCTGACCGCGATCGGGGGCAAGCTGCTGAACATCGCGATCATCATCGCGGTGTGCGTCGTGCTCTCGTTCCTGCTGCGCCTCGTCATCCGCCGCGTCGTCCACCGCATCGTCGACAATGCCAAGAGCAAGGCCGACGTCGCCGACACCGTCGCGCTGGAGCGCTCGCCGCTGGCCGACATGCGCCTCGTGCAGCGCACGCGCACCCTCGGCACGATCCTGCAGAACATCGTCAACGTGACGCTGGTCATCGTCGCCCTGATCCTGATCATCACGACCATCGACGACAAGATCCTCGGTTCGCTCACGCTCATCACCGCCGCAGTCGGCGCTGGTCTCGGCTTCGGCGCGCAGAACATCGTCAAGGACGTCCTCAACGGCATGTTCATCGTCGCCGAGGACCAGATCGGCATCGGCGACGTCGTCGACCTCGGCCTGGCATCCGGCGTCGTGGAGTACGTCAGCGTGCGCATCACACAGGTGCGCGACGTGAACGGCACCCTCTGGTACGTGCGCAACGGCGAGGTCACTCGCATCGGCAACATGTCGCAGGGATGGGCCCGAGCCATCATCGACCTCGGCGTCGCGCCCGATGCCGACCTCGACCTGGTCGAGAAGACCATGCTCACCACCGCCCAGAGCCTGGCCAAGGATCCGAAATGGCGCACTCGCGTCATCCAGATGCCCGAGGTCTGGGGTCTGGAGTCGATCGACGGGGACGCCCTGCTCGTGCGCGTCGTGATGAAGACCCGCGCCAATGCGAGGGACGACGTCTCGCAGGAGCTGCGCCGCCGTCTGCGCGCCGCTCTGCTCGAGAACGACATCCTGGTGCCGAGCATGCACGCTGTGACCGTCACAGGCATGGACGGCGCTCGACGGGTGCGCGGCGCCAACCCGCCGATCACGCGCCCCAATGCCGTCACCGGAGTGCCGGCGGTTCCCGACCGCGGCATCTGGCGACGCAAGAAGACCGGCGATGAGGAAGGCGAGCAGAAGTGACGTTCTACGACGAGGTCGGCGGCTACGACACGTTCCAGCGCATCGTCGACGTGTTCTACCGCGAGGTCGCACTCGACCCGGTGCTGAAGCCCATGTATCCGGAAGAGGATCTGGGCCCGGCCGCCGAGCGGCTCACGATGTTCCTGGTGCAGTACTGGGGCGGTCCGACCACCTACGGTGAGCAGCGCGGGCACCCGCGGCTGCGCATGCGGCACGTCGCCTTCCATGTCGATCCGGATGCCCGTGATCGGTGGCTTGCACACATGAGGACGGCCCTGGACGAGGTGAAGTTGTCGCCTCTGCACGAAGCCACGCTCTGGGACTACCTGGAACGCGCTGCTTATGCCATGGTGAACACGTTCGAGCCTTCGGGCATCGGCCGTGTCCCGAACGGCCGCACCACGCTCGAGCATCACATACCCACGGAGTCGACGGAGACCGAATGATGACCACCCCCAGTTCCCCCGCCACGGATGTTCTTGTGATCGGATGGGGGCTGGCAGGTCTCGTCGCCGCCACCGAGGCCCTGGCAGCAGGCCGACAGGTGACGATCATCGATCAGGAGCCGCGGACCAACCTCGGCGGTCAGGCGTGGTGGTCGTTCGGCGGGCTGTTCCTGATCGACTCCCCCGAACAGCGCCGCATGGGCATCCGCGACTCGCTGGAGCTGGCCACGCAGGATTGGTTCGGCAATGCGGGATTCGACCGCGATGAGGACGAGTGGCCACGACGGTGGGCCGAGGCGTATCTGCAGTTCGCCGCCGGTGAGAAGCGCAGCTGGCTGCGTGAGCGCGGGGTCGGGTTCTTCCCCGTCGTCGGCTGGGCCGAGCGCGGCGGCAGCGGCGCCATCGGGCCAGGCAACTCGGTGCCGCGCTTTCACATCACGTGGGGCACCGGCCCGGGCATCGTCGCCCCGTTCGCGGCCGCCGTGGAAGCCGGCGAGGCAGACGGACGCGTCACGATCCTGGCGCGGCACAAGGTCTCCGAGCTGCTGCTCGAGAACGGCGCCGTGGTCGGCGCGCGCGGTGCGGTGCTTGCCGACAGCGATACCCCGCGTGGCGTCTCATCCTCCCGTGCGGAGGTGGGCGAGTTCGCGATCCGAGCGGATGCCACGATCGTCGCTTCCGGCGGCATCGGCGGCAACCACGGCCTGGTCCGCGCCGCGTGGCCGGAGCGCCTCGGCACTCCCCCGGCGCACATGCTCACCGGTGTTCCCGCATACGTCGACGGCTCGATGCACGGCGTCTCCGAGGCAGCCGGTGCGAACCTCATCAACGGCGACCGGATGTGGCACTATGTCGAGGGCATCGGCAACTGGGACCCGGTCTGGCCCGACCACGGCATCCGGATCCTGCCGGGACCGTCGTCCCTGTGGCTGGATGCCACCGGCACGCGGCTGCCCGTGCCGCTCTACCCGGGTTTCGACACGCTGGGCACGCTGGCGCACCTGCGGACCACTGGGCACGACCACTCGTGGTTCATCACGTCGCTGAAGATCGTCGAGAAGGAGTTCGCGCTCTCCGGCAGCGAGCAGAACCCCGACCTGACTGGCAAGGACGTGGGGCTGCTGGTGAAGTCGCGTCTCGCGAAGGGTCCGACCGGGCCGGTGCAGGCGTTCCTCGACGAGGGGGCGGACTTCGTCGTGGAGAACGATCTGGAGACCCTGCTCACGCAGATGCAGGCGATGCCGGGCGGCGAGCTGCTCGACATCGACCGCGTGCGACAGGAGGTCGTCGCGCGCGACCGCGAGATGGACAACGACTTCACCAAGGACGCTCAGATCGCCATGCTGCGCTCGATGCGCGGGTATCGCGGCGACAAGCTGATCCGCACCGCTGCGCCGCACCGGCTGCAGGACCCTGCGGCGGGCCCGATGGTCGCGGTGAAGCTGCACGTGCTGACGCGCAAGTCGCTCGGGGGCATCCAGACTGATCTGGAGGGGCGTGCGCTCTCGGCGTCAGGGGAGCCGATCCCCGGGCTGTACGCGGCCGGTGAGGCCAGCGGCTTCGGCGGTGGCGGCGTGCACGGCTACCGTGCACTGGAGGGAACCTTCCTCGGCGGATGCCTGTTCTCCGGCCGTCAGGCAGGGCGCGCGGCGGCTCACGGCTGATCCACGGCTACTGGCCGCCCGTGGTCCGCACCGCCGTGAGCCCCGTCACGGCCGGTCCTCGGCTGAGCACGTGTCCACGGGCGAAGGCGAGCCGCGTCCAGCGGCCCGACTGGGTGATGCGCACCTGCTCTGAGCCCGATATGAACCCGAACGCGTGCGCTGCGAACGCGACACCGCGCGGCAGGCCGAGCAATGCCTCGTCGGGCTCGCCCCAGATCTGCGCGCGCAGCGCCCGGACAGCCTCTTCTCCCGCCCCATCAGGGCTGCCGTGCGCGACCGCAGAGATGCCCCACTGGGCACGCTCTGCGATGATCTGCGCCGGCAGCTCCGCGACCAGCTCCCAGCCGTCGCGGGGTGGCGAGACCCCGGCCCAGGCCGGCGCACGGCCGGTGTCGGGCAGCGTGAGCTCTGTCGGCGCTGCCCCGGCGGTGAGCTCGTCCACCACGATGTCGCAGCGCAGTTCTGGATCGGCGTGCACGATCCGCATCGCGAGCACGGTCGGTGTGTGGTCGAACAGGCCCTGCGGTGCGAGCGCCGCTGCGGTGAGCACCAGCATCCCTCCCGCCCCCTGCAGGCGCACGCCCTCGGACGATGCGGTTCCCGCGCGACCCGCGAAGGTCAGGACGTCGCGGGCGGTCTGGGCGTCGGCAAGAACGAGAGGTCTGGTCACTCCTTCTAAACTAGTCGGATGACCGACGACGAGCGCGCCCGCCGATCCGTGCAGACCCTGCTGACGGTACTCGACCTCTCTTCGTCCGAGGCGCGCACCACCGAGGACATCTTCACCGGCGTCTCCCATCCGATGGTGACCGGCCGGGTGTACGGCGGCCAGGTGCTCGCGCAGTGCCTGATCGCCGCTGAGCGCACCCTGCCGGAGGAGCGGGTGGCGCACTCGATGCACGGCTACTTCCTGCGCCCTGGGGACGCCGACCAGGGCATCACGTTCTCGGTCGACCGCATCCACGACGGGCGATCGTTCTCTACCCGCCGCGTCCAGGCGTTCCAGAACGGCGTGCCGATCTTCTCGATGATCGCGTCGTTCCAGGACGAGGCTCCAGGCGTCGAGCACGCTCAGCCGCTGCCTGAGGGCATTCCGGCGCCGGAGGACGTCGTCCCCGATGACGTGATCCTCGAGGCAGTCGATCCGGAGACCGCGCGGCTGTTCGCCGATCGTCCCGCCGACATCCGACATGTCGACGGACCGCTGTTCTTCGAGGTCTCCGGCGAGCAGGTCGCGCACCAGGCCGTCTGGATGCGGCTGCGCGCCCCGCTGCCGGACGACCCGAGGCTGCATCGCGCGGCGCTCGCGTACCTCAGCGACACCTCCATCCAGGAGTCCATCCTGCGGCGTCACGGCGTCGCGTGGGGCACTCCTGGTCTGAAGGTCGCCAGTCTCGATCACGCCATGTGGTGGCACCGCTTCGGCCGCGCCGACGAGTGGATGCTGTACGTGCAGGAATCCCCGAACGCCCGTGGTGGCCGCGGCCTGGCCAACGGCCGCATCTACAGCCGTGACTCCGAGCTGCTGGCCAGCGTGGCGCAGGAGGTCATGGTGCGGGTGCCGCAGGACTGACCTCCGCACCCGCTGTCAGCGGTGCTGGTAGCGGATCGGCTCGCCGAGGAACGGCTCCCAGACCGCACGCATCTCTGGTGCGATCCTCATCGGTCGGCCGGTGACGGCATCCACCAGCACGATCACCGCGGTCGAGCGCGCGTACAGCACTCGGCCCGCGCCATCGCGCTCGTTGTAGACCTCGTAGCAGACGTCGACACTCGAGCCGCCGATCTTGCCGAACCACATCTCGACATCAAGCGGCCCCCGCTGGTAGGGCACCGGGGCGACGTACTCGATCTCCTGACGGGCGATCAGCGTCAGCATGCCGTGCTCGATCCCGGACGGCAGGACTGCCGTCGCCGGCGCCTGCTCGTCCGGGTTCGGCTTCCAGAAGGCGCGCACGCGCGCCTCTTCGAGAAGCTTCAGCATCGAGGTGTTGTTGACGTGGTTGAACGCGTCGAGGTCACCCCATCGCAGATGGATGGGGATGTGCAGCCTCTGACCCGCTGTCATGCTGGCAGACTGCCTCAGTCGCGCGTCAGCTTGCGGTGCGCGGTGCGGTGCGGGCGAGCAGCCTCAGGGCCCATGCGCTCGATCTTGTTCGCCTCGTACGCCTCGAAGTTGCCCTCGAACCAGTGCCACTGCGACGGGTTCTCGTCCGTGCCCTCGTAGGCCAGGATGTGGGTTGCGATGCGGTCGAGGAACCACCGGTCGTGCGTGATGACCACGGCGCAGCCAGGGAACTCCAGCAGCGCGTTCTCGAGCGAGCTGAGGGTCTCGACGTCGAGGTCGTTGGTCGGCTCGTCGAGGAGCAGCAGGTTGCCGCCCTCCTTGAGCGTCAGCGCCAGGTTGAGGCGGTTGCGCTCACCACCGGAGAGGATGCCGGCCTTCTTCTGCTGGTCCGGCCCCTTGAAGCCGAACTTCGACACGTAGGCGCGCGAGGGGATCTCGATCTTGCCGACGGTGATGAAGTCGAGCCCGTCGGAGACGACCTCCCACAGCGTCTTGTTCGGGTCGATGTTCGCGCGGGACTGGTCGACGTAGCTGATCTTGACCGTCTCGCCGATCTTGAGATCGCCGCCGTCGAGGGGCTCGAGCCCGACGATCGTCTTGAACAGCGTGGTCTTTCCGACGCCGTTCGGGCCGATGACGCCGACGATGCCGTTGGGTGGCAGGCTGAAGCTCAAGCCGTCGATCAGCATCCGATCGCCGAAGCCCTTCTGCAGCTTCTTCGCCTCGATGACGACGCTGCCGAGGCGGGGGCCTGCGGGGATCTGGATCTCTTCGAAGTCCAACTTGCGGGTGCGCTCGGCCTCGGCGGCCATCTCCTCGTAGCGGGCCAGTCGGGCCTTCGACTTGGTCTGTCGGCCCTTCGCGCTGGAGCGGACCCACTCGAGTTCGTCCTTGAGGCGTTTGGCGAGCTTGGCGTCCTTCTTGCCCTGGACGTCGAGTCGCTCGGCCTTCTTCTCGAGGTAGGTCGAATAGTTGCCCTCGTAGCCGATCAGGCGACCGCGGTCGACCTCGGCGATCCACTCCGCGACGTTGTCGAGGAAGTACCGGTCGTGTGTGACGGCGATGACAGCGCCCTTGTAGTCCTTCAGGTGCTGCTCGAGCCAGAGCACGCTCTCGGCGTCGAGGTGGTTGGTGGGCTCATCCAGGAGCAGCAGGTCGGGCTTCTGCAGCAGCAGCTTCGCCAGCGCGACGCGGCGCTTCTCACCACCCGAGAGCGGAGCGACCTCGGCATCCGCCGGCGGGGTGCGCAGGGCATCCATCGCCTGCTCGAGCTGCGAGTCGAGGTCCCAGCCATCTGCGGCGTCGATCTCCTCCTGCAGCACGCCCATCTCGGCGAGCAGGGTGTCGAAGTCCGCGTCGGGGTCGGCCATCTCCGCCGAAATCTCGTTGAACCGGTCGACCTTGGCCTTGATCGCCACGCCGTCCTGGATGTTCTCCAGGACCGTCTTCGTCTCGTCGAGCTCAGGCTCCTGCATCAGGATGCCGACCGTGAAGCCGGGGCTCAGCTTCGCCTCGCCATTGGACGGCGTGTCGAGACCGGCCATGATCTTGAGGATCGTCGACTTGCCGGCACCGTTGGGGCCAACCATGCCGATCTTCGCTCCGGGCAGGAACGCCATGGTGACGTCATCCAGGATGAGCTTGTCGCCCACCGCCTTGCGGGCTCGCACCATGGAATAGATGTACTCGGCCACGAAGCAGCTCTCCTTCTGTCAGCAGGCACGCGGAACAGGTCCCCGGGGGAACCGACTCTCCAGCCTACCCGGCTTCCACGTGGCCGCACGCCCGGACGGGCCCTGATTCACCAGTCGATCGGTCGCGTGCTGCCGACCAGGCAGCGCCCCTCGGCGAGCTGCGGCATGACGCTGGTCACAGGGTCGCCGGTGGAGGGCCCCACTTGGCCGATGAGACACTCGGCGTCGCCCCACGCGACCGAGAACTGCAGGCTCTCCGCCGGGTTGCCGACCGTGCTGAGGTCTTCGGTCACCTGCATCCGATCGCGGTCGAACCCGGCCGCTGTGAGGGCATCGACGTATGCGCGGCCTGAGCCGCGCTGCTCGCTCCCCCACACCTGCGCGGTGATCTGCGCGAACAGCGGCAGATTGTCTGCCGCGGTTCCGTCGGGGACCAGCTGCGGCTCCTGCGCGTCAGGCGGGCTGGAGGCGGACGCGGTGGGACTCGCGGGGCGCGGTGCCGGGTCGGCGGGATCGTCCGCCGCAGTGCACCCTGTCAGGACACCGCAGATGATCGCTGCGCCGACCAGGAACAGGGCCCCGCGCTGCGCGCGAACGGCGGAAGCGGATGACCCTCGGAGCACGCTCAGAAGTCTAAGCGGATTCGCTCGGGTCATCCGCCACCCGGTTCTCACCGCCGCGCCGTCGCGCCGTCGCCCGCCTACGCGAAGGCAGGCTCCTGTTCGGCGGAGTCCTGCTCACCGGACTCCCCGCGCACGGCATCCGACACGTTCATGCCGTGGGCCTCCCACTCGTCGGTCTGAGCTGTCGGCTGCGTTTCGTACCCCGGCGCGTCATCGCGCTCGCCGACCACGGCTGGTGCGCGTTCGACGGTCGTCGTCGGCTTGGGGCGTCGGACGAATGCGCTGGTGCCCTGGCTGAGGTCGTGTCCGATCGCGTCTGCCACGATGTCGGCGCTGGTGCCCTTGCGACCGTCGTTCTCCCACTCCTTCACCTTGAGCGCTCCGGTGAGGATCACCGGGTCGCCGCGATGCAGTGATCCCTTCGCGTGCTCGGCGAGATTGCGGAAGGCCGAGACGGCGAACCAGCTCGTCCCGTCATCGACCCATGCGCCGGTGCTGCGGTTCCAGTGGCCGCTGGACGACCCGACGCGGAAGTTCACGACGGCATCGCCGGTCCTGGTGGTGTTGTAGGTCGGATCGTTGCCGATGTTCCCGGTGATGGTCACGATGGCATTCTTCATCGCCATTTCTGCTCCTCTGTCATCCGGGACGAAGCCCGGCTGAACAAAGCGTGCATCGTGGCATCCGACATCCACGGCACGATTCCCGGGGACGGTGGAGAACTCGCCTCAATCAGGGACCGGTGCAGAGCGAATGCTCAGCGCAGGCATGCAGATCAGCGCAGGTATTCCGAGAAGTGCGCGCGCACCTTGTTCACCTTCGGCACGGCCACGGCGAGGCAGTACCCCTGCGTGGGGTTCTTGGCGAAGAAGTCCTGGTGATAGTCCTCCGCGTCGAAGAACTCGCCCAGCGGCTCGATGGTGGTCACCGGCTCGCCGTCCCACAGCGAGCCCGCGCGCGTTCGCGCCGTCTCGAACAGCTCGCGCTGTGCCTCATCAGCCGGGAACATGGCGCTGCGATACTGCGTGCCGATGTCATTGCCCTGGCGGTTCAGCTGGCGGGGGTCATGCATCGTGAAGAACGCGTCGAGGATCACATCCGCCGGGATGACCTCGGGGTCGAACGTGACCTTGACGGCCTCGGCGTGCCCGGTGGTGCCGGTGCACACCTGCTCATAGGTGGGCGCGGACGTGGTGCCGCCGATGTACCCCGAGACGACGGACTGAACACCGCGAAGCGGACGATAGGCGGCGTCGAGGCACCAGAAGCATCCACCGGCGAGCACGAAGGTTTCCATGTGCTCCACGCTACGCCCTCAGCGGCAGGGCGGCTCCGCGCGCACCCGCGGTCAGTGCACGAACAGCAGCAGCCCAGCCACGGCGACGAACAGCAGTCCGAAGACGGTGTTCATCACGCGCTGCCCGCGCACACTGCGCGTGTAGCGGCGGAAGGGCTTTGCTGCGGCCGCGAAGAAGAACCACATCACGATCACATCGACGACCATCACGGTCGTGATCAGGATGACGTACTGCGGCAGCGGGTCGCTGTCGAGTCGGATGAACTGCGGCACGAAGGCGAGGAAGAACACGATCGCCTTCGGGTTGAGCAGGTTCACCCAGAATCCGCGGCGGAAGATCGACCAGGCGTGCTCCCTGGGAAGCGGTGCGTCGGCGTCGGCCACGGCCTGCGGCCGCGCGATGATGAGTTGGATGCCGAGATAGACCAGGTATGCGACGCCGGCGTACCGGATGATCTCGAACAGGATCGGTGACTGCGAGACCAGCAGTCCGACACCTGCGGCGACGATCACGACGTGCACGATCAGCGCCGCCTGCTGCCCGAGCACACCCCAGAACGACCTGCGCCAGCCTTGATTGAGGGCATTGCTCATCGTATTGATCGCCCCGGCTCCCGGAGTGAAGCTGATCACCACACACGCTGCCAGCAGCGAGAGCCAAACGGTCCACGTCACCAGCACAGTGTAGGGATCCAAGGACCTCGGCGTGGAATCGAGGCAACGTCGGTGCCCTCACCTACCGTGAAGACATGACCACCGCGACGCCACTCCCGACCTGGCTCACCCGCGTGGGCGTGTTCGACCTCGAGACGACGGGCGTCGATGTCACGCAGGATCGCATCGTCACTGCACACGTCGGCGTTCTCGATCGGCACGGACGCGAGATCGCTGCGCGCGACTGGCTGGCGGATCCCGGCATCCCGATCCCCGACGGCGCAGCCGCCGTGCACGGGGTGTCCACCGAGCACGCCAGAGCACACGGGCGTCCGGCCCGTGAGGTCGTCGCGGAGGTCTCCGAGGCGCTGGCCATGCTGTTCTCGCAGAGTATGCCGATCGTGGCATACAACGCCTCGTACGACTTCTCGCTGCTCGCGCATGAGGCGCGCCGGCACGGACTGCCCGAGCTGGCGGCACCCCAGCCGGTCATCGACCCCCTGGTGATCGACAAGGCGCACGACCGCTACCGCCGCGGCAAGCGGACGCTGTCGGTCGTCGCCGAGCACTACGCAGTGCCGTTGGATGCTGCCCACGAGGCCGCCGCCGATGCCATCGCCGCGGGGCGTGTCGCCCTGGCCCTGGCGAAGGAGTTCCCGCTGCCGGAGAGCGCCTTCGAACTGCACACGCAGCAGATCGGCTGGGCGCGCGACCAGGCGGCGAGTCTCACCGAGTACTTCATCAAGGTCGGCCGCCTCGAGCCAGACGAAGCGCTGGACGGCAGCTGGCCGGTGCGCAGCAGCTGACTGTCTGCTCGGCTGGCGGGGCGCACGGGCATCCGCAGGCGTAACCTGGGTTCATGGACGCCGACATCCTGGACGCTGTGCTCGGCTGGGGCACGATCGCCCTGCTGATCGCGGTGCCGGTGGTGCTCGGCGTGATGGGGCTGATCACGCTCTACGCCGACAAACCGCTGGAGCAGAAGTACGTCGCAGGCGGTGGCGGCCTTGCCGGCGGCTTCTCAAGCGGCCTGGATGCTGTCTTCTCCCCCACCGCGCACGAGGCCGCCGTGGAACGGGATCGTCAGACCAAGCGCACGGCTCCTGCGCCGGCGCCAGGCGATCCGCCATGGACCATCGACGCGGATCGCATCCGCATCGACCTCTGAGTCGGCATCAGACCCGACAGGAATCAGCTTCGGACCGCGTGCGGAAATGAAGAAGACCCCGCCGAAGCGGGGTCTTCTCGGTGGGCGACTTACTTGGAAGAGCCGCCGAAGCCCTTGAAGCGCTGGTTGAACTTCTCGACGCGACCGGCCGAGTCCATGATGCGCTGCTTGCCCGTGTAGAACGGGTGCGAGGCCGAGGAGATCTCGACGTCGATGACGGGGTACTCCACGCCGTCCAGCTCGATCGTCTTGTCACTGCCGACGGTCGAACGGGTGAGGAAGGTCTCGCCGGAGCCGAGGTCGCGGAACACGACGGCCTGGTACTCGGGGTGGATGTCAGTCTTCATGGGATTCCTTACGTGGTGCCCTGGATTGTGCCAGGGGCAGGGAAGTCTGTAGTGCGAGCGCACCGAGGGTCTATTCTAGCAGTCCTTCGCCGAGGCTCGTGATCAGGCCGCGCGCGCGGCATAGCGGCCGCCGTCCGAGGTCAGCGCGATCGGCATTCCGAACGCCTCGGTCAGGGCATCCGCCGTCAGCGTCTCGGCGATCGGCCCCTGCGCGACGACGCCGCCGTCGCGCATCAGCATCACGTGCGTGAAGCCGACCGGGATCTCCTCCACGTGGTGGGTGACCATGATCATCGCCGGGGTCATCGGCGATGCCGCGTAGCCACTGAGCAGGTGCAGCAGCTCTTCGCGCGAGCCGAGGTCGAGGCTGGCTGTCGGCTCGTCGAGCAGAAGCAGCTCGGGATCGGTCATCACGGCGCGGGCGATCTGCACCCGCTTCTGCTCACCGTCGCTGAGCGTGCCGAACAGCCGCTCGGCAAGGTGCTCGAGGCGCCAGTCGGCCAGCACGCGGCGTGCGCGGCGCTCGTCGATGCCCTCGTAGGCCTCGTTCCAACGGCCCATCACCGAGTAGGCGGCCGTCATCACCGTGTTCAGCACCGTCTCGTCGCGCGGGATCCGACGGGCCATCGCCGATGAGGCGAAACCGATCCGCGGACGAAGTTCGAACACGTCGGTGCGCCCGAGCGTCTCCTCGAGGATCGTCACGCTTCCCGAGGTCGGGTGCATGAGGGTGTCCGCCAGCTGCAGCAGCGTGGTCTTGCCTGCGCCGTTCGGTCCGAGCACGACCCAACGCTGATCGTCCGAGACCTCCCAGGTCACGTGATCGACGATGTTCCGCCCTTCACGGCGCACGACGACATCGGTGAATTCCAGAGCGCTCGACATGTCGTCCAGCCTATCGGCTCAGGCGGGCAGCTCCTCGTACAGCGCGCGCGTGGTGTCGGCGATCGCCGACCAGCTGAACTGCGTGCGGGCACGCTCACGTCCGGCCGCGCCGTACTCGGCTGCCCGCGCCGGATCTCCGGTGACCTCGGTCAGGGCGTTCGCGAGGTCGGCGACGTAGGCGTCGGGATCGACGGGAGTGCCGGTGCCGTCCTGCACCTGTTCGATCGGGACGAGCCGCCCGGTGACGCCGTCATCGACGACCTCGGGGATCCCACCGGTCGCCGTTCCGACGACAGCGGCGCCGCAGGCCATCGCCTCGAGGTTCACGATGCCGAGCGGCTCGTAGATCGACGGGCAGACGAACGTGGTCGCGGCGGCGAGTATGGCTGACAGCTCGTCACGCGGCAGCATCCGCTCGATCCAGATCACGCCATCGCGGCTCTGCTGCAGCAGCCGCACCCCCTGCTGCACCTCGGCCATGATCTCTGGGGTGTCCGGCGCGCCGGCGCACAGCACCAGCTGCACGTCGGGTGGCAGCAGCTGTGCGGCGCGCAGCAGATACGGCAGTCCCTTCTGCCGGGTGATCCGTCCGACGAACACGACGGACGGGCGCGCAGGATCCATCCCGATGCTCCGCAGGAACTCGGGGTTCTCGACCGGCCGCCACCGCTCGACGTCGATGCCGTTGTGGATCACTCGCACGCGATCCGGATCGACCTGCGGGTAGCTGCGCAGGATGTCCCTTCGCATCCCAGCACTGACGGCGACGATCGCGGCGGCGTTCTCGTAGGCGAGCTTCTCGATCCCGCTCGAGACGGCGTAGCCTCCCCCGAGCTGCTCGGCCTTCCAGGGCCGCAGCGGCTCGAGGCTGTGCGCGGTCAGCACATGCGGAATGCCGTGCAGCTGAGAGGCGATGTGCCCGGCGAAGTTCGCGTACCAGGTGTGGCTGTGCACGACGTCCGCCCCGGCGATGTCGCCGACCATCGCCAGATCGGTGCCGAGTGTCTGCACGGCGGGGTTGGCCGCTACCAGTTCGGCGGGTGTGCGATAGGCGTGCGTACCCGGTTCGCCGCGTTCCGCCCCGAACGCCCGCACCTGCACGTCGATGCTTCGTCGCAGCGCCGCGACGAGTTCGGCGACGTGGACGCCGGCTCCTCCGTAGATCTCCGGCGGGTACTCCTTGGTGATGATGTCGACGCGCATGTCTGCACGGTAGTACAACGACCGCTGAGCGCTCTATGGTGGAGCCATGTCGGCACCCAAGAAGGTTTTCGGGATCATCCTCGCCGGCGGCGAGGGCAAGCGACTGATGCCCCTGACGGCGGATCGGGCGAAACCCGCGGTCCCGTTCGGCGGACAGTACCGGCTCATCGATTTCGCCGTGTCGAACTTGATCAACTCAGGCCTGCGGCAGCTGGTCGTGCTGACCCAGTACAAGTCGCACAGTCTCGACCGGCACATCTCGCAGACCTGGCGTATGTCGTCCCTGTTGGATTCGTACGTGACGTCTGTTCCCGCGCAGCAGCGCCTCGGCAAGCGCTGGTTCTCAGGTTCGGCGGATGCGATCCTGCAGAGCCTGAACCTCATCAACGATGAGAAGCCCGACATCGTCGTGGTGATCGGCGCCGATCACGTCTATCGGATGGACTTCCAGCAGATGGTCGACGCGCATATCGCCTCCGGTGCCGCGGCGACGGTCGCGGGCATCCGACAGCCACTCGCCCTCGCTTCGCAGTTCGGCGTCATCGACGCCGATGAGCAGTCCGGGCGCATCCGCGACTTCCTCGAGAAGCCCACCGACCCCACCGGGCTCGCGGACTCGCCGAACGAGGTGCTGGTGTCGATGGGCAACTACGTCTTCGACACGGACGCACTCATCGCCGCAGTGGAGGCGGATGGTGAATCAGCCACCTCCGGACACGACATGGGCGGCGACATCATCCCGTATTTCGTCGAGCGCGGCGAGGCGGGCTACTACGACATGAAGCAGAACGATGTGCCTGGTTCATCGCCACGCGACCGCTCGTACTGGCGCGACGTGGGAACCATCGACTCGTACTTCGACGCGCACATGGATCTCATCTCGACGCTGCCGATCTTCAACCTCTACAACACCGCCTGGCCCATCCGCACGCAGAGCGTGAACACGCCGCCAGCCAAGTTCGTGCGCGACGCCGTGGGCAGGATCGGCAACGCGATCGACTCGGTCGTGGCCGCGGGCTCTGTGCTCTCGGGCACGCACCTCGAGCGCAGCGTCGTCGGGGTCGGCGGTGTCGCCCTCGGCGGCTCGACCATCACCGACTCGGTGCTGCTCGATCAGGTGGTGATCGGACTGGGTGCGCGGGTGCACCGTGCTGTGCTCGACAAGAACGTCGTGCTCGAGGACGGCGCGACGGTGGGCGTCGATCGGGAACGCGACCTCGAGCGCGGATTCACGGTGACCGACTCGGGGATCACGGTGGTCGGCAAGGGACTGCGCGTCGCGCGCTGACCGGTACGCTCGACGGGTGACTGCCGCGCGCTTCCTCGTCGTCCTCGATGCCGATTCCACGCTCATCCGCAACGAGGTGATCGAGTTGATCGCCGACGAGGCCGGTCGTCGAGCCGAGGTGCAGGCGGCGACCGAGGCGGCCATGCGCGGCGAGGTCGACTTCTCGACGAGCCTGCGTTCGCGGGTCGAGCAGTTGAAGGGCGTGCCGGTGGATGCGTTCGCGCGCGTCCTCGCACGCATCGAGCCGACGCCTGGTGTGCGCGAGCTCACGACGGCCGTGCACGCACGCGGCGGTGTCGTGGGCGTCGTGTCCGGAGGATTCCACGAGATCCTCGACGAGATCGCCCCCGGGCTCGGCGTGGATCGCTGGCGCGCGAACCGTCTCGCAGCCGAGGACGGCGTTCTCTCGGGTGTCGTGGACGGTGAGATCGTGGATGCTGCCGCGAAGGCCTCATCGCTGCGGGACTGGGCGGCCGAGCTGGGCATCGCCCCGCGCGCCACGATCGCGATCGGCGATGGCGCCAACGACCTGAAGATGATGGCTGCCGCCGGGCTCGGCATCGCGTTCAATGCGAAGCCGGCGGTGCGGGCAGCCGCGGCCGTCGTCATCGGCCCGCAGGATCTCTCCGAGGTCATCGCGCTGCTGCCGTGAGTCGCAGCGATGCAGGTTCCTGTTAGGGGCGCCCTGACGTCTGGGGCAGACGCTCTGGCGGATGTCGGACACCCTGATTATCGTCGGGGCATGGACATCATCCTCGTTCCCGGCCTCTGGCTCGACGCGTCCTCTTGGGATCCGGTGCTGCATGCGCTGCGCGCTGCAGGACACCGGCCGCTCGCCCTGACGATGCCCGGAGTGGGCGCACCGGCCGCAGAATCCGCCGACATCGGCATGTCGGACTGGATCGACACCGTCGTGCAGCGGATCGACGAGGCCGAAGAACCGGTCGTGCTGGTCGGCCATTCCGGCGGTGGAAACGTCGTCTGGGGCGCGGCGGATGCCCGCCCTGAGCGTGTGCGAAGGGTCGTGTTCGTCGACACCATCCCACCCGCACCAGGGCGCGGCATCAGCGATTTCCCCCTGGTCGACGGTGTCGTGCCGTTCCCCGGCTGGAAATTCTTCCCCGACGAGGACGTCTACGACATCGATGCCGAGACGCGCGCTCGCACGCTGCCGCTGACGCACAGCGTGCCGGCGCGGGTGCCGACCGACCCGATCTCACTCACCAGGGAGAGCCGACACGGCGTCCCGGTGACGATGTTGATGGGGTCGTACGATCAGGCGCAGGTCGACGCCGAGGTGGACGACTGGGGTCCGTACGGCGAGGAATACAGGTCGATCGCCCGCGCCGAGGTCGTGAAGATCGGGTCTGGCCACTGGCCGCAGTTCACCGTGCCCGAGAGGCTCGCCGAACTGCTCGTGGTCGCGGTGGATCAGTAGACCGCATTCAGCAGGTCGCGCTCAGCAGGTCGGGATCAGTGCCCCATGCCGAGCCCGCCGTCGACGGGGATGACGGCGCCGGAGATGTACCCGGCGTCGTCGCCCGCGAGCCACACGACCGCTCCCGCGACCTCGTCGGGCGTCGCGAAGCGGCCCGCGGGGATGCTGGCCTTGTACTGCTTCTGCGTCTCCTCTGGAAGCTCCGCCGTCATGTCGGTCTCGATGAATCCGGGGGCCACGACGTTCGCGGTGATGCCGCGGCCGCCGAGCTCGCGGGTCAGCGAGCGGGCGAAGCCGACCAGTGCGCTCTTGGACGCTGCGTAGTTGACCTGCCCGGCCGAGCCGTACAGGCCCACGACGCTGGAGATGAGGATCACGCGACCGAAGCGGGCACGCAGCATTCCCTTCGACGCTCGCTTGACGACGCGGAACGAGCCGCCGAGGTTCGTCGAGACGACGCTGTCGAAGTCTTCCTCGCTCATGCGCATCAACAGGGTGTCCTTGGTGATGCCGGCGTTCGCGACGACGATCTCGACCGGTCCGAGCTCCTGCTCGACCTCGGTGAACGCGGCGTCGACCTGGGCGGCATCCGTCACGTCGGCGCGGACCGTGAACGTGCCTTCAGGGCCCTCGCCGCTGCGTGCGGTCACCGCGACGCGGTAGCCGTCGCGGACGAAGCGTTCGGCGATGGCGCGGCCGATGCCGCGGTTACCACCGGTGACGAGGACGACGCGACCAGCGCTCATGTTCGGGCTCCTGACTGGGGTGAACGGACGCAGGCCATCCTACCGACGGCTGCGTGTCCGACCGCGCCGCGCATGCGAGGGGCGCGCGTGTTTGACGGGCGCGCGTGTTTGACGGGCGCGCGTGCTTGACGGGCCCGTCTGTTTGACATGCCCGTCTGTTTGACATGCCCGTCGCGGACTGCGAATGTTCAGGTGGAGTGCAGAGGGGAACGCAGTGAGCGACCAGAACGATGGCCAGGGGTACGGACCCCGGTACGGCGACCAGGGGAACGAGGACGCGATCCCGACCCTGCCCCTGACTCCCTACGCTCCCCCGCAGTACCTTCCACCGCCTGCCCCGCCGGCGGTGCAGCCGCCATACGGCCAGTCCCCGTATGGCCAGGCTCCGCACAGCCAAACCCAATACGGCCAGGCTCAGCTCGGCCAGGCGCCGTATGGCCAGGCTCTCAATGTGCAGCCCGGCTATGTGCAGCCCGGCTACCCGCAACCCACGTATGCCCAACCCGGCTATGTGCAACCCGGATACGCCCAGCCCACGGCCTATGGCTACGCCGGCACGCCGTATGCACCCGTGCGCCCGACCAACGGGCTCGCCGTCGCGTCGCTGATCTGCGGAATAGTCGGCATCTTCGCAAGCCCGTTCATCTTCGTGTTCTTCCTTCCGGTGGCTCTGCCGATCGCAGCCGTGATCATGGGTCACATCGCGCGTTCGCAGCTGCGGCGAAACCCGCAGATGACCGGATCGGGCATGGCGCTCACCGGCCTCATACTCGGCTACATCCCCATCGTGCTCAGCGCGCTCGGACTCATCGCCCTGCTGGTCGGCATCGTCCTGTTCGGCGGGTTCATGTCGGACCCGTCATTCATGAGCTGAGGGCCGAGCTTCGGCATCCGACGCCGTCCGCGCGGCGTAGGCTGGATGCACTGTGAAACACGTCGGACATGCCCCCTCCGTCACCTCCCTGCCGAAGTCCCCGCAGGAAGAGGCGACGCATCGTGTGCGCCGTTATGCGCTCACGATGGGGATTCGCACGGTCTGCTTCCTGGCCATGGCGCTGGTGCAGCCGATCGGCTGGTGGACCTGGGTGTTCGCCGCCGCAGCCATCTTCCTGCCGTACGTCGCGGTCGTCTACGCCAACGCCGGTGAGGACAGCACTCCGTCCAATGTGGAGTCGCCCGTCATGCAGATCGAGATGACACCGACTGCCGCGGATCCCGGTGTTGAGGAGATCTCGGGCGTGTTCACGATCCGCGAGCAGAACGAAGCATCCGAGCAGAAGGACGCATCCGGGCAGGATGCTCCAGACGTCGAGGGTGGCAGCGATGCGCCGAAGGGCGATGCACGATGACTGCCGAGTTCGAGTGCGCTCGGGCGGCGTGCCGCGAGACCGCCACGCATCACATCGTGTGGCGCAACCCTCGCATCCACGACGTCGATCGACGCAAGATCTGGCTCGCGTGCGATGAGCACGTCGGGTTCCTCAGCGAGTATCTGAAGGCCAGAGATTTTCCTGTCGAGGTCAAGGAGGGGTTGCCCGAGTGAAGCAGACACTCCTTCGCTGGGGCGCCTATGTGCTGGTCGCGATCGCCTTCGCCATCGCCTGCGTCTTCCTGTCGCAGTGGCAGTTCGACCGCAACGAGTCGCGAGCGACCCAGATCGCCCTCGTCGAGAACAACTACGACGCCCAGCCAGTTCCGCTCGCTGATCTCGTCGGCGCGGACGGCCGGCTCACGCCCGCGGATGAGTGGCGTCCCGTCGAACTGCACGGCGAGTACCTCTCCGACCAGCAGCTGCTGGCGCGCAACCGCCCGCACGGCGGGACGAGCGCTTTCGAGGTGCTGGTGCCGTTCCAGGATGTTTCGGGGCAGGTGCTGCTGGTCAACCGCGGCTGGGTGCGACCGGCCGAGGACTCCAGCCCGTCTGCCGTGCCGGCTCCCCCGTCGGGCGAGACCACCGTGGTCGTGCGGCTGCGCCCTGGCGAGGCTCTGCCGGCGTCCGGTCGTGGCGCCCCCGAGGGCCAGGTGCCGACCATCAACCTGCCGACCGTCGCGGAACGGGTGAACCCCGACCTCATCACCGGCGCCTACGGCCAGCTGGTCTCCGAGGATCCGGCGTCCGCGACCACCCTACCCGGCTTCGACAAGCCGACCGAGGACCCCGGTCCCCACCTGTCGTACGCGATCCAGTGGATCCTGTTCGCGATCATGGGCTTCGCGTTCATCGGCTACATCATCCGCACCGAGATCGTGAAGGCCCGCGAGGACGCGGGCGAGATCCCCAAGCAGGAGCCGAAGCGACGCCGAGACCGGGACGCCGACGACGAGGACGCCCTGCTCGACTCCGTGCACGGCTGATGGCTGCCGACGCGTCGCGGCAGCTCGCTGCCGCCTTCAGCGCCGCCGGGCTCGGCCTGCGGCGCGGTGTGGTCGGCCTTGCTCCGGCTTCGGATACCTGGGCGCAGGCATTCCACGACGTGCATGAGGTCCTGGCATCCACTGCTCCCGACTCGGTCGCCGTGATCGAGCACATCGGATCGACCTCCGTGCCTGGCCTTGCCGCGAAGCCGATCATGGACGTGGGCATCGGAGTGCGACCGGGCTCCCGACTCGGCTCACTGGATGATTGGCTCGGCGGACTCGGGATGCTGCTGCGCGGCGACGCGAACGATGTCCGCCCCGACCGCATGTACGGCTACGAGCTGGAGCCGATGATCCGGCTGCTGAATGTGCATGTGCTCGAGCTCGGATCACAGGGGTGGCGCGATTATCTCGCATTCCGCGACCACCTGCGCGCGCATCCGGACGACCGAGACGCCTACGGCGTGCTCAAGCAGAGCCTCGCGACGCAGCATCCCGACGATCGCCTGGCGTACATCGCCGGCAAGGAGTCGTTCATCCTCGACCGACGCTGAACGCGCCCACGCATCGAGTTCGGCTATCTGGTTCCGCGGAGCATTCTGCTTGCGTGATGAGCGAGGTAGTCGCGGAAGTCGTCCGGTGATTCGATCGTGAACTCGATGTCGGTGAGTGTCAGCGAGAGGGCCAGCCATTCGTACGAGTCGACGTGGGCCGTGTAGCGGCACTTCCGTTCGCTGATGGGTTCGATCGTGCCGTCGATGCGGTAAAGGCGGTCAGCCGCATGTTCTGCAGTGTCGTAGAGGGTGAGGACTATGGTGCGTTCGGGGACGCCTTGGAAGCGTGTGTGAAGGTATGCGGGGAGGTCGTCGGCAGGCAGCGGGCGTGGCTGGAAGCGCTCGACGCCCATAAGTACGTTGCTCATTCGGTCGAGTCGGAAGGCACGCCAGTCGCTGCGGTCGCGATCCCATGAGAAGAGATACCAGCGTTGTTGGAGCCGGACCAGACGTGCCGGCTCCACCCCACGCTGTGTGGCGTGGGACGTTTTGGCATAGTCGAAGCTCAGGACTCGGCGGGTTGTGATTGCCTCAGCGACCGTTTTCGCCGTTCCTGTCTCGGGAAGCGCTCCGGCTGTGCTGGATATGTCCGTCGTCGAGATGATGGCGTCGACGGTGCGCCTGAGTCTGGGCGGCAGGATGCGCTGGATCTTTGCTTCGGCTCGCTCCGAAGAAGTCATGGTCTCCTCGCCGACCGTTGCTCCGCTGGCTGCCAATTTCAGACTCAGAACCGTCGCGATCGCTTCGTCGTCTTCGAGCATGAGTGGCGGGAGTGCTCGGCCTGCTACGAGTTGGTAGTGACCGCCGGGACCGCGACTGCTCTGGACGGGATACCCGAGGTTTCGGAGGAACTCGATGTCTCGTCGCAGTGTTCGGGGAGCGCTCTCTGTCGCCCTGGACAGGTCGGGCGCTGTCCATTGGCGTCCGCTCTGCAGCAACGAGAGTAGGCGCAGCATCCGCTCGCGTGGCGTCCTCATCTTTGCTTCTCCTCCTGCCGAACAGGTTGCGGTCACTATCTGGCCACTACTGATCGTAGCGTTGGAGCATGACGACGATGAGTGGGGATCGCGCTGCGTGGATCAGTGTCGAGCAAGCGAGGACCAACAATCTCAAAGAGGTGTCGGTTCGGGTGCCGAAACATCAGATAACCGCCTTCACCGGGGTCTCAGGGTCAGGGAAGTCATCTCTCGCCTTCGGCACCATCGCCGCGGACGCCACCCGCTTGGCAGCGGAGTCGTACCCGCTGTTTGTGCGAAACCGTCTGCCGTCCAGCGGTCGAGCTGACGTCGACCGCATCGACGGTCTCATGTTCACAACTGTCGTGGATCAGCGCCCTTTCACGGGCAATGCGAGATCGACCGTTGGCACCGCGAGTGACATCTCACCATTGCTGCGGATGCTCTTCTCTCGTATCGGCGAGCCCCGCGCCGGCTATTCGCCGGCGTACTCGTTCAACGACCCATCCGGGATGTGTCCGAGATGCGAGGGGTTGGGCACGGTTGACGACATCGATCTCGCGCAGTTGCTCGACATGCGGCTGAGCTTGAATCAGGGTGCGATTCGTTTCCCGGCGTTTGAGCCGGGCACCTATCGGTGGTCTCGAATGGTGCATTCCGGCATTGCCGATCCCGAGACGCCCTTATCCGAGTTGCCCGACGACGTGCTCGACAGTCTCCTGTTCGCGGAGAATCTCCGTCTGAGATCCCCAGGCCCCAAATACCCGAAGTCGAGCAACTTCGATGGAGTGATTCCCAGGCTGCGCAACAGCTACCTGCGCAAGACGCCCTCGCGGTTGACCGACGAAGAACGAGCGGGCCTGGCAAGAGTCGTCACTCGCCAGTCCTGTCCCGAGTGCCACGGGGCCCGCTTGAACCAGGCCGCTCGCTCCAGTCTCATAGGCGGTCTGTCGATTGCTGACTGGTCCGCACTACCGGTCAGCGAACTGCGGGACCTGGTGCACAGTGTCCACGACTCGGGTGTGAGTCCGGTCCTCAGAGCGATCAGCGAACGATTGGGATCATTGGACGCCGTGGGATTGGGATACCTGAGCTTGGACAGGCACTCGACAACGCTTTCCGGCGGCGAAGCACAACGGGTGAAGATCGTCAGGCATCTCGGCAGCGCCTTGAGCGACGTCTGCTACATCTTCGACGAGCCCAGCGTCGGCCTCCATCCACACGATGTTCACCGGCTGCTCAGGCTCCTGGCAGATCTTCGTGACGCCCACAACACCGTCCTCGTCGTGGAACACCACCCTACGGTGATCGCTGCCGCCGATCACGTCATCGACCTGGGGCCAGGGGCAGGGACGAACGGCGGTCGCATCGAGTTCGAGGGGACACCCGACGACCTGGCCGCCACGGACACAGCGACCGGTCGGATGCTGCGAGAGCAGATTCGTCTCAACCTCAACCCGCGGACCCCGACGAAGTCGGTGACAGTCGAACATGCCACAGCCCACAACCTTCATGACATCACCGTTGATATCCCGCTCGAAGTCCTCACCGTGGTGACCGGCGTCGCGGGTTCCGGGAAGAGCACCCTCGCCGCCGAAGTCCTCCCAGCTCAACACCCGCAGTTTGTCGTCATCGGCCAAGAACCGCTCCGTGGCGGGAGCCGGTCGACCTCCGCCACCGTGCTGGGAATCGCCGACCCTGTTCGACGTGAGTTCGCTCGCGCCAACCATATGGCACCGTCGTGGTTCAGCCCCAACGCGAAAGGTGCCTGTCCGGTCTGCAAGGGCAAAGGCCTGATCACCACCGACCTCGCGTTTCTCGATGACGTGGACACACCCTGCGAGGCGTGCAGCGGAACCAGGTTCAATCCTCAGGCGCTCTCCGCCAGGTTCAAGGGGCACTCGATTGCAGACGTCCTCACAATGAACGCCTCCCAGTCCCTCGATCTGTTCCGCTCTGTCCGCGACATCACGACACCGCTGGAATGGCTGGAAGACGTCGGGCTGGGGTACCTCAGCATCGGACAAGCGACGAACACACTATCCGGAGGCGAACGCCAGCGACTCCTGCTCGCCAAGCGTCTGAGCGACAGTCCTGAACCCTCGAGATTGCGGCTCGTGCTCGACGAACCGACCGCCGGACTCCATGGCTCCGACACCGACAGACTGCTCCGACTCTTCGACCGGCTCGTAGACGACGGAGCCACCATCACCGTTGTCGAGCACAACCAACGGGTCGTTGCTCACGCGGACTACATCATCGACATCGGCCCCGGTGCAGGGGAACAAGGAGGCACCGTCGTCTACCACGGCCCCCCACAGGGCCTGCTCTCCGCAAGCGGTTCAATTACGGGGAAGTATCTGCTGCCGGCTCACCCCACAATGAGCACCTCGAAGCGAGGATGACGGTCCTTGCGGCTGCGGTGTCAGCTGATGACTTGGTCGCCATCACGACCGACCCTGGCCAGACTCGTGTGAGAGGTAGGTGCGTTTACAGAACCTCGGCTATGCGAGCTCGATGAGGTCCTGGTACTCCTTGCTCCAGATGTCCTCGACGCCGTCGGGCAGGATCAGCACGCGCTCGGGGTTCAGCGATGCGACCGCACCGGGGTCGTGAGACACGAGCACTACAGCGCCCTCGTAGTGCGCCAGCGCGTCGAGGATCTCCTCACGAGATGCCGGATCGAGGTTGTTCGTGGGCTCATCGAGCAGCAGCATGTTCGCCGACGACACGACGAGCGTCGCGAGCGACAGACGGGTCTTCTCGCCGCCAGAGAGCACGCCCGCGGGCTTGAGCACGTCATCACCGGTGAACAGGAACGACCCGAGCACCCTTCGAGCCTCGGTCTCGGTGATGTGCGGCGCCGCGGACACCATGTTCTGCAGCACCGAACGGTCGACGTCCAGGTTCTCGTGCTCCTGCGCGTAGTAGCCGATCTTCAGGCCGTGCCCCGGCTCGAGCTGCCCGGTGTCGGGCTTGTCGACGCCGGCGAGCAGCCGCAGCAGCGTCGTCTTTCCGGCGCCGTTCAGCCCGAGCACGACGACCTTCGACCCGCGGTCGATCGCGAGGTCGACATCGGTGAAGATCTCCAGAGAGCCGTACGACTTCGACAGGCCGGATGCCATCAGCGGAGTCTTTCCGCAGGGTGCCGGCTTCGGGAAGCGCAGCTTCGCCACCTTGTCGACCTGGCGCACGTCATCGAGTCCGGCCAGCAGCTTCTCGGCGCGCGCGACCATCTGGTGCGCGGCCGCCGCCTTGGAGGCCTTCGCACCGAACCTGGCGGCCTGCATCTGCAGCTGCGTCGCCTTCTTCTCGGCGTTGGAGCGCTCCTTCTTGCGGCGCTCCTCGTCGGCCACCCGCTGACGCAGGTAGTTCTTCCAGTTCATGTTGTAGATGTCGATGTTCTGCCGGTTCGCATCCAGGTAGAACACCCGGTTGACGGTCTCGCCGACCAGCTCCACATCGTGGCTGATCACGATCAGGCCACCCTTGTAGCCCTTCAGGAACTCGCGCAGCCACACGACGCTGTCGGCGTCGAGGTGGTTGGTCGGCTCGTCGAGGATCATGGTGTCGGCGTCGGAGAACAGGATGCGCGCCAGCTCGATGCGGCGGCGCTGGCCGCCCGAGAGCGTGCTCAGGGGCTGATCGAGAATGCGGTCTGGCAGCGAGAGGTTGTTCGCGATCGACGCCGCTTCGGCCTCGGCCGCGTATCCGCCGAGTCCTTCGAAGCGCTCGGTGGCGTTGGCGAACTTGCGCATCGCCCGCTCGGCGATCTTCGGATCATCCGACGCCATGTCGTGCGATGCCTGCGACATCGTCAGCTGGATCGACCCGAGGCCTCGGGCGTCGAGGATGCGCGTTCGCGCGAGCATCTCGGGGTCGCCGGTGCGCGGGTCCTGCGGCAGGTAGCCCAGTTCACCGGAGCGGGTGACCTTGCCATCGGAGGCGAGAAGGTCGCCTGCGAGCACCTTGGTCAACGTGGTCTTGCCGGCGCCGTTGCGGCCGACGAGCCCGATCTTGTCGCCAGCGGCGACGCGGAACGACACGTCGGACATGAGCACGCGGGCTCCGACGCGGATCTCGAGTTCGTGCACGGCAAGCACAGCGGAAAGTCCGTTCGTTGAGGTGGAGGGCGGTCGATGGACCAGCCTCCCAGTATATCCGGCGCGGCACGCGCAGAATCACCCCAGAGAGTGATGCGGATGCTACTGCAGACCGATGTGTCCCCCTGCGCCTCGAACGTAGCGTGCTGGAGTGGACCTGATCAACGAGCTCATCCTGCAGGCGGTGGCATCACCGTGGCTGTACATCGTCCTGTTCGCGGTGACGGTCATCGACGGCTTCTTCCCACCCGTGCCGAGCGAGACAGTGCTGGTCGCGGCTGCCGCAGTGTTGACCATGTCGAACTGGCCGGCGGTGCTGCTGATGTGCGTGATCGCCGCCGTAGCGGCAGCGCTTGGCGACAACATCGCATTCCTCATCGGCCGCCGAGTTGGCACAGCGCGATTCCGCTGGATGCGCAGACCGCGGGTGGCGGCGACGTTCGCCTACGCGCGGCGCACGCTGGACCGCTCGGGCGCCGCACTCATCCTCGGCGCCAGGTACGTTCCGGTCGGGCGTGTGGCGGTGAACATGGCGGCAGGCGCAAGTGGCTTCTCGTGGCGGCGGTTCGCGCCGCTGTCTGTGCTGTCCGGACTGTGCTGGAGCATCTTCAGCGTGTCGGTGGGACTGCTTGCAGGTTCCTGGGCACAGGAGCAGCCCCTGCTGGCGGCTGTGATCGGCATCGTGATCGCCCTGCTCATCGGCATCGTCGTCGATCGCGCCGCCGCCCTGCGTCGTCGGATCCTCGCTCGTCGCAGCGCCGCGAACGCGGACCCCGATGACGAGCTCTGGGCGGACCGCGCCGTGCCGGAGCCGCAGGATGACACTGTGCGGCTGGCAGGATGACGGGTATGCCCCGTCGCCTTCGCATGCCGACACGTCGGCAGATCGTCCTCCTCACGATCGCCGCGGCCTGCGTGACGCTGTTCTCGGTGCTGGTGCCGCTGCAGACCTCGGTGTACGGCACGGCGGTCGCCCTGTCGTTCCTGCTCGCTGCCGCACTGTGCGGTGCTCCCCTGCTGATGCTCACCCATCCCCGTCTGGCGACGGGGGCGAGCGCGCTGGCCATGGTCCTGCTGGGTCTGCTGGTCTCGCCGACAGTCGCCGAGCACGCGCCATGGCCGTGGTCGGTGCCGGCGATGCTGGCCTTCCTGCTCATCGTCGGTGTCGCCACCGTCGTGCACGGCCCGAAGCACGGCGCCATACCCCTCGGGCTCGGCCTGGCCGGCTCGCTGATCGTGGTGATGCTGCGCCCAGACGTCATCGGGGATGCGGATGCCGCGGCCGCGATCTCCGCTGACCTCATCGTGGGCGCCTCCCTCACCATCGGCGTGTATGTCATCTCGCTGCTGCTGGCCGGCCGCATGCGCGTCGGCGCCGAACTCGACCGGGAGCGCGCGGTGTCGGCGGCCGAGCAGGAGCGGAGGCTGCTCATCGAGGAGCGCACCCGCATCGCCCGTGACCTGCACGACGTCGTGGCGCACAGCATGTCGGTGATCCAGGTGCAGGCGGCGACAGCCCGCTACCGGGTCGACGGACTCTCTGACGAGGCCGCGGCGGAGTTCGACAGCATCGCCGCGACAGCGCGCACATCGCTCACCGAGATGCGCAGGCTGCTTGGCGTCCTGCGCACCGAGGACGGCGCGGCAGAGCTCGCGCCGCAGCAGGGACTCGCCGATATCCCAGCGCTGATCGACAGCATCCGACGGTCCGGTGCGGAGGTGGCGCTCGAGCAGCGGACCGATGCGTCGGAGGTTCCGATGGCGGTCGACCTCGCCGCGTTCCGGATCGTGCAGGAGGCGCTGAGCAATGCGCTGCGTCACTCCCCCGGCGCACCGATCGCCGTTTCGCTGGACGCAGACGATCGCGCCGTGCGCGTCCGCGTCCGCAATGCCGCGACGACCGCTCCACAGGCTGCGCCGACCCAGGCGCGTTCCGAACCCGGTCACGGACTGCGCGGCATGCGCGAGCGCGCGGCGATGCTCAGCGGCTCGGTGCAGGCATCCGCGACAGCCGACGGCGGCTGGCTCGTCGATGCCCGACTGCCCTTCGAGACGTCCGACTCCCCCGACACGCCTGACACTCCCGACACCCCTGACACTCCCGAAACCAAGGAGGCCCCGTGACCATCCGCGTTCTCATCGCCGACGACCAGGGCATGGTGCGCGCAGGCTTCGCCGCGCTGCTCGACGCCCACGACGGCATCGAGGTGGCCGGTCAAGCGGCGAACGGCGCCGAGGCGGTGGCGATGGCCGCGCGGCTCGAACCCGACGTGGTGCTGATGGACGTGCGGATGCCCGAACTCGACGGGATCGCGGCGACGCGCCGCATCCTCGGACCGAGCTTTCCGGCAGCCCGCGTACCGCGCATCCTGATGCTCACGACGTTCGACATCGACGACTACGTGTACGACGCTCTGGAAGCGGGTGCCAGCGGCTTCCTGCTCAAGGATGCGCTACCGGAGGAACTCGTGCAGGCAGTGCGCGTCATCGCCGCCGGGGATGCGCTGCTGGCGCCGAGCGTCACGCGTCGGATGATCGAGCACTTCAGCGCACGGCGCCCGCGGCCGGCCACTGCGAAGCCCGCACTCGCCGAGCTGACGGACCGGGAGCGCGAGGTGCTGGCGCTGATCGGACGCGGGCGATCGAACTCCGAGATCGCGGCCGAGCTCTTCATCGCCGAGCAGACGGTGAAGACGCACGTCGGCAAGGTGTTCCAGAAACTCGCATTGCGTGACCGTGTGCAGGCGGTGATCCTCGCGTACGACGCGGGTCTGGTCGAGCCCGCCGGCTGACTGGCTCCGCGGTATGAGGCAGCGCGGTCCCACCGGGTGATGTGCAGGCCGGCACCGCGTCCATAGCCTTCTGGCGACACCGACCAGGAGGCCTCCATGCCCGCCATCTCTACCGGCCGCGACAGCGCGGTCGATCTCATCCGCGCACTGTGCGTGCTGTGCGTGATCGCGCTGCATGCGCTGATGGTGGGAGTCACCGTCACCGCCGAGGGCCCCGTGTTCGAGAACGCCGGGGAGAGCGGCTGGTGGCTGACTCCGGTCAGCTGGCTGCTGCAGGTGATGCCGCTGTTCTTCGTGATCGGCGGGTTCGCCGGGATCACCGCACTCCGGCGCAGCGGCACGACCTCCGCCGGCTTCGCGGTCGAACGCCTGCACCGCCTGCTGCTCCCTGCCACGGTGGTCGTCGGCACGGTGGGCGTGCTGCTGTTCGTGCTCAATCAGGCGGGCGTGCCCGCTGAGCTGGTGGACATCGCCGGGTACCGTTTCGGGCAGCCACTGTGGTTCCTCGGCGTGTTCCTGCTGTGCCAGGCACTGCTGCCCGCGCTGGCGCGCCTGCACGAGCGGCATCCGATCGCCACCTTGACTGGCCTTGCTGTGATATCCGTCGTGGTGGACGTCGCCCGCATCATCACGGGTGCGGATGCCATCGGCTTCATCAATCTCGCCTTCGTCTGGCTGACGCTGCAGCAACTCGGGTTCTTCCTCGCGGATGGCCGCATCGACGCCCTCAGCCGACGCGTCAGAATCGCCGGTGCCATCGGCTCTGCGGCATTGCTGGCGGCATCGTTCGCCCTCGGTGTGCACTCACCCGATCTGATCGCGAACCTCAATCCGCCCACCACAGCCCTGCTGCTGGTCGGGGTCGCCCACACCGCGCTGTTCTCGCTGTTCCGCACCCGCATCGCCGCTTTCGCCGACCGTGCACGACCGGCGGCCTTCACGGCATTCGTGTCGCGCCGCACGATGACCGTCTACCTGTGGCACATGCCGGTGCTGCTGCTGCTCGCCGGGCTCCTCGCCTTGTTCGCGTGGTCGACCGGGGCGGTGCTGCCGGCGCCGGGGAGCGCCGAGTGGTGGCAGACGCGACCGCTCTGGCTCGCCGTCGCCCTCGGTCTCACCGCGCTGCTGAGCCTTCCGCTCACGCGGATCGAGGCGAAGCGCCCGCCGACAGGAAACGGGCCGCGGTCATATGCCGCCCTCAGAATACTGCTCGCCCAGGTCGGTGTGCTGGTGCTGCTGGCAGCCGGTGCGTCGCCGCTCACCGCCGCCATCGCGACCGTCTTGTGGATCGTCGCGCTCAGCGGGCGAGCCCACGCGCCGCAAGAGCATCGCCGACGTCGTCCGCATGTTTCATCGTCAGCACCAGCAGCGGCAAGGCGACTCGCGGTCCCAGCCGCACGCCGCGGGCGCGCTGGGCGTCGCGCACCTGCTGCGCGAATCCGACCAGTACTGGGATCATCGCGATCGTCAGTGAGATCGCCAGCGCCGCCGTCGCAGGCTCCACGCCGATGAACCGCAGGGGGCGCAGCACCCGCTGCAGCACATCGAGCAGGTCACCCATTCGAGTGGTGCGCGTGATCAGCTCGGCCAGCAGGATCAGCGCCACCACCCGTCCGGTGTTCTGCACCGCATCCTCGGCGCTGACGAACAGCCACAGCGCCCCACCCAGCACGAGCACCAGCCAGCGCAGTCGCCACCAGGCCAGCGCCAGCGCCCGCCAGCCGAGCCCGCACAGCGGATACAGCGCCGAGACGACGGCAAGCAGCACGGCGGTGCCGATCAGGCCGAGCGGAAGCAGCGAGACGAGCAGAGCCACGATGGCCAGCCCCAGCAGCTTCGCGCCCGCCGGCATCCGATGCAGGATGCCGGTGCCCGGTCGGTACAGCGAGATCATGCCGGCATCCGCCGGTAGCGTTCGATGACCTCGGCGGGATCGCCGACCGCGTGCACCGTGCCGCCCGCGAACAGCACGACCTCATCGCACCGGGCGGCGAGCTCGAGGTCGTGTGTCACGAGGACGACCGGCGCGTCGAGCCCAAGCAGCAGATCGCCGATCCTGCGGGAGTTGTGCAGGTCGAGCAGCGTGGTCGGCTCATCAGCCACGACGAGGTCCGGCTCAGTCGCGAGCACGGCGGCGATTGCGAGCAGCTGCCGCTGCCCGCCGGACAGATCGGATGCCGGCTGATCGCCACGCCCCTGCAGGCCGTACTGGTCGAGCAGCTGCTCGATCCGGGCCGCCCGGTCCTGCTTCGGCACCGCGCCCAGCGAAAGGGCGAGGTCCTCGGCCGGCGTCGGCATGAGGATCTGCGCCTCGGGGTTGGTGAAGACGAATCCCACCCTGGAGCGCAGCTTCGCAGCATCCGACCTCGGATCAAGGCCGAGCACCCGCATCGACCCGGCCGTCGGCAGGCGCAGCGCGTTCAGCATTCGCGCGAAGGTCGACTTGCCTGAGCCGTTGGCACCGATCACCGCGGTGCGTCGAGCGGTGATGCGCAGCGACACGTCGTGCAGGATTCGCGCACCGTCGACGGTGTATTCCACGCCATCGAGCACGATCTGAGGCTCGGTCACTGCGCGATCGAGGCCGCCGGGGTCGCGGAGCGGGTCACGGCCTCGGGGAAGGCCCGCGGGTAGGCACGGCGCAGCGCCACGGCGAGCACCGTGGCGATGGCGGCCTTGATCAGATCGCCCGGCAGGAACGCGAGGCTGGAGAGCGCCGTGAGATCCAGCGGAACTCCCGTCACCCATGCCTGCACCGGGATGCCGAAGAGGTAGACCACGAGGATGCCGCCGACGATCGTGGCGAGCCCTGCCCGCCACCAGGTGAACCGCCCGCTGTGTGCGATGGCGCCGATCACGATCGATCCGACGACCCAGCCCAGCATGTATCCGGCAGTCGGGCCCACAAAGACGCCGAGTCCGCCTCGGCCGCCGGCGAGCACCGGAAGGCCGATGGCCGCGAGAGCGAGCACGATAAGGATCGCCAGCGGCGCGCGGCGCGCCCCCAGCACGAGGCCTGCGAGCATGACGCCGAGCGTCTGCCCGGTGATCGGAACGCCGCTGGGCAGCGGCACCAGCACTGTGCCGAGCACGACGATGAGCGCCGCGAAGAGGGCGATGCGGGCGAGGTCTGCGCTGAGCGGGCGACGTGAGTCAGCCATGGGGGTCCTTTCGTGGACGAGTCCGGGGGATCGGAACCGGCGCTACCTGAACACCGTTCACCTGAACGGTGTTCACTATATACTGCTCGCATGGCTCCTTCACGTCACGATCGTCACAGTGTGATCGACTGCGCATTGCGACTGCTCGATGACGTCGGCCTTCCCGACCTGTCCATGCGCAGGATCGCGACCGAGCTCGAGGTGCAGCCAAGCGCGCTGTATTGGCATTTTCCCAACAAGCAGGTCCTGTTGGCGGGCGTCGCCGATCGCATCCTGGCCGCGGTTCCAGAGCCGGACTCCTCCGCCGATCCGATGCGCGTGGCGCATGCAGTGCTCGACGCCCTGCTGACCTATCGCGACGGTGCGGAGGTGGTCATGAGCACCTACGCGCTGCGTCTGGGCACGCCGCGCGCCCAGCGGGCGCTCTCGGCCGCGCTGGGTGCACTGCCCGATCACGACGTGCGTGCGGACGCCGCGTTCGAGTTCATCCTCGGGCACGCGACGCTGCTGCAGCAGCGCATGCATGCGCAGAGCATCGGCGCGGTGGAATCGGATGCTGATGATCCGACGGTCCACTCGGATGCGGTGTTCGACGCTGGAATCAGCGCTCTCGCCGGGATCGGTGCAACGCGGTAGCACCCACGCCGGTGCGCACGACCGCGGTCGATGTCAGCGTCGCCCTGCACCCATCCGCAGACCCGGCACCAGCGCGAGCAGCAGCAGCACCGCAGCGACCAGGTACACGGTCACGAATCCGGAGCCGAGCAGCGGCAGCGCGATGAAGCCGAGGCCGGCGATCGCGACGGCGAGTGCCGAGCCGGTGGCGTCCGAGATCGACAGCGCCGAGGAGTTGAAGCCCTCATTGCGGGGCGTCGAGTACGCGAGCGTGAGCACGGTGAGCCAGGGGTAGAGCAGCCCCATCCCCGCCCCCGCGAAGCCCCAGCCGATCACGATCAACCACGGCGCGCGCCAGACGGCGATGACGAGCAGCACGCAGACGAGTGCGACCATCACGAGCGTGAAGGTGATGAGCATGATCCGCCTGCTGCCCAGGCGATCGCCGTAGCGACCCTGCACGGCCGACGCCCCCGACCAGCCGAGGGCGGAGACGGTGAGGGCGAGCCCCGCGATCGAGGGCGTGAACCCGTAATCGTCCATCAGCAGCTTGGGAATGAACGCCTCGGCGGCGAAGAACGCGCCGGCGATCAGTCCCCGCGTGAGCACCACACTCGGCAGGCCGGGGGCCGCCCGCAGTGTGCCCTTCGGCACCAGCGGAAGCAGAGCGATGCCGATCACCGCGGTTCCGGCCACGGCGAGCGGGCCGCCGGCGACCGGAGGCAGATCCGCCGCGACCCCGACGCCGACCGCGCACACCGCGACGACCACGGCCAGCAGCATGCGCGTGGCGAAGCGGGTGCCTGCTCCCCCGCCGTCGCCGGCCGCATCGGGAGGCGCCGGTGTGCCATCGGCATCGCTGTCGAGTGAGACATCGCTCAGTCGCTGCATCACCAGCAGGAACGCCGCGACGATCAGCACCGCCACGCCGAGGAACGTCCACCGCCAGTGCAGGAACTCCGTGACGACCCCGGCGAGGAACGGCCCGATCATCGACGGCACCACCCAGGCCGCGGCGTACGCCGCGAAGATCCGTCCGTGCAGGTGCGATGGATACACCCTGGCGACGACGACGTAGAGGGCGACCGTCTGGCCGCCGACACCGAGCCCCTGGATCAGCCGACCGAGGATGAAGGTGTACATGTCGGGAGCGAGCCCCGAGACCAGCAGACCGACGGCGAACAGCGCCACCGCCGTGTACAGCGGCGCGCGCGGTCCGCTGCGATCACTCCAGGTGCCGGCGGCGACCATGCCGATGACGCTCGTGGCCAGTGTCCCTGAGAAGGCGAGGCCGTACAGGGCCTCACCGTGCAGATCGGCGCTGACGACAGGCATGACCGTGGTCACCGCCAGCGCTTCGATCGCCGCGAGGAAGATCAGGACGACCGATCCGATGGTGATGCCGAGTCTGGTGCGGTCCCAGATCGTCTCGGATGCCCCGGCGCTCACTCCGTTGACTCGGCGTGCGCAGTGCGCAGCGCGGCGATGCGCGCGACCGCTTGGGTGATGATCTCGGGGCTGGTCCCGAAGTTCAGGCGAACATGCCCGGCGCCTTCGGCCCCGAAGGCCGGGCCGAAATGCAGCGCGACCTTCGCGTCGCGCAAGATTCGCCGCGACGGGTTCTCGCCCCAGCCGAGATCGCTGAAGTCGATCCAGGCCAGGTAGCCGGCCGCGGGCATCCGATATCGCGTTCCCGGAAGGTGCACCGCGAGAAGATCCGCAAGCAGTCGCCTGTTCGCATCCAGCGTCAGCAGCAGTCCGTCGAGCCACTCGTCGCTCTCGGGTGCGAACGCGGCGACAGCCGCGAGCATGCCGAACTGCCCGGTGCGCCATTCGACCTCGACCGGCAGATCCCGCAGCACGTGCTGGGCCTGGGCGCTCGCCCCGACCATCAGCGCGCACTTCAGACCCGCCAGGTTGAAGGCCTTGCTGGCGCTCACCACCGCGAAGCCGACCTGTTCCGCGGCGGTGCCGGCCGACAGGAAGGGCGTGAAGCGCGCATCCGGCTGCGTCAGCGGCGCGTGGATCTCGTCGGACACGACCGTCGCGCCGTACTGCGCCGCAAGCTCTGCCAGTGCCCGCAGCGACTCGGCTGAGTGCACTGTTCCGGTCGGATTGTGCGGGTTGCACAGCAGCACCGCTCTGGCGCCGGACTGCAGCGCCGCGGCGATGCCGTCGAGGTCGAGCTGCCAGCCTTCGCCGGTGTCGCGCAGCGGCACTCGCACCGGCACGCCACCCGCCTCGTCCACCAGGTCGAAGAACGGCGGGTACACCGGCGGGTTCACGATGACACCGTCGCCGGGGGCGATCACCCTGCGCAGGATCTCGACGATCCCCATGCTGACGTCAGCGGTGCTGCGCATGCCAGCAGGGTCGGGCCGCCAGCCGAAGCGCCGCTCCGCGAACGCAGCGTAGGCGGACGCGAGCGGCGTGTGCGACGCCACGTACCCGGTGTCGCCGTCGCGCACGGCGCGCTCGAGAGCATGAGTGATGGCCGGCGCGAGCGGGAAGTCGGTCTCAGCGACGAAGAGCGGGAGCACCTCTTCGGGGTACTCCCGCCACTTCTCGCTGGTCCGCTGCCGAAGCTCCGCCAGGGTCAGAGCCGTGACAGCAACGGCCATCGTGTCCTCCGGGCTGGTGTCAGATGGCGAAACCGAGAGCGCGCATCATGTCGCGCCCGTCGTCGGTGATGCGCTCTGGGCCCCACGGCGGCATCCACACCCAGTTGATGCGGAACTGCTGCACGACCTCGTCGAGTGCCTGCGCGGTCTGCTCTTCGAGCACGTCGGTCAGCGGGCATCCGGCGCTGGTCAGCGTCATGTGGATCACCAGCGCGTCGTTGTCATCGTCCCACGAGAGGTCGTAGATCAGTCCGAGGTCGACGACATTGATCCCGAGCTCGGGATCCATGACGTCCTTCAGAGCCTCGGTGACCTCGTCGAACTTCTCGGGTGTGAGCGTCGCGGTCATGCCCTCAGCCTACGCTTCGATCGGGGCTGCAGGGTCGATGAAGCGGTCGTAGCCCTCTTCCTCGAGACGGTCTGCCAGCTCGGCGCCGCCCTCTTCGACGATCTTGCCCGCGACGATCACGTGCACGAACTGCGGACGGATGTACCGCAGGATGCGCGTGTAGTGCGTGATCAGCAGCACACCGAGGTTGGTGGCCTCCTTGGCGCGGTTGACGCCCTCCGAGACGATCTTCAGCGCGTCGACGTCGAGGCCGGAGTCGGTCTCGTCGAGCACGGCGAACTTCGGCTTGAGCACCTCGAGCTGCATGATCTCGTGGCGCTTCTTCTCGCCACCGGAGAAGCCCTCGTTGACGTTGCGCTGAGCGAACTTCGGGTCCATGCGCAGGTTCGTCATAGCGCCCTTGACGTCCTTCGTCCACTGCCGGATCGAGGGTGCTTCGCCGTCGATCGCGGTCTTCGCGGTGCGCAGGAAGTTCGTGACGGTGACGCCGGGGATCTCCACCGGGTACTGCATCGCCAGGAACAGGCCGGCGCGGGCGCGCTCGTCGACGGACATGGACAGCACGTCCTGGCCGTCGAACGTGATGGTGCCCTGCGTGACGGTGTACTTCGGGTGACCGGCGATCGTGTAGGCCAGGGTCGACTTGCCCGAGCCGTTGGGGCCCATGATGGCGTGCGTCTCACCGGTGTTGATGGTGAGGTCGATCCCGTTGAGGATCGGCGTCGTGCCCTGATCGGTCTCGACCGTTACGTGCAGGTCGCGGATCTCGAGAACAGACATTCAGACTTCCTTAATGACAGTGGGGTCGATGAGCACATCGTCGCCGTCGATCGTGACGACGTAGACGGGGACGGGCTCGTAGGCGGGGAGGTTGAGGGGCTGGCCGGTCTCGAGCGAGAACGCCGAGCCGTGCGCCCAGCATTCCAGCGTCTTGCCTTCGACGAAGCCCTCTGCGAGCGAGATGTCGCCGTGGGTGCAGCGGTCGCCGATCGCGTGGATCTCGTCATCCGCGTCCTTCACGATCGCGATGGCGACACCGTCGATCTCGACACGCAGCGGAGAATCCTGCTCGAGCTCGCTGGCGCTGCATGCGCGCTGCGCGCTCATGCATCCACCGCCGCGATCTCGGCTTCGACCGCGGCAAGCAGCTCGTCCTGCAGCGATGGGATGCCGATGCGCTGGATGACCTCGACGAGGAAGCCGAGCACGACAAGGCGGCGGGCCTCTTCTTCGGTGATGCCTCGAGCCTGCAGGTAGAACAGCTGCTCGTCGTCGAAGCGCCCCGTGGCGCTGGCATGGCCGGCGCCGGCGATGTCGCCGGTCTGGATCTCGAGGTTCGGGATCGAGTCCGCGCGGGCGCCCTCGGTGAGCACCAGGTTGCGGTTGGCCTCGTACGAATCGGTGCCGGTGGCATCCGGTCCGATCAGCACGTCGCCGATCCACACGCTGTGCGCGCTGGCACCGTTGAGCGCGCCCTTGTAGAGAACGTCGCCGGTGGTGTGCGCACCCTTGTGGTGCAGGTAGACCTGGCTCTCGAAGTGCTGTCCGGAGTCAGCGAACGACAGGCCGTACAGGTAGCCGTGCGAGCCGGTGCCCGCAAGCTCGACGTTCGGGTTCACTCGCACGATGCCGCCGCCGAGGCTGACGACGATGTGGGTGAACTCCGCGTCGCGGTCCACCCGCGCCTGGTGGGCGGACGCGTGGATCGCGTCGTCCTCCCACTGCTGCAGAGTGACGAGCTTGAGCTTCGCGCCGTCTCGGACGATGATCTCGACGTTCTGCGCATACTGCGCGGTGCCGGTGTGCCGCAGCACGACGGTCGCGACGCTGTGGCGCCCTGCCTCGATCACGAGATGGGCGTCGGCGCGGCCGCCGTTGCCGTCGATCTGCACGACGATCGGCTCCGCGACCTCTTCATCACTGGGGATGCTGAGGTGCATGGCATCCGACGATCCCTGCCACGCCACGGCGGAGACGACATCCTCGGGGACGAAGAACTCGCCACGCGGCGCCGCACCGTGCGCGAGAGCCGGGCGGATGTACTGGTCGTGGCTGACCGTGTAGGTGACGCCGTCGCTCGCGCCGCCCGTCTCGAACAGCGACTTCAGCTGCGCGACGGGGGTGTGCTTCCAGTTGACCTCGCGGCCGGTGGGAGCTCCGAAGTCGTCGGGGTCGAAGGACCGCGGCCGCTCAGAGCGGGTCTGCACCGGCACGAAGCCGGCATCGGCGACCTGTGCGGCGGGGTCGATGTGCGCGTTCGTCTGCGGCGCCAGCTCGGGCGCCTGTGTGGGGGCCGTCATCAGCCGACCGATCCTTCCATGCCCATCTCGATGAGCTTGTTCAGTTCCATCGCGTATTCCATCGGCAGCTCGCGTGCGATCGGCTCGATGAACCCGCGCACGATCATGGCCATGGCCTCGGTCTCGGCGATGCCGCGCGACTGCAGGTAGAAGAGCTGCTCGGCGCTGACCTTCGAGACGGTGGCCTCGTGACCCAGCTGCACGTCGTCGACGCGGATGTCGATCGACGGATACGTGTCGGAGCGGGACTGGGTGTCGACCAGCAGCGCGTCGCAGACCACCGAGTTGGCGGAGTGGTGCGCGGACGGATCCACACGGACCTCGCCGCGGTAGGCGGAGCGGCCACCGCCACGGGCGATCGACTTCGAGACGATCGACGACTGCGTGTACGGCGCCATGTGCACCATCTTCGCGCCGGCATCCTGGTGCTGACCCGGACCCGCGAAGGCCACCGACAGGGTCTCGCCCTTGGCGCGCTCGCCCATCAGGTAGATCGACGGGTACTTCATCGTCACTTTGGAGCCGATGTTGCCGTCGACCCACTCCATGGTCGCGCCCTCGTGCGCCACGGCGCGCTTGGTGACCAGGTTGTAGACGTTGTTCGACCAGTTCTGGATCGTCGTGTAGCGAACGCGGGCGTTCTTCTTCACGATGATCTCGACTACTGCCGAGTGCAGCGAGTCGGACTTGTAGATCGGCGCCGTGCAGCCCTCGATGTAGTGCACGTAGCTGTCTTCGTCGGCGATGATCAGGGTCCGCTCGAACTGGCCCATGTTCTCGGTGTTGATGCGGAAGTACGCCTGCAGCGGGATCTCGACGTGCACGCCCTTGGGCACGTACACGAACGATCCGCCCGACCACACAGCCGTGTTCAGTGCGGCGAACTTGTTGTCGCCAGGGGGGATGACAGTGCCGAAGTACTCCTCGAAGAACTCCGGGTGCTCACGCAGCGCAGTGTCGGTGTCCATGAAGATGACACCCTGCTCCTCGAGGTCCTCGCGGATCTGGTGGTACACCACCTCGGACTCGTACTGCGCAGCGACGCCGGCGACGAGGCGCTGGCGCTCGGCCTCGGGGATGCCCAGTCGCTCATAGGTGTTCTTGATGTCATCGGGAAGGTCTTCCCACGACTGCGCCTGCTTCTCGGTGGAGCGGACGAAGTACTTGATGTGATCGAAGTCGATTCCGCTGAGGTCGGCGCCCCACGTCGGCATCGGCTTGCGACCGAAAAGCTGATAGCCCTTCAGTCGGGTCTTCAGCATCCACTCGGGTTCGCTCTTCAGACCCGAGATATCGCGCACGACCGCCTCGGAGATGCCTCGCCGGGCGCTGGCGCCGGCCGCATCGGGGTCGTGCCAGCCGAACTCGTACACCCCCAGACCATCAAGTTCCGGGCGGTCGATCAGCACATCCGACATGACTCACTCTCCTCAACATGGGCCCAGACGGTGTCATCCGCCCCGGCATACCTGATCTCCGTCGAGTGTGCAGAGATCGGATGCCGCTGATGGGCCCTCATCCTGGCGCGCAACACGCGCCTAAACTGTCAGTGGTGGACGACGCACTGCGCGCGCCCGTCACAACAATCCGATTCTACAGGTTCCCCCTGGCAGACGGGCCGAGCCCGTTGCGTCCCATGGCGAACCGGAGGCTCCATGACTGACATCGTCGCGCCCGAGACGACTTCCGCTCCCACTGGCTGGCGAGACCGCTTCTTCGCCTGGATGCCCACCGAGGTCGATGCGCGCGTTCGCGTGTTCGCGTGGCTTTCGTTCATCTTCGAGGTGTTCATCATCGGCACAGGCGGCGCTGTGCGCCTGACCGGGTCGGGCCTCGGATGCTCGGAATGGCCGCTCTGCACGCCGGAATCCCTCGTGCCGACGCCCGAACAGGGCATCCACGGCATCATCGAGTTCGGCAATCGCACGATCACGGGTGTCGTCGGCATCCTCGCGATCGTCGTGCTGCTGTTCACGCTGCACATCATCGGCGGTCGCCTGGCTTTCAACACCGCGCTGAAGTTCGCCGGCATCGGCCTCGGAGCCGCTGTGATCGTCTTCGTGATCGCGAAGCTGACCGGGGCAGAGCCCTTCCCCTTCGCCTCGGCCGCTCTCCTGCTGGTGACGATCGTCGCCGCCATGCAGTCGCTTCGGACGATCTCGGGCCGCAAGGATCTGCCGACCCTGGCGTGGATCGCGCTGATCGGCGTCATCGCGCAGGCGTTCGTCGGCGGCATCACCGTGCTCACCGGACTCAACCCGTTCATCGTCGGCTTCCACTACGTCGCCTCGCTCGCGCTGGTGTGCGTGACCGCCGCGTATCTGGTGCGGATGCACGAAGTTCCGGGACCCCGTGAGCGCGCCGTTCCGAAGTGGTTCGCGATCCTCACGCATGTCACGGGCCTCGCGCTCGTGCTGACGATCACCTTCGGCGTGCTGACCACCGGATCCGGCCCGCACTCGGGCGATGCGAACGTGATCCGCGACGGCTTCGACGCCTCTGTGCTCGCCCACGTGCACTCCTGGCCGGGCTACATCCTCACCGGCCTGGTCCTGGTGCTGGCGGCATCGGCGTGGATCCTGCGTCTGCCGGTTCGCAACTGGCTTCTCGTGCTGATCGTCGCCATCGGCGCGCAGGTGCTGATCGGGGTCTGGCAGGCGCGCGACGGTCTTCCGGCGCTGCTGGTCGGCATCCACATGGTGCTTGCTGCCCTCGCCGCCGCCACGTACACCGTGGTCGTCCTGAAGATGAAGCGGAGCACTCCCAGCGCCGAGTGAAGTCTCTACTCACTCAGCCCACGCATAGCGCGCACACGTGTGACGCACCAGCAGGTCGGTCAGGCTGGGCGGCATGAAGAACACCAACGCACTCACGCGGAGTACACCGTTCTGGCTCCTGCTCCTCATGTCGCTCGGCCTCACCGGAATCGGCGGATGGCTCGTCACGAACCAGGTGACGTCCATGACGAGTCGCTTGCTCGACGGCACGGCGACCAACGTCGATGTGTACGTCGGTCAGGCCATGGTCGTCTTCGGTGCCGCACTTCTCGGTGCGGGTCTGCTCGGCATCCTGCTCTCGCTCGTGCTGGGCGCCGTGAAGGCGCTGCTGCCCGCCAAGGCCGGCGCAGCGGGCTCCGCCGCGCTGCCCGACGTGCAGGCGGACGAGGTCGATGCGACCGAATTCACCGCACCAGAGACCACGACGCCGGTCGAAGATTCCGAGAAGTCGGATGCTGACGCCGCCGAGGAGTCGGATGCTGACGCATCCGATCCTGCGGAGCGTGAGCCCTCGATCACTCGCTGATCAGCGTGTGATCAGCGCGATCGACCCGCTCAGAACGGAAGCAGCGGGTCGATCGCGACCGACACGAACAGCAGGGTGAGGTACGTGATCGAGGCGTGGAACACGCGCATCGGACGAGCCTCGCCGCCGTGCACGGCACGGTTGTAGAGGCGGTGCGACTCATAGATGAACCAGCCGCCGAAGACCAGCGCCGAGACGGTGTAGACCAGGCCCATGTGCGCCACCGGCACGAGCAGCAGCGAGCAGGCGACGGTCGCCCACGCGTAGAGGATGATCTGCAGGCCGACCTGCGAAGCACCGCGGGTCACGCCGAGCATCGGCACATCGACGTCGTCGTAGTCGTCCTTGTACTTCATCGACAGCGGCCAGTAGTGCGGCGGGGTCCACAGGAAGATCAGCACGAACAGCACGAACGGCGGCCACGCGAGCGATCCGGTGACGGCGGTCCAGCCGATCAGCACCGGGAAGCAGCCGGCGATGCCACCCCAGATGATGTTCTGCTCGGTGCGCCGCTTGAGGATCATCGTGTAGATCACGACGTAGAAGAAGATGGCCGTCACCGAGAGCGCTGCCGTCAGCCAGTTGGTCGTCAGATACAGCCAGATCGTCGAGATGACGGCGAGCGTCCACGAGAAGACCAGCGCACCCCGCGGCGAGACCTCACCGGTCACGAGCGGACGATTGACCGTGCGCTTCATGTGCACGTCGATGTCGCGGTCGAGGTACATGTTGAACGAGGCGGCGGATGCTGCGCTCATCGCTCCGCCGATGACAGTGGCGAGCACGAGCCAGAGGTTCGGCAGTCCACCGGCGGCGAGGAACATGACCGGAACGGTGGAGACGAGCAGCAGCTCCATCACCCTTGGCTTCGTGAGAGCGATGTAACCGCGGATCTTCTGGCCGACCGAGTGTGTGGTCCCGGTGGTCTGCGATGTCGTCGAGATCGCGATCGCCTCCTTCTGCGTGCGTAGGCAAACTCTCTTCAGTCTATGCCACCCGGCGTGTCGCACCGCTCCGCAGACGACGCCGCTTCTCTACTCGAGCCCAGCGCCGGGTAAGCGTTTACCATGGGTAGGGAAATCGCGTGCAACAAGCCAGTGCCGCGCCCACCGCGCCGGTATGCTGAAAACGATTCGCGCACCCGCCCTGTGCACCATTCCCTCCGTGACGACGCGGACGCGCAGGAATGCGGGAGCCTTCGCCAGTGTCAGAAGGAGTATGGCCGTGACAGAACTGCAGTGGGACGAGATCGACCGGCGCGCGGTGGACACCGCCCGTGTGCTTGCGGCGGACGCCGTGCAGAAGGTCGGCAACGGCCACCCCGGTACGGCGATGAGCCTCGCCCCGGCCGCGTACCTGCTCTATCAGCGCGTCATGCGACACGACCCCACTGACACGGACTGGCTCGGACGCGACCGGTTCGTGCTCTCGGTGGGTCACTCGTCGCTCACCCAGTACGTACAGTTGTACCTCGGTGGCTTCGGACTCGAGCTCGAAGACCTCGAATCGCTGCGCACCTGGGGATCCAAGACCCCCGGCCACCCCGAGTACGGTCACACCAAGGGCGTCGAGATCACCACCGGCCCGCTCGGCCAGGGCCTCGCCTCGGCCGTCGGCTTCGCCTACGCCGCGCGCTACGAGCGCGGCCTGTTCGATCCTGAGGCCGCCGCAGGCGCGAGCCCGTTCGACCACTTCGTGTACGTGATCGCCGGTGACGGCGACCTGCAGGAGGGCGTCACCAGCGAGGCCTCGTCGCTGGCGGGCCATCAGAAGCTCGGCAACCTGATCGCCATCTACGACTCCAACCAGATCTCGATCGAGGGTGACACCGACGTCGCCTTCACCGAGGACGTGCGGGCGCGCTACGAGGCGTACGGCTGGCAGGTGCTCGAGGTCGATTGGCGCCGCACCGGCCAGTACGTCGAAGACGTGCAGGAACTCGACGACGCGATCGCCCAGGGCAGGGCCGAGACGACCAAGCCGACGATGATCATCCTGAAGACGATCATCGGATGGCCGGCGCCGACCATGTCCGGCACCGAGAAGGTGCACGGCAACGCCCTGGGCGCTGACGAGGTCGCCGCCACCAAGAAGGTGCTCGGATTCGACCCCGAGCAGTCGTTCGTCGTCGAGGATGCCGTCATCGAGCGCACCCGCGAGCTGGGCGCTCGCGCCGCGGACGCCCGCGCCGAGTGGCAGAAGTCGTTCGACGCCTGGGCTGCGGCCAACCCCGAGCGCAAGGCGCTCCTCGACCGCCTCGAGGCGCAGGCACTGCCCGCAGGCATCGAAGGCGCGCTGCCGACGTTCGACGCCGGCAAGGACGTCTCCACCCGCGCGGCATCGGGCAAGGTGCTCAACGCCCTCGCCGCCGAGATGCCAGAGCTGTGGGGAGGATCGGCCGACCTCGCCGGATCCAACAACACCACGATCGACGGCGCAGCCTCGTTCATTCCCGCGGAATGGTCGACGCACGACTGGAAGGGCAGCCCGTATGGTCGGGTGCTGCACTTCGGCATCCGCGAGCACGCGATGGGCGCGATCCTCAACGGCATCACGCTGCACGGCCCGACGCGCGCCTTCGGCGGCACGTTCCTCATCTTCAGCGACTACATGCGCCCAGCCGTGCGCCTGGCAGCGCTGATGGACATCCCCAGCATCTTCGTCTGGACGCACGACTCTGTCGCTCTCGGCGAGGACGGCCCGACGCACCAGCCGGTCGAGCAGCTGGCATCCCTGCGGCTGATCCCGAACTTCACGGTGGTGCGCCCGGCGGATGCCAATGAGACGGCAGCCGCGTGGCTCGAGATCCTGAGCCGTCACGGCGGCCCCACCGGCATCGCCCTCACCCGCCAGAACATCCCGGTGTTCGCGCGCGGCGATGGCGCGGCATCCGGTGATGTCTTCGCCTCGGCCGCCAACACGGCAAAGGGTGCGTACGTGCTCGCCGACGCCGGCGGCACGCCGGACGTGATCCTGATCGCCACCGGCTCCGAGGTGCAGCTCGCCGTCGAGGCGCGCGAGACTCTCGCGGCCGAGGGCGTGGCGGCGCGCGTCGTGTCGGCGCCTTCGCTCGAGTGGTTCGCCGAGCAGGACGAGGCGTACCGCGAATCCGTGCTTCCGGCATCCGTCACCGCCCGCGTCTCGGTCGAGGCGGGCTCGGTCGTCGGCTGGCGCGGCATCGTCGGCGACCGCGGACGCTCGGTCGGCATCGACCACTTCGGCGCCTCCGCCGACTACAAGACCCTGTTCCAGAAGTTCGGCATCACCGCCGAGGCCGTCGTCGCGGCGGCACGCGAGACCATCGAGGAGAACGCATGAGCACCCCCACCGCACAGCTGTCCGCAGCCGGCGTCAGCATCTGGCTTGACGACCTCTCCCGCACCCGCATCGAGTCCGGCAACCTGCAGGAACTCATCGACACGCGAAACGTCGTCGGCGTCACCACGAACCCGACGATCTTCGCGAACGCGATGAGCGATGACAGCGACACTTCCTACGACGCTCAGGTGCACGAGCTCGCCGCCTCAGGGGCATCCGCAGAAGAGGCCGTGTTCGCGGCCACGACGCAGGACGTCCGCGAGGCGCTCGACGTGTTCCGCCCGATCTGGGAGGCCACGAACCACGTCGACGGCCGTGTCTCGATCGAGGTCTCCCCCGATCTCGCGCACGACACGGCAGGAACCGTCGCGCAGGCGAAGCAGCTGTGGAGCGCAGTCGACCGCCCGAACCTGCTGGTGAAGATCCCCGCCACCAAGGCCGGCCTTCCCGCCATCACCGAGACCATCGCCGCGGGCATCAGCGTCAACGTCACGCTGATCTTCAGCCTCGAGCGCCACGCCGAGGTCATCGATGCCTACCTCGCCGGCCTCGAGCAGGCACACGCCGCAGGCATCGACCTGTCGGGCATCCACTCGGTGGCGTCGTTCTTCGTCTCGCGCGTCGACACCGAGACCGACAAGCGCCTCGAGGCCATCGGCACCGACGAGGCCGTCGCCCTCAAGAGCAAAGCAGGCCTGGCCAACGCGCGCCTGGCCTACGAGCTGTTCGAGCAGAAGTTCGCCGACAAGCGCGCACAGGACCTCGTCGCGCAGGGCGCCAACCTGCAGCGTCCGCTGTGGGCGTCGACCGGGGTCAAGGACCCGAACCTGCCCGACACCCTCTACGTGACCGAGCTCGTCGCACCCGGCGTCGTGAACACCATGCCGGAGAAGACGCTGGAGGCGACCTTCGATCATGGCGTCGTCGCCGGCGACACGATCACCGGCACCTATGACGAATCGCGTGAGGTGTTCGCAGGACTGAAGTCCGTCGGCATCGACTTCGACGACGTCACCCAGGTGCTCGAGGACGAGGGCGTCGCGAAGTTCATCGACTCCTGGCACGGCCTGCTGACGCAGGTCACCGAGGGCCTGGAAGCCGCGCGATGACCGTCTCGGTGCATGTCTCGGGGGCGGCGAAGGTCGCCATCGACGAACTTGTTCCGGGTCTCGTCGCGAACCTGGTCGCGTCCCGCCTCACGGCGGGCGATACGGACCTGTGGGGGGCGGATGCTGAGGCTGAGGCCTCCGTCCGGCTCGGCTGGGTGGAGGCCGTCTCGAACTCGCGTCCGCTGGTGCCTGAGATCATCGCGCTTCGCGAGGAGCTCGCGTCTCAGGGCGTCACCCGTGTCGTGCTTGCGGGGATGGGCGGCTCGTCGCTCGCTCCAGAGGTGATCGCGAACACGGCAGGGGCGCGACTCGCGATCCTGGATTCGACCGCACCCGCGCAGGTGCTGGACGCCATCGACGATGACCTGAGCGACACAGTGCTCGTCGTCTCGTCGAAGTCCGGATCGACGGTCGAGACAGATTCGCAGCGCCGCGCGTTCGAGGCCGCGTTCAGCGACCTCGGGATCGACCCGGTCGGGCGCATCGTCGTCGTCACCGACCCCGGTTCGCCGTTGGACGTCTCAGCCCGCGCAGCGGGATACCGCGTGTTCAACGCCGACCCGAACGTCGGCGGGCGCTACTCGGCGCTGACCGCGTTCGGACTCGTTCCCTCGGGTCTTGCCGGTGTCGACATCGCCGAGATGCTCGATGAGGCCGAGGCCTCGATGCTGCAGTTCGCCATCGACACCGCGGACAACCCGGCACTGCGCCTGGCCGCCGCGATCACCGGCATCGCACCCCGCCGCGACAAGCTGGGCCTCGTCAGCGACGGCACGCACATCGAGGGGCTGCCAGACTGGATCGAGCAGCTCATCGCAGAATCCACCGGCAAGGGCGGCACCGGCATTCTGCCGGTCGTGCTGCTCACCGTGTCGCCGGAGCTGGAAGCACGACCGGACGACCTGCAGATCGTGCGGCTGGTCGATGACGCAAATGAGTTCCATCTGTCCGAGCGGCACCCTGGTGAGATCCTGGTCAGCGGCACCCTCGGCGCGCAGTTCCTGCTCTGGGAGTACGCGACGGCGATCGCCGGGCACCTGCTCGGCATCAACCCGTTCGACCAGCCGGATGTCGAGTCGGCGAAGCTCGCCGCCCGAGGACTTCTCGATGCCCGTCCCGAGACCACCGCGCCGGCCTTCGTGCAGGACGGCATCGAGGTGCGGGCATCCGATGCGGCACTGACCGAGTCCGGCACGATCGAGGGCGTCATGGATGCTCTCTGGGCGCGGCTCGACGATGACGGCTACGTCTCGGTGCAGGCCTACGTCGACCGCACCACCATGTCGCAGCTGCAGGGGCTGCGTGAGATGGTCGCCGCCGACTCGGGGCGCCCCGCGACCTTCGGGTGGGGTCCGCGCTTCCTGCATTCGACCGGCCAGTATCACAAGGGCGGTCCAGCGCAGGGAGTGTTCCTGCAGATCCTGGAGCGCACCGACGTCGACCTCGAGATTCCCGGACGTCCGTTCACCTTCGGGCAGCTCATCGCCGCGCAGGCCGCCGGCGATGCTGCCGTCCTCGCAGAGCACGGCCGTCCGGTCGTCTCACTGACCATCACCGATGCCGCGGACGACATCCTGGCGCTGTTCGAAGCAGCCCAGTAAACCCTCCCGATCACCTGGAGATATCCCCCACTGATGACTGTCCCCATCTCTCGCGGACACAATCCGCTCCGCGACGCCGATGATCGCCGGCTGAGTCGCATCGCAGGACCCAGCGCCCTGGTGATCTTCGGTGTGACCGGCGACCTGTCCCGCAAGAAGCTCATGCCGGCCGTGTACGACCTGGCCAATCGAGGGCTGCTGCCACCGGGGTTCGCCCTGGTGGGGTTCGCCCGCCGTGACTGGGAGGACCAGGACTTCGCCCAGGTCGTCTACGAGGCGGTGAAGCAGCACGCCCGCACCGAGTTCCGCGAGGAGACCTGGCAGCAGCTGCTGCAGGGCATCCGCTTCGTGCAGGGCACGTTCGACGACCCCGACTCGTTCCGGCGCCTGCGCGAGACGGTCGAGAAGCTCGACGTCGAACGCGGCACGATGGGCAACCACGCGTTCTACCTCTCGATCCCCCCGAAGGACTTCCCCACTGTCGCACGACAGCTCAAGGAATCCGGACTGGTCGGAGAGAAGAACGACGACGACACCTGCTGGCGGCGCGTCGTGATCGAGAAGCCGTTCGGCGATGACCTGGAGTCGGCACGTGCGCTGAACGCGGCCCTCGAGGTCGCCTTCCCCGCCGACTCGATCTTCCGCATCGACCACTACCTCGGCAAGGAGACGGTGCAGAACATCCTGGCACTGCGCTTCGCGAACGAGCTGTACGAGCCGATCTGGAATCGCAACCACATCGACCATGTGCAGATCACGATGGCCGAGGACATCGGCGTCGGCGGTCGCGCCGGGTACTACGACGGCATCGGCGCAGCCCGCGACGTCATCCAGAACCACCTGCTGCAGCTGCTGGCACTCACCGCGATGGAAGAGCCGATCAGCCTGTCAGCCGAACATCTGCGCGCCGAGAAGGAGAAGGTGCTCGAAGCGGTGCAGCTGCCGGCCGATCTGTCGCGCGCAGCCGCGCGCGGACAGTACGCCGGTGGCTGGCAGGGCGGCGAGAAGGTGCTCGGTTTCCTCGAAGAGGAGGGCATGAACCCGCAGTCGAACACCGAGACGTACGCGGCCCTCAAGCTCGAGATCGCCACGCGCCGCTGGGCCGGGGTGCCCTTCTACCTTCGCACCGGCAAGCGGCTGGGGCGTAGGGTCACCGAGATCGCCGTGGTCTTCAAGCGCGCGCCTCAGCACCTGCTCGGCCGCACCTCGGAACTCGGGCAGAACGCGCTCGTGATCCGCGTGCAGCCGAACGAGGGCGTCACCATCCGGTTCGGCTCGAAGGTGCCTGGCGCCGGCACCCAGGTGCGCGACGTCACGATGGACTTCGGCTACGGGCATGCCTTCACCGAGGCCAGCCCTGAGGCGTACGAGCGTCTGATCCTCGACGTGCTGCTGGGCGACCCGCCGCTGTTCCCCCGTCACGAAGAGGTCGAGCTGTCGTGGAAGATCCTCGACCCGATCGAGCAGTACTGGGCGAGCCTCGACACGCAGCCGGAGCAGTACGCCCCTGGTTCGTGGGGTCCGGCGTCCGCCGATGACCTTCTAGCCCGCGACGGACGAGTCTGGAGACGCCCGTGATCATCGACCTTTCCGACACCACGGTCAGCCAGGTCGCCAAGCAGCTGGTGAACGTGCGCGAAGAGGGCGGCGCAGTCGCCCTCGGACGTGTTCTCACGCTGATCATCGCCGCCCGCAACGGTGTGGCCGAAGCGGCGATCGATGCCGCTAATGACGCCTCGCGTGAGCATCCGATGCGGGTCATCGTGCTCACCACCGGCGAGGGCGACGCCCGTCTCGATGCGCAGATCCGAGTCGGCGGCGACGCCGGCGCGAGCGAGGTGGTCGTGCTGCGCGCCTACGGCGACGCCGCAAGCAACGCCGAGAGCCTTGTGACGGGACTGCTGCTTCCCGACGCCCCTGTGGTCGCCTGGTGGCCGGATGAGGCGCCGACGGATGCTGCCGCCTCACCGCTCGGACGTATGGCGCAGCGACGGATCACCGACGCCGCCATGACCACCGATGTGCGCGACCGCCTGTCACTGCTGGCACGCACCCACGTCCCAGGAGACACGGATCTCGCCTGGACGCGGCTGACCCACTGGCGCGAGCAGCTCGCGGCCGTGCTCGACCAGCCGCCGTTCGAGACGATCACCGCCGCCGAGGTGCGAGGAGCCGCAGCGTCGCCCTCCACCGCCCTTCTCGCGGCCTGGCTGCAGATGGCACTGAAGGTGCCGGTCAGCTGGTCGTACGAGGACCCGGAGGAGTGGCAGGAGGGCATCAAGTCGGTGCGTCTGACGCGTGCCGACGGAGACATCCTGCTGGAGCGGCCGTCGCCGGCCGTCGCGATCCTGACCCAGCCCGGTCAGCCCGATCATGAGCTGCACCTGCCGCGGCGCACGCTGCGCGAGTGCCTCGCCGAGGAGTTGCGCCGCCTGGACGCCGATCTGCTCTACGGTCGAGTCATCACCGAGGGCTGGTCGCGCCTCGGTCCGCCCGAGCGAGGGGAATGATCGGATGAAGGTGCAGGGGACGACGAAGAGCGTCGTGGTCGAGCCCACACCGGCAGCTCTGGCTGCGCGTGTCGCCGATCGCTTCCTGTCGAGGATCGCCACACGGACACGGAACGGCCGCTTCGCGCATGTCTGTCTGACCGGCGGATCGATGGGCGGGGCGGTGCTCTCTGCCGTAGCCGGTGATGAGCGCATCGCCGACGTCGACTGGTCGCTTGTGCACTTCTGGTGGGGCGATGAGCGCTTCGTCGAACGCGACAGCGCCGACCGCAACTCGCTGCAGTCGCGCAACGCCCTGCTCGATCACATCCCCGTGCCTGCCGAGAACATCCACGAGGTCGCTGCGCCCTCCGACGGTCTGAGCCTCGACGAGGCCGCGGCCGCCTACGCCGATGAACTCGCCCGCTACGGCACGAAGAGCGAGGCATGGCCGTCTTTCGCCGTGTGCTTCCTCGGGGTCGGCCCAGACGGGCACATCGCCTCGCTGTTCCCTGATCGCGCCGAGGTCACTGTGACGGATGCCGCAGTGCTGGCCGTCCGCAATGCGCCGAAGCCTCCCCCTGAGCGCGTCACGCTGACCCGTCCTGTGCTGAACGCCTCGAAGCGGGTGTGGCTGGTGCTCACCGGTGCCGACAAGGCGTCGGCCCTCGGCCTCGCACTGGCGGGGGCCAGCTATCACAGCGTGCCAGCGGCGGGAGCGAAGGGGCGTCGCCGCACCGTGTTCTTCGTGGACGAAGCTGCCGCGGGTGAGGTCTCCCCCGACCTCATCGACCGCGACTACTGAGCCGTCACCGCGCCTACTGAGCAGGCGGTGGGTCCTGCTTGGTTTCTGAGCCGGTCTGTGGGTCGGCTGCCGCGTCGTCCCGCCACCATGGCGCGGGAGCGCTCGTCTCGCTGTCACCGGCCGATTCGGCCGCGGACTCGCTGTCGCTGCCGCGCTGAAGCCGCAGTTCCTGGCTCTCACTGAGCACCTGCGGGTGGTAGCGGGCCAGGCCGAAGACGCCCCACACGGCGATCGCACCGGCGACGCCGAACATGATGAGCACCCAGAGCGGCGCATTGTCGGCCTCGCCGAGCACCAGCGCGCCGATGAGCACGGCGACGATCGGATCGATGACGGTGAGACCGGCGATGACCAGGTCGGGCGGTCCTGAGCTGTACGCCGTCTGCACGAAGTAGGCGCCGACACCACCCGCCGCCAGAAGCGCGATCAGGCAGACGACGGTGAGCCAGTCGAAGTTCTGCGCCTGGATGCGGCTGATGATGGCCTTCGCGAGCGTGGCGACGAATCCATAGAGGATGCCGGCGCCGGTCACGTAGAACATCGCCCGCATGCGGTGGCGGAGGAACAGCCAGCAGACGCCGAACGCGATGATGACCAGCAGCAGGATCGTCAGGATCATGTACAGGTCCTGGTCGCTGATCGGCCGCTCAGTGGCGTACAGAGCCGCGAACGTGACGAACAGGAAGATGCCGCCGATGCAGGCGGCGATCGAGATGACCGACTTCTTGGTCGGCGTATGTCCTGAGATCCGGGCGTTGAGCAGGGTCGTGATCACCAGCGCCACCGCGCCGAGCGGCTGCACGACGATCAGCGGGGCGATCGCGATCGCGCTGAGCTGGCAGACGATCGCAAGACCGAGCATGAGCGTGCCGATCAGCCAGGACGGCCGGGTCAGCAGTGCTTTGAGCTGCGCACCGCTGAGCCCTGTGGTGCCCTCCACGCCGGTGATGCGCTCTACCTTCTCGACGCCACGGTGCTGGTACTGCGCGCCGAGCGACATGAAGACCGCACCGGCGAGGGCGAGCGGGATCCCGAGCAGCAGCCCCGGATTGGCGAAGACGCCGACCAGCTGATCGCTGACATCGGCCGCAAGCTCCACCCCTGGTTGCACTGTCCCACCTTACCCGGCGTGGTCCTGCCATTAGGGTTGTGGCGTGGCTGTTCTTCCGATTCGCATCATGGGCGACCCCGTTCTGCACTCCCCCGCGAGTGAGGTGACCGAGGTGACCGACGAGATCCGCACACTCGTCGTCGACATGTTCGAGACGATGGATCTCGCCCCCGGCGTGGGGCTCGCGGCTCCTCAGGTGGGCGTCGCACTGCGCATGTACGTGTACTCCTACGTCGATGACGAGGAGCGGCCGTGGCGCGGGGTCATCATCAACCCGGTGCTGTGGATGACGCCCCCGGATCCGGGCTCGCCTGACCCGGATGAGGAGTCCGAAGGCTGCCTTTCATTCCCCGGAGAGCGATTCCCGCTGCGCCGGTCGGACCGGGTCATGGTCACCGGCACCGATCTCAAGGGCGAGCATGTGCACATCGAGGTCGATGGCTGGCGTGCACGCATCATGCAGCACGAGTTCGACCATCTCGACGGCATCCTGTACGTCGACCGTCTCTCGGACAGCGACTGGAAGACCGCGCAGAAGATCGCGCGCAAGCGCGGCTGGGTACGCGGCGGTCACAGTTGGATGCCCGGCGTCGACGATCTCGAAGGCTGATCCACGCGCGTCGAGTTGTTCGTCGTCGGCTCTGATCAGTACTGTTCAGCGGTGCGGACTCTCCGCACCTTTCACACGCACCCAGGAGCATCAATGACCTTCCGCCGAGCCCACCGGGCAACTGCCGTGGCCGCCGCCCTCATCCTCGCCACCACATTGAGCGGATGCAGCCTGGCGACCTCCATGCTGCTCGGCGGCGGCGGCGATGCCCAGCGCGATCAATCAGGCAACGTCACCGAGAAGGACAACATCGACATCTTCAGCCTCAAGGTCGGCGACTGCAAGATGACCGACGCCGACGGCGAGGTGCAGGCCACCGACGTCGTGCCGTGCGAGGAACCGCACGATGAGGAGGTGTACTTCGAGTTCGATCTCGAGGGTGATGAGCTCCCGAGCAGCGAGCAGATCGAGGCCGCTGTGGGGGAAAAGTGCATCCCTGCCTTCGACGAGTACGTCGGGACGATGTTCGAGGAGTCGACCCTCGACATCCGCTGGCTCGAACCGACCCAGTTGACCTGGACCGAGCTGGACGACCGCCTCGTGCAGTGCATCATCGTGGATGCGGCGGGCGATCAGCTCGAGGGATCGATGAAGGGCGCCAAGCGCTGAACGGCGCAGGCAGCTGTACGAACAGGGAGTGATCATGGGCAATCGGATTCGCATCGGAATCGTCGGCTACGGCAACCTCGGCAGGGGCGTCGAGCACGCACTCGCGCTGAATCCCGACATGACACTGAGCGGTGTGTTCACGCGACGCGAGCCGGCATCGGTGACGACAGTCGACCGGAACGTCTCCGTGCGGCACATCGACGACCTCGCCGGCCTGCGGGATGCGATCGACGTGCTGATCCTGTGCGGCGGTTCGAAGAGTGATCTGCCCGTGCAGACGCCGGCGCTGGCATCCGCCTTCAGCGTCGTCGACAGCTTCGACACGCACGCGCGGATCCCCGAGCACTTCGCCGCCGTCGACGCTGCGGCTCGCGCCGCTGGGACGACCGCCATCATCTCCACGGGCTGGGATCCCGGGCTGTTCTCACTGCAGCGCCTGTACGGCGAGTCGATCCTGCCGCAGGGCGAGACCTACACGTTCTGGGGCCGTGGCCTCAGCCAGGGGCACTCCGACGCCATCCGACGCGTGCCTGGTGTGGCGAGCGGCGTGCAGTACACGATTCCGTCAGAGGATGCCGTCGCGCGCGTCCGCGCCGGTGAGCGACCCGAGCTGAGCACCCGCGAGAAGCACACCCGAGAGTGCTTCGTGGTGCTCGAGGAGGGCGCGGATGCGGATGCTGTCCGCGAGGCGATCGTGACGATGCCCGACTACTTCGAGCCCTACGACACCACCGTGAAATTCATCACAGCCGATGAACTCGCCCGCGATCACGCCGGGGTCCCACATGGCGGCTTCGTCATCCGCAGCGGCACGACCTCGAATGCGGTCAGCCAGACGGTGGAGTTCCAGCTCGCGCTCGAATCCAACCCCGAGTTCACGGCGAGCGTGCTGGTCGCGTACGCCCGCGCGGCGGCGCGCTTGTCGGCATCCGGCGACCACGGCGCGAAGACCCCGTTCGACATCGCACCGGGGCTGCTCTCGCCGAAATCTCCGGAGCAGCTGCGCGCCGAACTCCTCTGACACAACGAAGAAGCCCCGCCACAGGGGCGGGGCTTCTTCGGGTGGTGCTCCCCCGGTTGGACTCGAACCAACAACCTGCCGATTAACAGTCGGCTGCTCTGCCAATTGAGCTACAGGGGAATGTGCGCGCTGAGCGGGCAACCCGTCCAGCTTAGCAAACTCCGGCGCCTGCTCCGAACACGGGCGACCGCCCGGGCGTGGCGCCCTCAGCGAGTCGAATCGACCTCTGCGCCGGGCGCCCAGAGCAGGTTTCGCCCGACGCCCCTGGCCACGACGTGACCGGCGCGCAGCATGAGCGTCTCGGCATCGAGCTCGCGGATGAAATCGGCGTCGTTGGTCACCAGCAGCGCCGCCATCGAGCGCTCGGTGCGACGCCGGGTGATGGCGTCGAACACGACCGGTCGCACTTCGAGGTCGAGGTTCGACAGCGGCTCATCGGCGATCAGCAGGTGCGGCTCGAGCATGAGCCCCCTGGCGATGGCGACGCGCTGTCGCATTCCCGCGCTGAGCTCATACGGGAACTTCGTGGCAGCACCGAGCGGCAGGTGCAGTTCGTCCAGCAGGGCGGCGACGCGCATGGCGAGGGCGCGCGTGTTGACCTTCTTCTCGCGGGACGTGATCGGCTCTGAGATCACTTCCCCCACCGTGAGCCTCGGCGGAAGCGACGCGCCGGCCCCCTGGGGCACATAGCCCGTCAGGGCAGTCAGCATCCGGCGCTTGCGCCCTGGACGACGCACATTCACTCCGCACACCTCGGCACGACCCCCGGCGACCTTCAGCGAACTGTCGCCAATGCCGGCCAGCGCCGTGACGAGTGAGGACTTGCCCGCCCCGGTCGGCCCGCCGATGCACATGAGCTCGCCGGGGTGCACCATGAACGTCACGCCGTCGACAGCGCGGGTGACCCCACCATGCCCGAGCCTGTCGATGACGAGGTCATGGCAGTCGATCGCGGCGTCGTTGGCGGCAGGCATATCTCCATCCTGCCCGCTCCGCGGCGCGAACGCTCACGATTCGACGAAACGCATCCGCTCCGCGTCGACGTCCCGCAGCTTCATGCGCAGCGCACGACCACCTTCGGAGTCGGCGGGAACGCGCTGCACCGCCCCCAGCAGCTCGTGCTTCTCGCGCTCGATGCTGCGCAGGATCAGACGCCGGCACATGTCGGTGGCCGAGGCCAGAGCGCCCGCCTCATCCCTGGCGGGGAACGGCATCATGAGCAGTTCGCCGGCGAGCGACCGGTACGGTTCGCGCACCGCATCGGCGGCCGTCGTCGCCCACCCGACGCGGGTGCGATCGGCGATGGATGCCACCGACTCGCGCACCGCGTCCAGCGCGGGGTTCCGGAACGGCTCGGACAGCGCCCGCGTCAGCAGCGCCTCGTCGATGCGATGCCCGTACTGCAGCACGCCCATGAGCGCATCCCGCTCGAGCGCGACCTCAGCCGTGCGCGGCAGGTCGCGCAGACGCACCGGCGCAAGACCTTCCGCCTCACCCGATGTGCGTGGTTCAGGCTCAGCGGTCGGATGCTGCTGCTCTCGCGAACCGCGCATCTCGCGCTGTACCTGCTGGCGCACCGCCGTCGGGTCCATTCCCAGCCGCCTCGCCAGCACGCGTTCGTAACCGGGCCGCAGCAGCTCGTCACGGATCGCCGCCACGATCGGGGCAGCGGCGCGCAGCGCACCCACCTGCCCCTCGACGGTCGACAGGTCGTAGCCGGCGAGTTTGCGATCGATCGCGAACTCGAACATCGGCACCTTGGCATCCATCAGCCCGCGCACAGCGGCGTCCCCTCGCTGCAGACGCATGTCGCAGGGATCGAGGCCGTCCGGAGCAACGGCGACGAAGGTCTGCGCGGTGAAGCGGGAGTCCTCTGAGAACGCGCGCAGCGCCGCCTTCTGGCCCGCCTCGTCGCCGTCGAAGGTGAACACGACCTCACCGGCAGCGGAATCGTCGCCCATCACCCGGCGCAGCACCTTGATGTGCTCGGCACCGAACGCCGTGCCACAGGTCGCGATCGCCGTGGTGACACCGGCGAGGTGGCATGCCATCACATCCGTGTACCCCTCGACCACGACCACCCGGCGCGGGTCGCCGCGGGCGATGTCGCGCTTGGCGAGATCGAGACCGTAGAGCACCTGCGCCTTCTTGTAGATCGGCGTCTCGGGGGTGTTCAGGTACTTCGGGCCCTGATCGTCCTCGTAGAGCTTGCGGGCACCGAAGCCGATGGTCTGCCCTGTGACATCGCGGATCGGCCAGACGACACGCCCTCGGAACCGGTCGTACACGCCGCGCTGGCCGGCCGAGACGAGTCCAGCCGCGGTGAGCTCATCGCGGGTGAAGCCCTGGGCGGTGAGGGCCTTGGTCATATTCTCCCAGCCACGGGGGGCATAGCCGACGCCGAAGTGCGCTGCCGCACCGGCGTCGAAGCCGCGCTCGCCCAGGAAGCGCCTGGCGCTCTCGGCCTCCGGGCTGAGCAGCTGCGTGCGGAAGTACTCGCCGGCGGCCGTGTTGGCGGCATACAGACGACTGCGACCGCTGGTCTCCGGAGCCGCCCCGCCGTCTTCATAGTGCAGGGTGTAGCCGACGCGGCCGGCGAGGCGCTCGACGGCCTCGGTGAAGCTGACGTGGTCCATCTCGCGCAGGAACGAGTACACATCACCGGATGCCCCGCAGCCGAAGCAGTGGTAGTAGCCGACCTGCGGGCGCACGTGAAAGCTGGGGCTCTTCTCGTCGTGGAACGGGCACAGCCCCTTCATCGAGCCGACCCCGGCGGACTTCAGCGCGACCCGCTCGCCGACGATGTCGGCGATGTTCGTGCGCGACTTGACCTCTTCGACATCGGCCTGCAGGATGCGGGGCATCAGCGCGACCCTTCTACGACCGCCTGGGAGTGGGTGTGCGGTTCGGCGTGCGGCTGTCCGTGCCGACGCGCACCGGGCCTGGCGTGGCGTGGCGACCAGATTCCGACCTCAGCGGGATCGATCTCGCCGACCAGGCGGTTGTGCCAGTCGACAGCGGTCTGGTCGGTCAGGCTGGCGACCTGGTCCACCACGACGCGCGCGCGGGCAGCATCCGAAGTCGCCGCGAGGAAGTCCGCCGAGAAAGCCGGCTCGAGCACGTCTGCGCCCGCCGACCACAGCGCATCGGTCGACCACAGCGCGTCGGCGAGGCGCCGCAGCACCCGACGCTGCTCCTTGTACACGCCGCGACGGGCATCCAGCGTCACGATCGCCTGGCCCATGATGCCCTTGAGCACGGCGATCTCCGCCTCGACGACCCTTGGCACCACCACGTGTGCACTGTACCGGGCGAGGGTCTCGCCCGGATAGGCTTCGCGGGTCGCGGCGACCGAGGCTCGGGCGAAGCGCCCGATCATGTCGCTGGTCAGGTTCTTCAGCTTCGCGAGATCCCGCCGCGAGCGGTCGAACGACTTCAGCCACATCGGCTGACGGGTCAGCCGGTACAGGGCGTCGGCCAGCTCTTCGCGGGTGAAGTCGTAGCCGACCCACTGCTGGATGCGCCCGACGAGCGGGTGGTGCTCCACCGGGTCCGACAGCTGCGCGACATCGACGTAGCCGTTCACGATGGCGTCCTCGAAGTCGTGCACCGAGTAGGCGATGTCGTCGGAGAGATCCATGATCTCGGCCTCGATGCAGCGCAGGCGCCCTGGAGCTCCGTCACGCATCCAGCGGAAGACCGCCTCATCGTCCGGATAGACGCCGAACTTCAACCGTCCACCAGGATCGGGCACGGGGTTGTCGACGGTCCACGGGTACTTGCACGTGGCATCCAGGGTGGCGCGGGTGAGGTTCAGGCCGACCGAGTGCTCATCATCATCGAGCACCTTCGCCTCGAGGCGGGTGAGGATGCGCAGTGACTGCGCATTGCCCTCGAAGCCGCCGATGTCCTCTGCCCAGTCGTTCAGGGCGCGCTCACCGTTGTGTCCGAACGGCGGATGCCCGAGATCGTGACTCAAGCAGGCGGTGTCGACCACGTCGGCGGAGACGCCGAGGGCACTGGCGAGCTCGCGCCCGACCTGTGCCACTTCCAGCGAATGGGTCAGTCTGTTGCGGGCGAAGTCGGCGGTGCTCGCGGGGCTCAGCACCTGCGTCTTCGCGGCCAGACGGCGCAGGCCGGCCGAGTGCAGCACTCGCGCGCGGTCGCGCGAGAAGTCGTCGCGCTCGGAGCGGTGGGTCTCGGCGAAGAAGCGCTCCGCGTCGTGGGCGTCGTACCCTGCGACAAAGGTCGAACCGGACCCGTCTGTGGAAAGCACAGGCTCAGCCGCCATCGTTCTCAGTCTCCGCACCGCGCATCATGTCGCCCACGCCCTCGCCGATCTCGCGGGAGTCCAGCCAGCCTTCAGGCAGTGCCGTGCGCTTGGGAGAGCCTGCGCGACCGCGCTGCCCCTCGGCGCCGATGCCGGGGTAGGGTGCGTCGCCGAGAGTGCCGAGCAGATCGTCGATCTCCTGCAGCGTGGATGCCTTGGTCAGAGCCGACCGCAGCTCGCCGCCGACCGGATAGCCCTTGAAGTACCAGGAGACGTGCTTGCGGATGTCTTTGCATCCACGGTCCTCGTCCTCGAAGAACTCCACCAGCAGCTCGGCGTGGCGCCGGAACGCCGCCGCGACGAACTGCAGCGTGGCATCCACCGTCGGCGCCGCGGGGGCGTCCGCGGGGCCAAGTGCATTGGCGAGTTCGCCGAACAGCCAGGGGCGCCCCAGGCATCCTCGCCCGACGACGACGCCATCGGCGCCGGTCTCGGCCAGCATCCGCACGGCGTCCTCCGCCGCCCAGATGTCGCCGTTGCCGAGGACGGGGATGCTGGTGATCGCCTGCTTCAGCTCGCCGATCGCGTTCCAGTCGGCGTGTCCCGAGTAGTACTGCGACGCGGTGCGGGCGTGCAGCGCGATGGCGGCCGCCCCGGCATCCTCCGCCGCGCGTCCGGCGTCGAGGAAGGTGAGGTGATCGTCGTTGATGCCCTTGCGCATCTTGACGGTCAGCGGCACGTCACCGGCGGCCTTCACGGCACGGTCGACGATGTCGGCGAACAGCGAGGTCTTCCACGGCAGGGCGGCGCCGCCGCCCTTGCGCGTGACCTTCGGCACCGGGCATCCGAAGTTCAGGTCGATGTGGTCGGCGCGGTCCTCTGCGACGATGATGCGCACGGCCTCGGCGATGGTCGCGGGGTCGACGCCGTACAGCTGGATCGAGCGCGGTGTCTCGGACTCATGATGCTGGATCAGCCGCATCGTGATGGCGTTGCGCTCCACGAGAGCGCGCGAGGTGATCATCTCGCTGACGTACAGGCCGGCGCCGTACTCGCGGCACAGTCGCCGGAAGGCGGTGTTCGTGATCCCCGCCATGGGTGCAAGGACGACCGGCACGTCGAGTTCGATCGGTCCGATGCGCAGGGCGGGCGCCGTATTCACAGCGGCAGAGGCGGTAACGACAGTCATATCCTGTCCATTCTCCCAGACTGCGCCGGGCGTGGGCTGTACCGACTTAGGCTGTGGATATGACCGACCTTCCCGTGCGCCAGATCCCCTTCCTCGATGCGGCCGGAGCCGAGCAGACCATCGACAGCCTGGACGCCGAGGTGGTGCTCATCGTCAACGTCGCCTCGAAGTGCGGGCTCACCCCGCAGTACGAACAGCTCGAGCAGCTGCAGCGGGAGTACGGCGACCGCGGCTTCACCGTTCTCGGCTTCCCCTGCAACCAGTTCATGGGTCAGGAGCCGGGCTCGATGGATCAGATCCTCGACTTCTGCTCGACCACCTATGGGGTCACCTTCCCCGTGAACGACAAGGTCAAGGTCAACGGCAAGAAGGCGACCGACCTGTTCAAGGCGCTGAAGCAGACGCCGGATGCCAAGGGCTCGGCGGGCCGCGTGGAATGGAACTTCGAGAAGTTCCTGGTCGGCGCGGACGGCTCGGTGCAGCGCTTCCGCCCCAAGCAGAAGCCGGACTCCCCCGAGATCGTCTCGGCCATCGAGGCTGCGCTCACCCGCTGAGAATCTGCCGCTCCCGCCGCGTTCACCTGCAGATCCACGCCGCGTCATCTTGACCTCCTACCGTCACCTCGGCGATACCGCCGAGATCACGAGGAGACCAGGAACATGCCCGACCGTTTTTCAATGAGCCGCCGCACCATGATCACCGCAGGAGCACTCGGCGCTGTCGGCGCCGCGCTGCCGATGGGAGCGGCGCAGGCGGCCCCGGTGTCGCCCGCCAGCCCTGTATCGGGGCAGCCCGGCCCGAAGGCGCCGCGCCTGCAGTTTCCGGGCGACCGTCCGTTCAAGGTCGTGCAGTTCAACGACACCCAGGACGACGAGCGCACCGACCGGCGGACGGTCGAGCTCATCGAGAAGACCCTCGACCAGGAGAAGCCGGACTTCGTGGTGATCAACGGCGATGTGATCACGGGCGGCTGCGAGACGCGGCTCGCCGTCAAGCAGGCGATCAACAACGTGGTGTGGCCGATGGAGTCCCGTGGCATCCCGTGGGCGGTGACCTACGGCAACCACGATGAGGACTCCCTCTCGCAGTCGGGTGTCGATGAAGCCGGCATGCTCGCGATCTACCGCTCGTACGACTTCAACATGAACGCGGAGAACGTGCGCGGAGTCACCGGCACCAGCAACACCATCGTGCAGATCGGCTCATCGGCGAAGAAGAACCGTGCTGCGTTCTCGCTGTGGCTGATCGACTCGGGACGGTACGCGCCGTCGGCGATCAACGGCCAGAACTTCGCCGGATACCCGACCTGGGACTGGATTCGCATGGATCAGGTCGCCTGGTACCGCGAGCAGTCCCAGCGGCTCGAGCAGCACCTGGGTCGCAAGGTGCCTGGACTCATGTTCATCCACATCGCGCTGTGGGAGCACCGCTTCATGTGGTGGGGCGGCGTCGACACCCGCACCCCTGCGGATGCGGCCCGCGGCAAGACGCGTCACGGGATCGTCGGAGAGCGCAACGAGGCCGAGTGCCCAGGGCCGTTCAACTCGGGCATGTTCAATGCGATCCTGGAACGCGGTGATGTGAAGGGCGTCTTCGTCGGTCACGATCACATCAACGACTACGTCGGCGACTACTACGGCGTGAAGCTCGGCTACGCACCGGGCACGGGCTTCGGGGCATACGGGCTGCCCGGCGCCGGGCGCAACCGCATGCGCGGTGGCCGCGTGTTCGAACTCACCGAGAGCGGCGAGGACGTGTCGATCGAGACGCGCGTCGTCTACGCACGGGACCTCGGCATCGATCTGACGGCGAACGACCAGCCGATGGAGCCGCTGCCGCTGGCCCCCAAGCAGGAGCGCGCCTGACCTGCGCCGGATCGCAGAATGCCCGGACCGTCTGGACGGTCCGGGCATTCTGTATTCCACGCGATGCGGTGCGGCTCAGCTGGCGGCTTCCTCGGCGGACTCGCCGCGCTGCGACCACACGTCGCGGATGACGTTCTCGAATGCCTCAGCGGGCTGGGCGCCGCTCACACCGTACTTGCCGTCGATCACGAAGAACGGCACGCCGTTGATGCCGTAGGCGCGGGCCTGCGCCTGATCGGCGCGCACGGCGTCGAGGTACTCGTTCGTCTCCAGCGCGGAGCGCGCTTCGTCAGCATCCAAACCGACCTCGACCGCGAGGGCGACGAGGTCATCGACCCGGCCGACGTGCTTGCCCTCGGTGAAGTACGCCGACATCAGGCGCTCCTCCATCTCGTGCTGGCGCCCCTTCGCCTTCGCGAAGTGCAGCAGCTCGTGCGCCTTGACAGTGTTGGTGTGCTGCAGCTTGTCGAAGTTGTACTCCAGGCCGGCCTGCGCCGCGACGCCCGTGACGTGGCTGAGCATCTGCTCGACCTGATCGCGCGCCATGCCCTTGTGACCGGCGAGGAAGTCGATCTCGTCGCCGTCGAAGTCGACGGGTGTGTCGGGCGAGAGCTCGAACGAGTGGAAGGTCACCTTCACCTGCGGTGCGTCCTCGTCGGATGCTGTCGCTTCGAGCCCCTTCTCGAGATTGCGCTTGCCGATGTAGCACCAGGGGCAGGCGATGTCGGACCAGATGTCAATGGAGATGGGTTCGCTCACACTCTCATCCAACCGCATGTATGCCCGGTGTATTCCGTTGTTAGCATCGACGGGTGCTGTCAGCATCCGATCCTCTCCCCCGCCTGCCGCAGCGCGTGCTGGTCGCCGGTGTCTCAGGGTCGGGCAAGACGACGTTCGCCGCGCGTGTGGGCCGGATGCTGGACCTGCCGCGCTACGAGCTGGATGCGCTGCATCACGGGCCTGACTGGACGCCCCGCCCGACGTTCCTGGACGACGTGCGCGCGTTCGCCGCGACCGACCGCTGGATCAGCGAGTGGCAGTACAAGTCGAAGGGCGTCGACGAGGTGCTGCCGCCCCGCGCGCAGCTGTGCCTGTGGCTGGACTATCCCGACCGCGTCGTGCGTGCGCGGCTGTGGCGCAGGACGCTCGGTCGCAGCATCCTTCGCCGCGAGCTGTGGAACGGCAACCGCGAACCGACGCTGTGGCGCCTGGCCGTCACCACCGCACCCGAGGACAACGTGCTGCGCTGGCAGCAGCAGACGCTCGACGTGTGGCGCGATCGGATGCCCGCCTACGAAGCGCGCTTTCCGAACCTGACCATCGTGCGCTTCGGGCATCCGCGCGAGGCGGAGCGGTGGCTGGCTCAGCTGGCGGCGTCTGGGGTGTCCACCGCGCCGCCGAAGCGACGGTCACGGTCGAGGTAGATGCCGATCGAGCGCCAGAGCTCTTCGCGTGAGAAGTCCGGCCACAGCGTGTCGAGAAAGACCATCTCGGCGTAGGCCGACTGCCAGAGCAGGAAGTTCGAGGTGCGCTGCTCGCCCGAGCTCCGAAGGAACAGGTCGACGTCGGGCATGTCCGGCACGTAGAGGTGCTTGCGGATCTGCTTCTCGGTGATGGCGCTTGGCCGCAGGCGCCCTGCCTTGACGTCTTCGGCCATGGCACGCATGGCGTCGACCAGCTCGACACGTCCGCCGTAGTTGACGCACATCGTCAGCGTGAGCACGTCGTTGTCACGGGTGAGCTGCTCGGCGAACTGCAGCTCTTTGATCACGGAGCCCCACAGCCGCGGTTTGCGGCCGGCCCAGCGCACCCGCACACCCCACTCATTGAGCTGGTCGCGGCGGCGGTGCAGCACGTCGCGGTTGTAGCCCATCAGGAACCGCACCTCTTCGGGTGACCGTGCCCAGTTCTCGGTCGAGAAGGCGTACACCGAGAGATGCTTGACGCCGGCCTGGATGGCGCCGGCGACGACGTCGAGTAGCACCTCCTCACCGGCCTTGTGCCCCTCGATCCGGCTGAGACCCCGGCGGTTCGCCCAGCGGCCGTTGCCGTCCATGACGATAGCGACGTGGTTCGGCACTGCGGGGAACTGCGGTGGCGTCTTGCCCGTCCAGTCGAGGGGGCGGAACGGCACGGCGTCCTTGTGCGTGTACGGCTTGGTCACCTGACTCCTTGGAAGGGCTGCGGGTCGGTCACGTGCTCGAGTGAGCGGATGCCCCGTTCGAGGTGGAACTGCGCGTAGGCGGCGACGACGCCGGATGCCGCGCTCAGGTCGCGGTGGGATGCGGCGTCGATCGTCACCCAATCGCCGCCCATCAGCGCGCGCAGCAGGGCGAGGGAGGATGCCGCGATGCGCGGGCTGCCGGCCGGGGCGCAGGAGTCGCACACCGAGCCGCCCAGCGGAGCGCCGAAGTATGCATGCGGGCCCGACGCCGCGCAGCGCGCACAGTCATCGAGGGCGGGAGCCCAGCCGGAGAGCGCCATCACGCGCAGCAGATAGGAGTCGAGGATGCTGCGCGCGGCATGCTCACCGCGGGAGAGCGAGCGCAGCCCGCCCACCAGCAGCAGGTACTGCTCCGACGTGGCCTCAGCCTCGTTGAGACGGTCGGCGGTCTCGACCATGGCGCTGGCCGCCGTGAAGCGCTCGTAGTCGACGGCGATGTCGGCGCCGTACGCGCCCAGCGATTCGGCCTGCTGCACGATGTCGAGCGAGCGTCCCTGGTACAGCTGCACGTCGGCGACCATGAACGGCTCGAGCCGCGAGCCGAACTTCGACGAGGTGCGCCGCACACCTTTGGCCACGGCTCGGATCTTGCCGTTGCGTCGCGAGAGCATCGTGACGATGCGGTCCGCTTCACCCAGCTTGTGGGTGCGCAGGATCACCGCTTCGTCTCGATAGGTGGGCACTCAATGATTATCCCTCGACCAGGGGACAATGGACGGGTGACCGAACCGACCTTCATCATCCCGCTGTGGGCAGATCTGCTGGGCGTAGGGCTCGGCGGCATCCAGGGCGCGATGTTCGCCTCCGGCTTTCAGGGGCAGCGCCGCCTCGACTGGCTGGGTGTGGCGATCATCGGCATCATGATCGGAATGGGTGGCGGCCTCATCCGCGACCTCATGCTCGGGCTGCCGCCGGCGACGCTGCAGAACAACTGGTATCTGGTGACCGCCGCCGGTGCCGCGCTGTTCGGGATGCTGCTCGCCGGGGTGTTCAACCGGATCAACACCTTCATCGTCGTGCTCGACGCCATCGTGATCGGCATGTTCGGGGCGTTCGGCGTGAGCAAGGCCATCGCCTTCGGCGTCCCGATCGTCCCTGCCGTCTTCATCGGCGTCTGCGCGGCCGTCGGCGGCGGCGTGCTGCGCGACATGCTGATGGGACTGCCGGTGGCGATCATGCACGTGGGCTCGCTGTACGCCGTCGCGGCGGGGGTCGGCTGCACGTTCATCGTGGTCGTGCACGCCTTCGGCATGAACATCACTCTCGCCGCGGTGATCGGCATCGTCGTGACGGCCGTGATCCGGGTGCTCTCGGTAGTGCTCGACGTGTCGCTGCCGGAGCAGCGCCGCCTGTACCGCCGCAAGGTCGCCGCTGAGACCGGCATGATCCCGATCATCAAGCAGCCCTGAGCCGAAGCACATCGCTCCCGTATGGGTTTCTGTCGCCTATCGAGCGATCAGGCGACAGAAACCCATCGGGGAGCGGGAGGCGGTCGTGATCAGACCGCGGCGAGCTCGCCGGCGGCCTCGCGGGTGCGGATCGAGCGGTTCACACACGAGACGATCGCCTTGAGCGATGCGGTCGAGATGTCACCGTCGATGCCAACGCCCCACAGGCGCTGGTCGTCGACCTGCAGCTCGACATAGGCCGCAGCCTGCGCATCGCCGCCGCTGGACATTGTGTGCTCGACGTAGTCGTAGAGCGAGATGTCGAAGCCGCGTTCGCGCAGGATCTCGATGAACGCCGCGATCGGCCCGTTGCCGGTGCCGGCCGTGGCGACCGATTCATCGCCATCGCGGATGACCACGTCGAGCGAGACCTCGCCCGACATGTCGCTGCGGGTCTGCGTGCCCAGCAGCTCGAAGCGTCCCCACTTGTCGGCGTGGTCATCAGCCGGCAGGTACTCGTCATTGAAGATCGACCAGATCTGCTCGCTGGTGACCTCGCCACCCTCGGCGTCGGTCTTCGCCTGCACGACGCCGGAGAACTCGATCTGCAGCTTGCGCGGCAGATCCAGCGAGTGGTCGGCCTTCAGCAGGTATGCGACCCCGCCCTTGCCGGACTGCGAGTTCACGCGGATGACCGCCTCGTACGAGCGCCCCAGGTCCTTCGGGTCGACCGGCAGGTAGGGCACGGCCCATTCGATCTCATCGACCGTGACGCCCTTGGCCTCGGCTTCGGCGGCCATCGCCTCGAAGCCCTTCTTGATGGCGTCCTGGTGCGAGCCGCTGAATGCGGTGAAGACCAGGTCGCCTGCCCACGGGCTGCGCTCTGGCACCGGCAGCTGGTTGCAGTACTCGACGGTGCGCTTGACCTGGTCGACGTCGCTGAAGTCGATCTGCGGGTCGATGCCCTGCGTGAACATGTTGATGCCCAGCGCCACCAGGTCGACGTTGCCGGTGCGCTCGCCGTTGCCGAACAGGCATCCCTCGATGCGGTCGGCGCCGGCCAGGTAGCCCAGCTCCGCAGCGGCCACAGCAGTGCCGCGGTCGTTGTGCGGGTGCAGCGACAGAATGACGTTCTCGCGGTGCGCCAGGCGACGGTGCATCCACTCGATCGAGTCGGCGTACACGTTGGGGGTCGCCATCTCGACCGTGGCAGGCAGGTTGATGATCACCTTGCGGTCGGGCGTGGGCTGCAGGATCTCGAGCACCTCGTTGCACACCTCGACGGCGTACTCCAGTTCGGTGCCGGTGTAGCTCTCGGGCGAGTACTCGTAGTAGACATCGGTGTCTGGCACCGTCTTCTCGTACTGTTTGCACAGCCGCGCACCCTCGAGTGCGATCTGCTTGACGCCCTCACGGTCGGAGCGGAAGACGACCTCGCGCTGCAGCACGCTGGTGGAGTTGTAGAAGTGCACGATGGCCTGCTTGGCACCGACGATCGACTCGTAGGTGCGGGCGATCAGGTGCTCGCGCGCCTGCGTCAGCACCTGGATCGTCACGTCGTCCGGGATCAGGTCCTCTTCGATCAGCTGACGGACGAAATCGAAATCGGTCTGGCTCGCCGAGGGGAACCCGACCTCGATCTCCTTGTAGCCCATGCCCACGAGCAGCTCGAACATCACGCGCTTGCGCTCGGGGGACATCGGATCGATCAGGGCCTGGTTGCCGTCACGCAGGTCGACAGCGCACCAGCGCGGCGCCTCGGTGATGCGCTTGGACGGCCAGGTGCGATCGGGCAGATCGAAGACGATCTGCTCGTGGAACGGACGGTACTTGTGCACCGGCATCGAGGAGGGCTTCTGGGTGTTCTTCATGATGTGGCTTCTTCTTCGTCAAGAGTTGTGTGTCAGGCCAACACGAACGCCGCGACGAGAGGGCCTGTCAGATCAGGACTCGCCGCGGCAGCTAAGAAGAAGCAGACCGCCCAGAGGCATGGGTCGATCGTAACACCCGACTGAGCACATTGCTCACCACAGCGAGGTCCGCGGCGTCACGGGATGAGCCCGATCTTCCCGCCGGGATGCCCGTGCGCGAGAACCCGGAGGGCCTCCGGCGCCTGATCCAGCGGGTACTCCCCCGCCATCGGCACGACAAGTCGCCCATTCTCCGCGAGGTCGACGAGGCGCGGACGGACCTCGTCGCGGAACCGCGCACTGTCGGGCATCGATCCCCGAGACGTCCTCGGATGCCAGTACCGCGGCGACCCTGGCATCCAACCCCTCGCCGTACTCGACCGGGATGCCGCCGAAACTGCGCACCACCTCGAAGCGCGCCCGGCTGGCGGTGCCGATGACGCGGATGCCGCGCAGCGCGGCCTGCTGCAGAACGCTCACGCCGACGGCACCGGAGGCGCCGTGCAGCAGCAGCGTTTCGCCCGGCTCGGCGCTGACGACGTGCAGCATCTCGGCCGGCGCGCACCTGAATGGTGACCTCACCCGGACCAGGACTCGGCGCGTCGTACGCCTCGAACTGCCAGTCATCCGGCGATCCTCACTGTGTCGCCCCCAGCGCGAGGCCATTTCAGACTCCCGAGTCAGAACCCGAGACGGCCGAGCTGCTTCGGGTCGCGCTGCCATTCCTTGGCGACCTTGACGTGCAGCTTGAGGAACACCCGCGTGCCGAGCAGCTCTTCGATGCCTGCGCGCGCACGGGCTCCGACATCACGCAGGCGCGAGCCCTTGTGCCCGATGATGATCGCCTTCTGGCTGTCTCGCTCGACGACGATCGACGCATAGACATCCGTCAGATCGCTGTCCTCGCGAGGGGCGACGTCGTCGATCACCACGGCGATGGAGTGCGGCAGCTCGTCGCGCACGCCCTCAAGCGCCGCCTCGCGGATCATCTCGGCGATGCGGTCCTCATCGGACTCGTCGGTGACCACGCCATCCTCGTACAGCCGAGGGCCGATCGGCATCAGCTGCAGCATCTGGTCGGCCAGCACGTCGAGCTGATCACGAGTCAGCGCAGAGAGCGGGATGACAGCCGCCCAATCCTCGCGCAGCGAGTCCACCTCCATGAGTCGCTCCATGATGGAGTCCTTGTCAGCGGCGTCCGTCTTGGTGACGATCGCGACCTTCTTCGCGCGCCCATAGCCGTCCAGCGACGCCGCGATACGGCGGTCGCCAGGGCCGACCTTCTCGGTCGCCGGCACGCAGAAGCCGATCACGTCGACGTCACCGAGCACCTGCTCGACGAGATGGTTGAGCCGCTCGCCGAGGAGGGTGCGCGGCTTGTGGATGCCAGGGGTGTCGACGATCACCAGCTGCCCGTCGGGGCGATTGAGGATGCCCCGGATCGCCCGCCGCGTGGTCTGCGGCTTCTCGCTGGTGATCGCGATCTTCTCGCCCACCAGCGCGTTCGTGAGTGTGGACTTGCCGACGTTCGGTCGGCCCACGAACGTCACGAAGCCGCTGCGCGTCTTCTCGTTGTCTTCAGTCATCCCGTTGTCCTCCGTCGCGATCGTCGATCTCCATTGTGAAGGGTGCACGCTCCACGAACACCGTCGCGATGCCGCGACCGCGACCGCGCGACGCGCCGCCGGTGAGCACGAGACCCTCCACCGTCGCCGTCGCCCCCGGCTGCGGGATCTGCCCGAGCGCCTTGCCCAGCAGTCCCCCGATCGAGTCGACATCCTCATCGTCGAGCTCCAGCCCGAACAGATCGCCGACATCCTCGACCGGAAGGCGCGCGTTCACCTTGTACCGTCCGTCGCCGAGGTCCACGAACTCCGCGGGACCTCTGTCGTACTCGTCAGCGATCTCGCCGACGAGCTCTTCGATCAGGTCTTCCAGTGTGACCAGGCCCGAGATCCCGCCGTGCTCATCGATCACCATGCACACGTGCACGGCGTCGCGCTTCATCTGCTGCAGCAGCGACTCGGCGCGCATCGACTCGGGCACGAACACCGGCGGCCGTGCGATCGGGCGCACCGGCCTGCCGCGCCAGGCGCTCTCATCGCGATACGCGAACTGCACGAGATCCTTCAGATACAGCACGCCCACCACGTCGTCGGCGTCGCCGTCGACGACGGGCATGCGCGATACGCCCGTCCGAAGGAACAGGTCCATCGCCTCGGTCGTCGTCGCGGCAGCATCCACCGTCATCATCTCGGTGCGCGGCACCATCACGGCACGGACGAACTGATCGGTGAAGTCGAACACCGAGTGGATCAGGTCGCGGTCATCGGCCTCGATCAGCGCGTTCGAGGCGGCTTCGTCGACCATGCTGAGCAGCTGCTCCTCCGAGGCGAACGAGCTGCGCCCGGCCCCAGGAGTCACACGCTGTCCGGCGTTCACCAGCGCCTGCGCGAGCGGGCCGAGCAGAATGCGCATGCCGCGCACGACCGGTGCCCAGCTGCGCAGCATCCGCGCGGCGTGCAGGCGACCGAACGACCGCGGGCTGGCGCCGACCAGCACGAACGTGATGCCGGTCATCAGCACGGCAGCGGCGAGCATGGCCCACCAGATGCTGGGGAGCAGTGAGTCCAGGGCGACCGTGACCAGCACCGCGGCTGTCGTCTCGGCCAGCACGCGCATGAACGCGACGGCGTTCACATGCGGGGCGGGGTCCTCGGCGATGCGCTGCAGTGCGGCCGCGTTGCGACCCTCGGATGCCATCGCCTCGAGATCCGAGGTGGAGCTGACCGAGAAGGCGGCGTCGACGGCCGCCATCAAGCCGCCGAAGGCGACCAGCAGCACGGCCGCCGCGAGAAGTATCGCCGGGGTCATCGTCGGCGTTCGACCTGCGCGAATCCCTCGATCAGCGACTTCTGCAGCCCGAACATCTCACGCTCCTCGTCGGGTTCGGCGTGGTCGAAGCCCAGCAGGTGCAGCAGCCCGTGCGTGGTGAGCAGGATCAGCTCGTCCATCAGCGTGTGACCTGCGGTCTGCGCCTGGGCCTCGGCGACCTGCGGGCACAGCACGATGTCGCCGAGCAGCCCGGCCTCGGTCGGGTGGTCTGGTGTGCCGGGGCGCAGCTCGTCCATCGGGAAGCTGAGCACGTCGGTGGGACCAGGCTCGTCCATCCACTGCACGTGCAGCGATTCCATGGCGCCCTCATCCACGAGCACGATGGCCACTTCGGCGTCGGGGCTGACGTTCAGCTGCGCGAGGTTGAAGTCGGTGAGCCGCTGCAGCACGGTCTCATCGATCTCGATCGCGGACTCGTTGTTGATCTCAATCATGATGAGTGTCCTCGTCTGGGCTGTCGGTCGCGCGGTGCGCCACCGCGGCGGTCGGCGCGATTCGCGAACTGGTGCGCCTGCTCGCGCTCGTGACGGGCTGCGGTGCGCTGCTCGTCATACTCGCTGTACGCGTCGACGATGCGCCCGACCAGCGAGTGCCGCACGACGTCGTCGCTCGTGAGACGGGTGAAGTGGATGTCGTCGATATCCTTCAGCACCCTGGTCACCAGACGAAGACCGGATGCCCCGGTGGGCAGGTCGACCTGGGTGATGTCACCGGTGACGACCATCTTGGTGCCGAACCCGAGCCTGGTCAGGAACATCTTCATCTGCTCTGGCGTGGTGTTCTGCGCCTCATCGAGCACGACGAACGAGTTGTTCAGCGTCCTCCCGCGCATGTAGGCGAGCGGGGCGACCTCGATCGTACCGGTGGTCATCAGCCGCGGCACGATCTCGGGGTCCATCATCTCGTTGAGCGCGTCGTACAGCGGACGGAGGTACGGGTCGATCTTGTCGTTGAGCGAGCCGGGCAGGAACCCCAGCCGCTCCCCCGCCTCGACGGCAGGGCGGGTGAGGATGATCCGCTCGACCTCCTTGCGCTGCAATGCCTGCACGGCCTTGGCCATCGCCAGGTACGTCTTGCCGGTGCCGGCGGGCCCGATGCCGAAGACGATCGTGTTCCGCTCGATCGCGTCGACGTACTCCTTCTGTCCCAGCGTCTTCGGACGGATCACCCTGCCGCGAGTGGAGAGGATCGCCTCGCCGAGCACTTCGCTCGGGCGCGGTCCGTCCTCACGGCGAAGGATGCGCGCGGAGTGCTCCACATCGCTAGGAGCGAGATCGTGGCCGGAGCGGGTCATCTCGATGAGCTCGTCGACGAGCCGCTTGGCGGCGGTGACGTCGTCGCGCGTGCCGCCGAGCATGATCTCGTTGCCCCGCACCATCACCTGCACCGTCGGATGCTGCTTCTCGAGCATGCGCAGCAGACGGTCCTGCGGGCCGAGCAGCTGCACCATGGCGACACCGTCGACGAAGATGCGCTCGGTGTGCTCCGGCTGGGCGGGGAACTGCGGTGTCGGTTCGTCAGAAGCCAACGAGCTTGCCCTCCTCGATGTTGCCGAGCACGTGTGCGTGCACGTGGAAGACCGACTGCCCTGCGGTTGCGCCGTTGTTGAAGATCAGTCGGTACTCGCCATTCGCGTGCTCATCGGCGATCTGCTTAGCGACAGCGACCATCTCGGCCATGAGTCCGGGGTCGCCGGCGGCGAGCTCGGTGACGTCACCGTACTGCTCCGTCACAGGGATGACGAGCACGTGCAGGTCGGCCTGTGGATTGATGTCGCGGATCGCGAAGACCCGTTCGGTGCGGGCGACGAAGTCGCCGGGGATCTCCCCGTTCAGAATGCGCGTGAAGATCGAGGGTTCGGTCATGATCCCAGTCTAGTTGTCGAGCGTCACCAGCGCCCGAGTGCCGCCGAGAGCACGGCGATCGCCGCAGGCCCAGCCGTCGAGGTGCGCAGCACCGTGTCGCCGAGGCGGACGAGCTCGGCGCCGGCATCGGTGAACCGCGACAGCTCCTCTGGGCTCACGCCGCCCTCTGGACCGACCACGAGCAGAATGTCGCGGTCGTCGGGTCGGATGCTCGTCAGCGGAGTCTGTGCGCTCGGATCGAGCACCAGCATCCGATGCGTGCCCGCTCGCGCGGCGAGCTGCGCGGTGCTGTTCACCTCTGCCACAGCTGGCACCCAGGCGCGGTGCGCCTGCTTGGCGGCCTCGCGCACGATGGTCGCCCAGCGCTCGCGCCCCTTCGCCGCCTTGGGCCCCTCCCAGCGCGAGACGCTGCGGGCGGCCTGCCACGGGATGATCTCGTCGGCACCAAGCTCACACGCGGCCTGCACGGCCAGCTCGTCGCGATCACCCTTCGCGAGGGCCTGGGCGAGGACGATCCGCGACTGCGGCTGCTCCTGCATGGCGCGGGCGGTGACCCGCACCGTGACCTGCGCAGCCGATACGTCTTCGACCGCCCCCTCCAGCCACACGCCGGAACCGTCGCCGATCGTCACCGACTCGCCGACGCGAACGCGCCGCACGACGGAGGCGTGCTTTGCCTCGGCTCCGGTGAGAGTGAGCAGCTCGCCCTCACCGACGTCGGAGCAGGTGGGGACGATGAAGTGCAGGGCCATGGCGATCCGTTCGTCGTGGGTTGACGGTGCTCTGTCTCAGTGCGTGTACTGTGCGTGTGCTGTCTCAGTGGCTGCGGAATCGGTCGCGCAGCTTCGAGAACAGCCCCTGCTGGAACTGCGCGAGCTTCGGAGCCGGCGCCTTGGTCTTCTTGGCGAAGTCCTCGATGAGACGGCGCTGAGCCGTATCGAGCCTGGTCGGGGTCAGCACCTGCACGCCCACCCGCAGGTCGCCGCGCTGGCTGCCCCGCAGCGGCGTGATCCCGCGCCCGCCGATGGTCAGCACATCGCCGGACTGCAGTCCGGCGCGCACCTCGAGATCGACTGGGCCGTCGAGTCCGTCGATCGTCGTCGTGGTGCCGAGGATGGCATCCGACATCGAGACCTCGAGGGTGGCGAGCAGATCGTCGCCTTCGCGGCTGAACACCGGATGCTGCGCCACCGCCACCTCGACGTACAGGTCGCCGTTCGGGCCACCGGCCCGGCCGACCTCACCGGAGCCGGGCAGCTGCAGGCGCAGCCCGGTCTCGACGCCGGCCGGAATGTCGAGCGCGACAGTGCGACGCGAGCGCACCCGCCCCTGACCGGCGCACGTAGCGCACGGGTACGGGATGGTCGTGCCGAAGCCCTCGCAGCTGCCGCACGGCTGGGTCGTCACCACGTTGCCGAGCAGGCTGCGCACCTGTCGCTGCACGTGGCCGGTGCCGCCGCAGACGTCGCAGGTGACGGGCGACGTGCCTGGCTGGCAGCAGCTGCCCTCGCAGGTCTCGCACAGCACGGCCGTGTCGACCTCGATGTCACGGTGCACGCCGAAGATCACGTCGCCGAGATCGAGGTCGATGCGCACCAGGGCATCCTGGCCGCGCTCGCGCCGCGAACGCGGTCGTGCGCCCCGTCCGCCGCCGGCCGCGCCGAAGAAGGTCTCGAAGATGTCGCCGAAACCGCCGAAGCCTCCGAAGCCGCCGTTGCCGTTCGCGTCGCCGCCCATGTCGTAGCGCCGGCGGGAATCCTCGTCGCTGAGCACGTCATAGGCGTGCGTGACGAGCTTGAACCGCTCGGAGGCGTCCTCCCCCGGATTCACATCCGGATGCAGCTGGCGCGCCAGCTTGCGGTAGGCCTTCTTGATCTCGTCCTGGGACGCGTCTCGGGACACCCCGAGAACTTCGTAATGGTCCGCCACGATCACCTTTCTGCGTGTGCGTGCGTATCGATATGTGCAGCCGCCGGGTCAGCGGGCGGCGTCGTCCTCTTCGAGCATGCGCGACAGATAGCGGGCCACGGCCCGCGCTGCAGCGAGATTGCTCGAGTAGTCCATGCGCGTGGGGCCCATGACCCCGACGCGTGCGGTGCCGCCGGGGGCGGCGTAGTTGCTGGCCACGATCGAGGCCTCACCGAGACCGAACGATGCGTTCTCTGTGCCGATGCTGGTGGCGAGGCCGTGCTCGTCGGTCACCATCTCGCTCATCAGGCGCAGCAGGGTCACCTGCTCCTCGATCGCCTCGAGGAGGGGATGGATGCTGCCGCGGAAGTCCTGCTCGCGACGCGCGAGCGTGGCAGCTCCGGCCATCACCAGGCGCTCCTGCCGGAACTCGGCGAGTTCCTCGGAGATCACCGCGGCCAGGGCGTGCAGGGCCGGGTGCAGTCTGGCAGCCGGCGATCCTGCCTCCGGTTCGGCGAGCGACAGCATCCGCTCCGTCGCCTCACCCACGGCCCGGCCGGAGATCAGCGAGAGCAGCTGGGCGCGGAGTACCGCGAGATCCGTCTCGTCGAGGTCGATCGGCAGCGGCGCGATGCGCTGCGAGACGCCGCCGGCATCGGTGACCAGCACCACCAGCATCCGATTCGGCGCGAGCGCGACCAGCTCGACGTGCGTGATGCTCGCCCGCGCGAATGACGGGTACTGCGCGAGTGCCACCTGACCGGTCAGCTGAGTGAGCACGCGCACCGTGCGGGCCATCAGGTCGTCGAGGTCGCTCGGCGCGCCGAGGAACGACTCGATCGCACTGCGCTGTCCTGTGGAGAGCGGCCGCAGCTGCGCAAGATGGTTCACGAAGACGCGGTAGCCCTTGTCTGTGGGCACACGTCCGGACGAGGTGTGTGGGGCGACGATGAGGTCTTCATCCTCGAGCAGCGCCATGTCGTTGCGGATGGTCGCGGCCGACACGCCGAACGAGTGGCGATCGACGATCGACTTGCTTCCGACGGGCTCGTGCGTCTCGACGTAGTCCTGCACGATCGCGCGGAGAACCTCAAGTCCACGCTCTGTGACCATGTTCCCTCCCCGCTGGCACTCGAACCTTCCGAGTGCCAATCCTACCCCGCTCAGCCGGACGCCTGCCGAAGACGACCCGCCTTCACCCTAGGATGACGCTCATGAGCGCCGCCCCGACCGCCACCCTCACGGCAGGGTCCGTCCGCGGCACCGCTGCCGACGGAGTCCACCGTTTCCTCGGCATCCCCTATGCCGCACCGCCGTTCGATGCGAACCGGTTCCGCGCCCCGCAGCCGGCCGCGGCGTGGGACGGTGTGCGGGACACCACGGAATTCGGAGCGACCTCACCGCAGCTCCCCTACGCCGGGCCCATCGGCGAACTGCTCGGTTCGGTCATCATCGACGGCGAGGACGTGCTGACGGCGAATGTCTGGGCTCCCCCAGGGGCAGAGCATGCGCCCGTGGTGCTGTGGCTGCACGGCGGAGCGCTCGAACGCGGCACCGCGGCGATTCCCCTGTACGACGGCGCGGTGTTCGCCCGCGCCGGGATCGTCTTCGCGTCGGTCAACTACCGGCTGGGCTCAGAGGGCTTCTCGGTGCTGTCCGACGCACCGACCAACCTCGGTCTGCTCGATGCCGCCGCCGCACTGGCGTGGGTGCACCGCGAGATCGCCGCGTTCGGCGGTGATCCGGCGCAGATCACGGTGATGGGCGAGTCGGCCGGCGGGGCGCTGGTGGCAGGGCTCCTCGCTCTCGATGATTCCCGACCGCTGATCGCCCGCGCCATCATCGAGTCCGGGCCGCTGCAGGCCCAGCCGCGCAAGAAGGCAGGGCGCGTCACCGCGCAGCTCGCGAAGCTGCTCGGCGTCCGCACGGAACGGGACTCGTTCGCCTCGGTCGCACCGGATCAGCTGTTGGAGGCGCGCCGCACCCACTCCGCCGGATCGTCACCTCTCGACGGCGCGCCTGGCTTCCAGTTCGCGATCGATCCGCAGACCCTGCCTCGCTCGCCGCACGAAGTGCTCGGCGACGTCGACGTGCCCCTGCTGATCGGCAGCAACACCGACGAGTACCGGTTGTGGTTCACTCCCGAGCAGCTGGACGGGCTCAGCGAGTGGAACCTGCTGCTGGCCCGACTCGTGCTGCGCATACCTCGTCGCGCCGTCGAGGCGTATCGCACGGCGTTCCCGGGAGCCTCGACCGGAGAGATCTACGGTCAGCTGGCGACCGACCTGCTGCTGCGTGCCCCGCTGACGCGCGCCGCCAGGGCGCGGAAGGCGCCGACCTACGTGTACGAGTTCGCCTGGCCGAGCCCTGTGCGCGATCTGCGCGCCGCCCACGCACTCGAACTGGGGTTCGTGTTCGATCAGCTCGCGTCGGCAGATGCGCAGCGCATGGCGGGAGGCGATGCGCCGCAGCAGCTTGCCGATGAGATGCGTGACGCGTGGATCGCGTTCATCAAGAACGGCGACCCCGGCTGGGCACCGTACGGGCCCGAACGCAGCACCCGCGTGCTGTCCGCCCAGAGCGTCACCATGCCACAGCGACGGACAGAGGGCCTGGACCTGCTGCCGGGCTGATCGGCACGCTGCGGCTCACTCCGTCAGGGCACGCACCACAGCATCCGCCATCAGCCGCCCGCGCAGGGTCAGCCGCACGCGCCGCTCGCGCAGGGCGGATGCCGGATCGACGAGGCCGTCGGAGATCAGCTCCGCGACCCGCTCGCGGTGAGGCTCGGCGATCTCGGCGATCGGCAGCCCCTCCGCGAGGCGACTGCGCAGCAGCACGCGCTCGAGCGTGCGGGCCTCGAGGTCCGGCTGCTCGCGTCCGGCCGCCGGCGACTCGTCCAGGCTCAGCCGCTGCGCGTAGGCAGCGGGGTGCTTGACGTTCCACCAGCGCAGGCCGGCCACATGACTGTGCGCCCCAGGGCCGAAGCCCCACCAGTCCGAACCGCGCCAGTAGGCCAGGTTGTGCCGCGACGCATGCACGGAATTCGTGCCAGCGCCTGGTCCCTTGGCCCAATTGCTCACCTCGTACCAGTCGAAGCCGGCAGCTGCGAGGCGCTCATCGGCCAGTTCGTACATGTCGGCCTGCAGGTCGTCATCCGGGGCCGGGACTTCGCCGCGACGGATCTGCCGGGCAAGCTTGGTGCCGTCTTCGATGATCAGCGCGTATGCCGAGATGTGATCGGGGCCGAGGTCGAGGGCGGACTCCAGCGACTGCCGCCAGTCGTCGAGCGTCTCGCCTGGCGCTCCGTAGATCAGGTCCAGGCTGACATCCAGACCCGCATCCCGTGCGGCCTGCACGGCCGTGCTGACGTTCTCGGGACGATGGGTGCGGTCGAGGGCTGCGAGCACATGCGGCACAGCCGACTGCATGCCGATCGACAGGCGGTTCACACCAGCATCCACCAGCGTCCGCACCACCTCGGGCGTCACGGTGTCTGGGTTCGCCTCGACGGTGACCTCTGCCCCCTCCCTGATTCCGAAGGCATCCACGGCTGCGCGCAGCATCCGGGCGAGGTCCCCAGGAGGGAGCAGCGTCGGCGTGCCGCCGCCGAAGAAGACGGTGTCCATCGGGCGCACCACGCCGGTCGCGCCGAGCACCTCGCGCGCCAGCGCGATCTCGCGGATCAGAGTGTCGGCGTACTGATCCTGACGCGCACCACCCAGCTCAGTGGACGTGTACGTGTTGAAGTCGCAGTAGCCGCACCGCACCCGGCAGAACGGCACGTGCAGATACGCCGAGAACGGTACGAGCGGATCGATGCGGACGTCTTCAGGGAAGCGACCGTCGGCGGGTGCCGGATCACCCAGCGGAAGGGGCCCTGCCATCAGTTCAGCGCCATCAGTTCAGCGCCATCAGATGGGCGTCGCGTACAGCGGCGAGATGGCCCGAAGGTAGCGGGCGAACAGCTCCTTGCGCCGGCGGCGCACCATGCCGGGCACGCGGTAGAAGACCGATGCGGGCGCGTCGAAGGCGCGCACGGTGAACCACACCTCATCGGTGCCCTCGTGCCAGTCGACGTCGAACGACTCCTCGCCGCTGACGACAGAACCGCCGACGGTGCCCAGCACGAAGCCGACGCGGCGGCGCTCCTCCGTCACTGAGATGACGCGCAGTTCAGCATCAGCGCGCAGGCCTTTCACGCGACCTCGCAGCTTCAGTGTCATGCCGGGCGCAGCGAACGGCGTGCCCTCGGCGTCGAAGCGCTGCTCCGGCTGACTGCGGTTCGGGACGATGGGGGCCCCCTCGGCATCGAAGCTGATGCCGGTGTACGCCTCGCCGGATGCCGGACGGACGTCCGAGAGCTCGAGCCCAGCGGCGCGCTGGGCTGTCCAGGAGAGCAGTGCCTCTGCGGCCGAGCGGAACCGGTCCTCGCCGCTCCCGATCCGCCAGGACTCCTCGGCGGGCACGCTGCGCTCCGGTGGATACTGCATCAGATCGGGGGCATGGGTGGCCCCGACCGCTGCATAGTCGACCGTGCCTTCTCGGAATGTCCCGCGACGCATGATTTCCAGCCTACCCAGACGAACCTGGGTGATCGCCCGCTCCTTACTTCTTGTCCTTGCTTTCGACGTCACCGGACAGGGCGGCGATGAACGCCTCCTGTGGCACCTCGACGCGGCCGACCATCTTCATGCGCTTCTTGCCCTCCTTCTGCTTCTCAAGCAGCTTGCGCTTACGGCTGATGTCGCCGCCGTAGCACTTGGCGAGCACGTCCTTGCGGAGCGCGCGGATGGTCTCGCGGGCGATGATCCGGGCGCCGATGGCGGCCTGGATCGGCACCTCGAAGTTCTGTCGCGGGATGAGCTTGCGCAATCTCTCGGTCATCAGCGTGCCGTACGCGTATGCCTTCTCGCGGTGCACGATGGCGCTGAACGCGTCGACCTTGTCTCCCTGGAGCAGCACGTCGACCTTCACCAGATCCGCGGTCTGCACCCCAGCGGGCTCGTAGTCCAGCGAGGCGTACCCCTGAGTCTTCGACTTGAGGTGGTCGAAGAAGTCGAACACGATCTCGCCGAGCGGCATCATGTAGCGCAGCTCCACGCGCTCCTCGCTGAAGTACTCCATGCCGAGCAGCGATCCGCGCCGCGACTGGCACAGTTCCATCACGGTGCCGACATAGTCCTTGGGCAGCAGGATCGCCGCCTTGACCATGGGCTCGGCAACACTCGCCACGCGTCCGTCAGGGTACTCGCTCGGGTTCGTAACGATGACCGTCTCGCCGGTGTCGGTGGTGACCTCATAGATCACGCTGGGTGCCGTCGTGATGAGGTCGAGGCCGAACTCGCGCGACAGCCGCTCGGTGATGATCTCGAGGTGCAGCAGACCGAGGAAGCCGCAGCGGAAGCCGAAGCCGAGGGCGACCGACGTCTCGGGCTCGTACTGGAGCGAGGCGTCGGACAGTTTCAGTTTGTCGAGCGCCTCACGCAGGTCGCCGTAGTCGCTGCCGTCGATCGGATAGATGCCCGAGAACACCATCGGCTTCGGATCGGTGTAGCCGGGAAGGGCTTCGGATGCTGCGGCACGGGCGCTTGTGATCGTGTCGCCGACCTTCGACAGGCGCACATCCTTCACACCGGTGATGAGGTAGCCCACCTCGCCGACGCCGAGCCCGTCCGACGGGATCGGCTCGGGGCTGGAGACACCGATCTCGAGCAGTTCGTGGGTGGCCTTGGTCGACATCATCTGCACTCGCTCACGCGGGGTGAGTCTGCCATCGACCATGCGCACGTACGTCACGACGCCGCGGTAGGTGTCGTACACCGAGTCGAAGATCATCGCCCGCGCCGGCGCCTCTGGATCGCCGACAGGAGCGGGGATCTGCTGCACGATGCGGTCGAGCAGCTCTTCGACGCCGAGCCCGGTCTTGCCCGAGACCCGCAGCACGTCCTCGGGCTTGCCGCCGATGAGGTCGGCGAGCTCCTTCGCATACTTCTCGGGGTCGGCGGCCGGCAGATCGATCTTGTTCAGCACCGGAATGATGTGCAGATCGTTCTCGAGTGCGAGATACAGGTTCGCAAGGGTCTGCGCCTCGATGCCCTGGGCTGCGTCGACGAGCAGGATCGCCCCCTCGCAGGCGGCGAGCGAGCGCGACACCTCGTAGGTGAAGTCCACGTGACCAGGAGTGTCGATCATGTTGAGGGCATAGGTGCCGTCGGCGTCGGACCACGGCATCCGCACGGCCTGGCTCTTGATGGTGATGCCGCGCTCGCGCTCGATGTCCATCCTGTCCAGGTACTGCGCGCGCATGTCACGATCCGCTACCGATCCCGTGACCTGCAGCATGCGGTCGGCGAGGGTCGACTTGCCGTGATCGATGTGGGCGATGATGCAGAAATTGCGGATCTGCGTTGCCGGAGTCGCGGCGGGAGACAGAGGAGTGAGAGCGCGGGGTGACATGTGGTCCTTGGTGCGTCCGAAAGGGTTCAGGCAAGTCTACGTTCAGGCTCGCCTAATCCCCCATTCGTGGAGACCGATGATAGTCTCGCGAAGTTGCCCGTGCAGTATTCCCCGACTGCCAGGCGATCCACTCCGTCACGGCCTCCGGTGCTGTCGACGTGCGCCGGGCGCAGGATGCATGCTTGAATGACTTCCCGACTCAGCGTTGCGTCGGAGATCCCGCGCATGGCTGTAAAAGAGAAAGAATCAACACCTTGATCAAGTATCTCGTGCGCCGGGCACTCGGCTGGCTGCTCATGATCGTGGTCGCGACCAACGTCACCTATTTCTTGGCCTGGTCCTTCCTCGATCCGCGTAGCAACTACGTCGGCCGAAAGCCACCACTCACCCCCGAGCAGATCGAAGGCCTGCTCGGTCCGCGAAACCTCAGCGAGACGACTCCGCTGATCGAACGGTGGTGGACCTGGTTCTCGGGAATCATCTTCCGGTGGGACTGGGGCATGAGCCCGACCGGCGGTTCGGTGAACAGCGAGATCGCCTACCGGATGTGGGTCAGCGCCGAACTGGTGCTCGGGGCGACCGTCATCGCCACGATCCTCGGCATCTGGATCGGCACGTACACGGCCTCGCGTCAGTACAAGCTCGGTGACCGCGTCTGGCAGGCCGTGTCGATCGTGACGATGAACATCAACATCATCGTGGCGGGACTGGCCATCGTGATCCTGGCGATCAACTTCAACAACTGGGTCGGCACGCGCGTCTTCTACGTCACCGGCTCTTCAAGTGAGGGCGTCACGGGCTTCTTCCCCGTGCTGATCGACACGCTGCAGCACCTCGTGCTGCCGACGATCGCACTGGTGCTGATCAGCTACGCCGGCACGCATTTCCTGCAGCGGTCCCTGCTGCTCGACAACATCAACGCCGACTACGTGCGCACGGCCCGCGCGAAGGGTCTGACGAAGCCGCAGGCGGTGCGCAAGCACGCGCTGCGCACCTCGCTCATCCCGGTGGCCACCCAGGTCGCCTTCTCGATCCCCGCGATCTTCACCGGCGGAATCCTGACCGAGACGATCTTCGCCTGGCAGGGCATGGGCCGCTACTTCCTGACCACCATCAACAACAACGACGTGCACGGCGTGGTCGCCGTCGCCGCATTCGGCGCCGCACTAACCGCCATCGGCGCGATCCTCGCCGACATCGCCGTCGTGGTTCTCGACCCGCGAGTGAGGGTGAGCTGAGTATGAGCACCAACATGATCGATCCCACCGTGCAGCCGCCTGTGGGGCCTGACACGACCGCAGAGCGCATCCCGACGAAGCAGCTGTCCAAGTGGACGCTCTACACGCGCCGGTTCATGCGCAACAAGCCCGCCGTCGGCGGCATCGTGATCTTCGTCGTCCTCGCCCTGTGCTCCATCATCGTGCCGCTGGTGTCGCCGTACGGCGTGTCTGACATGGACTTCCTGAACCTCTCCACCGGCCCGTCGGCCGAACACTGGTTCGGCACGAACGCCTCGGGCAATGACACGTTCACGCAGACCTTCGTCGGCCTGCAGCGCTCGCTGATGATCGCCCTCATCGTCTCGTTCGGCGTCACCGCCATCTCGGCCATCGTCGGCACGGCTGCGGCGTACTTCGGCGGTCGCATCGAGCGCGTCACCCTGGTGATCATCCACTTCTTCATGGTGGTGCCGACCTTCCTCATCCTCGCCCTGGTCTCGAACGACTCTGGCGGCGACTGGCGCGTCATCTCGCTCGCGCTTGTCTTCACAGGCTGGTTCTTCCCTGCGCGCGTGATCTGGACCATGGCCCTGTCGCTGCGCGAGCGCGAGTACATCGATGCCGCGCGCTACATGGGCGTGCCCGGCATGCGCATCGTGATCCGCCACCTGCTGCCGAACATCGGCTCGCTGCTGGTCATCAACTTCACCCTGGGTGTCGTCGCGGCCGTCGGAACCGAGACCGGCCTGTCGTTCATCGGCATGGGTGTGAAGATCCCCGATGTGTCCCTCGGCTCCCTGATCGGCGAGGGTGCGGCCAGCGTGACCAGTGCACCGTGGCTGTTCTACTTCCCCGCCGCAGCCCTGACGCTGCTGACCGTGTCGATGGCGCTCATCGCCGACGGTCTGCGCGACGCACTCGATCCCACCTCGTCAGCGGGAGGCCGCGCATGAGCACCACAGCAAGCAGTACTTCAGCCGGCACCAAGCCCGCAGGCACCGTCCTCTCCGTGCGCGATCTCACCGTCAGCTTCGCGTCCGAGGCGGGCCGAGTGGATGCTGTCCGTGGCGTCTCGTTCGATCTCGAAGCCGGTAAGACCCTCGGCATCGTCGGCGAATCGGGTTCGGGCAAGTCCGTCACGTCGCTGGCCATCATGGGCCTGCTCGACGAGAACGCGCGCGTCTCGGGTTCCATCCAGTTCGAGGGCCAGGAGCTGCTCGGCAAGAGCGACAAGCAGATGTCGGTCATCCGCGGCAATGGCATGGCCATGGTCTTCCAGGACCCTCTGACGTCCCTGACGCCCGTGTACACGATCGGCGACCAGCTGATCGAGGCACTCACCGCACACCGTGGCCTGTCGAAGCAGGAGGCGTGGAACCGCTCGCTCGAGCTGCTCACGCTGGTCGGCATCAGCAGCCCCGAGAAGCGGATGAAGTCGTTCCCGCACGAGTTCTCCGGCGGAATGCGGCAGCGTGTGGTCATCGCCATCGCGATGGCGAACAACCCGCGACTGATCATCTGCGATGAGCCCACGACTGCACTCGACGTGACGATCCAGGCTCAGATCCTCGATCTGATCGAGAAGGCGCAGGACGAATCCGGCGCCGCCGTGATCATGATCACGCACGACATGGGCGTGGTCGCGCGCACCGCGGACGATGTGATGGTGATGTACGCCGGCAAGCCCGTCGAGCACGCGCCGGCGCACGAGCTGTTCCACAGCACGCGGATGCCCTACTCGATCGGTCTGCTCGGAGCGATCCCCCGCGTCGACAAGGCCGAGAAGGAGCCGCTGGTTCCGATCAAGGGCAATCCGCCCCTGCTGATCGATCTGCCCGACGCGTGCCCGTTCGCCGCGCGCTGCCCGATCGCGGTGGCCGCGTGCCACACGCGCGAACCCGACCTGGTGCCCGTGGCGACCGGCAGCGGAGAGCCGCACCTGGCTGCGTGCATCCGGGCGGATGAGATCGACAACGACGGCTTCATCGGCGGCCTGCCGGTGTACCCCGTCGAACCAGTGCCTGAGAGCGACCTCACGCGCACCCCGCGCGAGGAGCGCCCGGTGACGCTGGAAGTGCGCAACATGGTCAAGACCTTCCCGCTGACCAAGGGCGCGTTCTTCAAGCGCAAGGTCGGCGAGGTGCACGCTGTCAAGGGCATCAGCTTCGATGTGCGCGAGGGCGAGACGATGGCGATCGTCGGCGAGTCGGGCTCGGGAAAGACGACGACCCTGCTGCAGATCATGGACTTCGTCAAGCAGGACGAGGGCGACATCATAATCGCCGGCACCAGTGTCAACGGGCTAACCGACCGCAAGCTGGAGCGCAAGCTCCGCCGCGACATCCAGATCGTCTTCCAGGACCCGATGGGCGCACTCGACCCCCGCATGACCGTCACCGACGTCATCGCAGAGCCGATGCGCGCGATCGGGCTGCCGAAGGAGGAGGTGCTCGACCGTGTTCAGGAGCTGATGGACCTCGTCGGGCTCAACCCCGCGCACCGCGACCGCTTCCCCGGCGCGTTCTCGGGCGGCCAGCGCCAGCGCATCGGCATCGCACGCGCATTGTCGACCAACCCGAAGATCGTCGTGCTCGACGAGCCCGTCTCGGCGCTGGACGTCTCGATCCAGGCCGGCGTGATCAACCTGCTCGACGAGCTGAAGGTCAAGCTCGGGCTCTCGTACCTGTTCGTGGCCCATGACCTCTCGGTCATCCGCCACATCGCGGACCGCGTCGCGGTGATGTACCTCGGCGAGTTCGTGGAGCACGGTGACGTCGACCAGGTGTTCGACAACCCTCAGCACCCGTACACGCAGGCGCTGCTGTCGGCGATCCCCGTTCCTGACCCCGACATCGAGCGCACCCGCCAACGGGTCGTGTTCGATCCGGAGACCATGTCGACGAAGCCCGCGACGGTCTGACCATCACCGTCGGATAACGCTCGGTCACTGTTGTATAACGCCGGGTCACCGTCCCATAACAGTTAGCCATGATTCACTCTCGCGAGCCGTGATTGTGCGGAACGCGAACTATCCTCCCTTTTATGACACGCCGAAAGGCGAAAGGAGCACCATGAAGCAGCACAAGCTGATGGGGGCACTCGCGATCAGCGGAGCCCTCGCACTCGTTCTCGCAGGTTGCGCCACTGACTCCGGTTCCGGAGACAAGGGCGATGGCGGCGACAAGCCCGCCGAGACCTCGGCGGCGGACTACAACCCGCAGCCGCGCGAAAACCTCAAGGAGGGCGGGAAGGTCAACTTCCCGATCGCCGAGATCCCGGAGCAGCTCAACTCGTTCAACGGTGACGCGAGCGCCAGCACGGCAACGCTTGCCGCGTGGTACATGCCCCAGATCCTGCTGATGAAGCCGGACGGAACGCCGTACAAGCACGACGCGTACCTCGACGAGTGGAAGACCGAGACGGTCGACGGCAAGACGCAGATCACCTTCACCTTCACGGACAAGGCGACCTGGAACGACGGCACCCCGATGGACTGGACCGCCATCGACGCCACCTGGAAGGCCAACCGCTCGATCGACGAGGGCTTCGTCCCGAACGCGACCGACGGCTACAAGGAGATCGAGAAGGTCGAGCAGGGCGACACCCCCAAGACCGCCATCGTCACCTTCAAGAGCGAGTTCGCCTGGCCGAAGATGCCGTTCCTCACGGGCGTCATCCACCCGGCTCTGGCCGACCCGGACAAGTTCAACACCGCGATGATCGACAACCCGCACGCTGAGTGGGGCGCCGGTCCGTACACGGTCGACACGTTCGACGCCAACAAGGACTTCATCTCCTTCAAGCCGAACGACAAGTGGTGGGGCGACAAGCCCATGCTTGACGAGGTCACCTTCACCGGCATGGACTCGCAGGCCTCGATCAACGCGTTCAAGAACGGCGAGATCGACCAGGTCGGCGTCGGCACGAAGGACCGCCTGGCCCAGGTCGCCGACATGAAGGGCATCACGATCCACCGTGCCCAGCAGACCGCGAACACGATCCTCGAGGTCGATGCCGACAAGCCGCAGTTCGCTGATGTCAAGGTGCGTCAGGCGTTCTTCATGGCCATCGACATCGAGCAGCAGAAGAAGATCGCGTGGAACGGCCTCGACTACACCGAGGACCCCGCGGGCTCGCTGACGCTGTTCTCGTTCCAGCCGGGCTACAGCAACGCGCTCGAAGAAGCCGGCTACAAGTTCGACGTCGAGAAGGCGAAGAGCCTGCTCGATGAGGCCGGCTGGACCGAGGGTGAAGACGGCATCCGCGAGAAGGACGGCGTCAAGCTGTCTGTCGTGTACCCGATCTTCAGCGACGACCCGACCCAGAAGGCTCTGGCGCAGTCGCTCCAGACCATGGAGAAGGCTGTCGGCATCGACGTCAAGGTCGATGTGCGTCCGTCGAACAAGTTCGCCGAGGACTACAACTCGAAGAACTGGGATGTCGCCGGTCTGCGCTTCACCTCGTCTGACCCGTTCGGTGCAGCCTGGTTCTGCCAGCTCTACTGCCAGGACATGGGCCTGAACCTCTCCGGCGTGCAGACGCCTGAGATGGACAAGCGCATCAAGGACGAGGTCGAGTCGATCGCCGACCCCGAGAAGCAGACCGCGGCCGCTATGAAGCTCGAGGCCGAGATCTTCGCCGACTGGGGCCTGATCCCGCTGTACAACGGCCCGTCGATCTCCGCTGTCAAGGAGGGTCTGGCCAACCTGACCCCCGAGCCCTACGTGGGTCTTGACCTGTTCGGTGTTCAGCCGGTCGAGAACGTCGGCTGGGAGAAGTAAGCACTAGCTGCTTCACACTCTGAGGCGGGGTCGGTGGTTCATCCACCGGCCCCGCCTTTCTATGCTGGTGGGGTGACTACACAGGTCGTCCTCGTCCATGGCATCCGCACTTCGGCCACGATGTGGCGCTCTCAGCTCGAGTGGCTCGCTGAGCGAGACGTCCCGGCTCTCGCGATCGATCTGCCCGGCCACGGTGCGCGCATGGCCGAGCAGTTCACGCTGGACGCCGCGCTGGGGACGATCGACGACGCCGTGCGGGATGCTGCCACGCGCGGCCCGGTGCTGCTGGTCGGCCACTCGATGGGCGGCCTGCTCACGCTGCAGTACACCGGGGCCGAAGAACCGCCGCCGGTGGCGGGCCTGATCGCCGCATCCTGCACCGCCCTCCCCCGCGGCGCGGCGCTGCGCACTTACCGGACGCTCGCGGGCACACTCGACAGCCTCCCGGATCGGGGCCTGTGGCTGTCGGAGCAGCTGCTCAACGCCACGATCCCGCAGGCGACGCGGCTCGACTTCGCCGCGGGTGGCTACGCCCTCGATGCGCAGGACGTCGCGCTGAAGAGCCTGGAATCACTCGACCTCCTGAACGCCGTGCCACGCATCCACGTTCCACTCTGGTTCGTGAACGGACAGTTCGATCAGCTGCGCATGCAGGAGACGCTGTTCACCCGCCTGGCGCCGGAGGCCGAGCTCATCGTGGTTCCGCGCACCTCGCATCTGGTGACCGCCATGCGGCCGCAGGTGTTCAACGCTGTACTGCAGCTGGCTCTGGCTGTCGTGCACGAGCGGTCATGAGCCCACCGACGACCGACAGGATCGCCGCCATCAGGAACACCAGCCAGAACCCGCCGACCAGCGCCACCAGCAGCGCACCGAGCATCGGACCGATCAGCTGTCCGAGCGAGGCGGTGACGTTGACGATGCCGAGGTCGCGCGCATGGTCCTGCTCGTCGGGAAGCAGGTCGGTGGCGAACGCGAGGCCGGCCGTCGAGAAGGCGCCGTAGCCGATGCCCATGAGGGCGGCGGCGACCATGGTCATCTCGAACGTCGGCATGAGCACGACGACGAGCCCCGAAAGCGCCTGCACGAATGTGGCGAGCACTGCGAGCAGGCGCCGGTGGCCGGAACGGTCGGAGATCATGCCCACGAGCACCGAGGCCAGCACGACGAAGACCGTGTAGATGACGATCAGCAGCAGCAGGTTGTCCTGCGCCGCGGCGTTCGGCTGACCGAGGCCGTGCAGCAGGAAGAACAGGAACAGTGCCGTGCCGAGTGCGTTGCCGATGTTGGCGACCAGACGCCCGCCCAGCATCCACGAGAAGTCGCGGTCGCGCAGAGACGCCAGCCGGGGGCGTGTGCTGTCACGCTGCGGCAGGTCGGCGGCTGTGGCCGGTGGATCCGGCAGCAGTACCGCCGCGGCGGTTCCGACGATCGCGATGACGGCAGCCAGCAGCAGATAGCCGGCGACGACGCTGAGGCCGAGCAGCACCACGAGTCCCACACCGAGCACGATGCCCACGGCCTGGCTCGAGCTGATCACCGATGAACCTGCTCCGCGTTGTGACGCAGGCAGCTGATCAGCGATGAGAGCGGTGAAGGCGGCGGATGCCACGGCGGTGCCGATCGAGACGCCGATCCAGCACGCACCCACCAGCCAGGGGCCTTCGGCGTAGCCGGTCAGCACCAGGAAGATCGCGGTCGACCACACGCCCATCAGCGCCCAGGGGCGCCGGCGGCCGCGTCCGCCGCGCGAGCGGTCGGAGAGCGCACCGGCCGCGGGGCCGGCGATGACCCCGGCGAGTCCTCCGATGCCGAGGACGAGTCCGGAGTACACCACCCCGAGGATCCAATCCCCCTCGGGCGAATCCAGCTGCAGCGGCAGCAGCAATTGGACCGGAGTGAGTGTGACCGTCCAGATGGCCAGCCAGGCGAGGGTGAAGAGGGTCATCCACCCCGCGCCGACGCGGTGGGTGGTGTGGTTCGAAGTCATTGTGCTCCTGTGACGTCGTCGTCGTTCGGGTAATGTCGATTCTGCACCCAGTTCCAGCTTTTGCGCGACTCAATGTCACGAATCACGGCGCGTATGCCACCCAAAGGCCGCGGTGGCATACGGCAGGCCGGAGTGCTGGTAACATTGACTCTTGGCTTGCGTTGTGGGTTCGCCCTCACGACCGCTGTATGACGCCCTCTCTCGTCTGCAGCATTCCGATCAATATCCAGACAGAAAGCGTCCACACGTGGCAAACATCAAGTCGCAGATCAAGCGCAACAAGACCAACCTGAAGGCTCAGGAGCGCAACCGCTCCGTCAAGAGCGAGCTGAAGACCGTCGTCCGCAAGACGCGCGAGGCTGTCGTGGCCGGCGACAAGGAGGCCGCTGAGGCCGCCCTCAAGGTCGCTTCCGTCAAGCTCGACAAGGCCGTCAGCAAGGGCGTCGTGCACAAGAACCAGGCGAGCAACCGCAAGTCGGCCATCGCCAAGCAGGTCGCCGCTCTCTGAGCCGCAGCACTTCTTCGAAGGCCCGCCCCGTTCCGGGGCGGGCCTTCTTCGTTGCCCACCTGTCGAGCGTGGAATCCTGAGTGTGTCGACGGGTCAGGCGCCGTAGGGCTGGCGGGTGGCGATGACAGCCACCATGCGCTCCAAGGCGAAGACCGGATCGCGGGAGGCACCCTTCACCTCGGCGTCGGCGCGAGCGGTGGCCTGGATGGCAAGGCCCAGCGACCGCTCATTCCAGCCGGTCAGGTCGCGACGCGCGCGGTCAATCTGCCAGTCCTTCATGCCAAGGCGCTGCGCGAGCTGACGACTCGGCTCGCGGTTGCCGGCGACGCGGGCCATCGTGCGCAGTTTCATCGCGAACGCGGCGACCATCGGCACGGGGTCAGCCCCGGATGCCAGGGCGTGCCGCAGCGCCACGAGCGCTTCGCCGTAGCGACCGGCGATCGCGGTGTCGGCGACCACGAACGCCGAGACCTCGACTCGACCACCGTAGTACTTGGCGATCACGTCGTCGGTGATGTCTCCCTCGACATCGCCGATGAGCTGCTGGCACGCCGCGGCGAGTTCGGTGAGATCGTCGGCGAACGCCGAGACCAGCGAGCGCAGCGCACTGGGCTGGATGCGCTTTCGCGCGGCTTTGAACTCCCCCGCGGCGAAGTCGACCCTGTCGCTGTCGCGTTTGACGGCCGCACACGGGATCTCGATGCCCTCGCCTATGCCGGAGCGGATGCCGTCGAGCAGCTTCTTGCCGCGGATGCCGCTCGAGTGCCGCAGCACGACCGTCGCACCCTCCTGGGGGTGCTCGATGTACTTGAGTGCCTCCTGCAGGAAGGCGTCAGAGCACTTCTCCACCCCCGTCACGCGGACCAGGCGGGGTTCGCCGAAGAGCGATGGCGACGTGACGGCGAACAGCGTTCCGGCCTCGTAGTCGTCGGCCCGAAGGTCGGTCACCTCGAGTTCGGCATCCTCGGCCCGCAGATATTCCCGGACGCCGGCGATCGCCCGCTCAGCGAGCACATCCTCGGGGCCGGACACGAGCACGATCGGCGCCGGACGCGGTTCGCGCCATGACACCTGCGGAATCTTGGGACCCTTGGCTGCGCCTCCGCGCGCACCGGAGCTTCGAGCAGAGGTACGGGCGGCAGGCATGTCATTCAGCCTACCGGCGGGTCAGGACACCGCTGCGACCGGATGCAGCACGGGGCGCAGCGTGTACCTGCAGTTTCCCCACACGGCGTAGAGCAGAGGTGCGGCAGCCACTCCGAGAGCGATCGCAGGACTCACGGTGAGCAGAAGCCCCAGCGCGAGCAGCACCCCCAACGTGAAGAGCGTCAGATGCCAGCGACGCACCCCCAGGTACGCGCTCGCCTTGATCACGTCGCGCAGCCGCGCATCGGGGCGTTCCACGCCCGCCACCAGCACGAGCAGCGCGGTGACCACCATGACGACGAAAGTGATCACCAGCACCGGCGACAAGATGGCCCCGGCCGCACTCCCCGCCAGGAACACGAGATCGGCACCGATCATCACCGCGCCTGCCACCACGACGGCTCCGGCGGCGAGGGATCGCCACAGATGCCGTCGCCAACCCCGCCAGAACTGGATCGCGACCTGTGATGAGCGCTCGACCTGGTGCGCATGGAACACACTGAATGCTGCGGTGAGAGCAGGCGCGGCAATTACAGCGGCCAGCGCGAGAGCCGGCCACGATCGACGCGGATCCGTCGTGATCAGCAGTGCGAGCAGCGGCAGGGTACCGACGATCAGCATGAGGTTCGTCATCATCACCAGGTATGCGAGGCCGAACAGCGTGCTCCACATTTCGGCTGAGACCCGTGCCTGGCGCGCGGGTCGTGCACCACCGTTGACCGGTCTCATGGCGCTAGCCCTTCAGACCCGTCGTCGCGATGCCCTCCACGAAGTAGCGCTGACCCAGCAGGAAGATCAATGCGATCGGAAGGACCGACAGGACCGAACCCGTCATGATCAACGCGTATTCGGCGTTGTACTGCGACACGAAGGACTTCAGACCGATCTGAATCGTCCAGATGGCGGAGTCACGCAGGTAGATCAGCGGCCCGAGGTAGTCGTTCCAGACGTTGACGAAGGTGAGCAGGACAAGCGTCGCGATCGCGGGGCCGGACAGCGGGAGGACGATTCGTCTCCAGATTCCGTACTCAGACAGGCCGTCGATCCGGGCCGCCTCGACGAGATCGTCCGGGATCGATTCATAGAACTGCTTCATCAGGAACACCCCGAAAGCGCTGAACGCCTGCAGCACGATGATCGACCACAGCGTGTTGGACAGACCGAGCTTCGACATCAGCATGAACTGCGGGATCATGTACGCCTGCCAGGGCACGGCGATCGTTCCGATGTAGACGAGGAACAGCACATCGCGCCCAGGGAACCTGGTCTTCGCGAAGCCGTACGCGGCGAAACTCCCTGTGAGCACCTGGATGCACGTGACAGTCACGCTCAGCAGAAGGGTGTTCCCCAGCCACGTCGACATGTCGGACTTCGCCCAGATGTCCAGGTAGTTCTGCCAGACGATCGGGTCCGGGATCCACTGGACGGGGACAGTGAAGACCTGGTTGCTCGTCTTCAGCGAAGACACGAGCATCCAGACGAAGGGCAGCATGATGGCAGCAGCGGCGGCGATCAGGACGACGTACAGCACTGTGGTCCGCCACATGTGCTTTCCCCACCGTCGTCGCGGCCGCCGGGGTGTCCGCGTCGGCGGCACGGCCGCGTCCTCGATCGTCGGTCGATCGAGCGTGAGTGTGGTCGTCATCGTTCTCTCCGCTTGTTGAGTAGGAATTGCACGACGGTGACAGTGATGCAGATGCCGAACAGCACCATGGCCACTGCAGATGCGTATCCGAAATCGTTCTCGACGAAGCCCTTCCGGTAGATGTACTGCGAGAGCACGAGAGTCGACGTACCCGGCCCGCCGTTGGTCATCACCAGAATGAGGTCGAAGATCTTGAAGCTCGCGATCGTCAGCATCACGGTCACGAAGAAGGTGGTGGGGCGCAGGCACGGGAGTGTGACATGCCAGAAGCGCTGGAGCGCGTTCGTCCCATCCATGCGGGCCGCCTCGTAGAGTTCGCCCGGCACAGTCTGGAGCCCAGCGAGGAACAGAAGCATGTAGTACCCCATGTCCCGCCACGTGCCGACGATGATCACCGCGGGCATCGCCCAGTCAGTGGAGCTCGTCCAGCCGGGAGGTTCGGCCACCCCCAGCGCGCTCAGCAACTGGTTGATCGGTCCTGCTTCAGGCGAGAACAGCATGTTCCAGACGACCGCGATGGCGACGATGGACGTGATGTAGGGGAAGAACGCCACAGTGCGGAAGAATGCAGCACCGCGGATCTTGCGGTTCAACAGCAGCGCGAGGCCCAGCGATACCGCCAGCGTGAGCGGAATATGGAACGCCGCGTAGTACCCCGTGTTGAACAGCGCAGTGTGGAATGTGGTGTCTCGGAGCAGCTTCTCGAAGTTCGCCAGGCCGACGAACTCGGGGGTGCCGAAGGCGTTCCAGCTGCTGAAGCCGAGATAGAACAGGACCAGAACCGGGATGAGCGTCATCAGCGCGAATCCCAGGAAGTTCGGAAGGACGAAGGTCCAGCCGATCAGCGCGTTGCGTCGACTGAGGCTCCCCCGCCGGCGCGCAGACCTCTCACGGGTGTCGAGGCTGGATTCAGTGGTCACGGATTTCCTTTCAAGGAGCGGACCGGTCCGGCCCAAGGGGGCCGGACCGGTGCAGGATCAGTTCAGGACTTCCGCAGCGGCCCGGGTCATCGCCTTCTCGATCCCGTCCTCGGGTGTGACGCTTCCGGACATGATCGCCGAGTGCGCCTCGGCCAGGATCGCCTGCAGCGCTGGGGTCTTCTGCGAGAGCGGCGCCTCGATGCTGGTCACGTAGTTCGTGGCTGCGAACCGCGCGAGCTCGTCCTGCGGCATTCCCTCCCGAGCGAAGAGAGCGTCAGCGACCTTCTCGGTGTTCACCGACGGCTTGGCGCCGAGGTCGGCGAGAACCAGTGCGGCCTCTTCCGAGCCGAGGAAGGTCAGGAACTTCTTCGCAGCTTCGACTTCGCCCTCGTCGATTGCCGCATTGATCCCGATCGGTGTCGGGGTCCCTGTCGTGACGGGCTTGTCGACGGTGGTGGAATCGACCTGTGGCGCGGGCGCGAAGCTCCACTCGAATTCCTCGGCGTCACCGGAGTCACGCTGGGTGAGCAGCGTCGCGGCGTACCAGGAGCCCATCAGCATCATCGCCGACTGCTGCGTGCCGAACTGTCCCTGATAGGTGAGGGAGTTGGTGGTGACGGTGCCGTAGGTCTCCTGCGCGCCGGCGTCCTGCAGTCGAACGGCCCGCTCGTAGTAGTCGACCAGGTACTCCCAGTCGCCTGCGAGGAAAGCACCGTCCGGCTGAGCCTGCGCGTTCGCGAAGGCCTGCGGGAAGGACTGCCAGGAGTGCTGATACGTGCCTTTCGCCTTGTTCCCGTCCGCCTTGAGCGCCGCGGTGAGATCGATGGCGGTCTTCTCGTACTGCTCCCACGTCCACTCGCCGTTCGGGTAGTCGATGCCCGCCGCGTCGAACAGATCCTTGTTGTAGTACAAGTAGAAGACGTCCTGGCGATAGGGAACGGCGTAGGTGACGCCGTCGACGGTGAACTCATCGATGCTCTCGACGCCCTCATCGACGTCGGCAGCGACGTCGCTCACATCCAGCAGCTGACCGCCGTTCTGGAAGACGGGGAACTGCGAGATCGTCTTGATCGGGTAAAGATCCGGCGCCGTTCCCGCAGCGAGATCGGCGACGATCTGCGTGTCGTAGTTCGCGGCGTCGTATTCGACGAGTTCGACGGTGATGTCCTCGTTCTCAGCCTGAAATGCGTCGGCGAGAGTCTGAAGCTCTGGGGAGCTCGCCAGGCTCCAGCCCGCGACGGTCAACGTGACCGGGCCGTCCTTCGCACTGCCAGATGTGGTTCCGCCGCTGCACGCGCTGAGCACCATGGCGCTCGCAGCGATGAGAGCCGCGCCGGTGATAGTTGACTTTCTCATGTGGTTTCCTCTCGGGGCCCGTTGCCGGGTTTCTGTCGTGCTGGTATTGGTGGGTTCAGGCGATGAGCAGACTCCGCGCCGCATCGATCGCACCGGGGAGATCCGCACCGGCGCCATACGCGGACAGCGCGTCCAGTGCGTGATGCGTCAGTCTGCGCGTCTCGGTTCCGAGCGCGCCCGCCAGGTGCGGTGTGATGGTGACGTTGGCAAGCGCACGCAGTGGATGCTCGTGCGGCAGCGGTTCGGGCTCAGTGACATCCAGGATGGCGTCGAGCCGACCACTCCCGCACTCCGCCAGGAGGGCGTCATGATCGACGATTCCCCCCCTGGCTGTGTTGATCAGGGTGGCACCGTCCGGCAGCAGGGCGAGCTGTGCGGCGCCGATCATCCCGACGGTCGTGGGAAGCAGCGGTGCGTGCAGCGACAGGATCTCGGCGCGTCGAAGCACCTCCTCCAATGACACCAGCAGACCGCCGGCTGACCGCACCGCGTCCGCGTCTGCGAACGGGTCGGCCACCAGCACCGGGCCATGATCGAGCACGCTGAGCAGTTCGAGCACCTTGCGCCCGATCTGCGAGAACCCGACGATGCCGATGGTCCGCCCGAGGTTGGACAGCGCGCTGCCTTCATTGGTGGTGGTCCATGCGGTCGGTCCGGCCGGGCGCCCAGCGGCCAATGGCAGAGCCCGTTTTCCGGCGAAGATGATGGCAGCGAGGGTGTACTCCGCGACCGGGACCGCATTCGCCGCGGCCGCGGAGGACACCACGATGCCCCTGTCGTAGACGGTGTCTGGCACGAGGTGGCGTGTGCTGCCGGCCGCATGGATGATCGCACCGAGCCGAGGCATCCGATCCAGGTGCTCACCCGTCACCCGCGGGCAGCCCCAAGAGGTCAGGAGCACCTCCGTGTGAGCGAGCCGCTCCGCGGAGACCTCAGCAAGCGATTCGACGCAGATCGGATCGCCGAGCGTGGCCATGGTGCCAAGCCTGTCCAGCTCGGTGCGGCCGAACTGCTGGCGATACGTGGCGGGCGCCATCACCAGCAGCGTGCTCGGGTTGTCTTTCACAGCACATCCATCCTGAATCGTGTCGGGGTCGTCGAAGGTCGTGGAGCGTGGGCGCCTAGTGGCGCACGTCGATGCGAATGAGGTTGCGCTTCCGGATCGCGTAGAAGCGTCCGCGCTCGTCAACGGAGACGCGCGGCATGCCGTACCACTCACCGCCGAGGTCCTCGACGAGCGGCTCCAGAGCGAAGGAGTGCTTGTCGAAGCGGTAGAACGTGGTCGCGGATGCCCCGTACACCTGACCCCTGTGCTTCACGAAGGTCCCCCACCCGGGCACGTGCTTGTTGTGAGCGGCTGCGTGCACCGTCTTGCGCGTGCGCAGGTCGACGACGCCGAAGTTGCCGGCGTACGCCATCACATAGAGGTGTCTGCCGTGTACGGCCAGCCCAGTGACGCCGCGCTGGGTGAACTCCGGCGCGATGCGCCACATCTCCCGTCGGCTTCGCAGATCCCAGGCGATGATGGTGCCAGCGGGGTCGCCGCTCTGCAGCTGGCCGCCGAGGTATGCGATGTTGCCATCGATGTACAGCTGTCGGACGAACTGCAGGTCGCCGAAGGGGTTCATCACCTCGGTCTCGAGCTTGTCGGTCCGCGGGTCGAACGACATCAGTGCGCCACCCTGAGCCGTGTCCGACTGGCTGCCGACGAACATGCGGCGATGACGGCGGTCCCATTGCACGTCCTGCGGACGGTTCTGACCAGACGGGAGCAGAGCAGCGACCACCGGCCACTGCCCGTCCGTGTCCGGGTCGTACCGGAGGATGCCGACGCCGCTGTACTGCCCTGTGAACAGCTTGCCGTCGACGATGGCGGCGTCCTTCGCCTCGCCGGGCGCGTACAGTGTGACGACCTCCCCGCTTCGCACATCGTGACGCGAGATCGCGTTGTTCCCACCGACGTAGACGAAACGTGAGGATGCGGTAACTGACATCGCCAGCTGCGCATCGGCGGGCGCACCGGCGTCGACCAGATCATGCGTGATCGTCTCGCCGGTGCGGATGTCGATCTCGAAGACCAGTCCGAACCCCGAAGTGATCACAAGTCGTCCGTCCCGGACGAACAGATCCCACATCTCGCCGAGCGCTCCTGTGGTCGGCGTGATGTGGCGGAAGCTGTCGGCTGCGGGGTCGTACTCGAGGACGCTCTTGCCTCCCGTGAAGTAGAACTTGCCCTCGTGCTCCAGTGGGAGCTTGGCGAGACTGCCCTCGGTCTGGGCGATCGTGTACTGAGTCGGATCGTTTCGGTCGATGAAGGCGATTCCGACACCGACGGCCGTTCCACCGACTGCGACCAGTGTCTCGCCGATGACGGCGAGATCACGGAGTTCGATCGCCGCTTGGAACTCTGCGGGAAGGATCGAGGTGGACTGCCCTGTCTCGCGGTCGACAGCGAAGAGCTTGGCTGCACTGCCGACTCCGCCTTCGCCTCGACCGCGGTATCCGATGTACACGGTCGATTCCGACGCAGCGACGGTGCGTCCCCATTGTGCGCCTGGGTCGGGAGTCGCGAGGACGCTGACCTCGTTGGCCGCCGGGTCGTACTGGTGCACCCCCATGTCACCCTGCCCGACCATGAAGACCACCCCGTCGGGTGCCGTGGTCATGTGCAGCGGGTTGAATCCCTCAATCCTCGCGACGTCCTCGCGAGGGCTGCCCGGCTGCGACACATCAAGACGGAACAGGTTGGCGGCCCCTGCCGTGCTCTTCGGATCGACACCCACATAGACGTATCGACCGTCGAGGCTTGCGGTGAGCGCCTGGCTCACCTTGCTCTGACAGGGCGTGACGCTGGTCACCGACCGGCTGTCGAGGTTGTACCCGATCACCTGCATCGGCTCGATGTTGCGGGACGCGATATAAATCGTGTTCCCCACGTTCACGGCGCCGGCGAGGCTGTACGCGCGTACTCCTGGGCCGAGGTCAGTGATGTCGATCTGTGGTGCGTGCGCGCCTGGGCGCAGAGGCAGGCCGGATGCGTTCAGGCCGACACCGGCGCTGAGGGCGGTTCCGAGCCCGACGCCGCCGAGTTGCAGCAGGGTTCGACGGTCGATGGGGGGCAGCTTGGTCATGTTCACCTCGTTGTGTAGTCGCACATCGGTCGATGCGCGGATCATGAGAACGGCACATCGGACGATGTGCGTCGCGGGCTGGGTCAGGCGGGAGTGAGCTCGATGGCGATGACGGTGTCGACGTCATCCGGAAGCGGGTAGGTGTACGTGTGCTCCGGGCCGAAGGCGACGAACACTGTGTCGGGGTAGGGCGCGGTCACCCAGGTGAGCAGTCGAGGCCTCTCCGCACCCGTCGAGACATCCCACATCCGTCTGACACGCTGGGCGGGAATGCCGCTCAAGGCGAGTGGTCCGATAGGCGCTTCGAGTACGTGCGCGAACACGACATCGCCGCGCTGGGTGTAGTAGCCCCATTCGGGCTTGGGAAGGGTCGCGGGCGCAGCGCCGTAGATGGAGTCGCCGTTGCGCTCCAGCCAGTCCCCCACCTGAGCGAAAATCTCGATCGCCTCGGCGGGGAAGGCGCCGTCGGGCTGGGGACCGACGTTGAGCAGGACATTGCCGCCCTTGCTGACGGCCTGCACCAGCGTGCGGATCACCAAGTGCGCCGACTTGAACGACGTGTCACCCTCGAACCAGCCCCAGTGGTTGTTGTGCGGGAGCGCGGCTTCCCAGGGCACGGCGATGCCTCCTGCGTTGTGCACCGGGCCCGCGGGCAGCAGTGACTCGGGGCTGGCGTAGTCGCCGGCCCACGGCGCCGGCTCCTCGTCGAGGATGGTGCCATAGCCACCGGCCCCGGCATCCAATCGGTTGTTGATGAGGATCTGCGGCTGATGGCTCCGCACCATCGCCACCAGCTCCTCCCCACCCCAGGCCTGTCCGACAAGGTCCTGATACGAGAAGTCGAAGAACAGCGTGTCCAGCACCCCATAGCGAGTGACGAGTTCGCGGACCTGCTCGTGCATGTAGGCGACGTAGCGTGAGAGCACGGCATCCGGGTTTCCGTTGACAGCGTCGCCACGATGCGGGTGGTTCTCGTCGTGGACGGAGGGGTAATCGGGGTGGTGCCAGTCCAGCAGCGAGTAATACAGCCCGACCTTGATCCCGCGGGCGCGGAATGCCGCCAGGAACTCCGCGACCAGGTCACGACCGTACCCGTTGTGCAAGGTCGAATAGGTGGTTGTTCCGGTGTCGAAAAGGCAGAAGCCGTCGTGGTGCTTCGCCGTCATGACGGCGTACCGCACCCCAGCGGCCGCCGCGGCGTCCGCCCAGGCCTCTGGGTCGAAGTTCTCCGGCTGGAATGCGTCGACGGCGGCCTGATACTGCTCGATCGTGAGCTGCTCACGGGAGCGAACCCAGGCGTCGCGCCCCAGAACCGCGTAAGCCCCGAAGTGGATGAACATGCCGAAGCGCGCCTCCGTGAACCATCCAGCATCGAGCACCGCTGCGTCGTCCGACGTCATGTCCTGCATCCCGACTCTCTCCCTTGAACGCTTCAAACCTAACTTCCGTTTCGCACCAATTCACGACTGATCATGAACGAGCATGTTCGTATGTGTATGATTTACCGCATGGACCCCCAAACCACGCACTTCGCGCTCCGTCGCAGGGAGCAGATCCTCGATCTCGTCCGGTCGAACGGACAGGTGACCGTGTTGGAACTCGCGGCGCTGTTCCAGGTGACCGATGTCACGATCCGACGCGATCTGGGCGCGCTGTCACATCAGGGGCTGATCTCCCGGGTGCACGGCGGCGCGACGGTTCGCAGTGATCTCGACCGCACAGTCACCAGTCGGGGCGGTCCTGACGCTCCTCCGCGATTCCGCGTCGGGATGGTCATTCCGACCTTGGCCTATTACTGGCCCGCGATCATCGCCGGAGCGCGGACGGCTGCTGCGGCGGCGCAGACTCAGCTGGTGCTGCGCGGGGCCTCCTACGACGCCGCCGAGCAGCACCGCCAGCTCGACGCTCTGGTGGGATCAGGCACGGTGGATGCTCTGATCGTTGCCCCGGATACAGAGGGAGCTGCAGGGGCCGGGCTCCTCACCTGGCTCGACGATCTTCCGCTGCCGGTGGTTCTCGCCGAGCGTGCGGCACCGATGAGCTTGGGGCTGACCCGACTGTCGTCGGTTGCCACCGATCACAGCTTTGGAGCGATGCTCGCCGTCCACCATCTGTATGCGCAGGGGCACCAGCGCATCGGTCTGGTCCTTCCTCCGATGTCGCCGACCGGACTCGCGCTGCGCAGCGGCTGGCAGAACGCGATCCGCGAACTGGGGTTGGATCCGGCCGGTGGGCGGGAGTACACGCTGGAATCCACAGATGGCGGGTCGAAGGCGAACCCCTTGGCCGAGATCGTCGACGGATGCCGGTCAGACGGCACGACAGCATTGATCGTGCACTCGGATCCAGAGGCGATCGACCTGACCAATCACTGCCTCGATTCGGGTATCGCCATTCCGGGTGAGCTTGCGCTGATCTCGTACGATGACGAGGTGGCGGCCGGCGCGCAGCTCCCCTTGACCGCGCTGCGCCCGCCGAAACCGCATATCGGCAGGCTGGCGGTAGAGATGGCGCTCGCCCGGTTGGCTGAACGAACCAGGCCGATCGAACGCGTGCTCGCGCAGCCCGAGTTGATCGTGCGCAATTCGTCGGGTCCTCCGCACGCGTCGTAGTGCTGCCCGGCGTACGGATCACACGGATTCCGGCCAGTCACAGCCCCATCTGCACGACGAACGGCGGCGCCATCGCCCACAGACATGCCTCGCTGTCATCAACGCGCACGATGACGTCAGGCATGGGCAGCGGATCGCGTTCGGATGCGCTGCCACTCGCCCTCAGCGAAGCGAGATAGAACTGCGCACCAGGGTCCGGATCGGTGAAGTTCGAGCCGGAGAGGTCCAGTGGCTCGACCCCATCGACTTCGATCAGCGGCGGCGGGGTATCCGGAGCCGGCGGCTCCGGCAGCTCGATCAGCCGCGGCTCCGCGCATTGCAGCTGCTCGATCGCGGTGGGGTCGAGCAGCGAGACCGCTTCCGCGATCAGGGTCATTTCGTCGTAGACCGCATCGACGCGCGATTCGGCGGAGTCGAGTCTCTGCACCGGTGTGCACCCGCTCAGCAGCGCTATCAACCCGGCGATCGACAGCATCGCCATCAGATTCTTCTTCATCCCGGTTCTCCTTCTCTCTCGGTGCGGATGGTGATGCGGTCGCCCTGCTCCCCCAGCAGCACGAGTCCGCGCAGATCCGTGCGCAGCACGCGAGTTCCCGTCGTCTGCAACAGGCGCAGCGTCTCTGCGCGCGGATGCCCGTAGTCGTTGTCCGCGCCGACGCCGATCAGCCCGACACGGGCCCGCACCGCCTCGTACAGCGCCGGCTCCTGGTCAAGGCTGCCGTGGTGGGCGACTTTGACGACGTCGTACTGGCCAAGGTGCCCTCTGGAGAGCAGCTGGCGCTGCGGTGCGGCCGACAGGTCGCCGAGCATCAGCATCCGAGGCACGTCGCCGCCGGAGATCTCGATGACGACGCTGGCGTCGTTTCCTGCGGGGAACGCGGCGGAGTCGGGCGGCGGCCACAGCACCTGCCAGTCCGCCTCGCCGAGCATGCCGTGCACGCCGACCGATCCCTGCACCAGGCGGGCTCCCTCGGATGCCAGCTGCTGCAGCATCCGCTCATCGTCCGGCTCTGCTGGCGGGCCGTGCAGCACCGTGCCGACCCTTCCCATCACCGCGGCGGTGCCGCCGACGTGGTCGAGATCGAAATGGGTGAGCACCAGCAGGTCGATGTGCGAGGTCGCCGTCTTCGCGAGGCATTCCTGCAGGGCGTCCGGCTCGGGGCCGGTGTCGATGAGTGCGGTGCGGTCTCCCGATCGGACCAGCACCGCGTCACCTTGGCCGACATCGCACGCGGCGATGCTCCAGCCCTCCGGTGAGGTCATCGGCGCCAGTGGGCCGGCGAGCAGCATCCGACCGCCGGCGATGCCGAGCGCGACGACCACGACCAACCCGGAGATCATCCGCACCCTCGGCCACCGCGGTCGAGCGAGCAGGACGGTCACGGCTGCGCTCAGCCCGGCGACGACCACGGCGGCGAGCGGTCCGGCGACCACCAACACGGTCGCGCCGGGCAGGCCAGCGCTCACCGTCGCCGTGGTCTCGATCCACGCCGCCGGCAGCCACGCGGCGGCGGCGAACAGGTCTGCCAGCAGCGGCAGCGGAGCTGTGAGGCACGCGAGGAGCCCGATGACGGTCGCGATGGGCGCTGCTGGCGCGGCGAGCAGATTCGCGACCACCCCCACGATCGACTGCTGGTCGGAGAACAGCGCCACGATCGGGCCGCACACGACCTGCGCGGCGAGCGGTACGGACAGCGCCAGGGCGAGCGGCTCCGGCATCCACCTTCCGAGACCGCGGAGCAGCGGGCGCGACAGCACGAGCAGCGCCGCCGTCGCGGCCGCTGACAGGGCGAAGCCCGGCGTCGCGGCGAGCCACGGATCGCCCACCAGCAGCCCGCACACGGCAAGCGACAGCATCGCCAAGCCCGCGCTCGGCCGCCCGAGCAGCACGGTGAGCATCGCGAGCGCCGCCATCACCGATGCGCGCACCACGCTGGGCTCTGGCGTGACCAGCACGACGAACGCCCCGAGCGCGAGCAGCGACAGGGTCACGCGCAGTGCGCGGCCACCGCCGAGCAGCGAGACCAGCCAGAACACCGCCGCGACCACGATCGCGCAGTTCGCCCCGGAGACGGCGGTCAGGTGGCTGAGCCCTGATGCGAGCATCGCCGCGCTCAGTTCGGGTGAGACCGCACGGGTGTCGCCCACGGCGAGTCCGGGAAGCAGTCCGGCCCCTGGTTCGGGAAGGCGCGTGGCGCGGGCGATGAAGTCCGCACGGGTGCCGGCGGCGATCGCGAAGATCCCCGAGGCCGGCTGCGCGACCTCTGCTCGGGATCCGAACAGCACCAGAGCCGCGCGTTCTCCGGCATCCGTCGTCTTCGCCTGCCCCGTCACCCGCACGCGCGCCCCGAGGTCGACTCCGTCCATCGGCTCAACGCCGACGCGCACGGGGGCCGAAACCTGCCGAAGGTTCCCCGGCGGGCCGATCGCGAGCGTCTGCGCGTCGAACCACAGTCGCCCGTCCGAGCCGACCGAGGCTGACGAGGACACTTCGACCAGCGCCTCGACGACGTGGCCGTCATCGCGGGCGAGCACGTCCCGCTGCGGCTGCGCGCCGGCCACCGTCGCCGCCACGCCGGCACAGCACAGCAGGATCAGCACGATCAGGCCCAGACCGCGGCGACGCCGTGCGATCAGCATCGCGGTCGCGATGATCGCGGCCCCCGCGAAGGCGGCGGCCGCCGGCAGAGCCCATTGCGGCAGGAAGACCAGCGCCAGCGCTGCCACCCACAGCACGGTCGCGAGCAGACTGGTGCGCAGGTCGCTCATACCCGCACCTTCTCGCGCACCCCGGCGAGCAGCTTGTCGCCGATGCCTGGCACGGCCAGCAGATCGTCGACCGAGCGGAACCGGCCGTTCTCCTCACGCCAGTCGAGAATGCGCTGTGCGAGGGCTGGACCGATCCTGGGCAGAGTCTCAAGCGCGGCCTGATCAGCGGTGTTCAGGTCGATCTTGCCGTCGGCGCCGGGCCCACCTGGTGCGGCCGCGCCACCTGACGGCTCCGCCCCGACGGCCGGCACGATGATCTGTTCGCCGTCGCTGAGCGGACGGGCGAGGTTGACGGCCTGCAGATCGGCATTCTGCAGCGTGCCGCCAGCGGCAGCCAGCGCGTCGACGAGCCTGGCGTCGGCGTCGAGGATGTACAGCCCAGGGTGGGTCACCTCGCCCAGAACGTGTACGTACAGGCCCGTGCTGCCGCTGACGCTCATCTCGTCAGATGGTGCCGACGTCGCCCCGCCTGCCGGGATGCTCTCCAGCGGCACGGCCTGGCCACGCAGGATGCCCCAGCCCACGGCCGCCGAGAGCACCACCAGCCCGAGGGTCACTGCGACCCCGATGCCCATCCTCAAGCGCGGACGAGACCGCGCATCCTGGTCTGACGGGTCGGAAGGTGGCACTCCGTCACGCTAGACGGATGACCACCGTCGAGGCGCCTGGATCCCGGAAGGTGTGGACAACACGTCGCTCACATCAGGATGTGCACAGCGAGCGACGCCGGGTTCTCAGCCCTTGACGGCGAAGTTCACGATCTTCGGAGCGCGCACGATGACGCGCACGATCTCCTTGCCCTCCAGCGCACGCTGCACCTTCTCGTCGGCACGCGCCGTCGCCTCGAGGTCGGCCTCGGAGATGTCGGCCGGCACGTCGATGGTCGCGCGCACCTTGCCGTTCACCTGCACGGCGGTCGTCACGGTGTCCTCGACCAGCAGCGCCGGATCAGCGTCCGGCCACTGGGCGGCGCTGACCGAGGGCTCGTGGCCGAGCCTGGCCCACAGCTCCTCGGCCGTGTGCGGGGCGATCGGCTCGAGCAGCATCGCCAGCACCTCGGCCGCTTCGCGCACGGCAGGGTCGCCGGCACTTGCGGCACCGTCGATCGCCTTCCGGATGCCGTTGACGAGCTCCATGAGGCGCGCGACGAGCACGTTGAACTTGGTGTGCTCGACCAGCCCTGGGGCATCCGCGAGCAGGTGGTGGGTGATCCGACGCAGGCTGACATCGCCGGCCGCAGCATCCGATCCGGCCGCCGACGAGACCTCATCCGCGACGCGCAGCGCGCGGGAGAGGAACTTCTGCGCACCGCCCATCGATACGCCGGACCATTCCTTGTCGTCTTCGACGGGACCGGCGAACGCCAGCCCCAGCCGCAGCGCGTCTGCACCGTACTGCGTGAGCTGGTCGGAGAACTCGACCAGGTTGCCCTTGCTCTTCGACATCTTGGCGCCGTCGAGGATCACCATTCCCTGGTTCACCAGGTTGGAGAAAGGCTCTTCGAAGTCGATCAGACCAAGGTCGAACAGCACCTTGGTGATGAAGCGCGCGTACAGCAGGTGCAGGATCGCATGCTCGACGCCGCCGAAGTAGCCGTCGACCGGCGCCCAGCGCTTGGCCTCGGCGGGATCGAAGGCGAACTGGTCGCTGTTCGGCGACAGGAAGCGCAGGAAGTACCACGAGCTGTCGACGAAGGTGTCCATCGTGTCGGGGTCGCGCAGCGCCGGCTCGCCGGAGGCGGGATCGACCGTGCGCACCCACGACTCGGCGGCCCCGAGCGGGGACGCGCCCTTGGGACGCAGATCCAGCCCCTCGACACTCGGCAGGCGCACCGGCAGACGGTCCTCGGGCACCGGGACGACCTCGCCGTCCTGCAGGTGCAGCATCGGGATCGGCGTGCCCCAGAAGCGCTGACGCGAGATCAGCCAGTCCCGCAGGCGGAAGTTCTTCGCGGCCCGGCCGTTGCCCTCGGCGACCATCTTCTCGATCGTGCGGGCGATCGCATCGACCTTCTCGAGCCCGTCCAGTTCTCCGGATGCGGTCATCCGGCCGTTGCCCACCAGCGCGGTGCCGGTGACGGCGGGGTCGAGCTCAGCAAGGTCGCCGCCCTCGTTGGCGCCACCAGGCACGGTCGTGTCGACGACGATGCGGATCGGCAGGCCGAACGCGCGGGCGAAGTCGAGGTCGCGCTGGTCGTGCGCCGGCACGGCCATCACCGCTCCGTGGCCGTAGTCCGCCAGCACGTAGTCAGCAGCCCAGATGGGCAGCCGCTCGCCGTTGACGGGGTTGATCGCGTAGCGCTCCATGAAGACACCGGTCTTCGGGCGGTCGGTGGACTGCCGCTCGATCTCGGTCTGCTTCTGCACCGCCTCGAGGTAGTCCTGGAAGCGCGTGCGCACCTCCGCTGATGCCCCGGCCGCCAACTCGGCAGCCAGATCGGAGTCGGGCGCCATCACGAAGAACGTCGCACCGTGCAGCGTGTCGGGACGGGTCGAGAACACCGTGACGGGCTCGTCGCGCCCTTCGATGTGGAAGTCGACGTCGGCACCGGTGGAGCGGCCGATCCAGTTGCGCTGCATCTGCAGCACCTTGTGCGGCCAGTGACCCTCCAGGCCGTCCAGGTCATCGAGCAGACGGTCGGCGTAGTCGGTGATCTTGAAGTACCACTGCGTGAGCTTCTTCTTCACGACCTCGGCGCCACAGCGCTCGCATCGGCCGTCGACGACCTGCTCGTTCGCCAGCACCGTCTGGTCGTTCGGGCACCAGTTGACGGCGCTCTTCTTGCGGTACGCCAGACCGCGCTCGTACAGCTTCAGGAACAGCCACTGGTTCCATCGGTAGTACTCGGGGTCGGAGGTGTGCAGCACGCGCGACCAGTCGTACGAAGCGCCGTACGCGCGGAAGCCGGCCTTGTGCTGCTCGATGTTCTTGTAGGTCCACTCGCGCGGGTCAGCGCCGCGCTTGATCGCCGCGTTCTCGGCGGGCAGGCCGAAGGAGTCCCAGCCGATCGGGTTGAGCACGTTGTGCCCGCGGTGCCGCCAGTAGCGGGCCACGATGTCGGGGTACAGATAGTTGATCGCGTGTCCCATGTGCAGATCGCCCGACGGGTACGGGAACATCCCGAGGATGTACTTGCGCGGGCGGTCGTCATCGGCGCCGCCGGCGAGGAACGTCTCGTTCTCGGCCCAGTACTGCTGCCACTTCTGCTGGATGTCATGCGCAGACATCGCCTCAGTGGAGTCGGCGTGTGATTCGGACGAATGCTCGGACAAGGAACGACCAATCTGACGATGCGGGACGGCCCGGAAATCAGGCTCTTCCAGGTTATCGCGTCTTGCCGACCTCCCCGCCCAGTCCTCAGCCCAGCAGCCAGCCCAGAAGCTCAGCCCATTCGCCTGGCAGCTCCGCCCCCAGCGCCGCCAGCGGAGCGCGGGCCTTCGTCGATACCTCCGCCGTCTCGGCTGCGGCCTGTGAGAGCCAGGTGATCCCGCCGCCTGCGCCCACAACCGCCGCATCCGCGGTGACGACGATCGAGCGGATCACCATCGCGAGATCCACCCGACCGTCCAGCCCGACGTGCCCGAAGCACCCGGCGTACACGCCCCTTGGGCCGCGCTCCAGCTCGTGCAGGATCGTCATCGCCGACAGCTTGGGCGCGCCGGTCATACTGCCGGCGGGGAAGGCGGCATCGCAGAGATCGCCGAACGTGACGCCGTCTCGCAGCTGTGCGCTGACGGTGCTGACCAGCTGGTGCACGGCCGGGTACGTCTCGACCTGCCAGAGCCGCTCCACCCGCACACTGCCCGGCACGCCGACATGCGACAGGTCGTTGCGCATCAGATCGACGATCATGACGTTCTCGGCGCGCTCCTTGACATCCGATTGCAGCTCTTCGGCAAGCTGCGTGTCGGCGTCCTCGGTCGCGCCACGCGGCCGGGTGCCCTTGATCGGGCTGGTCGAGATCGTGCCGTCTGAGACGGCGAGAAACTGCTCGGGGCTCGCACTGAGCAGGTGCCGCTCCCCCACTCGCACATATCCGCCGTGATGCGCCGGCGTCGCCGCCCGCAGGCGGCGGTAGACGGCGAACGGGTCAGCGGGCCGCGGCGCGGTGAATCGCGTCGTGAGGCACAGCTGGTACGCGTCGCCGCGCTCGATCGCCGCGCGGCACTTCTCGATCAGCGCGGAGTACTCCGCGACGCCGTGGCGGGCATCGGCGGTCACCTTCGCGACAGCATCCGACGTCGCCGCGGGCGGATCTTGGATGCCGGCGCCGAGAGCATCCTGCGAGACCTTCTCCTGCACCGCACGCACCCAGTCGTCGATCTCGTCGGCCGCGGCGAGCGCGACGATGCGACCGCCGACATGGTCGACCGCGACGGCGTGGGTCACCGCGATCCAGGTGGGTGCCTCATCGGATGCTGCCACGGGCGCCCCGCACGCGGCGGCACCCGACTCATAGGGCATCCAGCCCACCCAGCCACCATCGAACGGCACCAGAGACTCCGACGCCGCACCGCCGTCACTGTGTGAACTGGGCTCGCTGTCCCCAGTGGGCGCGCTCAGGCGCACCGACCGCACTGCTGCAGGGTCATTCTCGATGCGGCCGGTGCCGAGGACGCTCCAGCCGCGAGTGGCATCCGCGCCGGCATCCAGCCAGAAGGCCGCGTCCGAGTCGCCGAACAGCCGCACGAACAGCGATTCGACGTCACCGGGCAGTGACGACGGCAGCTGCTTCGCGATCAGCGGATTCGGTAGAGGCACGTTCACAGCGTATGGCGCTGTTGCACGTTCTACGCTCGTGGGGTGAACGACTTCGTGCTGTGGGCCATCGAGATGGTGCAGTCGGTCGATCCTGTGCTGCGCACCGTGCTGGCCGGCGTCGCCGTCATGCTCGAGACGAGCATCCTGATCGGACTCATCGTGCCCGGCGACACGATCGTGCTGGTCGCATCGATTGGCGTGACCTCGTGGGTCGAGGGCATCGCCCTCGGCGTGACGGTGATCGTCGGCGCGCTGATCGGCGAGTCCATCGGGTTCTGGCTCGGGCGCTGGGCGGGGCCGCACATCCGGCACTCCTGGCTGGGCAGGCGCATCGGCGAGGACCACTGGCTGCGGGCCGAGCGCTACCTGCTGCGGCGAGGTGGCGTCGCGATCTTCCTCTCGCGCTTCCTGCCGGTGCTGCACTCGCTGGTGCCGCTGACGGTCGGCATGAGCGGGTACGCCTATCGCCGCTTCATCGCCTGGACGCTGCCGGCCTGCGTGCTGTGGACGTCGATCTACGTCGGCGTCGCCGCGACCGCGGCGGGAAACTACGACGAGCTGGCGTCCCGCGTGCACAATGCCGGATATATCTTCGTCGCGATCATCATCGCACTGCTGATCGCCGTGGTGATCGGCAAGAAGGTTCTGTCGCGCGTCGAGGCGCGGCACATGGCCCGCGATGTGGATGCCAACGGCAGCGGTTCTTCGAGCGAGCCGCCGACAGAACCGTGAACCCTGACCCGGAACCGTGAAAGACTAGGGGGCGATGTCACCCGCCTCCGCGGCCAAGATCCATTGGTTCGCCCGCCTCGAACACCGCCTCCACGTCTGGCGCGAACGCCGTGCTCGCAAGCGTGGCCGTTCGGCGACCCCGGTTCCGTTCCCCGGCTATGGAGGATCCGGCTGGGTTCGCGTCGTCGGCCGGGTGCTCATCGTGCCGCCAGTGCCCCGGCGCGCCCGCGGTGAAGGGGTCGGCGTGCGCGGCTGGCGCTCGTTCGCCAGCATCCCCGTCAGCTTCGCATCAGTGCGCGTCGACATCGGCGGCCGCAGCCACGACGTCATCGCTGATCGCGGCGGCGTGATCGACACTGTGCTCGAAGCCGACCTCGAGCCCGGCTGGCAGACGTTCACGATGTCGGTGGAGGGGCAGGAGCCGGTGGAGGCGACCGTGTTCGTCGTCGCCGACGACATCCGCTTCGGCGTCATCTGCGACGTCGACGACACCGTGATGGTGACCGCCCTTCCTCGGCCCTTCGTCGCCGCCTGGAACTCGTTCGTGGTCAACGAGCACGCCCGCACTCCCGTGCCAGGCATGGCGGTGCTGCTCGAACAGCTGCGCCGCGATCACCCCGGCGCCCCGGTGATCTATCTGTCCACGGGTGCTTGGAACGTCGCCCCCACGCTGCGTCGGTTCCTCAGCCGCCACCTGTTCCCTGCCGGAGCGATGCTGCTCACCGACTGGGGTCCGACGCACGACCGCTGGTTCCGCAGCGGTCGCGAGCACAAGGACACGAATCTGCGGCGCCTCGCGGCAGAGTTCCCCGAAGTGAAGTGGCTGCTCATCGGCGATGACGGACAGCACGACGAGGGCATCTACGCGCAGTTCCAGCGTGAGCACCCCGACTCGGTGGCCGGTGTCGCCATCCGTCGTCTGCTGCCCGCCGAGGCGGTGCTGGCGGGCGGCCGTGCCGCGACCGTGCTGCACCAGCCGGACGAGGCCCCCTGGGTGAGCGCCGAAGACGGCGCAGGGCTGCGCGAACAGCTCGGCGAGGTCGGCCTGCTCGACAACCCGAAGTGAGCTCACGGTGATCCTGACCGGCGAGCGACTCGATCACGCGGACTGGACCGTCCGCGAGAGAGCACATGCAGAACGCGCGGATGCCCTCACAGCCGCGCATCGCGAGCGCGCGCAACGGGGCGAGAAGCATCCTGTCTACGACTTCCTGTTCACCTATTACGCCTACAAGCCGGCGCAGCTGCGTCGCTGGCACCCAGGGGCCGGCGTGACGCTGCGAGATGCCGGTGAGCGCGCGGAATGGCGCTGGTACTCCCCCGGCGCCGAGTCCGGCGAGGTCACGCCCGACGCGACCGCATTCCGCGCTGAGAAGCCCCAGCTCGCCGACCTCGTCGAGCAGATGCTGCGGCGCACCGCATCACGCCCGGCGCAGTTCGGGTGCTTCGGCCTGCACGAGTGGGCGATGGTCTACCGCGAGGACGAGCACCGGCATCCGATTCCACTGCGGCTCGGACAGGCAGGCACCGACGCCGTCGTCGAGGCGAACGAGCTGCGCTGCACCCATTTCGACGCGTTCCGCTTCTTCGCCGATGACGCCGTGCCGCGCAACCGGCTCGCGCTGACCCGCGCGTCACAGCCCGATCTGGAACAGCCCGGCTGTCTGCATGCCGGCATGGACCTCTACAAGTGGGCGGTCAAGCTCGGCCCGCTCATCCCCGGCGAGCTGCTGCTGGACACGTTCGAACTGGCGCGAGACATCCGCGTGCTCGACATGGAAGCCGCCCCCTACGACCTTTCGGACTGGGGCGTGCAACCGGTGCCGATCGAGACAGCAGAGGGCAAGGCCGAGTACGTGCGCCGGCAGCGCGGCTTCGCCGAGCACGGCGCACTGCTGCGGCGAGCGCTGTTGGAAGCCTGGCTGGGCTCTTCCAGTGCCGTCTGATCCGCCCACTAGGGTGGTACGCGGAGGGATGCCCGAGTGAGCCGGACCGGAGACGCGAGCGCGCACGCCCGCATGCGCCTGCGCAGTTTCAATGGCGTCGTGACCGTGTTCGGCCTGATCCTCATCCTGATCATCGGCATCGTCACCTTCGCCAATGGTGGCAGCGCCACCCCGGATTCCGGCCGGACCACCACCTCGGACGATTACTACTACCCGTGGGAGAATCCCGCTCCGATCGCGGCCACCGCTGACGGCGAGACCTGGAGTGGCCGCGGGCAGCAGTACATCCCGCTGACCGGACTGACTCCCGGCGCGCCGCTCGCCTTGGCGTTCCTCGACGATTCCGAGTTCTCCGACTACTTCCTCACCCCTGGGGCCGCTGGCGAGAGCGAAGAGGCGGTGTCGTTCTACAGCTACAGCGATGTGGGCGACTATCTGATCCCCTCTGCGGCGGAGATGACCCTGTGGCCGCGTACGCGCACCGACGATCCTTGGACCGTGCGCATCAAGCCCGCAGGCATCGAGACGGTCTCCGGCACGGTGTCGGGGACCTCGTCGCGCACCTTCCTCTACGCCGGTCCCGCGACGGCGGCCCGAGTGACCGTCAGCGGCCACACCACCATCGACATCGTCACCGAGCAGGGCGTCGAAGACAACTACCCCTGGTTCGAAGACGGATCGCAGAGCATCGCCTGGCCCAACACCAACAGCGCGGTCTTCACCGTCGACTCCTCGGGCGACTCCAGCTGGACGATCGAGTTCTACGAGCCGGCGCCGCAGTCGAGCGCCACACCGACATCGACTCCGACTCCGACTGGAGCCGCCGATGAGTGATCCGGCAGTGGGCCGCATCCGCACGTTCTCGCGCTACACCTGGATCTTCGGCGCAGTCGGCGTCATGATCGCCGCCTTCTTCGTCGTGCCCAACATCACACTGATGGGCGACGGCGTGCTGATCGGGGACGGCGGTGGCGGCTACGGCGAGCGCGTCAACCCGTACTACGAGGACAACCCGCTGGAGCTGACGCTGGAAGACGGCGTCATCGCCGGCGACCGACAGGGCGGCTGGATGACCTTCGACAAGGACTCCGATCCGCTCCTGCTGCGCCGCCCGGAATCCCACGACGCCACGGACCACTACGGCAACGACTACATCAGCGTCTACCAGACGCCAGGGGCTGCGGGCGAGTACCCGGAGCGTGACGGTCTCGCATCCCTGTCGGCCCTGTGGGACAGCGAGGACGTCGTCTACGCGACCCCGGCGCTGACCGACAGTCGGCTGTGGTTCGCCGCCATTGACAACGAATGGCAGGTGCTGGCCGAGCCGGTGCGCTCCACCCCCGTGATCGACGGTGCCGCCGAGGGCTCAGGTGATGAGATGCTCTCCTACCGAGGAGATGCCCTCAGCGCCCGGTTCACGCACACAGGCTCGGGGTACCTGCGGGTCACCGCGTTCTCCCCCGAGTTCGAGTACCGGGGCGATCCGCACGTGAACGACGTCGATGACTTCACCACCCGCACATCCTGGCCGGTGCCAGGCACCGTGCTGTTCCGGATCGAATCGAGCGGCGGCGAATGGTCCGTCACCGTGGACGAATGAGAGAGATGGCATGACTTTCGCTGAGACGCTCGATGAGGCCTTCAAGGCCCGTCTGCCGCTGCTGTACCTCGAGACCGGCGAGGAGGTGCGCGCCATCGAGGCGATCTCACTGGCCGCCTCCGCGCAGCGGCATCCTCGTCCGGTCTGGACCTGGACCAGCGCCCTGGGTCTGATTGACCCCGAGGGCAAGAGCATCACCAACACGGCCAACCCGGCCAGGGCGCTGTCGCACATCGCCGGTCTGCAGGATGCCGGGGTGTTCATCTTCTGCGACCTGCACGCGTATTTCGGCTCGGAGCACCGTCAGGGCGAGCCACTGGTCGTCCGCACCGCCCGAGAGACCGCACTGGACTTCCGGCATGGCGACGCATCGCGAGTGCTCGTGCTGATCTCGCCAGTGCGCACGATCCCCGCAGAGCTGAACGAGCTCACGCACCTGCTGGAGTTCCCGCTGCCGTCGACGGAGGAGATCCGCGAGCTGCTGGACACCATGATCGAACGCAACTCCTCCGGCCCCGGTCGCATTCGCGTCGACGCCGACGACGCGGCCCGCGAGCAGCTGGTGCATGCCGCACTCGGACTGTCGATGGCCGAGGCGGAGAACGCGTTCGCCCGCGCGATGGTCAATGACGGCACGCTGGGCGCGGGTGACGTGCCGGTGGTGCTCGATGAGAAGGCGCAGATCGTCCGCAAGTCGGGGCTGCTCGAATTCATGAGCTCCGACATCGACCTCGACGACGTCGGCGGCCTGAACAACATGAAGCGCTGGCTCTCGCGCCGCAACGGCTCGTGGATGGCCGGGGCCAAGCAGTACGGGCTGCCCGATCCGAAGGGTGTGCTGATCACCGGCGTTCCCGGCTGTGGGAAGTCGCTGACCGCCAAGGCGACCGCGGCATCGTGGGGTCTGCCGCTGCTGCGGCTCGACATCGGACGGGTGTTCTCGGGTCTGGTCGGCTCCAGCGAGCAGAACCTGCGCACCGCGATCGCCACTGCCGAGGCCGTCGCCCCGTGCATCCTCTGGGTGGATGAGATCGAGAAGGGCTTCTCGAACACCACCGGAGGCGGCGACTCCGGCACCTCGGCGCGGGTGTTCGGCACATTCCTGACGTGGATGCAGGAGAAGAAGCGTCCGGTCTTCGTCGTCGCCACGGCGAACAACATCGACGCCCTCCCACCGGAGTTCCTGCGCAAGGGACGATTCGATGAGATCTTCTTCGTCGACCTGCCGACGGCCGCTGAGCGCGAGGTGATCTGGCGACTGCAGCTGAGCGCACAGGCATCCGATGCCAACGGCCTCGCGGCGCTCGCCGCAGACGAGGCTGTGATCGACGACCTCGTCCGGCGCACCGAGAACCATTCGGGTGCAGAGATCGAGCAGGCCGTCGTCTCGGCCCTTTTCGAGGGGTACAGTGCGGGGCGTCCGGTGGATCGCGCGATGCTCGAGCAGGTGGTCGACTCGACGATCCCGCTGGCCGTCACGCAGGCCGAGGAGGTCAGCGGCATCCGTGAGTGGGCTGCCGAGCGCGCGGTGCGCGCCACCGGAACCGAAGACCTCGACGCCACCGAGTCCGGCACGCGAGAGTCGGCCGGTGTGCTGTCGGCGCGCCGTGGCGGCCGTACGGTGGACTACTGACACGTTCCGGATCGCACAGGAGCAGAGCATGCAGAAGCAGCTGATCGTGAATCTTCGCCCGGACGGCTCGGTGGCCGCCGAGACACTGGGGATGACCGGAGACGAGTGCCTCGCGTACATCTCCGCACTCGAGGACCTGCTCGACGCCACCACGACCTCGTCGTCGTACACGGCTGACTACGCCGGCGTCGCCGCGACCGCAGCCAATGATCTGCGTGACGAGGATCGCACCGGATGATCGTGCACGCGCAGTCCCCCGGTGTCGAGGTGCCCACGCTGCTGGGCACCGTCGAACCGGCGCCAGCGGCGGGTCCGCTGCGCTGGTCGCGGTTCCTGCCTGCCACCGAGGCGGAGGGCCCTGGTCGTCGCGCCGCGCTGTGGGTGCAGGGCTGCCGAGTGCACTGCCCCGAATGCTTCAACCCCCAGCTCTGGGCGACACGCGGTGGCGTGCTCTCCGATCCGGTCACGGTGGCAGCCGAGTGGGTCGACACCGCCCGCGCGGCAGGTGCGACCGGAATAACGCTGCTCGGTGGAGAGCCGTTCGAGCAGGCTGCCGCCCTCGCACCGATCGCTCACGCATTCCGTGACGCGGGGATGACGGTGATGGCGTTCAGCGGGCACACGCTGCCGGACCTCGAGCGGTGGTCAGCCGACCGTGCCGACATCGCCGCTCTGCTCGACGCCACCGATCTGCTGTGCGACGGCCCGTACCTGCGCGAGCATCCCGACACTCGACGCCCGTGGATCGGCTCCACGAACCAGGGCATCAGAGCCCTCACCCCGGCGCATGCCGACGAAGTGCGGCGCATCGCGTCCGATGGGCGTCGGGACACCTTAGAGGTGCGCATCGGCCCTGACGGACTCGTGAGTGTCAACGGCTGGGCATCCGATGCCGCGCTCTCCGCGCTTTTCGACGACCTCGGCGTGCGCGCCGACCGACCCCAGGAGCGTGTCGCATGAGCGTCTCTCTACTCCTCATCCCCGCTGCCCTCGCTGTCGCCGGCATCGTCGGCGGCATCGGCGCAGCAGGTGTGCAGTCGCAGTCCGGTGCTGAGAACACCCGTGCCGCGAAGCCGGGCAAGGGCGCCCCTGCTCGGCCGGCAACGGCAGATGAGCATGCCACGCCGGTGCAGGTGCAGACCCGCATGAAGAACGCCGACCTGCTGGCATCCGCCCTGCACGACCTCGGGGCGACCTCGGTCGGCACCGTCGACGGCGAACTCACCGCCGTGGTGGACGATCTGTCGCTGCGGATGACGCGCGATGCGGACGGCATCTGGACCGCGCACGTCGCCGGCGCCGACGGACGCGACGCTGATGTCGGCGACGCGACCGCGCTCATGACGCGGATCGACACCGCCTACGCCCGCCGCGTGCAGCAGGAGGTCGCCGCCCGCATCCGCACCCGCGCTGATGACGCCGGATTCGAGCTGGTCTCGGAGTCGCGTCAGGAGGACGACAGCGTGACCATGGTGCTCAGCGTGCGCGACGGTCGCTCGTGAGCACCGCGCGCACCGCCGAGGGGCCCACGATCGGCTGGATGCTCGGCATGAGCACCTGGATGATCTCGGCGTTCATCCCCGGTTCGTATCTCTCGTGGCTGGGTTTTCTGATCATCGGGATCGTCGGGCGGATGCTGCGGTGGACGATCACCGGTGTCGTGCTCGGTGTGCTGGCGATCCTGGTGCACCTGCCGATCTGGGGCCAGTGGCAGCCGTTGCTGGCAGCACTCGTGTACATCGCCGGGATGGTGCTGGCGCTGATGGCCAACCCCGGCTGGCTGCGCGCGATGTGGGAACGCCGAGCAGGCGGCAGCACGTCCGCCGTGTCGTCATCCGCGGCGTCGTCGGGTGAGACGCGAGCCGCACGGCGCGCGAAGGCCAGGCAGAACGCCAGGACTGCGGCCGACGAGGCGCGCACCGAGGCGACAGCGCGCGAAACCGCTCGCCAGCAGGACGAGCGCCGCCAGGCTTCCGGTCGTCGCGGTGGATCCCGCAGCGCCCGCTCATCGAATCGTTCGACGACAGACACCGCGCAAGCACAGACGGCTCGCGCCGCGCAGACGGGTCCGACCGAGGCCGATCAGCTGGCGGCGCGCGCCGGCGCCTCCAGCGCCGAGTTCTTCGATGCCCCCGCACAGGCGACGGACGAGGCCGCAGAGCCAGTGGATGTGAACACAGCGGATGCTGACGCTCTGGCCGGGCTGCCAGGGATCACTGCCCGGCAGGCGCGCAAGCTGGTGAAGCAGCGCACCGCGCAGGGCGGGTTCGCCTCGCTGGACGCCTTCGCGACCGCCGCGGGCGTGCAGCCGCATGAGCTGGTCCGGCTGCGGGATGCCGCGGTGTGCTCGCGGCCGCCCCGCGGCCCTCGTCAGTTCGGTCGTCGCGTCGACTACTGACGGCACATCGTCGACTGCTATCCGTTCGCCGCGTCGGCGAGCTGCATGCGCAGCGTCATCACGTGCTCGGCGGCATCCCTCAGCCTGGCGGCGGGGAGTCGCCCGTCACCGACGGCGGTGACGATCCCGGCGACGATGGCCGGTGCCGTCGCCGATGTGGCGCCGGCGATCATGAGCACCATGTCGTTGCCGGTGACCAGCGCGTCGACCGCGTTCTTCACCGGGTCGGCATATGCCGGGTTCTCCGATGCGCTGAGCATGCCGAGGTCGTCGGTGATCATCAGACCGTCGAAGCCCAGGTCGTCACGGGCGATCTCGTGCCAGCGTGCGGACAGCGAGGCGGGCGCCGCATCGACGGCGGTGTATGCGAGGTGTCCGAACATGAGCACCTCTGCGCCGGCGTCGATGCCGGCGATGAACGGCACGGCATCTGCTGAGCGCCACTGGGTCAGTGAGACGTCGGTGGTCGGAATGAGGTGATGCGAGTCACCCGCCGCGGCGCCGTGATCGGGGAAGTGCTTGAGCGTCGACAAGACGATGCCCTTCTCACCCTGCACGGCCGCACGCACGCGCATCGCGGCTGAGTCCGGGTCGGTGCCCAGCGCACGCGAGGCGATGAACGACGACGGTCCCATGGGCACGTCGGCGATGACGCCGAAGTTCACGTTCGCGCCGACCGCGGCGACCAGATCAGCGCGTGCGCGGAACGCTGACTGCACTGCGGCGGCATCCGAACTCTGCAGGCCGCGTCCGGCCGGCAGATCATCCCAGGGCAGCCGCGATACGACCCCGCCCTCCTGATCGATGGCGATCAGCGGAGGCAGATTCGGGTCGATCGTCAGCGCGCCGGTGACGGCGCGCACGTTCTCTGGCCCTCCTATGATGTTGTCGCCCATCAGGATGAAGCCGCCGAGCCCCGACGCCATGTACTGCGCCAGCACGACAGGATCGGTGCCAGGCACATGCCCCATCACCACGCTGGCTGCCTGCTCGGCGGTGCTCATCCGATCGACGGCCGTCTCGACCGGATCCGGTGTGGGTGTCGGCGTCGGCGTGGAGGTGCTCGCGGTCGCGGCAGGTGACGACTGGGGCGAGGTCGCCGGCGGTGCGCATGCGACCAGTGCGACGGCTGCGAGAAGTGCGGTCGCCGCTGCCCGGAGGGTTCGGCGACTCATGGCACCAGGCTACTCCGCGAAGATGCGCACGCTCTCAGCGAGCAATGCCGACCAGTGCGATGTCGGCTGCCCGCATCGTGGCGTCGCGCCCTGCAGCATCCGACATCGCTCGCGCCGTCCTGGCGCGCGCTGTGAGGTACCGCTGTACGCCCGTCGCCGCCGTGCGACCGGCGCGGTTCGCGCCGATGGTGCTGGCGGAAGGTCCGTACCCGACGAGCTGGATGCGCGGGTCGGCGACGGCTGTCGTCCCGCGTCCGCCGCGATCGAGCTGGATGCCGCCCTGCGGGCTGCGCAGGTGCAGCGGAGACAGGTGCGTGATCGCCGGGCGGAAGCCGGTCGCCCAGAGGATCACATCGACAGGCTCGAAGCTGCCGTCCGCCCAGCGCACACCATCGGGTTCGATGCTCTGGAACATCTCTCGACGCGAGGCATAGGCGCCGAGGCGCTCGGCCTCGCGCTCCTGGGGACGCAGCATCAGGCCAGTGACGCTCACGACGCTCTCCGGCGGCAGTCCCTGCGCTACGCGCTGCTCGACGAGGGCGACGGAGGCGGCCCCAGCCTCTGGGGTGAAGTCATCGGTGCGCCAGACCGGCGGGCGGCGCGTGACCCAGATCGTGTCGGTGATAGTGGCGAGTGCGCCGAGGAACTGCACCGCCGAGGCGCCTCCGCCGACGATGAGCACCCGCTTGCCGCGGAAGTGCTCCGGACCCGGGTAGTCGACGGTGTGCAGCTGCTCACCGAGGAACAGCTCCATGCCGGGGTAATGCGGCAGGAACGGCTTGGTCCAGGTGCCGGTCGCGTTCACCAGTGTGCGGGTGCGCCATTCGCCGGCATCCGAGCGGACGACGAGGATGCTGTCGTCGTCACCGCTGTTCGAAACCGTGCGCACGGCGACCGGACGGACCACCGGCAGATCGTGACGCCGCTCGTAGTCGGCGAAGTAGGCGGGCACGATCTGGTTGGCCCTCGCCGTCGACAGCGCGGGTGCCTGCTCGCCCGGGAGCTCCGCAACGCGGTGCACATCGTTCATGGTGAGGGCGTCCCAGCGGTGCTGCCACGCACCGCCGGGACGTTCATCGGCGTCGAGAACGACATGATCGATGCCCAGACGGCTGAGGTGATACGAGGCCGAGAGTCCGGCTTGGCCGGCGCCGATCACGATGCTGGAGTGGATGCTCACAGTGTGTGTGAACGTCGGCACTGCCCAGGATGTTCCTCGTGAGGCGTTGCTAGGCTGGTGTGAAAGTGGCCCGCGGGACGACCCGAGGGTGAGTCACGAGCAGGGACGACCCCGCAGAACCGGTTCCCCTTATGCCTGCATCCGCGCTTCGCGCATCCTCTCTCCTTCGCACCGTGCTGACGCCGACGGCGATCTTCCGTCTGGTGCTCGGCTGGGGCTCGTTCGCCGCTCTCATGGCGCTGGCACCGCTGCTCGAAGGCCCCCTGTCGACACCAGTGCTGTGGCTCGTGCTGCTGGCGATCGTCGCCGTCATCACGGTGAGCGCGTTCGGCGTGGTCACCGAGGCCGAGCACCTGGCGCGACGACTTGGCGACCCGTACGGCACGCTGGTGCTGACGCTGTCGATCGTGCTGATCGAGGTGATCCTCATCTCGGCGGTGCTGCTGGGGCCCGGCGAGCATCCCACGATCGCGCGCGATTCAGTGATGGCCGTGTCGATGATCATCCTGAATCTGGTCATCGGCGTGGCGCTGATCGTCGGCAGTCTGCGGCACAGGGCGCTGCGCGCCAACACCACCGGCGTATTCACGTATCTGGCGCTGCTGGTCGTGCTGCTGGCGACCGCATTCGCGTTCCCCGCGCTGATCGGCGTAGAAGGGTCGTACACGACCGGCCAGGCGATCGCGATCAGCGTGTTGACGGTGCTGCTGTACGTGTTCTTCCTGATCCGACAGATGGGGGCACAGCGGGAGGACTTCCAGGAGGTCGTCCCCGTCACGTCATCCGCAGCGGAACCGCGCGCTGATGTCCGTCAGGTGCTCGTGCAGCACCGCGCCGAGATCATCGCCCGCACCGCACTTCTGGTCGCCACGGTCACACCGATCGTGCTGCTCTCGCACGACATGGCCACGCTTCTCGACGACGCCCTCGGGCGCATGGGCGCCCCCGTGGCGCTGTCTGGAGTGCTCATCGCGATGATCGTCTTCCTGCCCGAGACGATCACGACGATCCGCGCCGCGTACACGGGTGAGCTGCAGCGCGTGAGCAACCTGTGTCACGGCGCGCTGGTCTCGACCGTCGGCCTGACGATCCCCGCCGTGCTGACGATCGGGATGCTGACCGGCCAGCCGATCATCCTCGGTGAGAGTCCCACGTCCTTGACGCTGCTGGCGCTGACGCTGCTGCTGACGTTCGCGACGTTCGCCGGCAAGCGCGTGAGCGCCCTGCACGGCGCCGCGCACCTGATGCTGTTCGTGATCTACGGCATCGCGGTGTTCGCATAGGGAGTTCCGAAGGCTCGACTCACGACGGTTCGCAGCGGGACATGACCTTCCAGACGAGGGGGAAGAATCGATCCACCTGAGAGGTCAAGCTCTTCTGCATTCCGTGGAAGTGCCAGGTGTGGATCTGCCGGTAGCAGTTCATGAAGTACTGATCGGTGATGTCGTCTGCGCGGATCGCAGGGTCGATGTCACCGTGCGCCATGCCGTGCGCGTACACGTGGCCGATGATGTCGTTCACGTCGCGGGCGGTCTCGGTGTAGGAGGTCGATCGCATCCAACTGCGCAGCGGAATCGTGATGAACGCCGTGACTGCCACGCCGGGATTGCGATCGTAGTAGTCCAGCGTCCCCCAGAACACGCGACGCATCATCTCTCGAGTGTCGTCCACGCCTTGAATCTGGTCGCGGACTTCAACCGCGATCTCCTTCATCTTCTCGCTGAGAACGTAGAAGACGAGGTCTTCCTTGGTGTCGAAGTAGCGGTAGATGGTGCTGGGACTCACACCGGATTCTTTGTAGATTTCTCGGACGTTGACCAGATGAAAATCCTGTGCGGAGAACAGGTCAAGAACGGCCGGAACCAATCGATCTGCCAGCGCCGGCGGCAGTGACTGCGATGTACCCATTTCTGATGATCTCCTTTTCATCCTGCGAGAACAGCGAGAACACCACCTCTGCCATGCCATCGTTCCACGCGCTCGCTTCTGCGCGCAGCTGGACGTCGGTTCCCGGCCGCAGGAAGGTGCCGAACGACCCTTCGACCTGAGATACGAATGCACGGTCTGCTGATGGCAGGAGCCAGTCAAGAACGTTGTCGACGCAGATCCCCAGTGTCGCCGAGCCCTGAACGATGATGCCGGGCAGGCCTGCGTCGTGAGCGGCCCGGGCCGAGGTGTGGATGGGAAAGTGGATGTCTGCGCCTGCATCGTACTGATGCGCGAGCAGCGGCCCGACCTGGATGCGCACATCCAGGTTCCGCTTCGCTGGACCTGCCAACGTCGGCGCTGCTGCGCGGGCGAACTGGTGCGCACCGGCAGGAGACTCGATGCCGCGGAGCATCCCCTCAGCGAGCTCCTGGCAGATCAGAGTGCCGTCCGCCGCCCTCATGTCCACTGTCGTGGCCAACAGCGTGCCAGCCTTGTGCTGCCGAAGTCCGGTCACCTCAGCGACGACGGTCACGGTCTCGCCCGCCACGAACTCGCGATGGTTGGTGATCACCGAGCGGTAGTGGACCTGCTGGTTCATCACCCGGTCACTGGCACCCAGCTCGCGCAGCTGCTCCCAGAGCTGAGCCACCGCGCGCCAGGAATAGTACGAGCTGAAAGTGGGGAATGCAGCCAGACCGTCGGCGGCACGGTCGTCATAGAACGCGTGTCGAGTCGATTGCACGGCCGCTGCGAAGTTCATCAACTGGCGTTCGCCGACCAGGTGCTGGAACGGCGTCGTGCGCACGCCCAGCCAGTCCAAGCTGATGTCATTCATTGTGCAGCCTCGAGTGTCGCGAGGGCTTGGGCCTGCAACGACTTCTTGTCGATCTTGCCGTTGGGGAGCATCGGGAGCATCGGAAGCACGAAGATGCGCTTCGGCACCTTGTAGTTCGCCAGGTGCGCGACGCAGTGCGCCCGCAGTTCGGCTTCCACCAACTGACGGTCGCCCTTCGGCATGACGTAGGCCCAGCCGATCTCTTGGAAGATGTCGTCGGGTACCGGAACGACCGCCGACATCAGCACGCCTTCATCGGTCTCGAGTACTTCCTCGACCTCGCGCGGGAAGATGTTCTCGCCCCCGCTCTTGTACATGTCGCTGCTGCGCCCGGTGAGGTACAGGTAGCCGCGCTCGTCGAGGTAGCCGACATCTGAGGTGTGGAACCAGCCATCTGCGTCGATTGCGTTACGGGTGGCCTCATCGTTCTGCCAGTACCGGTCGAAGAGGAAGTCACCGCGTACCAGCACCTCGCCGATCGGCGAGTCACCGCGTGCGCTGACGGGTGCATCGATGCGCATTTCCCACCCCGGGGCCATCTTGCCGGCAGATCGAGCCAGCCGGTCGACCGTCTCGTCTTGCGTGGTGTAGGTGACAAAGCCTGCGGTCTCGGTGCTGCCGTAGCCGGTGACGAGGCGGGCGCCGACCTTTGCCGCGATTTCGCCGAGGATGTCGATCATCAGGCGCGGCGCAGCGGCCCCCGCCCAGATGAAGCGCTCGACGCTGCTGAAGTCTGTCTGGCTGAACTCCGCGGTTCGGAACTGAAGCAGGAACATCGCCGGAATCTGGCCGACCATCGTGATGCGCTCGGTCTCGATCATCTTCAAGCAGGCGACCGGATCAAAGCTCTCCATGAAGACGAGGCAGGCTCCACCATGGATCGCCGCGAGTCCGAACTCGACGACCGCAGCCACATGATTGATCGGAAAATGCAGAAGCAGTCGGGAGTGCCCCTGGATGGGGAAGAGTTCGCACTCCATGGCAGCGTTGGTGACAAGGCTCTTGTGCGTGTGCACTACGCCCTTGGGCTTTCCCGTCGATCCCGAGGTGTACAGGATCACAGCATCGTCGTCTTCAGAGACGGGTGGCAGGGCATCCAGCGCCGATGGGTCGACGCTGTCGGAGGTCGCGGCGTCGTAGCTGATCGCGTCGTCGAATGCCTCACCGATGGTGAAGACGTGCTTCAGCGAAGCGCTCATGCCTCGGATGCTGCGGATCTTCTCGGCCTGGTCACTGCCTGCGAACATGCGCGCAGCGATCAGGACAGATGGCGTGCTGTCTTCGAGCAGGTACTGGATCTCGCTCTCGGTCATCTTCGGATTGATGCCCAGCCAGATCCCACCGACACGGTTCGTGGCCATCATCGCGATCAGGAACTCGGGCCGTGCGGCCGACATCATCGCGATCCGATCGCCCTTGCGCACGCCTTGGGCCCACAGGGAGGCAGCGAATCTGTCGACCGCCTGCTTCGTCTGCGCCCAGGTGAGGCGTTGCTCCGCCGACACCAGCGCCTCCGCATCCGGCTTCTGCTCTGCCCAGTGGTAGGTCGACTGCCACGTCATGGTGCGCTCACTCATTTTCCGGCCTCTCTGCCGTCCAGAAACGATCAATCGTAACGATGTTATCGCTACGCGCGCGCACGGATTCGCACGGGGCAAGAGTGGGTGAGAGAAGTCAGCGGGCCATGACGATGGTGCGGAGTGGCTCAGCCCTGACGCAGGCGCAGCACTCCGTCGTGCAGGTCGAACACGCGATCCGCGCGCTCGAGCATCGCGGGGTCGTGTGTCGCGACGACTGCCGCCGTGCCGCGCTCGTGCACGAGACGCGCGATCAGGTTCATGATCTGCGCCCCCGTCTCGCTGTCCAGCTGTCCTGTGGGCTCGTCCGCGAGCAGGATCCCCGGCGCCATCACGAGTGCGCGGGCGATGCCGACACGCTGCTGCTGCCCGCCCGAAAGCTCGCCTGGCCGCTGCCTGGCCGCATCCTCCAGCCCTACATCGGTGAGCGCCTCGACGACGCGACGGTCGCGCTCGTCGGGGTCGACGCGGCGGATGCGCAGCGGCACCTCGACATTCTCGGCCGCAGAGAGCACCGGGATAAGACCGGCATTCTGGAAGATCGAAGCGACGCGCGATCCGAGCAGCGCGGAGAGGTCGGTCGTCGGGTCGGCGAGGTCGGTGCCGTCGATGAGCACCCTCCCGCCGGTGGGACGATCCAATCCCCCGAGCATCGTCAGCAGCGTGGACTTGCCCGCCCCCGACCGTCCGGCCACCACGACCAGCTCACCGGCCTCCACTGTCAGCTCCGCCTCGCGCACCGCGACGACATCGCCGGTGGGGCTCGGGAAGACCCGCGACAGCGATTCAGCTCTCAGCACAGCGCTCACGGGGCCACCTCCGTCGAATCAGCGGGATCGTCAGGCGGGGTGCGCGGGGCATCAGCATCCGACGCGCCAGCGCGCTCCCGCTCCGGCTCGGCGCCGGCCCCAGGCTGTGCCCTGCGCGTCTGCCCTGGCGCGACCCGCACATGGTCGGGTTCGAGCGAGAGCTGCACGCGTTCGCGCAGTTCGAGAGCCGAGACGAAGTCGGCCGGCAGCTGCATGCGGCCCGCCCGATCGAGCACGGCGTATTCCTGGGCGGTGCGCACTGCTCGGCCCTCGTGGTCGGTACCGGCACGGCGCAGGGTCTCGGTGGACGTGCGGCCGTCGCGAATGCGCACGGTGCGCTCGACGTGCTCGGTGACGCCGGCGTCGTGCGTGACGATGAGCGTGGTCACGCCGCGTTCGCGGTTCACGGTCTCCATGGCGGCGAGCACTTCGGCACTGGTCAGCTCGTCGAGCTCTCCGGTCGGCTCATCCGCGAGCAGGACGCGCGGTCGGTTCGCGAGGGCGACCGCGATCGCGACACGCTGCCGCTGTCCGCCAGACATCGCGGCCGGACGCCGGTCGGCGACCTCGGCCACACCGAGCACTCCCAGCAGCTCGGCGGAGACCGTCGACCGCTCGGCGCGCGGGACGACGCCCGCGACTTCGTGCACCATCGCGATGTTCTCGCTGGCCGAGAGATACGGGAGCAGGTTGCGCGCGGACTGCTGCCAGATGAACCCGACGCTGTGGCGACGGTACTCCAGCCGTTCAGCGCCCTTCATCGTCACCAGATCGTGCCCAGCGACGCGGGCCGACCCGGCGGTGGGCTGATCGAGTCCTGCGAGGATCCCGAGCAGCGTGCTCTTGCCGGATCCTGAGGCCCCGACCAGAGCGACCATCTCTCCCGTCGCCATCCGCAGGTCCAGCCCCTGCAGCGCCTGCACTTCGACGCCCTGCGCGGTGAAGATCCGCACGAGCCCCTCGCACACGATCGTCCCGTCCGCCATAGCACCCATCCTCTCTGATCCCACTGCTGTCACAGCCCCAGCTCGTCGTCAGCACGGATCGCGTCCGCTGCCCCGAGTCGCGACGCCAGCACGGCCGCCGCGGCCACGGCCACGGAGACCACGACCCCGAAACCGACCACGATCGCGACGACCCAGACACCACCGAGCTGCACGGCCGGCTGTGCCGTCCCGCCGACGAAGCCGCGCAGATCCAATTGCGGGATCACCAGCCAGGCCAATCCGATCCCGGCCCCCACTCCGAAGGGCAGCGCGAGCAGCAGCGCCGGCGCCACCTCCCAGGTCACCAACCGGCCGGCGCGATGTCGGTAGCCGAGTGTGCGCAGCATCGCGAGCATCCGCGCACGCGATGGGGCGCTCAGCAGCAGCATCGCGATCACCGCCACGACCAGCAGCACCGCCACGATGCCGCTTGCCGCCAGCAGAGCCGACCGCACCGCGTCGAAGCCGGGATCCTCCGCGCGCACCGCGGCGACCCCAGCCGGAGTCTCGTACGTGGCATCGCCGCCCAGCGATTCGACGGCGGCCGCACCGACAGCATCCGGGTCCGATCCCGGGGTCACGGCAAGATACAGCTGCGGCGCACCGGAGCCGCGCTGGCCCAGTGCCGCGGCGTTCGCACTGTCGACGATCACCCACTGCTCAGCAGTGCCGAACGGCACCAGCGACGACGTCGTCGCGACGACGCGCACGGGGTGTCCCGAGATCTCGATCTGCGCGTCATCCGGATCATCGATGCCGAGCCTGTCGAGCAGTCGTTCAGACGCGACGACTGGGACGGCACCGTCTGAGGTGCTGGTCAGAGCTTCGGGGAGCGGAATCGCCGTGACGGAATCGCGCTGCACGGCCGTGAAGTCGTCACGGTCGATCGTGTAGACGCGCGTTCGCACAGTCTGCGTGCCGACGGATGCCGACACGGCAGCGTCACTGCGCAGCGCCGCCGACGCCGCCACGCCATCCAGCGCGGCGACCCGCTGCGCTGCCTCATCCGTGATGTGGGCCGCCACGACCCGCACATCCGCGCCGACGACCATCGCAGCAGAGCGGGCGATGCCTGCCGAGACGGTGGCCGCGAACGCGACCGAGAACACGGTGACGGCCACTCCGATCACGACGGCCAGCACCGGTGCGGTCCGCGCCACAGCACCCCGCCGCGCGCGCGCCGGGCCGAGCAGGGCCGAGAGCGAGGTGCGACGACGACCGCGGCGCTCGGCGAACAGCAGCAGCACCGGCAGCAGACGCAGGGTGAGGATGCTGCCGGCGGCTCCCAACAGCACCGGCAGGGCGAGCAGCAGCGGATCGACGCCTCCTGCACCCTCCCGCGCCACGACCAGAACGGCGAACAGCCCCGTCACCACGAGGATGAGGATCTGCAGCATCCCCGACATCGATCCTGCGCGAGATTTCTCGCCGAGGTCGTGGCGTCCGCGACGCTCTGCCTCTGTCAGCGCGCCCCATGGCAGTGCGAGGGCGGGCACAGCGGCCAGCGCTCCTGGCACGAGCAGCACCCACCAACCCGACCACCCGTGTGCGAGTGCGGCGATGCCGGCACCGATCGATGCGCCGAGCACTCCCAACACCGCGCCCTCGCCACCCAGCAGCGCGATCAGACGAGCCGTGGAGGCGCCGCGCGCCCGCAATACCCGGCTCGTTGCCACACGTCGTACCGCGATCAGACGGCTCACGAGCGCGAGCACGACCAGCGCGACGGCGACGGGTCCGACAGCGGCGACGGTGACCACGGCCGTCATCGCCTCACCTCGAACGACGCCTTCGTCGATGGTCGCAGGGAGGGACGAGCTGAACTGCAGTCCGCGATCGTTGAAGCCCGGTGCGTACATCGGGATGCGCACGGGATCGGCGGCGAACAGTCGCAGCTGGGCCGCCGTCTGCTCGGCCGTGCTCTCGTCGACGGCTGAGCTGTCGAACGGCATCCACGCCGTCGTCTTGAAGTCGGGCAGCTGATCGATCATCCCTGCCGCCTCGTCGACGTGCATGAAGGCGGCGACGACGAGGACGCGGTCTCCGCTCGGCAGCACCTCGACGAGAGGATCGACGGCGCCGGGGACGAACGTCCAGTCGCCGGCATCGTCTGCCGGCGGATCGACGAGTCCCGTGAGCGTGAGCGTCAGCGTGCCCGAGCTGCGCTCCGTGCCGACCGGCCAGCCCAGCTGCGCGGCGACACCCTCGGTGAGAACGATCTCGACGCCGTCGGCGGGATCGGTGAGCCGCGGCAGCCTGCCCGCGACCACCTCCGCGCGCTCGAGGAGTCCTGGGGTGGACACGAGCCCGACCTTGTTGTTCGGCACGGGCTCAGTGCGGTCGGGATCGTTGTCGATGGTCGCAGCAGGATCGATCATCATCATCAGGCGCGGTGTGCTCAGCTGACTGCGCAGCGGCTCTGGCTGCTCCTGCCGCTTCCGCTCCAGCGCATCCAGGGCCGTGCCCCACACCCCCTGCTCGCCGTCTGACGAGTTGCCGAACGCCGGCAGGCCTGGCGTCGTCGCGGATGGCCATTGCGCAAGCGGCGGCAGGGATTCGACTGCCCGCTGGATCGTGGCCGTGCGTCCGTCGGCGATCAGAGCGGGGGCTGCGACGCCGAGATACGACAGCGCCGCGATCACGATGATGAGGAACGCCGACAGTGTCGGCGAGGTTAGCGCTCCCCGGGTGAGCAGCGCGAGACGACCGCTCATGACCCGACCGCCAGGATGATGGGCAGCACAGCCAGCGCAACCGCGACGCCGAGAGCTGCTCCGGCAAGCACGGCGTAGATCGCGACCCCCACGGTCTCTCCTGCTCGCAGCGTGCGCTGACGAGATGGTCGCATACCGAGCGCGCGCAGCACCAGCGGCTCGTTGCGCCGAGCGCGTGCTGCGGCTGAGAGGGCGGCGAAGAATCCGATGACGCCCAGTGCAGCGGCCACGAGCGCCCCCGCGGACAGCAGCACGGGGGCCGTGGAGGTGACGGGCGCGGCGCTCACCTGCGCGGCGGTGAGGATGCTGACCGGATGCGTCGCGTCGGCGCGCAGCTGCGCGGCCGTCGCCTCTGGCGTGCTGGTGCGCAGCCACAGTTCGTTCGCCGCGAGGTCCACGCCGGCAGCATGCAGTGCCTCGGGGCTCGTTGCCACCCCGAAGCCGTCGCCGACACCGGGCAGCGTGCCCACGATTCCCGCCACTTCGAAGGCCACGGGCGCTGCCACCGAGCGGACGCTGGTGCTGAACACGGTGCCCTCCTCGGCGCCGAAGCGGTCGGCGAAACTCTGCGTGACGACAGCGCGGACTGCTCTGCCCGAGTCCTCAGGGGCCGCGTCGGGGAGCGGCAGCACATCAGCGGGCCCCGCGACCAGCACGACGGCGTCGGATGCCACTTTGAGCGGCGTGCGGAGCATCTCGTCGGCTTCGGACACGCCGTCCCACGTCGCAGCGACGGCGCCGGTCGTATCCAGCCCGTCGCCGGCGACCATCCTGACGTCTCCGCCGAGCAGTGCCGTTCGCGTGTGCTGCTCTGCGGAGTCTGCCGCCGCAGGCGCAGCGATGGCCAGCGCGACGGAGGAGGATGCGAGGGCGAGGGCGAGGATCGCGATCGCCACGCTGCCCATCCGTCGGCTGATCTGCCGGAGCGGCAGGATCGGTGCGATGCCACGAGCGCGGCGCAGAAGTCGGTCGAAGAGCGCGGCAAGGGGGCCGGCGACCACGGGCACCAGCGCGCAGGCGGCGACGAGCAGCAGCGCCGGTGCGGCGGCGGCGAGCGGTTCACTCGTGCCGTCCTCGCGCACGACGGTCCCGGTCGCGAACAGCTGCCAGGTCGACAGCGCAGCCAGTCCCACGGCGATTCCGGCTGGCACGAGCAGCGTCGGGAGCGTGCGCACCCCTGCGTCGCTGCGCAGATCCTCCGAACGCACGATGTCGGCCCGAACCGCGCGGCGCACGGTGAGCGTGACGGCGGCCGCGGCGGCGAACGCGATTGCCCCGGCGGCGGTCAGCAGTGCGGCTGTCGTGATCTCGACGACCAGCGCGAGGATCGCGAGCGCGAGCAGGCCGCCTGCCGCGGTGAAGATGACGGCCTCGACGGCGGCTCCGCCGGCAAGTCGCCGTCCTGACGCGCCGCGGGCCCGCAGCAGCGCGAGTTCCTCACCCCGAGCCATCGTCAACGTGGCGAGCACGATGCCGAGCACGAGGGCACCGAGGAGCCCGATGATGACCTGCGGCGCGACGAGCAGTCCCTGTGTGGCGGTGACCGCGGCCGACTGACGCTGCAGCGTGTCACCCAGCTCACCGAGAATGCGGATGTTGCGCTGCCGCTGCGGATCGACGGCGTCGCGCAGACCGCGAAGCGTCGTCAGGGCGTTCTGCAGCGCAGGGATGTCGGCGAGCTGCGTGACGACCGGTGCGATCTCCCAGGTGATGGTCGGGGTGCTTGGCAGGTTCTGCAATGCGCCTTCGGCGACGACGGCGGGCCCGATCGCGCCCTTGTTCTCGCCGGAGATGACGGACGGATCGCCGTGCCAGGCCGGGTCGATCGGATCGTCAGCGGCCCAGATGCCGACGAGCGTGAGGACGGTGCCGTCGCGTTCGAGCGTGACGGTGTCGCCGATATCGAGACTCAGTCGCTCCGCCGCGGCATCGGGCAGCGCGATCTGATTCGGCGAGTGCGGCCACTCGCCGTCGGTGAGTGCGGCGAGCGTCGGCACGCGGGCATCGTCGAGCAGTCGGATGCTGAGAGGCTGGTCGGCCTGCAGACGCAGCCCCGTCTCGACCTCCGCCTGGCGGGACACGGTGACGTCGGTGCCGCTGAAGGACGTGTCGATGGCATCACGGACCGCGGTGTCCTGGGCGGCGGCGTCCGGCGCCTCGACCGCCACGACGCGCGCAGTGCGGGCGGACGGTTCGGCGTCGGTGAGAATGCGCGAGGCCCCGGTTGTCAGCATCCGATCGGCGAAAGCGTCGATTCCGCCGATGCCGACCACGACGAGTGTGACGACGAGTGCGAGGAGCGAAAGCCTGCCGACATGGTCGGCGGCGCGCCTCGCTGCAAACGTCATTGGTCCTCGTCCGGTGCCCGCCGTTCGGCGCACGCACTGTTGAACATCTTTGCCCTGTATGAGCGCGGTCGCAACTCCCTCTTCGGTCTGACGACTGGCACGCGGCGCGGGGACCATACGCACTCGGAACGAAGAAATCCCGGGAGCACGCAGGGGATACGGAAGCACCCTAGTTGACTAGTCCCCTAGGGGGTGCTTCACTGATGTCATGACACTGTCCCGCATCATCCTCGGCTTCCTCGCCGTTCAGCCGATGACCGGTTACGACCTCATGCGCGCCTTCGGGACGTCAGCGGCATACTTCTGGCATGCCGACAAGGCGCAGATCTATCGGACGCTCGCGAGACTGGTCGAGAAGGGCCTTGCCCGCATCGAGGTCGTGGCAGGAACGAGTGCCCCTGACCGCATCGTCCACCACATCACCGACCAGGGACGAGAGGCGCTGCGGGTGTGGCTCGTCGCCTCGCCGGAGCGGCAGGCACCCCGCGACGCCTTCATCGCCCGGTTGTTTTTCGCCGGACAGCTGGATGACGACGAGCTGTCCGCGTTGATCGATTCTCGCGCGGCGGAGGTCATGGTCGCTCGGGCCGCGCTCAGTGCCATCCGTGCAGAGACCCCGCATCCGGACCCGGGTTCCGACCGCTCGGGGTGGTTGCGTTCCATGACTCTGAGCCAGGGCCTGCGCGAGCATGACGATCACCTCGAATGGCTCGATGCGCTCCGATCCGGCATCAGGGCGGAGAAGGGCTCGTGACGCGCCCGGTCCTGTTCCTTCACGGCGGCACCGTCGGGGGCTGGAGCTGGGACGCTCAGTTGCCGGCATTCGACGATCGGCTCACCCTCGCTCCCGACCTGCCCGGATATCTGTCGCAACGGGACGAGCCCTGGGGCGACTTCGATGCGGTGACCGACCACCTGGCGGCCTTCATCGAGGGGCAGTCCGGAGTGCCCGTCGACGTCGTCGGGCTGTCGCTCGGCGGGATCACCGCTCTGCACCTTGCCGCCCGCCATCCGCATCATGTGGCGAGTGTGTTCGTCACCGGAGCGTCGGTGCTTCCATACCGGCAGTCGATGCGCCTGATGAACTGGCTGCCGCTCGTCCTCTGGAACCGGCGCTTCTTCTGGGCGGGGATGGCGAAGCAGTTCGGGTTGGAGGGAGAGGACGCGAATCGGTTCGTGGCGAACTGCCCGCCGATCTCCCGTGCGAAGCTGGCTGAACAGTTGAGCGAGGTCTACCCCGGTGGAGTGACATCGTTGGAAGATATCGCCGCTCCGCTCATGGCGATCGCGGGCGAGCAGGAGATGCAGTATTTCCACGACTGCCTCGAGGCGATCCGTGCGGTTCGTCCGGACGCGACGATCGGGCTCGCTCCCGGCATGCACCATGCGTGGAACGGAGAGGATCCAGCGCTCTTCAACCGCATCCTCCGCACCTGGCTCGACGAGCGCACCGCGCATCCCGCCCTGCTCCCGCTCCCGCCGAAGGCGCCCTGACGAGGAATCATGCACCGACTTCCCCACCAATCCCAGGGGCACGACCGAGCCGAAGGCGGGCACCCAGCGCGGGGACCATACGCAACCGGAAACGAAGAAATCCCGCGATCTCTCGCGGGATTTCTGATCTGGTGGACCTGAGGGGACTCGAACCCCTGACCCCCTGCATGCCATGCAGGTGCGCTACCAGCTGCGCCACAGGCCCATCTGCTGCAGGGACCGAAGTCTCGGCAACCAGATCAGCATACTACGGACGACGGATCGCTCGCGAATCGCCGCCGCAGGCCGGGAGTGTCGCCTGCGGCGGGAACCCGCTACTCCCCCGTGACGGGCTGTGCGAGCTCGATCGGGACCGCCGGGCAGTCCTTCCAGAGTCGCTCGAGACCGTAGTAGACGCGCTCCTCGGAGTGGAACACGTGCACGATCAGGTCGCCGAAGTCGAGCAGCACCCAGCGCGCCTCGGCGCGACCTTCGCGGCGCACGCGCTTGTGGCCGGACTCGACGAGCTTGTCCTCGATCTCATCGGCGATCGCGGCGACGTTGCGCTCGCTGTTTCCGGTGACCAGCAGGAAGATGTCGACGAGCGGCAGCGGACCGGACACATCGAGCGCGACGAGATCCTCACCGCCCTTGGAAACCGCCGCGTCGGCGGCGATCTGTAGCATCTCGACAGCGGATTGTGGGGCTTGCATCAACCGAAGACTCCAGTGGTGGCGGCGATGATCAGAGCGGCGGCCAGCGCGAGCGCGAGTCCGCCGGCGACGATCGCCAGAGTGAGCATGAGCTTGTTGCTCTTATCAGGTGCCGGCGGGCGGATTACCTCGCCGGCGGGCTTTGAGGTCGCGACCGCAGAACTGGCTGCGATCGGCGTGGGAGAGGATGCCGGGGCGAGCTCACCGTCGATGAGCACGGCGTCAGCTTCCTTGCCGTCTGTGGTGCCGAGAGCGTGTCCCTGCGATCCGAGCCCTTCCGGCAGCGTGTACGTGCCGGTGATCAGCATCTCGCCTGTGGAGGCGATCGGACCCGAAAGCGATCCGACGCCGGGAGACGGCGTGAAGATCAGGGCGCTCTGCGCCCTGTGCGAACCGGTCGAGTCGCCATCGATGAGGTCGTCGAACGCGGCAGGGCGCTTGGCGTGCTCGGTGCTCTTCACTCCGAGCCCGAAGGCGGCGCCGACCATGGGCCGGTCGGTGTCAGCGGCGGGAGCTGCGACAGGGGCAGGTTCCGGCATGATGGGAGCCACAGGCACGGCGGGGGCCGCAGGGGCCGAGTGCGTGACCGGGATGAGAGTGGGGGTGGCGGGCGCCTCGCGGACGACCGGCTTGGCGGGAGTCGTCGGCGTCTGGGGCGCGGATCCGGTGGCCGGGGTCGCCGACACCGTGAGCCCAGAACCAGCGGCGCGCGATTCGAAGAGATCCTTCAGCGACAGTCGCTCGTCGCTCGGGGCGACCGCAGGCTGCGCATCAGGCAGGGCGACCGGGGGTGTCTCCAGGTGCGGCGCCGGCATCGGCGGTCGTGCCGGTGCGAATGCGGGAACACCCGAGACCATCGCGGGTGCCGCTTCCACGACCGGCTGGTGCACTGCGGGAGCGGATGGCTGCGGGGCGGGGGCTTCCTGCACAGGCACCGAGTCGGTGCGGACGCGCTCCTGTTCGCGCATCTCGCGACGAGTCAGCGGCACGGACGACTCCGGCTCAGGCGCGGACGGCTCAGGCGCAGACGCCACTGGTGCAGACGCCACTGGTGCAGACGGCTCCGGTGCGGGCGGCGTCGGAACGACGGCAGGCTGCGCCGGCGTCGCGGCCGCCCTGGCGGCCTCTTCGTCGGTGATGACCGGCGTCGAACCGGTCAGACGGATCTCGCGCAGCTGCTTGCGCGTGAGCCGTGCGTGTCCGTCCTGGTCCGATGTGCTCATGTCCTACTCCGATACAGGTGATGCTTCGCGATGTACTGGACCACTCCGTCCGGTACCAGGTACCACACGGGTTGGCCGTCGGCCACTCGCTCACGGCACGCGGTCGACGAGATCGACAGGGCCGGCACCTCCAGTTGACTCACGTTTTCCGTGGGCAAACCATCAGTGCTCAGCACATGTCCGGGTCGGGAGACCGCGACGAAGTGGGCGAGGTCCCACAGTTCATCATGGTCCCTCCAACTGAGAATCTGCGCTACGGCATCTGCACCGGTGATGAAGAACAGCTCTGCATCGGGCCGTTCGCGCTTCAGATCACGCAGCGTGTCGATCGTGTAGGTGGGACCTTTTCGATCGACATCGACGCGGCTCACTGTGAAGCTGGGGTTGGATGCTGTCGCGATCACCGTCATCAGATAGCGGTGCTCGCTGGGTGACACATCATGCTTCTGCCAAGGCTCACCGGTGGGCACGAACACGACTTCATCGAGGTCGAAGGAGTGCGCCACTTCGCTCGCCGCCACCAGGTGTCCGTGATGGATGGGGTCGAAAGTGCCACCCATCACGCCGATGCGCGGTGCCCGAGCAGTGGAGTCGTGCATGGGTCCTAGTGGCCGTGGCCGTCCTTGCCGTGCTTTTCGGCGTACGCCTCGGCCTTGGCCGAATGGCGGTTGGCCACGTGCCGGTACGACAGTGCCACGAGAGCCATCGCTCCGAAGACCAGTGCCGCGAGCACCCCGAAGATGAAGGTTTCGGCGGGCACGTTTCCGTGATGCTCCGCCTCGGCTGCAGCCATCGCGATCTGAGCGACGAGGTTCATCCTGACTCCATTTCTGACCTGACAAGCAAACGCCTGTCCATTCTAGTCCTCAGCCACGCGTCTGACCCGACCCGCGCGCCAGCCATTTCGTGCTGGTCAGCTCCGCGAGTCCCATGGGCCCACGGGCGTGCAGCTTCTGTGTCGAGATGCCCACCTCTGCGCCGAAGCCGAACTCGGCGCCGTCTGTGAAGCGGGTGGAGGCGTTGACCATCACGACTGCCGAGTCCACCTCGGCGAGGAAGCGCTCGGCGTTGCGCGCATCCGTGGTGATGATCGATTCGGTGTGACCAGTGCTGTACCTGCGGATGTGCGCCAGCGCGTCATCCAGCGTGTCGACGACCTTGATCGCCACTTCCAGCCCCAGATACTCCGTCGCCCAGTCCTCTTCAGTGGCAGGGATGACGTTGGAGACGAGGCCGGCGACCATGTCATCGCCATGGATGGCCACCCCCTCGCTCTGCAGTGCGCTCGCGACCACTGGGATCAACTGCGGAGCCGCCTGGCGAAGCACCAGCACCGTCTCGACGGCGTTGCACACGCTCGGACGCTGCACCTTGGCGTTCACGACGATGTCGCGGGACCAGTCCATCGGCGCAGACTCGTCGAGCACGATGTGCACGACGCCGGCGCCGGTCTCGATGACAGGCACAGTCGACTCGGTGACGACCGTCTCGATCAGGGCAGCGCTGCCGCGCGGCACCAGCACATCGACGTATCCACGACCGTGCATCATCGCCTTCGCGCCATCACGTCCGAAGTCGTCGACGGTCTGGATGGCCTCTGGATCGATCCCCACCGCCGCCAGCGCTGCGCGCATCGTCTGGACGAGCACGGTGTTCGACTCGCGAGCGGCGCTGCCCCCGCGCAGCACGACGGCGTTACCTGCCCGTAGGGCGAGGGATGCGATGTCGACGGTCACGTTCGGGCGGGCTTCGTAGATGGCGCCGATCACCCCGAACGGCACGCGCACCTGCTGCAGCGCCACGCCATTGGGCATCCGATGTCCGCCGATGACCTGCCCGATCGGGTCGGGCAGTGAGGCGATGTCACGCACGGCGGATGCCAGCCACGCCACCCGCTGCTCGTCAAGGCGCAGTCGATCGATGAGCGCATCGCCGATCCCGCTCTGACGCCCGTGGTCGATGTCGAGCGCGTTGGCCGCGATGATCCGCTCCGCACCGGCCTCGATCGCCTTGGCGATCGACTCGAGCGCCCGTGCTTTCTCGCTGCTGGTCAGACGCGCGATCGATCGCGATGCGTCCTTCGCCAGGGCTAGGCGGCTCTGGGCGGAATCCGCAGAGGGGTCCACGAGGTCGGCGGCGGTCGAAGTGCTCATTCGGTCAGTGTATCGACGCCGTGGGCGCGTCGAGGCCGTGTGACCGCGGTCCGCTGCGGCGGGGTCAGCCGGCGATGGCCGGGTCGAACCAGGTGCCGATCGGGGCGCCCTCGAGGGCCTTTCCGACCAGGTCGGCGCTCGTGACGAGCACGCCGATCCCGGAGGCCGCGGCCAAGCGGGCGGCCGAGACCTTGGTTGCCGCTCCCCCGGTGCCGACGCTGTTCACGACGGCGGCGCCGAATTCCAGACCGGCGAGGTCCGAGTCGGCCGCGATGGTGTCGATCGGACGGGCATCCGGGTCGGTCGGCGGCTTGGTGTAAAGCGAATCGACGTCACTGAGCAGCACGAGCGCATCGGCGTTGACGAGCTGCGCGACAAGGGCGGCCAGGCGGTCGTTGTCGCCGAAGCGGATCTCCTGCGTCGCGACGGTGTCGTTCTCATTGACGATCGGCAGGATGCGCAGAGAAAGCAGACGGTCCATGGCACGCCTGGCGTTGCTGCGCGAGGTCGGATTCTCGAGATCGCCGGTGGTCAGCAGCACCTGTCCTGCGACGATGCCGAACGGACGCAGCGCCTCCTGGTAGCGGAAGACGAGCACGTTCTGTCCCACTGCTGCCGCCGCCTGCTGCGTCGCCAGGTCGGTGGGTCGCGCGTCGAGGGCGAGGAACGGGATGCCAGTGGCGATGGCTCCGGAGGAGACCAGGATGACCTCGGCGCCGCGGCGGTGCGCGGCGGTCAGCGCCTGCACGATCATCGGGATCCGCCAGGAGGCCTCTCCGCTGATCGAGGAGGATCCGACCTTGACGACGATGCGCGTGGCAGATGCGAGATCTGCACGGGTCTTCGCCGTCATTCCTCACCCTCGCGGGAGGCCAGACGCTGGGTCTCCAGCTCTGCGCGGGCTGCCGCCTTGGCATCCATCCGCTCGTGGTACTTCTCGCGTCGCTCATTGGTGGTGCGACGGCTACTGCCGCCGATGCGCAGGTCGGTGCCTCGCGGCGCCGACATCAGCTCTGCGGTGGAGGCGATGGACGGCTCCCAGTCGAAGACCACGCTGTTGTCACCGGTGCCGATGACGACGGTGGAACCGGGAGTGGCACCGGCCTTGAACAGCGCGAGCTCGACGCCGAGTACCTCGAGGCGGTCGCCGAGGTAGCCGACGGCCTCTTCGTTCTGGAAGTCGGTCTGCTGCACCCAGCGCACCGGCTTCTCGCCGAGCACGCGGTAGAGGTTGCCGTACGTGCCGCCCTCGACCTTGATCTCGAACTCGGCCCGAGATCCCCGGGGGCGGATGACAACGCGCTCGGCCGGAACCTCGATGGCAGCCTCAGCACGGTGCTGGTCGACGATCTCGGCCAGCGCGAAGCTGAGCGGGCGGAGCCCTTCGTGCGAAACCGTGGAGATCTCGAAGACGCGGAACCCGCGTGCCTCGAGGTCGGGGCGCACCATCTCTGCGAGGTCGCGGGCCTCTGGCACGTCGATCTTGTTCAGCGCGATCAGCTGCGGGCGCTCCAGAAGGGGCTTCTGTCCCTCGGGCACCTCGTACGCCGCGAGCTCGGCGAGGATGACATCGAGATCGGACAGCGGGTCGCGTCCCGGCTCGAGCGTGGCGCAGTCCAGCACATGCAGCAGCGCCGTGCAGCGCTCGACGTGCCGCAGGAACTCGAGGCCGAGGCCCTTGCCCTCGCTGGCACCCTCGATGAGCCCTGGCACGTCGGCGACGGTGTACCGGCTGTCCCCCGCCTGAACGACGCCGAGGTTGGGGTGCAGCGTGGTGAACGGGTAGTCGGCGATCTTCGGCCGAGCCGCCGACATCGCGGCGATCAGGCTGGACTTGCCTGCCGACGGGTAGCCGACCAGTGCCACATCGGCGACGGTCTTGAGCTCGAGGATGACGGAGCCCTCGTGACCGGGCGTTCCGAGGAGCGCGAAGCCCGGCGCCTTCCGCTTGGGAGAGGCCAGTGCCGCGTTGCCGAGGCCACCACGGCCTCCGGCAGCGACAACGAAGCGCTCGCCCGGCGTGACCATGTCGTGCAGGACTTCGCCCTCGACCGACTTCACCACCGTGCCGAGCGGCACCGGCAGCTCGAGCGTCTCGCCCGCGGCGCCGGAGCGCAGGTCGCCGGCGCCGAATGCGCCGTTGCCGCCGTTGCGATGCGGCGAGTGGTGGTACGACAGCAGCGTGGTGACCTGAGGGTCGCCGACGAGGACGATGTCGCCACCGTCGCCGCCGTTGCCGCCATCTGGGCCGCCGAGCGGCTTGAACTTCTCGCGGCGGACCGAGACGCAGCCGTTGCCGCCCTTACCTGCCCGCAGATGCAGGGTGACGGTGTCTACGAACGTGACCATGTCTCTCGTCCTCCGGTCGAAATCGAACGTGGTTATACGCGGAAAGGGCGAGCCGAAGCCCGCCCCGTCCGTGAAGTCTGCTGTGCTTACGCGGCAGCGACGATGTTGACGACCTTGCGGCCACCCTTCGTGCCGAACTGCACTGCGCCCGCTTCGAGAGCGAACAGCGTGTCGTCGCCCCCACGGCCGACGTTCGCGCCGGGGTGGAAGTGGGTGCCGCGCTGGCGGACGATGATCTCGCCGGCGTTGACGGTCTGACCGCCGAAGCGCTTCACACCAAGTCGCTGTGCGTTGGAGTCACGACCGTTACGGGTCGAGCTCGCGCCTTTCTTATGTGCCATGTCCTAAGCCTCTCCCGTGCTTACTTGATGCCGGTGATCTTGACGCGCGTGAGGTCCTGACGGTGGCCCTGGCGCTTCTTGTAGCCGGTCTTGTTCTTGAACTTCTGGATGACGATCTTCGGGCCGCGGAGGTTGCCGATGACCTCAGCGGTCACCTTGACCTTGGCCAGCTTGTCGGCGTCGGTGGTCACCGTAGCGCCGTCGACGAGCAGCACAGCGGCCAGCTCGATCTTGGCGCCCGAGGCAGCCTTGACACGGTCGAGCTGAACGATCGTGCCGACCTCGACCTTCTCCTGCCGTCCACCGGCGCGCACTACTGCGTAAACCACTTCATACCTGTTTCGTTGGGGAGCGGATCGCTCCGGGAATCTCACGGGAAGACTGTTGCTTGCGTTCGTCGCCCTGGCGACGGGTGCGGACGCAAGACTTATCCTGCAACCGTAAAAAGCCGACAGGGGTCTCGCACCAAAGGACAACTTTACCGGATGCTGGCCGATGCCGCAAAGTCAGCGCCGAGGTGTGTCCGAAGCATAGGCTCACCACATGACCATTCTCGTCGATGACCCACTATGGCCGGCCCACGGGCGCCTTTGGGCGCACCTGGTCAGCGACGCGAGCCTGGACGAGCTGCACGCGTTCGCCGCCGCACAGGACATCCCCAGGCGAGCCTTCGACCTCGACCACTACGACGTGCCGGCAGACGCCGTGCCGCGGCTCCTCGCCGCCGGTGCCGAGAAGGTCGGCGGCAAGGAGCTCACACGGCGGCTGATCGGATCAGGCCTGCGAATCCGATCCAGAGACCGGCGCGGTCTGGGCTGAGCCGCCCGAACTCGCCTGGTCGGACGCGTTCGGGGTCAGCATCGCTGTGGTGACGCGACGGCGGTTGCGCCCCTGACCGGGTGCCTTGGGCTCTGGAAGAGCATCGAGCACGGAGTCGAGCAGTTGCTCAGCCTCGCTCCGCGGCGCCTTGCGGTCGCCGCCGCGCTTCTTGCGCGACTTCTTCGGCCGATCGGATGCCGCCGGGACCACGGGGACATCCGATGGCGTCTCCGTCACGGCATCGGGCGCCGGGGCGATGGTCGATGCCGCGATCGCAGCGAGGGCCGATTTCGCGCCTTCGGTGATGCTGTGCGTGCCGCCGTTCGCGCCGGCCTGCTGAGCTGGCGCCGACGGCGCCTGCTGCTGCTGTGACTGCGATGAGCTGCCGCGCGAGCGGCGCCCCTGCGTCGTGTTGGCGCTTCCGCTGCGGTGCTTGACGACCGGGTCGTGGTGCACGATCACGCCACGCCCTGCACATACCTCGCACGCCTCGCTGAAGGTCTCGAGCAGACCGAGGCCGAGCTTCTTGCGGGTCATCTGCACGAGGCCGAGCGATGTGACCTCGGCGACCTGATGCTTCGTGCGGTCACGGCTCAGGCACTCGACGAGCCGGCGCAGCACGAGGTCGCGGTTGGACTCGAGCACCATGTCGATGAAGTCGACGACGATGATGCCGCCGATGTCACGCAGCCGAAGCTGGCGGACGATCTCCTCAGCCGCTTCCAGGTTGTTCTTGGTGACGGTCTCCTCGAGGTTTCCCCCCGAGCCAACGAACTTTCCGGTGTTGACGTCGACGACGGTCATCGCCTCAGTGCGGTCGATGACGAGCGAACCGCCGGAGGGCAGCCACACCTTGCGGTCGAGAGCCTTCTCGATCTGCTCGGTGATGCGGTAGGCGTCGAAGGGGTCGACGTCGTCGGTGTACGTCTCGACCCGCTCGAGCAGGTCAGGGGCGACGCTCTCGAGGTAGGCGCGGATGGTGTGCTGCGCGTCGTCACCCTGGATGGTCATCCGGGTGAAGTCCTCGTTGAACACATCGCGGACGATCTTGACCAGAAGGTCGGGCTCAGCGTGCAGCAGCGCGGGGGCCTGCTGCGAAGCGACCTGCTTCTGGATGTGCTCCCACTGCGAGGTGAGACGCTGCACGTCGCGGGTCAGCTGCTCTTCGGTGGCGCCCTCGGCGGCGGTGCGCACGATGACGCCGGACGACTCCGGAAGCACCTCCTTGAGGATGCGCTTGAGGCGGGCGCGCTCGTTGTCGGGCAGCTTGCGGGAGATGCCGTTCATCGACCCACCCGGCACGTACACCAGGTAGCGACCAGGGAGGGAGATCTGGCTGGTCAGACGGGCGCCCTTGTGGCCCACAGGGTCCTTCGTGACCTGCACGAGCACGCGATCGCCTGGCTTGAGCGCGAGCTCGATGCGGCGCGGCTGGTTTCCCGTCGTCACGCCCTCCCAGTCGACCTCGCCGGAGTACAGCACGGCGTTGCGGCCGCGGCCGATGTCGACGAAGGCAGCCTCCATGCTCGGCAGCACGTTCTGCACGCGGCCGAGGTAGACGTTGCCGATCAGCGATGCGTCCTGGTTGCGGGCGACGTAGTGCTCGACGAGCACGTTGTCCTCGAGCACACCGATCTGGGTGCGGCCGTTCTTGGCCCGAACGACCATCATGCGATCGACGGACTCACGACGGGCGAGGAACTCGGCCTCGGTGACGACTGCACGCCGGCGACCGGCATCGCGGCCGTCACGACGGCGCTGCTTCTTGGCCTCCAGGCGCGTGGAGCCCTTGATCGCCTTCGGCTCGGTGATGTACTCGACTGCGCGCTGACGGTGGCGCGGCTCGTCCTGCATATCATCGCCGTCCGACCCTCGCCGACGACCACGACCACGACGCGACGCTGCGGAACCGCGGTCGTCGTCATCGTCATCATCGTCGTCGTCGTGCTGCGGGCGGGCCGGCAGTGCGCTGAGCACCGGTGCGTGGAAGTGCAGCTGCGTGGAGACCTTCGAGATGAAGACCTCAGGCAGCAGGCCAAGACTCACGGCGGTGAGTGCCTGCGGCTCGGCCTCAGGCTCTGCAAGGACCTCAGGCTCTGGCACGACGACCTCGGCCGCCGGGGCGACCTCGGGTTCGACGGGCACCTCGGGCTCCGTGGCGAGCACGGGCTCGTCAGGTGCCTCAGGCTCCCCTGAAGCCTCTGGCTCCGTCGACGTCACGGTCTCGGCGGTCTGCGGGGCAGCATCCGATTCCACCTCGTCGAGCGCCGCGGCGCTCTCGACTACCGGCTGCGCCGGCGTCGTGTCGAGGGTAGGGGTGGTCTTGTCATCATTCTCGTCGGCCATCTCTGGCTTGCTCCCTGCGCGGGCAATTGCGTGCTCCGCGAAAACTCGTGCGGCGAACTGCGCCGCGAACTCAATCGGCTGCGATCCGCACTGTGGCCGGACCGCGTGGGGCATTTGACCCCGAAGTCTTGTCGATTCGGTCGCGACTGCTCGCGACCTCGTCCTGAGCCATTATCGCACCTCGCAGGCGCGCACGTGGCATCCGGCCTCTTCGAGAGGCTCCGACACGACCGCGCGCGGGCCCATGTGGCGCTCACCCATAGGCGACGCTGGGATAATCACGCCATGACCACGCAGCGTCCCCGATATCTCGGCTACGGAATCTGGCTCATCATCGCAAGCGTTCTGGGGTGGTGGGCCGCCTTCCAGCTCACGCTCGAGAAGTTCTTCCTGCTCGAGAACCCCGGTTCGCAGACGAGCTGCTACGTCAGCGTCATGCTGCAGTGCGACAAGAACCTCGGCTCGTGGCAGGGCGAGGTGTTCGGCTTCTCGAACCCGATCCTCGGCCTCACCGGATGGATGGCCGTACTGGTCGTCGGTGTCGCCGTGGTCGGCGCGGTGAAGTTCCCGCGCTGGTTCTGGGCGCTCTTCGGGCTCGGGGTGACTGCCGCCTTCGCGTTCGTGTGCTGGTTGATCTTCCAGAGCATCTTCGTGCTCGCAGTGCTGTGCCCCTGGTGCATGGCGACATGGGCGGTGACGATCCCGACGTTCTTCGCCACCGGGGTGCACCTGGTGAGAAACGGCACTCTCACGACCTCGGCGACCGCCCGCGCACGCGCGGACCGGATGATGGCCTGGGTGCCCCTGGCGACGATCCTCGCCTACGCGATCATCGTCGCGATGGCGCAGCTGGCGGGCCTCGACCTGCTCGGCGAGGTCGCCGGAATGGTGTTCTGACCGACCACTGAAACCCTTGAAGCAACGAAGAAGGGGACGTCCATCCGGACGTCCCCTTCTTCGTGTGTTCAGTCAGAACCAGATGTTGAGCTCGCGCGCTGCGGACTCCGGGCTGTCGGAGCCGTGCACGAGGTTCTGCTGCACGGCCAGACCCCAGTCGCGGCCGAGGTCGCCGCGGATCGTGCCCGGGGCGGCCGAGGTCGGGTCGGTCGTGCCTGCGAGCGAGCGGAAGCCCTCGATGACGCGGTTGCCGGCGACGCGGATCGCCACAGACGGGCCGGACATCATGAACTCGAGCAGCGGCTCGTAGAACGGCTTTCCCTCGTGCTCGGCGTAGTGCGCCGCGAGGCGGTCACGGTCGGGCTCGACCAGACGCAGGTCGACGAGCGCGTAGCCCTTGGCCTCGATGCGGGCGAGGATCGTGCCCGTGAGACCGCGTGCGACGCCGTCGGGCTTGACGAGGATCAGGGTTTCTTCAGTGGCCATGTCATTCGCTCTCTGTGTGAGGTTCTGCCGGCGGCCCCGCCGGACCTTGTCGGTCGATGCGGGCCCCACCGATCGTCGCATACGCCCACATGCCACCGAAAATCAGGGCGACGATCAGGATGGCGGGTTCCAGGAACGCGCCGAGGGCGACCGCACCCTGCAGCGTCCATCCTGCGGCGATCGCCCAGGGCTTCGTGATGGAGCCTGCGACCACGACGAACGCGACGGCCAGCACGAGACCGCCCACGATCGCCCACCACGGGGCGATGCCCTCGGGCAGCGCCCGAAGGCCGAACACGGTGAGACCGGCGAGCACCACGACCAGCGCCTCGGAGCCCAGCACGATCGAGCCGAGTTTCTGAGCGAGTGTCCGCGGTGCGCGCTGTCGGCGAGGTCCTGCCGTGTCGGCACTCATGCGCGCCACCCCGACTTCCAGTCGTCGGCTTCTGACAGCAGCAGCGCCTCACCGGCGAGCACGATGGATCCGGCGATGACGACGGCACGGCGTTCACCGGATGCCGCCCATTCACGTGCGGCATCTGCGGCCTCAGCCAGCGTCGGGTGCACGCTCGCGCGGCGATCGCGCTCTTCGACGAGGTCGGCGATCGCATCGGCGTCACTGGCCCGGTCGGAGTCGGGCGAGGTCGCGAAGACCTCCGTCACTGCCGGCAGCAGCTGATCGATGATGCCGGCGGCGTCCTTGTCGGCGAAGACGCCGAGCACGAGCCCCCACTCGTCGAAGTCGAAGCTGTCGTCGAGCGAGCGTGCGAGCGCGGCGGCGCCATGCGGGTTGTGCGCAGCATCCACCACCACGGTCGGCGCGATGCCGACCAGCTGCAGGCGACCCGGCGAGGTGGCGCCCTGCAGACCATCGGTCAGGATGTCTGCGGCGATGCGCTGGGTGGCGCCGCCGATCAGCGACTCGACAGCAGCGACGGCGAGCGCCGCGTTGTGCCCCTGGTGCGCGCCGTACAGCGGCAGGTACTCGTCGGCGTAGTCGCCGGCAAGGCCCTTGATCGTCAGCAGCTGCCCTCCGACCGCAAGCTTCTGCGCGGCGAGGCCGAAACTGTCGCCCTCGAACGCGATGGTCGCGCCCCGCTCAGCGGCGACGCGACGCAGCACATCTGCGACCTCGGCCGACTGCTCAGCCGAGACGACCGCGGCACCGTCCTTGATGATGCCGGCCTTGACCTCGGCGATCTCGGCGATCGTCTCTCCCAGTCGGTCGGCGTGATCCAGGTCGATCGGCGCGAAGACCGCGACGTCACCGTCGGCGGTGTTGGTCGAGTCCCACGACCCGCCCATGCCGACCTCGAGCACGAGGACGTCGACGGGGGCATCGGATGCTGCCACGAAGGCGAGCACGGTGAGCAGCTCGAAGAAGGTGAGCGGTGCGTCCCCCGCGCCCTCGAGTTCGGCGTCGACGATGCCGATGAACGGCTCGATCTCGTCCCAGGCGTCGGCGATCGAGCCGTCGGCGATCGGCTCGCCGTCGATCATGATGCGCTCCGTGAAGCGCTTCAGGTGCGGACTCGTGAACAGGCCGGTGCGCAGGCCGTGCGCCCGCAGCAGGCTCTCGATCATCCGGGCGGTCGACGTCTTGCCGTTCGTGCCGGTGATGTGCACGACCCGGTAGGTGCGCTGCGGGTCATCCAGCAGGGTCAGGATGCGCGCGACGCGCTCCTTGCGGGGCTGCACCCACCGCTCCCCCGCCCGCTCCATCAGCTTCTCGTAGACGGCGTCAGCGCGCTGCGTGTCGTTCATGCTGCGTTCCTCTCGTCACGGCTGACGGCGACGTAGAAGCCGCCGCCGTTCGCGTAGGTGCCCGGTGCGACGAATTCGACGTGCTCGGGTGCCACCCCGAATGCGATCGGATGCCAGACCTCTCCAGGCGCGTCAGCGGGCAGCTGCACCTCGCGGCCGATCACCTGCAGACGGTGCTCGGTGGCGAGTGTCTCCTCGGCGACGCCGGCCGTCTCGAAGGCTGCCGCGACTGCGTCGGCGTCCTCGGCCGAGCTGAACAGCAGGTCGAGCCGGATGCGGTCGCTGACGTCGAAGCCGGCCTTCTTGCGTGTGTCCTGCACAGCGCGGATCACGTCGCGGGCCAGACCCTCGGCCTCGAGCTCGGGCGTGGTCGCCGTGTCGAGCAGCACGAATCCGCCTGAGGGCACGATGGCCAGCGCCTCGCCCTCGGGGCGACCAGAGGTCTCAAGCACCAGCTCGTACTCGTGCGGCTCCAGGGTGATGCCGTCGGCCGTCACGACGCCTGCCTCTTCGGTCCAGAAGCCCTCCTTGGCGGCGCGGATGACCTTCTGCACCTCCTTGCCCAAACGCGGGCCCGCAGCACGGGCGTTCACGCTCAGACGGTGGCTGATGCCGTAGTCGACGGCGGTGCTCTCCCCCTGCTGCACGAGCTCGACAGCCTTGACGTTCAGCTCGTCGCGAAGGATGCCCTCGAACTGGGCGAGATCCGCAGCGAGGGGCGACACCACCGTGAGCCGAGCCAGCGGCAGGCGCACGCGCAGCTTCTCCTTCTTGCGCAGCGCGTTGCCCACGCTGGAGAGCTCGCGGACAGCATCCATGGCGTCGCGCACATCGTCGGCGGTCGGGAATGCGTCGGCATCGGGCCAGTCGGTCAGGTGCACGCTGCGTCCGCCGGTGAGGCCCTGCCAGATGCGCTCGCTGATCAGCGGCACCAGGGGCGCGGCCACCCGGGTGAGCGTCTCGAGCACGGTGTAGAGCGTGTCGAACGCCTCGGTGGAGCTGCCCTCCCAGAACCGGTCGCGCGAGCGGCGGATGTACCAGTTGGTCAGCACCTCGGCGAACTCGCGCAGACGCGCGGATGCCGTCGTGGAGTCGAGTCCCTCGAGGTCGACCCGCACGTCGCGGACGAGGTCGCCCAGACGCGCCAGGATGTAGCGGTCGAGCACATCGGTCGAGTCCGTGCGCCAGGTCGCCTCGTAGCCATCGGCGGATGCGGCATTCGCGTAGGTCGCGAAGAAGTACCACGAGCTCCACAGTGGCAGCAGGAACTCCCGCACGCCGGCGCGGATGCCCTCCTCTGTCACGGCGAGGTTGCCGCCGCGGAGCACCGAGCTCGACATGAGGAACCAGCGCATGGCATCCGACCCGTCGCGGTCGAGCACCTCGCTGACGTCCGGGTAGTTGCGCAGCGACTTCGACATCTTGTACCCGTCTGAGCCGAGCACGATGCCGTGGCAGCTCACGCCGGTGAAGGCGGGGCGGTCGAACAGGGCGGTCGAGAGCACGTGCATCACGTAGAACCAGCCGCGGGTCTGCCCGATGTACTCCACGATGAAGTCCGCAGGCGCGTGCGCGTCGAACCAGTCGTGGTTCTCGAATGGGTAGTGCACCTGCGCGTACGGCATCGATCCGGAGTCGAACCACACGTCGAACACGTCCTCGATGCGGCGCATCATGCTCTTGCCGGTGGGATCGTCGGGGTTCGGGCGCGTCAGGTCGTCGATGTAGGGGCGGTGCAGATCGACCTCACCCTCGGGGTTGCGCGGCAGCGTGCCGAAGTCGCGCTCGAGGTCTTCGAGTGACCCGTACGCATCGACGCGCGGGTACTCGGGGTCATCGCTCTTCCAGATCGGGATCGGCGAGCCCCAGTACCGGTTGCGGCTGATCGACCAGTCGCGCGCGCCCTCGAGCCACTTGCCGAACTGGCCGTGCTTGACGTTCTCGGGCACCCAGGTGATCTGCTCGTTGTTCGCGAGCATGTCGTCCTTGATGTCGGTGACCCTGATGAACCAGCTCGACACGGCCTTGTAGATCAGAGGGTTGCGGCAGCGCCAGCAGTGCGGGTACGAGTGCACGTAGCTCTGCTCGCGCAGCATCCGACCCGCGGCGCGCAGCAGCCGGATCAGCGGAGTGTTGGCATCCATCCACAGCTCGCCGGCAACGTCCGACACGGCCGAGAGGAAGCGTCCGCCGTCATCGAGCGAGATGATCGTCGGGATGCCTGCGGCGCCTGTGACCCGCTGGTCGTCCTCACCGTAGGCCGGGGCCTGGTGGACGATGCCGGTGCCGTCGGTGGTGGTGACGTAGTCGTCAACGAGGATGCGCCAGGCGCTCTCGGTGCCCCAGGTCTCGGTGTCGGCGTAGTAGTCGAACAGGCGGTCGTAGTGGACGTCCTCGAGCGCCGCGCCGCGGTGCGTCGCCTCGACGGCGGCGAGCGCGTCATCCGCCGACTCGTAGCCGAGGTCCTTGGCGTAGCCGCCGACCAGGTCGCGAGCCAGCAGGTAGCGGTGCGCTGCGCTCTCGGCGACATCATCGCCGGCGACGATGTCGGCGGCGCCGTTCGGGCCTGCCGGAAGCACGACGTAGTCGATGTCGGGTCCGACGACGAGGGCGAGGTTGGTCGGCAGGGTCCACGGCGTGGTCGTCCAGGCGAGGGCGCGCACGGCCGTGAGACCGAGCGCTTCGGCCTTGGCACCTGTCAGCGGGAACGTGACGGTGACCGATGGATCCTGACGGTCCTGGTAGACGTCGTCGTCCATGCGCAGCTCGTGGGCACTGAGCGGGGTCTCGTCACGCCAGCAGTACGGCAGCACACGGTAGCCCTCGTAGGCGAGACCCTTGTCGTAGAGCGTCTTGAACGCCCACAGCACGCTCTCCATGTAACCGAGGTCGAGCGTCTTGTAGCCGCGCTCGAAGTCGACCCAGCGTGCCTGGCGTGTGACGTAGTCCTCCCACTCGCGGGTGTACGCGAGCACCGAGCTCTTCGCCTTGCCATTGAACACGTCGATGCCCATGGCCTCGATCTCGCTCTTCTCGGTGATGCCGAGCTGCTTCATGGCCTCGAGCTCTGCCGGCAGACCGTGCGTGTCCCATCCGAACACGCGGTCGACCTTCTTGCCGAGCATGGTCTGGAACCGCGGGAAGACGTCCTTGGCGTAGCCGGTGAGCAGGTGCCCGTAGTGCGGCAGGCCGTTGGCGAACGGCGGGCCGTCGTAGAAGACCCATTCGTCGGCGCCGTCGCGCTGCGCGATCGACGCGCGGAACGTGTCGTCGTTCTTCCAGAACTCGAGCACTTCCTGCTCGATCTCGGGGAACCGAGGGCTCGGAGTGACGGCGGCGGGGCCGAAGGCGGTGCCTGAGCGCGGGTAGGTCATGTTCGTCTCGCAGTGATCGTGTCGGATGCTGCTGCGAGGACGACCCGTGCTGACGCGCGGACCGCGGTACCACCTCACGTGCTCTCGGCCTGTTGACCGGGAACCTCTCTCACTGCGGCCATGACGGGCCTGCCCCGCTCGGTTCTACTTGCCTCCGCAGAAGCGTTCTTCCGAGAGCTCCCCGGTGATGGCCGGATCAAAGCTTGTCGGGCCAGTCTACGGCAGAGCGATCAGTCCGCGCGGTGGTAGCCGTACAGGTCGTCCTGAACTCCGTTGATCCAGACCTCGGGGTCGTCGATGCGGATCGTGCGCGCGTAGGCCTCATCGACGACGGATGCTGAGAAGCCGGCATCCGAGAGCCGCTCGGCGAATGCGTCGAGATCCCCTCGAGCGAGGAAGCTGAGTCCGATGCCTGCGCCGCTTCCGGTGTCACGGCCGGATGCCGAGTGCACGCCCACCGCGCCGCCGCCTTCTGCCTGCAGTTCGACCCAGCCGCCGCGATCCGCGGCCAGATCGGCCTGCAGCCCGAACGCCTCGAGGATTCCCCTGGCCTCGGCGATGTGGTCTTGGAACCAGATCGGCTGCACCGACACATCGCCACTGGTCGCACGCGCTCCCGCCGACGCACTGATCGTCACGCCGGACGCCGCGCGGACGACCAGGATGTCGCCGACGCCGTCCAGGTGCGTGCGCTGCGCGTCGCGGCCGGCGAGAGCGCGCTGAGCGGTGTCGAGATCGTCGACCAGCAGGTGTAGGTCGGTCGTGCCGTCGGCGTACTCCGGCGTCTCGGCGTGGATGGCGAGCACTCCCCCGCCGTCGAACTCCGCCCAGCCGGCCTCAGGCGGAAACGGCGCCACCAGCCCGAGGACTGCGGCGAGCGCATACCAGCGAGGTTCGTCGCGTGCGTAGACGATCTGCTGCACCGTGACTGTCACGAGTCCACTCCGTCCAGGTACTCGCGCAGCGCGCGTTCGACCAGAGCGGAAAGGCTGGAGCCCTCGTCGATCGCGCGGTGCTTCACCGCACGTACGAGATCCTGTGGCAGGTAGACGTTGAACTGCGCTTTCGGCGAGTCTTGCATGCTAGCAATCTATCAGCGTAGTCGTGAGGTGTCAGCCGGCCGCCTCGAGCAGATCGGCGACGTGTGCGATGGCATCCGAGCCGGTCAGCTCCCCCGGCACCAGCGGCACTTCGAGGATCATCACGTCCGGCACCCGCTCACGGACGCGAGCGAGGTGCGCGTCCTCGCCCATTCGGCGAGTGCGCAGCAGCTCGCCGGCATCTGCGGGCGAGCGTCGGTTCGCGATCAGCGCCGCCACCTCGACATGCATCGCGCGCAGACTGTCGACCACATCGAGGGTCTCGGCCACGGGCAGCGCCTCGGCGGTGAACACCACGACGAAACCAGTGCGCTGCGAATCGCCGATCGCCTTCTGCAGGGCGTCGAAGCGATCGCGTCGCCGTTGCAGGGTGCGTCGCAGCTCGGCTTCACTCGTGCCCTCGGGGTCATCCCGTCCGGTCAGGCCGCGCATCGCCGCCGAGAATCGCTCGGAACGGTCGCGGTTGCGCAGCAGCGTCTCCGTCCATCCCGCCAGCTGGCCAGGCAGGGCCAGCAGGCGCAGCGTGTGCCCTGAGGGCGCGGTGTCGAAGATCACGGCGTCGTAGTCCGTCTGCCCGAGCTCCGCCAGTTCGGCGATGCGCTCCAACACAGCCGATTCGTGACTGCCCGGGGCTTCGCGCGCACGCTCAAGGTGCGCCCGCGCGGCGCCGTGCTGCTGTTCGGGCAGCAGCCGCATCATGGTCTGCTCGACGGATGCCAGATGCCGCTCGATCGTGGCTTGCGGGTCGATCTCGACACCATCGAGTGCACCGTCGTCGAACGTGGCGAGCCGCACAGGCTGGTCGCCGACGTGCCGTTGCCACAGGTGACCGAGGTTGTGGGCGGGGTCGGTCGAGACGACCAGCACACGCTCACCAGCCCGGGCACGGGCGAGAGCGACAGCGGATGCCAGTGAGGTCTTGCCCACCCCTCCTTTGCCGCCGATGAACAGCATCCGACGGTCGAGGTCCTCTAGCAGCATGAGACGTGGTCCAGGGGTGATCGAGGCATGCCCATGCGGCGATGCCAGTCGTGAAAGTCGGTGGCCAGCAGCGGCATCAGCTCAGCGCTGTAGTAGGCAGCCGGATCGGGCACGCCGAGCGCCTCGCCGAGGACGATCAGTGCGAACAGGTCGTCCTCATCGCGCCGCTCACGCGCGAGGGTCTGCCGGTAGGGGCCCGCGTAGTACTCCGCGAGCCCCTGCCGGATGGCGGTCCAGCGTCGTCTTAGACGCTGGACCGCCTCAGGGTCGAAAATCACTCAGACCTCTTCGCGCACCGCCTGCAGCTCAGCATCCTCATGCTCGAGCTCTGGCGGGTCGTTGGCCGCCTTGCGCATCGCAATCGCCGCCTCGATCGCCACCCACACGCTGGAGGCGATGATGATGATGTCGAGCACCAGCAACAGCCAGTCCGGCTGCGCCGGGTTGGCGAATGCCGCAAGCTGCTCGATGGCCGCCCAGAACGAAAGCACGAAGACGAACACCAGCGGCAGCAGCGCCGGCAGCGGGTTGCGCCGCTTGCGGATCAGCATCACGGCGATGATCGACAGCGTCAGAGCCGCCATCAACTGATTCGTCGTGCCGAACAGCGGCCAGATGCGCAGGCCGCCGTCGCCGCCGAGCCCCTGCGAGAACGTCAGGCCGAGGCCCACCACGACGACGATGATCGTCGCGGGCACCTTGGTGATGCGCACCTTCATCGACACGCCGATCTCCTGCACGACGAAGCGCAGCAGACGCATGCCGGTGTCCATCGTGGTCGCCGCGAAGAGCACGGCCATCGTGGCGAGCACCGTGGCGCTCAGCGACGCCGGCAGTCCGAGACCGGCCTCCATGATCGCCCCACCGCCGTTGACGAACGCGGTCACACCGCCAGCCCCGAAGGCACTGTAGACCTCGTTCCACTCGGCGACCGTGCGGAAGCCGGCAATGACGGCGAGGATGGTTCCCAGCGAGAGCAGGCCCTCGCCGACGGCGCCGAAGTAGCCGACGAAGCGGGCATCCGTCTCCTTGTCGAGCTGCTTCGAGCTGGTTCCTGACGAGACCATGCCGTGGAATCCCGAGATTGCACCGCACGCGATGGTCACGAACAGCAGCGGCACCATGCTGGGCGTGCCCTCCGGCACGGCCGTGTTGATGGCCGGCGCCACGATATGCAGTCCTTCCGCCGAGAACAGCGTGGCTGTGAGCACCGAGCCGAACAGCAGGATGAGGCCGACGAACAGCTGCACGCCGTTGATATAGTCACGCGGCTGCAGCAGCACCCACACGGGCAGCAGCGAAGCAATCGCACCGTATACGAACAGGGCGAGAATCCAGAAGGTCGCCGGCCCCATGCCGAGGAAGTCATCGGGGAGGACGACCGGCACCCTGTCGCCGAGCACGATCAGCGAGTAGAGAGCGACGACGCCGACGATGGTGACCGGAATCAGGTTCCAGCGCAAGCGGTACACCGCCACGCCGACCAGCAGCGCGACGACGATCGCACCCCACGTGGGGATGACTGCCGTAGGAGTGCTGATCAACAGGTTCTTGATCACGACGGCGAACGCCGCGATGACCATCAGCAGCAGCAGGAAGATGACGACAAGGAACAGGCTCGCGCCGCGCTTGCCGATGTAGCGCTCCGACAGCGCGCCGATCGAGCGGCCCTTGTTGCGGTTGGACGCCCACAGGGCACCGAGATCGTGCATGCCGGCGAAGAACACCGTCCCGATGGTGACCCACAGGAATGCTGGCAGCCATCCCCAGATCACGGCGATCGCGGGCCCGACGATGGGCGCCGCACCGGCCACGGACGTGAAGTGGTGACCCCACAGGATGAACTTGTTGGTCGGCACGTAGTCGACGCCGTCGTTCAGTTCATGCGCCGGGGTCTTGAACGCGCGGTCCAGGCGGAAGATGCTCTTCCCCAGATAACGGGAGTAGAAGACGTATCCGGCGGCGAAGATGGCCAGCCCGATCAACATCAGAAGGACAGGGGACATAGGAGTGTTGTTCCTTTCCAGCGGTGACGTCGTCGTGAACCGCCTCCTCCAACGTAGCAAGCCTGGGAGAATGCTGATACTCGAGCGTCGGTGGCCGGGCATAGTCTCGCGGGATGGCTCGCTCGACTGACTCGCTGATCGCTCCCCGTGTCTCCCCACCCGACCTGCCCGACGTCCTCAGCCCCGCTGTTCCCAGACGTGCCGCCGATCTGCTCGCGGCAGAGGTTCCCCTGCGCGGCGACGTCGATCTGGCGCATTCCTCGCTCGAGCAGTGTCGGATCACGGCCGACGCGGAGGGCGTCGACCTGACCGGCGCGACGCTGCTCGATGTCGAGATGAGCGCGCCGCGCATCGCCTCGCTCACGATGCGGGATGCCACCGTGCGTCGTCTGCGGATCGTCGGCGGCCGGATCGGAACGCTCGATCTGAGCAGTGCACGCGTCGCCGAACTCGAGCTGACAGATGTCCGCGTCGACTACCTCACGCTCGGCGGCGCTCGCGGCGAGGACATCCTCGTCACCGGCTGCACGCTGCACAGCCTCGACGTCCCGCAGGCGGAGCTCACCAGGGTGCGCTTCGAGAACTGCCGCGCCGACGAGGTCGACCCCCGCGGGATGCGCGCTGCGCACGTCGATCTGCGCGGCCTCGATGCAGACGCCTTCCTCGACGTGAACAGCCTGCGAGGGGTGACCATGTCGCCGTTCCAGGTGCAGCTGCTCGCACCGGTCATGGCGGCCGGCCTCGGCATCCGACTGCGCGACTGAACGGCCTGCACTCCACCCGGCCCCGGCATCCGCCCCGCTCGCACGCACCCCGGTAGACTGGGCGGACAACCCACACTCAGGCACGCTCACACAGTGCCGCACACATCGCTCGAGGAGACCTCCATGTCCAGCATTCCCGACAAGCCCGCACTCGAAGGCCTCGAAGCGAAGTGGGGTGAGAACTGGTCCGAGCAGGGCACGTTCCGCTTCGACCGCGCCGGCGCGAGCGCATCCGGCCGCGACAGCGTCTACTCGATCGACACGCCCCCGCCGACGGCGTCGGGCAGCCTGCACATCGGCCACGTGTTCTCATACACGCACACCGACATCAAGGCGCGCTTCGAGCGCATGCGCGGCAAGAACGTGTTCTACCCGATGGGCTGGGACGACAACGGCCTTCCCACCGAGCGTCGCGTGCAGAACTACTACGGCGTGCGCTGCGACCCCTCGCTGCCCTACGACCCCGACTTCACTCCCCCGTTCGAGGGTGGCGACAACAAGTCCTCCCGCGCGGCCGACCAGCTGCCAGTGAGCCGCCGCAACTTCATCGAGCTGTGCGAGAAGCTCACCGTCGAGGACGAGAAGCAGTTCGAGGCGCTGTTTCGCCAGCTCGGTCTGAGTGTCGACTGGACCCAGACGTACCGCACCATCTCGGACGACACGATCCGGCAGAGCCAGCTCGCGTTCCTGCGCAACCTGGAGCGCGGCGAGGCCTACCAGTCCCTGGCGCCGACGCTGTGGGACATCGACTTCCGCTCGGCGATCGCGCAGGCCGAGCTCGAGGACCGCGAGCAGCAGGCCGCTTACCACACCATCGAATTCCCCTTCGCTGACGGCTCGGGCTCGATCGCCGTCGACACGACGCGCCCCGAGCTGCTGCCGGCGTGCATCGCGATCGTGACCCACCCCGAGGGTCCGCACAAACACCTGATCGGCACGAAGGTGCGCACGCCGTTCTTCGATGCCGAGATCGAGATCCACGGCCACCACCTCGCCCTGGCGGACAAGGGCACCGGAGCCGCGATGGTCTGCACCTTCGGTGACGTGACCGACATCGTGTGGTGGCGCGAGCTGCGCACCACCGCGGGCGAATCGCTGCCGAACATGACGACGATCGGCCTCGACGGCCGCTTCCTGCCGGATGCCCCGGCGTCGGTGGGCGACGCCGACGCGAGCGCCTGGTACGCCGAGAACATCGGCGGGAAGACTGTGTTCAGTGCACGCAAGGCCATCGTCGAGAAGCTGCAGGAGACCGGCGACATGACGGCCGTGGGCAAGCCCTTCAGCCACGCGGTGAAGTTCTTCGAGAAGGGCGACCGTCCGCTCGAGATCGTGTCGACGCGCCAGTGGTACGTGCGCAACGGCGCCCGTGACGCCGAGCTGCGCGACACCCTCATCGAGAACGGCAAGCAGCTCGCCTGGCACCCCGACTTCATGCGCGTGCGCTACGAGAACTGGGTGGGTGGCCTGACCGGCGACTGGCTGGTCTCGCGCCAGCGCTTCTTCGGCGTGCCGATCCCGATCTGGTACGGCCTCGACGAGAACGGCGAGCGCGATTACGACCGCGTGATCACTCCGGCACACGACCTGCTGCCGATCGATCCGACCAGCGACGTGCCGGTCGGCTACACGGCCGATCAGCGCGGCGTGCCGGGCGGATTCGACGCCGAGGCCGACATCTTCGACACGTGGGCGACCTCATCGCTGACCCCGCAGCTCGCCGGCGGCTGGGAGCGCGACGAAGAGCTCTGGAACGCCGTGGCGCCGTTCGACCTGCGCCCGCAGGGTCAGGACATCATCCGCACCTGGCTGTTCTCGACCATGCTGCGCTCCACTCTCGAGGATCACCGCTCTCCGTGGCGCAACGCCGCGATCAGCGGCTTCATCGTCGACCCCGACCGCAAGAAGATGTCGAAGTCGAAGGGCAACGTCGTCACCCCGGCCGACATCCTCGACAAGCACGGCTCGGACGCGGTGCGGTACTGGTCGGCGTCGAGCCGCCTCGGCATGGACGCCGCCTTCGATCCGCAGAACCCCACACAGGTGAAGATCGGCCGCCGTCTGGCGATCAAGATCCTCAATGCGGCGAAGTTCGTGCTGTCCTTCCCCGTCCCCGAAGGGGCGCAGGTCACGCACGCGCTGGACGCATCGATGCTGACGACGCTGGATGCTGTGGTGCGCGACGCGACTTCGGCGTACGAGAACTACGACCAGGCCAAGGCGCTGGAGATCACCGAGGCGTTCTTCTGGACGTTCTGCGACGACTACCTCGAGCTCGTCAAGGAACGCGCCTACGACCAGACCGACGTGGGCCAGGCATCCGCCGCCCTCGCGCTGCGCCTGGCGCTGTCGACGCTGCTGCGCCTGCTCGCCCCGATCGTGTCGTTCGCGACCGAAGAGGCGTGGTCGTGGTTCGAGGAGGGCTCGATCCACACGGCTGCCTGGCCCGCGCCACTTGGTATCGACGGTGACACCGCGGTACTCACCGCCGCCAGCGAGGCGCTGATCGGCATCCGCCGAGCGAAGACCGAGGCCAAGGCCTCGCAGAAGACCCCGGTGACCAGCGCGACGATCGCGGCCCCGGCCGCGAAGGTGGCGGCGCTGCGGGCTGCCGCCGACGACCTGCGCGCCGTGGGTCGGATCGCCGAGCTGTCGTTCGCGGATGCTGATGAGCTGACCGTCACGGACATCGTGCTCGCCCCGGTGGAGGCGTGATGCAGCTCGGAACGCGCTGGGCCACGGGCACACAGCCGCCGGCATCCGTGCCCGCTGAACTGCGCCCCGCGATCGCAGAGGTCGAGGCACAGGGCCTGACCGGGTACTGGACGCTCACCTGGCTGGAGGGCCGTCCGATCGCCGAGCTCGATGCGGGCTGGGAAGTCCTGCTGACAGCATCCGGCGACGTCATCGCACGTCCGTTCCAGGACTGATCCCGGCCTCTGCGTCAGGGACGCGGGCGCGAGCCGATCGACAGCAGCGCGATGTCGAGGGCCCGAGGGTCGTGCCTGCGGGCGTGCTGCTCGCGCAGCAGGTCCAGGGCGATCTCGCGACGCTCGGCGCGAGCGGCGATGCGGGAATCCACGTAGCTGCTCAGCGAAGCGGCGATGCCCTGGAGGCCGCGCTCGAGGCGGGTCGGGGCGACGAGGTGAAGTGTTGCAGCGGTCATGATCACTCCTTGGGTGCGAGGCCGCGGCTGCTCGCCGCGGGAAGATCGAAGATCTCGGCACGCAGCGAGACGCGCCTGGTGTCGGAGCGGCCCTCCTGGCCGCTGTAGCGCTCGACCGCGGCATCCACCACCGCGCTGAGCTGGTCCTTGAGCTCGGTCATCTGCTCAGGGGTGAGATCGAGCATCGTCGTCATGACGAGCCCGGCGTCCTTCCACTCCTCCGACTGCTCGTCGGCGGGTCGGTTGAGGTAGTCCATCAGCGTCTGGTGGCGCAGACGGAAGAACTCCGCGGTGACGATCTGGGCCGCTGAGCGGTTCGCCGGCGACATGCTCTCGTCGGGTCCCGGCAGGTTGATGCGACCCTTCGGACGTTCCCACCAGCGCTCCCGCCCTGTGCCCTTTCCCGGCACCTCGCGGATCAGATCGTGTGCGGCGAGGGCACGCAGGTGATAGCTGGTCGACCCGGAGGTCTCGCCGATCAGCGTCGCGAGCGAACTGGCCGTCTGGGCACCCCGCTCACTGAGCAGGTCGTAGATGCGCACCCGCAGCGGGTGCGCGAGAGCCTTCAGTGCGCCTGCGTCGAGGGTGCGTCCCTGCTCGTTGTTCGTCATGCATGCAAAGATACTCTTGCAAAGACTTCTTTGCAAGCAATTCTTTGCAAAAGTTTGTCTGCACGCCTCGCCGATGGTGAGAACCCTCTCATCTGGCGTTATCCGCGCGCGATCTCAGCAAGACTGGTGCCATGAGACGCTGGGCCTTCGTCGCGGTGCCCGTGGGTACCGCACTGCTGGTAGGGGCTTGGTGGGCCGCCGATGCAGTGCTGGTGCCGCCTGCTCCGGACCTCGGCCCCGTCGTCACCGTCACCCCGCATGTGGTGGAGAAGCCGCCCACTCCCCCGGCTCCCGAACCCACTCCAGAGCCCACTCCCGGCGAGGCCACGGTGGTCCCACCAGCCCCACCGTCTCCGGCCGGCGATGACGACGACGAACTGGACGGCGACGAGAGGGACGACGATGACTGAGCGTCGCCGCGGCATTACCGTGCGCACGCGCATCCTCGCCTGGACGCTCCTGGTCGTCGCTCTCGCCCTCGGCGTGATCGTGCTCGCCACCGGACGGGTGCTGATGTCGCGTGTCGAAGCCAACGCCGTCACCGAACTCGAACATGAAGCAGAGAAGCTGCGGGCCTTCGCGACCGGCGTCGACCCGAGCACGGGCAACGGGTTCACCGACCCCCAGCAGCTGCTGACCGCCTATCTGTCGCACAACGTCCCCGAGCAGGACGAGACCTATTTCAGCGTCGTACACGGCAGGGCCGACCGCCGCAGCGCCGACACGCCTCCGGCTCGTCTTGACGTGGACGAGGAGTTCATCACCGGCGTGAGCGCACTGGACGCGCCGAAGTCGGGCCGGGTGGCGACATCAGCAGGCTCGGCGATGTACGCAGCCATGCCCGTCGCGTTCACCGGCGACTCGACGACCGGTTCGCTGATCGTCGTGGAATTCCTCGAGCCCGAGGAGCAGGAGGTGCATTCGACGATCATCACGATGTCCGTCGCCGCCGTCTTCTCCTTGATCCTGGCCGGCGCCGCCGGCTGGTTCGTCGCGGGTCGCGCGCTCACCCCGATCCGCGAGGTTCAGGAGACTGCGGCCGGAATCGACGGCAGCGATCTCGACCGGCGAATCGACGTCGTCGGCACCGACGACGTGGCTCAGCTGGCCGTGACCTTCAACGGGATGCTCGATCGAGTGCAGTCCGCCTTCGACGGCCAGCGCAGGTTCCTCGACGATGCCGGCCATGAGCTGCGCACGCCCATCACCGTCATCCGCGGACACCTCGAGCTGATGGGCTACGACGCCGCCGATCGGGAGCAGACCCTGCGGCTGGTCGATGACGAACTGCAGAGGATGTCGCGACTCGTCGACGACCTGATCCTGCTGGCCCGCGCCGAGCGACCCGATTTCCTGCTGATCGATACCGTGGACGTGGCCGATCTGGTCGTGGAGACACTCGCAAAGGGGTCTGCTCTGGCCGCACGCACCTGGTCGATCGATGAGATCCCCGAAGGGCTCGTGCAGGCCGATGGGCAACGCCTCACTCAGGCTCTGCTGCAGCTCATCGCGAACGCCGTCGCCCACACGTCCGATGGAGATCCCATCGCGATCGGCGGACGCATCGAGCACGACCACCTGCTGCTGTGGGTGCGCGACGGAGGAGTGGGAGTGCCCCACGCCGAACAGCCCCACATCTTCGAACGATTCACCCGCGGATCATCCGGAGAGCGGCGCCCCGGGAGCGGCCTCGGACTGGCCATCGTCGCCCGCATCGCCGAGGCGCACGGCGGCACGGTCCGTGTCGACTCACGACCGGGTCATGGTGCGACCTTCACGCTCGACCTGCCTGCGCCCACCCACAAGGAGTCTCCATGAACCGCATCCTGCTCGCCGAGGATGAGGAGCGCATCGCCTCCTTCATCGTCAAGGGGCTGCGGGCCAACGGCTTCCGCTCCGAGACGGTCGACAACGGCAGCGATGCGGTCGCCTTCGCCCGCAGCGGAGAGTTCGACCTGATGATCCTCGACATCGGCCTGCCAGGGCTCGACGGGTTCAGCGTGCTGCGCCGCCTGCGTGCGGAGCGGGTGGAGATCCCGATCATCATCCTCACCGCCAGGGATGCCGTGGAGGACACCGTCGCGGGCCTGTCCGGCGGCGCGGACGACTACATGCACAAGCCCTTCGCGTTCGATGAGCTGCTGGCACGCATCCGCCTGCGACTCACCACGCCGTCCGCGACGGAGTCGACCGTGCTCAAAGCCGGAGACCTGAGCCTGGACCTGCGCACGCGGCGGGCACGCGTCGACGAGCTCGACATCGAGCTGACCACGCGCGAGTTCACCCTGCTGGAGACGTTCCTGCGCCATCCCGACGAGGTGCTCACCCGACAGCAGCTGCTGAGCCGCGTCTGGGATTTCGACTTCGATCCCGGATCCAACGTGGTCGACGTCTACATCCGCTACCTGCGCAGCAAGCTCGGCGCCGAGCGCTTCGAAACCGTCCGCGGCGCCGGCTACCGGCTGCGAACCAACATGTGAACTCTCTCATCTGCGCCTCATCCTCCCTGCGACCGCGACCGGAATCGTGGAGATCATCGTCGATCTGAGGAGGATCACATGTCTCTGGCCATCGCCATCATCACCGATCTCGTCGCCATCACCCTGCTGGCCTACGTGCTCTACTTCCGCCGGCACCGCCGCCGCGACCTGCTGCTGTCGTACATCGCCTTGAACATCGGGGTGTTCGCGGTCACCGTGGCCCTCAGCTCGGTCGAGGTCGGCATCGGCCTGGGCATCGGCCTGTTCGGCATCCTGTCGATCATCCGGCTGCGCTCCGACCAGATCACGCAGCAGGAGATCGCCTACTACTTCGTCTCGCTCGTGCTCGGCCTGCTCACGGGCTTGCGCCCTACCCCGGTGTGGGCAGCACCAGCGCTCGCAGCCGTGATCGTGCTGGCGATGTTCATCGTCGACAGCCGGTGGACCGCACGCCGATCGCGCCGCCGCACGGTGACCCTGGATCGCGCGTATCTCGACGAGGTCGAGCTCGAGCAGGTGCTGCGCGACACGTTCAACGCCACGTCCGTCCGCTTCGAGGTGCTCGAGCTCGATCTGGTGCGCGAGATCACCGTCGTCGACGCCCGCTACCAGGTGGCGCGATCCGCGCGCCCCGCGGCAGCGGACCCGATCGCCGTACAGCAGGCAGTGCCGGCTCGCGTCGTGTCGACGGCACCGGCGCCTTTCCCCTCGGGTGCCGGTGTGTCGGCGCAGCACGCCGAGGCGAACCCCGCTGCCGCTCGACCGCACGTGTCGGTATGAGTGCGCTGGCGCAGCTGGTGAGGGAGCTGCCACCCATCTCCCTGCCGGAGTTGGACGAGTCAGCGGCGCTGATGAGCCGCATCGACCGCAAGTACTTCATCCCGCGCGACATGCTCACCCGGCTGCTGCCCGATGGGCTGCGGGTGCTGCAGATCGGCGAGACGCGCACGTTCCGATACCGGACGGTCTACCTGGACACTCCGGACTTCGCGTTCTTCCGACAGCACGTGCAGCGCCGTCGGCACCGATTCAAGGTGCGCACCCGGCTGTACGTCGATTCCGGCGACTGCCGTCTGGAGGTCAAGTCCAAGGGGCTGCGCGGCATGACGGTGAAACAGCGCCAGATGCACGATCCCTCTCGCCTGGGCCTGCTGGACCATGACGGACACGCCTACGTCGGTCCGCTCATCGGCATGGATGCGACCCGTCTGCGGCCGGTGCTCGAGACCGACTACCGACGCACCACCCTCACCGACGGTGACCATCGCATCACCATCGACCAGGATCTCGACAGCGTCTTCGGCGCAAAGCGGATCCCGGGGCCTGCTGAGGTGCTCGTGGAGACCAAGTCGGCCGACGGGATGGGGGCGCTGGATCGCCTGCTGGTGCACAGCGGCATCCGCCCTCACTCGGTCAGCAAGTACTGCCTCGCGGCTTCACTGCTGTATCCGCAGCTCCCCGGCAATGACTGGGGACGGATCCGGCGCCGGTACTGGGGCGCGTGACTGGTATGCCTCAGCTCACGGCATCCCGAGCCGCGACGAATGCGGCCACGCAGCGCTCCACCTGGTCCCGCGTGTGCGCCGCCGACAGCTGCACGCGGATGCGCGCGAGCCCACGAGGCACCACGGGGAAGCTGAAGGCCGTCACGTACACACCCTGCTTCTGCATCTCGTCAGCCATGCGGGCGGTCAGCGCGGCATCTCCGAACATCACCGGAACGATCGGGTGCTCCCCCGGCAGCAGCTCGAAGCCCTCCTCCGTCATCCGGCGACGGAACAGTGCGGCGTTCTCCCGCAGGCGGGCGCGCAGGTCGGCCGAGCCCTCGACCAGGTCGAGCGCGGTCAGCGTGCCGGCCACGATCGACGGAGCCAGCGTGTTCGAGAACAGGTACGGACGCGAACGCTGGCGCAGCAGAGCGACGATGTCGGCGTGGGCGGCAACGTACCCGCCGGATGCCCCGCCGAGGGCCTTCCCGAAGGTGCCGGTGTAGATGTCGACGCGGTCCGAGACGCCGCACAGCTCTGGCGTGCCGCGACCGTTCTCGCCGACGAAGCCGACTGCGTGCGAGTCGTCGACGAACACGAGCGCGTCGTAGCGTTCCGCCAGATCGCAGATCTCCTGCAGCGGGGCGATGTAGCCGTCCATCGAGAAGACGCCATCGGTCACGACGACGCGGAAACGGGCATCCGACGCCGCCTTCAACTGCTCTTCGAGATCAGCCATGTCCCGGTTGCGGTAGCGCAACCGGCGGGCTTTCGAGAGTCGGATGCCATCGATGATCGACGCGTGGTTGAGTTCGTCCGAGATGATGGCGTCCTCCGCAGAGAACAGCGTCTCGAACACCCCGCCGTTGGCGTCGAAGCACGACGAGTACAGGATCGCGTCATCGGTGCCGAGGAACGCGGCCAGGCGACGCTCGAGGTCGAGGTGCTGATCCTGGGTGCCGCAGATGAAGCGCACGCTGGCCATCCCGTAGCCCCACTCATCGAGGGCTCCCTTGGCGGCCGCGAGGATGCGGGGATCGTCGGCGAGGCCCAGGTAATTGTTGGCGCAGAAGTTCAGCACCTGCATGCCGCCGGTGGTGATCTCGGCCTGCTGCGGCCCTGCGATGCCGCGCTCGCGCTTGGTGAGTCCGGCTGCCTCGATCCCGGCCAGTTCGCCTTGGAGGTGGTTCTTGAAGCTCGTGTACATCACAGTTCCGCTTTCTCTACAGCTCGGGTTTCTCTACAGCTCGGATTTCTCTACAGCTCGGTCCAGTCGAGGATGATCTTGCCTGTGCCCGCAGACTCGGCGGCGGCGAAGCCGCGCTCCCAGTCGCGGGCAGGGATGCAGTCGGCGATGACGCGACTGATCGCGTCGCGCAGGGTGGCGCTGGTGTGCAGCATGGCGCCCATCGCGTTCCACGTCTCGAACATCTCACGCCCGTAGATGCCCTTGATGGTCAGCATGTGCGTGACCAGCTTGCCCCAGTCGATGTCGAAGCCGCTGCTGGGCAGGCCGAGCATCGCGATCTGCCCGCCGTGCTTCATGTTGTCGATCATGGCCGGAAGCGCCGAGGGGGCGCCGCTCATCTCGAAGCCGATGTCGAAGCCCTCGCGCATGCCAAGACCCTTCTGCGCCTCGCGGATGTCGTGCTGAGAGACATCGACGACCTCGTCGGCGCCCATCAGGCCCGCCATCTCGAGTCGGGGCGCGCTCACATCGGTGGCGACGATGTAGCGGGCTCCGGCGTGGCGGGCGACGGCGATCGACATGAGGCCGATCGGGCCGCATCCGGTGACCAGCACATCCTCGCCCACGACGCGGTAGGTGAGGGCTGTGTGCACGGCGTTGCCGAGCGGGTCGAAGATCGCGCCGAGCTCGGGGGTGACGTCCTCGTGGTGCACCCAGACGTTGGTCGCCGGCAGCGAGAGGTATTCCGCGAACGCGCCGTCGCGCTGCAGGCCGAGGCCGATGGTGCGGATGCACATCTGCCGGCGTCCTGCACGGCAGTTGCGGCAGGTTCCGCAGACGATGTGCCCCTCCCCTGAGACCCGGTCGCCGACGGCGATGTCGTGCACGAGCGGCCCGACCTCGACGACCTCGCCGTAGAACTCGTGACCGGGGATGAGCGGGGTGTTGATGGCGGATGCTGCCCACTCGTCCCAACGCCGGATGTGCAGATCGGTTCCGCAGATGCCGGTGCGCAGCACGCGGATGATGACCTCACCCGTGCCGGCAACAGGGTCCGGACGGTCGACCATCTCGAGACCCGCGTGCGGACCGCTCTTGAACAGTGCCTTCATGCCAGTGCCCTCATGCCCATAACTTCACGATCGTGCCTTCATACTTCGATCCCACTCCCCCGAACCCTGAAGAGCAATCACCACCTACTGCACGGTTGATTAAGCGACACCTAAACTGAATCGGTGGAACTTCATCAGTTGCAGATCTTGCGCGAGCTGGGCACTCTCGGCAGCGTCACGGCGGTCGCCGATGCGCTGCGCGTGACGCCCTCAGCCGTCTCGCAGCAGCTGGCCGCGCTGCAGCGCGGCTTCCGCACCCCACTCACTCGCAAGGAGGGCCGCACGCTCGCCCTCACGGCCGCTGGTCACGTGCTTGCCGCCGCCGGCGCGGAGGCGATCGATGCCATGGCGGCGGCCCGGAACGCGCTCGACGAGTTCGAGCACGAAAGCACCGGCACCGTGAGCGTGAGCGGCTTCCACAGCGTCGGGCAGGCCCTGTTCGGGCCGCTGCTGCGCGATCTGGCCGCCACCGCGGCCACCCCTACCGTGCAGTTGACCGACGAGGATGTCGCCCAGAGCGAGTTCCCCGCCCTGACCGCGCGGTACGACCTGGTTCTTGCACACCGGATGGAGCATTCGCCGCCGTGGCCGGTGCAGGGCATCCGCGCTCTCACTCTCGTGCGCGAGCCGCTCGACGTCGCGGTGGCGACGACCCACCCGTTGGCGCAGCGCACGTCGCTGACGCCCGCCGACGTTGCCGGCGAGCGCTGGGTGACCAGCCGTGTCGGGTACTCCCCCGATGACGTGCTCAAGGCGATCGCGGCAGTGGCCAATGTCGCGCCCCAGGTGCAGCACCGCATCAACGACTACGGCGCGGTCGCCGCCGTGGTCGCGGCCGGGGATGCGATCGGGATGCTGCCGCGGTACACGTCGCGCAGTGTCGACGACAGCGACATCGTGCGCCTGCCGCTGCACGGCGTCGGCAACCATCGCATGATCGACGTGCTCGCCAGGCCCGAGACGCTGCGCCGTCGCAGCGTGCGCGTCGTGGTGGAGGGCCTGCAGCGTGTGATGGCGCGGCTGAGCGAGTGACGATCCGCGGGGCCGTAGGCTCGATCCCATGACCGAGGCCACGAACCCGCTGCTCGTCCCTTCCGCGCTCCCCTACGGGCTGCCGGATTACGCGACCATCCGTCCTGAGCACTACCTGCCGGCATTCCGAGAGGGATTCGCCGAGCAGCTGGCCGAAGTGCGTGCGATGACGATGGTGCGGTCGATGCCCACTTTCGAGAACACGATCGAGGCCCTGGAGCGCAGCGGAGAGCTGCTCGACCGCGTGGCGCACGCGTTCTACACCGTGAGCTCCGCAGATGCCACGCCCGATATCCAGGCGATCGACGAAGAGCTGGCGCCGCTCATGGCCGCGCACCAGGACGCCATCCTGCTCGACGGCCAGCTGTACTGGCGCGTGTCGCAGGTGCACGACCGGCTCGACGAGCGCTCCGACCTCACCGACGAGCAGCGCTACCTCGTGCAGCGGCACTTCCGCGAGATGACGCACGCCGGCGCGGCACTGGACGACGAAGCCAAGGCACGACTCACCGAACTGAACCAGCGCCTGTCGACGCTCAGCACGACCTTCGAGAAGAACCTCCTCGGCGACACGAACGAGCTGGCGGTGGTCTTCGATGACGCCGCCGAGCTCGACGGGCTGTCGGAGGGCGAGCTCAGCGCGACGGCCCGCGCTGCGGCCGATCGTGGTCTGGGCGGGAAGTTCCTCGTCTCTCTGCCGCTGTTCAGCGGGCATCCGTACCTCGCCTCGCTCACGGTGCGCGAGAGCCGCCGCCGCATCATGGCGGCGTCGCTCTCCCGCGCGTCGCGCGGCGACGAGCACGACAACCGCGCCGCGCTCACCGAGATCGTCACGCTGCGCGCCGAGCGCGCTGCGCTGCTCGGCTACGACTCGCACGCCGCGTACGTCACCGCCGACGAGACGGCGGGATCGCCGGAGGTCGTCGAGCGGATGCTGCGCGAGCTCGCAGTCCCGGCTGCGCGCAACGCCGAGCGCGAGCGGGAGGCCCTGCAGCAGATCATCGACACGACCGAGGCTGAGCCGTTCCCTGTCGAAGCGCATGACTGGGCGTTCTACACCGAGAAGGTGCGTCAGGCCCGCTACGACATCGACACCGCGGCCATGCGCCCGTACTTCGAGGCGGAGCGGGTGCTGCAGGACGGCGTGTTCTTCGCCGCGACGCAGCTGTACGGCATCCGATTCGCCGAGCGCACCGATCTGCCCACGTACCACCCTGGCGCGCGCGTCTTCGAGATCCACGACGAGGACGGCTCGGCCGTGGGCCTGTACGTGCTCGACCTGTACACCCGCGACTCCAAGCGCGGCGGCGCATGGATGAACCCCATCGTCAGCGAATCCGCGTTGCGCGGCACTCTGCCGGTCGTCGCGAACAACCTCAACGTGTCACAGCCCGGCGATGGACAGCCCACCCTGCTGACGCTCGACGAGGTCACGACCCTGTTCCACGAGTTCGGGCACGCCCTGCACGGACTGTTCGCGCGCGTCGCCTACCCGCACTTCTCGGGTACGAACGTCTTCCGCGACTTCGTGGAGTTCCCCAGCCAGGTCAATGAGATGTGGATCCTGTGGGACGACGTGCTCAGCAATTACGCACGTCACCACGAGACCGGCGAGCCGCTGGATCCGGCCATCGTCAAGCGTCTGCGCGCGACGGGAACGTTCGACCAGGGGCACGCCACCAGCGAGTACCTCGCGGCCGCGTGGCTCGATCAGGCCTGGCACCGGCTGCGCGAAGGCGACGAGGTCGATGACGTGGCGGCGTTCGAGCAGGCTGCGCTGGCTGATGTCGGCCTGCTGAACCCGGTCGTGCCGACCCGCTACTCGTCGACGTACTTCGCGCACGTGTTCTCGGGCGGATACAGCGCCGGGTACTACTCGTACATCTGGAGCGAGGTGCTCGACGCCGACACCGTGGAGTGGTTCCGCTCGAATGGCGGTCTCACACGCAAGAACGGCGACCGGTTCCGACAGCGTCTGCTGGGAGTCGGCGGTTCGAAGGACCCGTTGGAGGCCTATCGTGACTTCCGTGGGCGGGATGCCGAGATCGCACCGCTGCTGAAGCGCCGCGGGCTGGATGCCTGAGAGCCGGGGCGCCTGAGGGCTGGGGTTCGGCCCGTCCTGCGCGGCAGATCTCCGGAGAATGGCATGACCTCGGAGGAATCGCGCTGATTCCTCCGAAGCTATGCCCTTCTCCGAGAATGTGGCAGCAATCCGAGATCCGTCGCGAACCATCGCATGCGGTCCGCCATGGCCTGCGGCACTTCGGCCACGGCGAAATGTCCGCCCTCCGGCATCCGCTCGAACGAGCGCACGTCGCGGTAGAAGCTGCGCGCGACCGACTCAGGATAGTCATGCTCATGGCGTTGGATCGCGACGGCCGCCGGCACCTCGACGGGCGGAATCGACGTCTGCTCTCCCCCGTCGAAGTACGGCCGGAAGGATGTGGCGATGCTCTGCGTCACCCAGTAGATCATCGCCTCGGTGAGGATGCGCTCGCGCGAGATGTGGTGCTCGAGCAGGTTCGGCTGCGACGCGGGGGTGTCGCTCCACTCGACGAGCTTCTCGCCGATCCACGCGAGCAGACCTGCGGGCGAATCGTTCAGCGCCGCAGCGAGCGTGTCGGGTCGAGTCCCCTGCACGTGACCGTATGCGCCGTCAGGGCCGCCGCCGGCCGCGAGCCGGTCGAAGAACGCCCGTGCCGCGGGGTCATCGAGAAGCGATCGCTCCTGGTCGGTGCCGAAATGGGCGTGAGTGGCGAGGATTCCCGACACGGATTCCGGATGGGTCGCCGCGATCAGATCGCTGACGTTCGCCGAGACGTCCTCGCCATACGTGATGAATCGCTCATAGCCGAGCACCTCGGTCATCAGCGCGTGCATGAGCTCGGCCATCACGGTCTCGGTCAAGGTGCCGTCATAGGGCTCCGAGAAGGCGAAGCCAGGCAGGCTCGGCACCACGACGTGGAAGTCAGGCAGTAGGCGCGCGAAATCGAGTTGCAGTGCGAACGTATGCGGCCAGCCGTGCATGACCAACAGCGCAGGTGCGTCTGCGCGCGCGGACGGAAGGTGTGCGAAGTGGATGCCAGTGCCCCGCACATCGGCGATGAACTGCGGATGCTGGTTGAGCCAGGCTTCTCGTGCGCGCCAGTCGAGCTCCTTCCACGTTCCGACCAGCTCGCCGAGAAATGCCGAGGTCATGCCGGTTGCGGGTCGGCGGGGTGAATCGGGCAGCGATCGGGTGCGACTCAATCGCTCCCGCAGGTCATCCAGCACGTCATCAGGTACGGAGATCTGGAACGGTCGCATGGCGCGACCGTACTCCTGACCTCGGACATCCAGTCCCGCTGACGCGGATCAGCCGGCCTGCTCCGCGCGCAGCCACTGGCTCGCTTTCAGCCAAGTCAGCAGGTGGTAGCTCTGCCCCAGGCTCTCGCCGAGGCTGTCGAGTGATGTAACGTGCACGGCGATCGCCTCAGTGTCGTCGAGTGACTGCTCGGTGACACGCCGGCATCCGCGGGCGAGGAAATGATGCGATCGGTTGGTGTGATTGCCCCAGTTCGCCCAGGTCGAGCCGAGGTCGATGATCTCTGCGGCGGCGTAGCCGGTCTCCTCGCGCAGCTCGCGAAGCGCAGCATCCTTCGGATCCTCGCCGTCATCGACCGCACCGCCCACGAGCCCGATCGCGACGATACCGGCGCCGTGCCGGTACTCCTCGACCGCGATCACCCGGCCCGCTTCGTCGAGGGCGACCACCGTGATCCAATCCGACGGATCGAGCACGTAGTAGGGGCTGATGGTGCGCCCCTCGCCATCAACGCAGGTATCGGCGCGCAAGCTGATCCAGCGGTCCTTGACGATCTGCTCGCTGCTGACGACCTGCCATGGGGTCGGTCGGCCGCCCACCACTGGGCTCAGGCGCTCTTGCGCTTGCGCGACATAACCACAGTGGGAGGGGCGCCTTCTTCGACGGCTGCCTTGGTGACGACCACCTTCGAGACGTCCTCCGCCGAGGGGATCTCGAACATGATCGGGCCGAGCACCTCTTCGAGGATCGCGCGGAGGCCACGGGCACCGGTCTTGCGGAGCACGGCGAGGTCGGCGATCGAGCGCAGCGCGTCGTCGTCGAACTCGAGCTGCACGCCATCGAGCTCGAACATGCGCTGGTACTGCTTGACCAGGGCGTTGCGCGGGCCGGTGAGGATCTCGATCAGCGCTTCCTGATCCAGCGGCGACACCGAGGTGACGACGGGCAGGCGGCCGATGAACTCAGGGATCAGGCCGAACTTGTGCAGGTCCTCGGGAAGCACCTCGCTGAACAGATCGAGGTCCTTGCCCTTGTCGTGCAGCGGGGCGCCGAAGCCGACGCCGTGCTTGCCGACACGCGACGAGATGATCTCCTCGAGCCCCGCGAAGGCGCCGGCGACGATGAAGAGCACGTTGGTGGTGTCGACCTGCAGGAATTCCTGATGCGGGTGCTTGCGCCCGCCCTGCGGCGGAACCGAGGCGACAGTGCCCTCGAGGATCTTGAGCAGCGCCTGCTGCACGCCCTCGCCTGATACATCACGGGTGATCGACGGGTTCTCGGCCTTGCGGGCGATCTTGTCGATCTCGTCGATGTAGATGATGCCGGTCTCGGCGCGCTTGGTGTCGTAGTCGGCAGCCTGCAGCAGCTTCAGCAGGATGTTCTCGACGTCTTCTCCGACATAGCCGGCCTCGGTGAGCGCCGTGGCGTCGGCCACCGCGAAAGGCACGTTGAGCCGCTTGGCGAGGGTCTGGGCGAGATATGTCTTGCCGCAGCCGGTCGGGCCGAGCATGAGGATGTTGCTCTTGGCGACCTCGATCTCTTCGGCCTTCTGCTCGGCCGGCTGCAGGGTGCCACGGGCGCGCACGCGCTTGTAGTGGTTGTACACCGCGACGGCCAGCGCGCGCTTGGCTGGGTCCTGTCCGACCACGTACTCCTCGAGGAACGAGAAGATCTCGCGCGGCTTGGGCAGATCGAAGTCGGCGACGGGACCGGTGCCCGCCTCGGCCATGCGCTCTTCGATGATCTCGTTGCACAGCTCGACGCACTCATCGCAGATGTACACGCCAGGGCCGGCGATGAGCTGCTGCACCTGCTTCTGGCTCTTTCCACAGAATGAGCACTTGAACAGGTCAGCGCTTTCACCGATGCGAGCCATCTGCGTCCTCCTCGGGGGATCAAGAGATCGTCATTCGAGCCTAACCGCACGCACGGACACCGGGGCGGATTGGCGCGCAGACAAAAGAAGGGTCCGAAACGCGCCGATGCGCGCCCCGGACCCTCCTCAGCTGCCAGCTCACACCATGGACTTGGTGTGCCAGACGGTCTTGGTCTCGGTGAACGCGGTGATGCGGTCGAGGCTCGGTTCCGTCGAACCGGGGCGCAGCACCCGCTTGAGCGTGTCGGCGGCAGCGATCTCGAGGTCGACCCAATCGAGGCCGCCGGCACCGGTGAGGTCGAGTGCGTTGACGTCGGCGTGGGATGCCAGCCACGGAGCGATCTCGGCGGGCGAGCCGGTGAGCACGTTGACCACTCCGCCAGGCACATCGCTGGTGGCGAGCACTTCGGCGAAGCTGATCGCCGAGAGCGGGAACTGCTCGCTGGCGATCACGACGACCGTGTTGCCCATGACCAGGGCCGGGGCGACCGCGGACACGAGACCCAGCAGCGCGGAATCCTGCGGCGCGACCGTCGCGACGACCCCCGTCGGCTCCGGCACCGAGATGTTGAAGTACGGGCCGGAGACCGGGTTCGCGTTGCCGGCGACCTGCGCGTACTTGTCGCACCAGCCCGCGTACCAGACCCACAGATCGATGGCAGCATCCACCTGCGCGCCGGCGAGGGCGGCCGAGACGCCTTCCTGGTCGACGATCTCGTCGACGAACTGGGCGCGCCGCCCCTCGAGGATCTCGGCGACTCGGTACAGCACCTGTCCGCGGTTGTACGCGGTGGCGCCGGACCAGCCCTTCACGCCGCTGCGCGCAGCGACGACGGCATCCCTGGCATCCTTCCGCGATGCCTTCGCGGCGTTCGCCAGGAACGCGCCCTTCGCCGAGACGACCTCGTAGGTGCGGCCGGACTCGCTGCGCGGGAAGGCCCCGCCGATGGCGAGCTTGTACGTCTTCGGAACAGTCAGTCGCTTGCTCATGCCGATGCTCCCTTGAGGTACGCGGTCAGGCCGTGGCGGCCGCCCTCCCGGCCGTAGCCGGATTCCTTGTAGCCGCCGAACGGACTCGACGGGTCGAAACGGTTGAACGTGTTCGCCCACACCACACCGGCGCGCAGCCGATCGGCGACGGCGAGGATCCGCGAACCCTTGTCGCTCCAGATGCCGGCCGACAGGCCGTACGGGGTGTTGTTGGCCTTGGCGATGGCCTCTGCGGGGGTGCGGAAGGTGAGCACCGACAGCACCGGCCCGAAGACCTCATCGCGGGCGATGCGGTGCGAGGCCTCGACGCCGGTGAAGATCGTCGGTGCGAACCAGAAGCCCTTGTCGGGGATCACGCAGTCGGCTGTCCAGCGCTCGGCGCCCTCGGCCTCGCCGATGTCGCTCAGTTCGCGGATGCGCTCCAGCTGCGCCGCCGAGTTGATCGCTCCGATGTCGGTGTTCTTGTCGAGCGGGTCGCCAAGTCGCAGTGTCGACAGGCGGTGCTTGAGCCGATCGATGACCTCGTCGTGGATCGACTCCTGCACCAGCAGGCGGCTGCCCGCGCAGCACACGTGCCCCTGGTTGAAGAAGATGCCGTTGACGATGCCCTCGACAGCCTGGTCGATGGGCGCGTCATCGAAGACGATGTTCGCCGCCTTGCCGCCCAGTTCGAGCGTCACCCGCTTGTCGGTGCCGGCGATCGCCTTGGCGATGTTGCGGCCGACGCCGGTGGAGCCGGTGAAGGCGACCTTGTCGACATCAGCATGTCGCACCAGAGTGGCCCCGGTGGCACCGGCGCCGGTGACGATGTTCACGACACCGGCGGGGAGGCCAGACTGCTGCACGATCTCGGCGAAGATCAGTGCCGTCAGCGGAGTGGTCTCGGCGGGCTTGAGCACCACCGTGTTGCCTGCTGCCAGAGCCGGGGCGATCTTCCACGCCAGCATGAGCAGCGGGAAGTTCCAGGGGATGATCTGTCCGGCAACTCCCAGGGCGCGCGGGTTCGCTCCGAGGCCGGCGTAGTCGAGCTTGTCGGCCCACCCCGCGTAGTAGAAGAACCAGGATGCCACCAGTGGCACATCCACGTCGCGGCTCTCCTTGATGGGCTTGCCGTTGTCGAGGCTCTCGGCCACGGCCAGCTCACGGGCGCGTTCCTGCACCAGTCGCGCGATGCGGAACAGGTACTTGCCGCGGTCGCGGCCGCTCATCTTCGACCACACCTTGTCGTGCGCGCGGCGGGCCGCAGTGACGGCGCGGTCGATGTCCTCGTCCGAGGCGGACGCGATCTCGGCGATGCTGCTCTCGTCAGCCGGCGAGATGGTGTGGAAGCTGGATCCCGTCCCGTCGACGAACTCCCCGTCGATGAACAGCCCGTAGCTGTCCTTGAGATTCAGGATCGCCTTCGACTCCGGTGCCGGAGCATATTCCAGGAATGACATATCGGGTCCTCAGTCGATCGTGACGTAGTCGGGGCCGGAGTAGTGGCCGGTGGTGATCTTCTGGCGCTGCAGCAGCACGTCGTTGAGCAGGCTCGATGCGCCGAAGCGGAACAGGTGCGGCTGCAGCCATTCCTCGCCCGTCGTCTCGGCGACGGTGACCAGGTACTTGATGGCGTCCTTGGAGGTTCGGATGCCACCGGCCGGCTTCACGCCGATCTTCTCCCCTGTCGCACGATGCCAGTCGCGCACGGTCTCGAGCATCAGCAGCGTGGTCGGCAGGGTCGCTGCAGGCTGCACCTTGCCGGTGGACGTCTTGATGAAGTCACCGCCGGCGAGGATCGACAGCCACGATGCGCGCTTGATGTTGTCGTAGGTGTTCAGCTCGCCGGTCTCCATGATGACCTTCAGCGAAGCGTAGGTGCCGTCCTCGCGGCGGCAGGCCTCCTTCACCTGGGCGATCTGATCGAAGACCAGTCCGTAGCGCCCCTCCAGGAAGGCTCCGCGGTCGATGACCATGTCGATCTCGTCGGCGCCGGCGGCGACAGCATCCGCGGTGTCGGCCAGCTTGATCTCGAGCGATGCACGCCCCGATGGGAACGCAGTCGCGACGGCGGCAACTGAGATGCGCCCGTCGTCGGGGTCGCCGTGCAGAGCGCCGAGCGCCTCGACGGCGTGGCCGACCATGTCGCCGTACACGCAGACGGCTGCGACCAGCGGGGTGCTCTGGTCACTGGCATCCGGGGTCTTCGCCTTCGCCACCAGCGATCGCACCTTGCCCGCCGTGTCCGCACCCTCGAGCGTGGTCAGGTCGATGAGCGAGATGATCTTGTCGAGTGCCCAGGCCTTCGACGTGGTCTTGATCGAGCGGGTGCCGAGACCGGCGGCGCGCTGCTCGAGTCCGACGGCGTCGACGCCGGGAAGGCCGTGCAGGAAGCGTCGCAGGGTCTGGTCGTCGGGGTCACCGCCGAGCACATCCACCGCCGTGCGGCGGGCCAGTTCTGTGGTCGTCACATCTCCTCCAAGAGTGCTTGTGCTGTGGATTCGTCTGTCACCACGACGCTGCACAGCCCGTTGCTGACGACTGTACGCGCGATGTCGTGCTTGGGGGCGCCGGCGGTGACGAAGATCGATCGAGGTGCGAATCGCACCTGGTCAAGGGCGACGCCGACGGTGCGGGCGTCGAGTTGCGGGTCGACGATGTTGCCATCGGCGTCGATGTAGCGGCCGAGCACGTCGCCGACCGCTCCGCGTCCGGCGAGCTCGGTGATGTCGGCAGTGCTGAGGTAGCCGTTCTCGACGTGGGCGGATGCTGGATCGCACGGGCCCGCGGTGAACAGGAAGGTGTTCGCGTGCGCAGCCTGGTCGAGGATGGCAGCGATGGTGCGGTCAGCCTCGATGGCCTGCTTGGTCTCGATGCGTTCCAGGATCGCGGGACTGGGCAGCAGCACGGCCTGCCCGCCGCCCCGCTCGGCCATGGTGACGGCGACCGATGCCGCACCGCCGGAACGGCGGTTCAGGCTCACTCCCCCGTTGGCCTGCACGACGGTGACACCGGTGGTCCAGCCCTTCGGCAGCGCGTCGGCGACGGCGGTGAGTGTGCGCCCCCAGCTGACGGCGAGCACCCGAGGAACCGGGCGCAGCGCCGTGAGCAGGTCAGCGGCCGCCGCGGCGACGCGGTCGAGCAGCAGGTCAGGCTCATCGGATGCGGGCACGACGACGGCATCCTTCAGGCCATAGCGCTCGGTGAGCGCTCGTTCGAGGCCGAGCCGGCGGGCGCGAGGGTGCACGATCTCGATGCGCACGATGCCGCGCTCGCGGGCCTGCACGAGCAGACGGCCGACCTTCCAGCGGGAGATGTCGAGAAGGGCGCCGATCTCGTCCTGCGTCTTGTTCTCGTCGTATGAGAGCTCGGCTACGCGCACCATCAGCAGATCGTCGTCCATGGCATCCTCCTCTCGCATCCAGCTTAGAAGGGAACCGACGTTCGCGCACGATTCTGCTCATATGAGCAGTGGATTCTGGCGCGCTGCGCATCCGTTGGTCATACGCGACGCGCATCAGGTTTGCGGCGGGCGCTTTGCGCGGGAATGTACGCCTCCCGCGGGCGTATGACATTGATCCTTCCGCGCCAGGCGCACATTCCCGCCGCAGGCGCGCACGCAGAAGGCGGCCCGGCAGATGCCGGACCGCCTTCTGACGCGCAGTGTCAGCCGCGCTTGCGCGAGGTGAGCACCTGATCGACGACACCGTACTCGAGCGCTTCCTGCGCCGAGAGGATCTTGTCGCGGTCGATGTCCTTGTGGACCTTCTCGACCGCCTGGCCCGTGTGCCGGGCCATGGTCTCTTCGAGCCAGGTGCGCATGCGCAGGATCTCAGCGGCCTGGATCTCGATATCGGATGCCTGACCCTGGCCGGCCTCACCCATCGCCGGCTGGTGCATGAGCACGCGGGCGTTGGGCAGTGCGAGACGCTTGCCCGGTGCGCCAGCGGCGAGCAGCACGGACGCCGCGGACGCCGCCTGGCCGAGCACGACGGTCTGGATGTGCGGCGCCACGTACTGCATGGTGTCGTAGATCGCCGTCATCGCCGTGAACGAGCCACCGGGCGAGTTGATGTACATGGTGATGTCGCGCTCGGCGTCCTGGCTCTCGAGCACGAGCAGCTGAGCCATGACATCGTCGGCGGACGCATCATCGACCTGCACGCCGAGGAAGATCACGCGGTCTTCGAACAGCTTGTTGTACGGGTCCTGACGCTTGAAGCCGTATGCCGTGCGCTCCTCGAACTGCGGCAGCACGTAGCGGCTGGAGGGCAGGTTGCCGGCGGCGCGGAACGTGGGGGTGTACATAGGTGTCTTCCTGCCTTTACTTGTCCGCGCCGGTGCCGCCGCCGCCGTGCACGTCACTGGCGTGCTCGCGGATGTGGTCGACGAATCCGTACTCGAGGGCCTCATCGGCCGTGAACCAGCGGTCCCGGTCGCCGTCCTCGTTGATCTGCTCGACCGTCTTGCCGGTCTGGCCCGCCGTGATCTCGGCGAGGCGGCGCTTCATCGAGAGGATGAGCTGGGCCTGGGTCTGGATGTCGCTCGACGTGCCGCCGAAGCCACCATGCGGCTGGTGCAGCAGAACGCGGGCGTTCGGGGTGATGTAGCGCTTGCCCTTGGTGCCGCTGGTCAGCAGCAGCTGCCCCATCGAGGCCGCCATGCCGATGCCCACCGTGACGATGTCGTTCGGGACGAACTGCATGGTGTCGTAGATCGCCATGCCCGCGGTGATCGAGCCACCGGGCGAGTTGATGTAGAGGTAGATGTCCTTCTCGGGATCCTCGGCGGCGAGAAGGAGGATCTTCGCGCAGATCTCATTCGCGTTCTCATCGCGCACCTCAGAGCCCAGCCAGATGATGCGATCCTTCAGCAGCCTGTCGAAGACGCTTGTCGCCATCAGTGGTTCAGCCATGTCAGCTCCTGTTTCCGTGTTTCGGTGATTCGAATCTACCGGCGGGCGGATCGCGCTTCGCCCGTGTTCGCCGTAGGCATATCAGCGTGGCGGGGTGCGGAGACGACGAAGGGGCGGATGCCGCAGCATCCGCCCCCTTGTCAATGAGCGTCGATCACTCGGCCTTGTCGGCGTCGTCCTTCGCTTCGACTCGCTTCGCTCGCTCAGTGCGCCGCTTCGCCCGTAGCCTTCTTCTTCGCCGGAGCCTTCTTCGCGGCGGGCTTCTTCTCGCCCTCCGCGTCGGCGTCCTTCTTGGCGGCGGCCTTCTTGGCCGGAGCCTTCTTGGCCGGCTTCTCCTCGACCGGGGCCTCCTCGGCGGAGGCGTCCTCGTCCTCGGCGGAGGCGTCCTCGTCCTCGGCGTCGCCGATGAACTCCGACAGGTCGACGGCCTTGCCGTTGCTGTCGACGATGGCCACCTTGCCGAGCGTGGCGGCGAGGGCCTTGTTGCGGGCGACCTCACCGACGAGCGACTGCAGCTGGCCGGCACCCTGCAGTGCCTCGACGAACTCCTGCGGCTGCATGCCGTACTGCGCTGCCGACTGGATGAGGTACTGGCTGAGCTCCTCCTGCGAGACCTGCACGTTGGCATCCTCGGCGATGGCGTCGAGCAGCACCTGCGTGCGGAACTGCTTCTCGCTCGCCTCGGTGACCTCGGCACGGTGCTCGTCGTCCTCGAGACGGTTCTCGGACTCGAGGTGGTTGTGCACCTCGTCCTCGATGAGCTGCGGCGGGACCGGGATCTCGACCTGCTCGAGCAGCGTCTCGATGAGCTGGTCGCGCGCAGCAGCGCCCTGCGTGAAGACACCCTGCTGGGCGACGCGCTCGACGAGGCTGTCGCGCAGCTCGGCGATCGTGTCGAACTCGGATGCCATCTGCGCGAAGTCGTCGTCGGCCTCAGGAAGCTCGCGCTCCTTGACAGCCTTCAGCGTGACGGCCACCTCGGCGTCCTCACCGGCGTGGTCACCGCCGACGAGCGTCGAGCGGAACGTGGTCTCCTCGCCTGCGGTGAGCGAGTCGAGGGCCTCATCGATTCCCTCGAGCAGCTGGCCGGAGCCGATCTCGTACGAGACGCCGTCAGCGCGGTCGATCTCGGTGCCGTCGATGCTGGCGACGAGGTCGAGCTCGACGAAGTCGCCGTTCGCGGCCGGACGGTCAACGGGGATCAGGGTGCCGAAGCGGGCGCGCAGCTCGTCGAGCTCTGCGTCCAGGGCGGCGTCGTCTGCGGCGAGCGCGTCGACAGTGATGGTGACGTCTGCGAGGTTCGGCAGCTCGATGTCGGGGCGCACGTCGACCTCGACGTCGACGAGCAGATCGCCGGAGAAGTCCTTCTCGTTCGGCCACTGGGTGATGTCGGCAGCGGGGCGACCGACGACACGCACGTTGTGCTCGGCAGCGGCCTCACGGAAGAAGCGGTCGAGCGCCTCGTTGACGGCGTGCTCGATGACCGCACCACGGCCGACGCGCTGGTCGATGATCGGAGCCGGAACCTTGCCCTTGCGGAAGCCGGGGATCTGCACGTCCTGAGCGATGTGCTCGTAGGCGTGCGCGATGCTGGGCTTCAGGTCCTCGGGGGTGACCGTGATGGTGAGCTTGACCCGAGTCGGGGAAAGCTTCTCGACGGTGCTGTTGGCCATGCTGGTGTTTCTCCTTGTGGTTTCCGCACGAACGGCGCGGTCGTGAAGTCGGATGCCGTGGTCGGGGCGACAGGATTTGAACCTGCGACCTCCCGCTCCCAAAGCGGGCGCTCTACCAAGCTGAGCTACGCCCCGGCTTGAACCCGCGCACGGGAACGGCCTCCACGAGTCTAACGGACGGGAGAACCGGATCTGTCCGCTATGCTTTACGAGGCGCCCCACTCAGCGGAGCGTTCGCGGGGCTGTAGCTTAGTGGTAAAGCCTCTGTCTTCCAAACAGATGATGCGAGTTCGATTCTCGTCAGCCCCTCCACCTTGCAAGGCCCTCGCCAGACGGCGGGGGCCTTGTTCATTCCGTGCGTGTCGCCCTGCGGCTTATGCGATGATCTGCGCATGGAGGACACGACGCCGGAGCAGCCGGTCGCATACGAGACCGAGTCTCCCGCGCCGGTCAGACGTCGCCGTCGCCGAGGGTGGATCTGGGCGACCGGCGCAGTCGTGCTGGCAGGTCTCGTCTGCGGCGGCGTGCAGCTGTGGGCGAACCTCGACTACGACGATGCCGAGGCGGCATTCCTGCAGTCCCGTGAGGCGGCCGAGCCCGCCACACTCACGCTGTCCGAGACGATGGACTACGCAGGCGGCATCACCGACGCCGCGATAGCGGTGGACGGCGTCACGTCACCCGAACTCCTCAGCGACGCAGACCGCAAGGCGCTCGGCGAGGCAGCCGCGGGGCTGGCGCAGGAACGCGACGACGCAGCGGCAATCGGACTCACTGCCCCTTCGACGCCGAACGCGAAGCCACTGCCCGCGTGGGAGCTCTTCCCCGCGGCATCCGACCTGCGCGAGGGCACAGCCGCGCTCGATGACCGCACCGACGCCCAGGAGTCGGCGGCTCGATCGCTGAGCGGCACGACGAAGGATCTGACCGAGTTGGGCACTGGGATACTCCGCTCCGCGAACGAGGCCGTCCCGGCGATCGAGGCCGCGACGGTGGAGGCGCGCTTCGCGCCCGTCATCGCCCTGCGCAAGGCGGCGGACAGCGTCCAACAGGAATCGCGCTTCAATGAGGGCGCATCCGACATGCTTCTCGAGCTCGACAAGGCGGTGATCGCCGTGCAGGCCTCTGCGAAGGCGGAGCGCGCGGCCAAGGCGGGACCGCTCTTCGATGCACGCCGCAAGGCCGAGACGTACGCCCGCTCACTCTCCGGTGGCGTGCTCCTGGAGTTCGTCTGGACCGAGAGCCTGCTCGGGCAGGGGGCCGGCGACTCCGCTGCCGGTACGGCGACGTGGGACAGCGAAGACGGCGGCACGTCGCACATCACGCTCACGAACTCAGTCGCCAGGTACTGGCCGAGCGATCGGATGCGCTCGCTCGTCGCCCACGAGGTCGGTCATTCGATCTCAGCGAAGTGCTACGAGAAGTTCGACTGGGAGCGCCAACCGGCCAACGAGCAGTGGGCGACGGCCTGGGCGATGAGCTGGGGCTACTCCGCGTACGAGTCCGGCGCCGATGAGTACGGCGTTCCCTCGAAGGACATGCAGGCAGCCGCGGCATCCTGCCGATGACGCCGAGGTCGCGCGAGAACGAGACAACCTCCGGGACTCGAGGTCCCGGAGGTCGTATTTCGTCGTGTGTGTGCGGTCAGACCGTCACTTGCCGCCGCGACGCTCGCGCAGCTGCGTGAGCGCATCCTCGAGAAGCTGTTCGGCCTCTTCGTCGGTGCGACGCTCCTTCACGTATGCGAGGTGCGTCTTGTACGGCTCGGCCTTGGTGAGGGCCGGCGGGTTCTTCTGGTCGCGCCCCGCGGGAAGTCCGCTCTGCGGGTGATCGATCGTGTCCGGGATCTCTTCGTCAGGCAGTCCTGCAGCGAAGTAGCGGATCGTCTCGTTGCCGAGGCCATCCCAGTAGGACACCGCGATGCGGTCGGCGTGATAGCCGTGGTCCTGTTCGCCCATCGGGCCGGATCCGACCCGCGTGCCGCGGATCGCGTTGCCACCGGTGGCCATCAGATCACCTGGAACTTCGTGATGAGCCCGAGGGCCACGATGGACACGAACCACACCAGCGCGAGCACGACCGTGAACCGGTTGAGGTTCCGCTCAGCAAGACCCGAGGACCCGACGGCCGCGGACATACCGCCGCCGAACATGTCGGACAGGCCGCCACCGCGACCCTTGTGGAGAAGGATGAGGAGCGTCAGCAGAACACTGGTGATGCCCATCAGCACCTGCAGCACGAACTCGAGTACCAGCACGAAGAAGCCTTTCACGGGGGCCGGTCGACCCACCTAGCGGTCAATTATAGGACGAGGCGCTCACGCACCTCGTCCGCCTCACACGCCGACGTGCTTCTCGAAGCGGACGATCGCAGCGAATTCGTCCACGACGAGGCTCGCACCGCCCACCAGAGCGCCGTCGATATCGGGTTCGCGCAGGAAGCTCGCGATGTTGCTCGACTTCACCGATCCGCCGTACAGCACGCGCGTGCGTGCCGCGGCATCCTCGTCGAGGACACGACCGATCACACCTCGCAGCGCGGCGCAGACTTCCTGCGCCTGAGCGGGAGTGGCCGCCTGGCCGGAGCCGATCGCCCACACCGGCTCGTAGGCGACGACGATGTCGGCGGATGCCGGCACGCCGTCGAGCGCCTTCTCGAGCTGCCCTGCTGGCACGGCGCTGGCGCCGAACTTCTCAAGGTCCTCGGCGCTCTCGCCGACGCAGATCACCGGCACGAGGCCGTGCTTCAGCGCCGCCTTGACCTTGGCGCCCACCAGTTCGTCGCTCTCGCTGTGGTACTCACGACGCTCCGAGTGACCAATGATCACGTAGCCGACCCCGAGCTTCGACAGGAACGCACCGGAGACCTCGCCGGTGTACGCGCCCGAGTCATGTGCCGAGACGTCCTGCGCGCCGAGCGCGAAGGGGATCTTGTCCGCGTCGATCAGCGTCTGCACGCTGCGGATGTCGGTGAACGGCGGGAACACGGCCACCTCGACCGTGTCACCCTGGTGCCCGGCATCCTTCAGCGTCCAGTGCAGCTTCTGCACAGTCGCGACCGCCTGCAGGTGGTCGAGGTTCATCTTCCAGTTCCCCGCGATCAGCGGGGTGCGCTTCATGATTGCCATCCGAGTACCTCCAGGCCTGGGAGCTTCTTGCCCTCGAGGAACTCGAGGCTGGCGCCTCCGCCCGTCGAGATGTGTCCGAACTGATCGTCATCGAAGCCGAGCTGTCGCACGGCAGCGGCCGAGTCGCCACCGCCGACCACGCTGAGGCCATCGACCTCGGTGAGCGCCTCGGCGACGGCCTTGGTGCCGGCAGCGAACGCCGCGAACTCGAACACGCCCATCGGGCCGTTCCAGAACACGGTCCTCGAGCCGCGCACGGCGTCCGCGAAGGCCACTGCCGTGTCCGGACCGATGTCCAGACCGATGCCGGATGCCCCGAAAGAGCTCTCCTCGATGGCATCCGCCGCGACGATCTCGTGTGCGGCGTCAGCCGCGAAACCGGAGGCGACGACGACGTCGGTCGGGAGCACGAGCTCGACGCCGCGCTTCTCAGCGTCGGCGATGTACCCGCGCACCGTCTCGAGCTGGTCCTTCTCGAGCAGGCTGGATGCCACGGCATGACCCTGCGCTGCGAGGAAGGTGAACAGCATCCCGCCGCCGATGAGAAGACGATCGACCCGCGGCAGCAGGTGCGAGATGACGCCCAGCTTGTCGCTGACCTTCGACCCGCCGAGCACCACGGTGTACGGGCGCTGCGGATTCTCGGTCAGGCGATCGAGAACGTCGAGCTCCGTCGCGATGAGGAGTCCGGCGGCAGAGGGCAGCAGCTCGGCGAGGTCGTAGACGCTCGCCTGTTTGCGATGCACGACCCCGAAGCCGTCCGACACCATCGCGTCGCCGAGTGCGGCGAGCTCAGTGGCGAATGCACGACGGGTGGCGTCGTCCTTGGCGGTCTCCCCTGCGTTGAACCGCAGGTTCTCGAGCACGACGACGTCGCCGTCCTGGAGTGCCGACACGGCTTCCTGCGCCGATGCGCCGACGGTGTCGGTCGCGAACGCGACAGGCGATTCGAGCAGCTCTGCCAGGCGCTTCGCGACCGGTTCGAGGCTGTACTGCGGATCGGGTGCGCCGTCGGGACGGCCCAGGTGCGAGCACACGATCACACGTGCTCCCGCGCCGATCAGGGCCCGGAGGGTCGGCAGCGAAGCGCGGACGCGACCATCGTCCGTGATCTCCCCGTCCCGCAGCGGGACGTTGAGATCACAGCGGACGATGACGCGCTTGCCTTGGAGCGACCCGAGAGAGTCGAGGGTGCGCAGGGCCATAGGCTCAGAGACGCTCGGCGACGTACTCGGTCAGGTCGACCAGACGGTTCGAGTAGCCCCACTCGTTGTCGTACCAGCTCGACACCTTGACGAGGTTGCCGCTGACGTTGGTCAGCTCGGCGTCGAAGATCGACGAGTGCGGGTTGAGCTGGATGTCGCTCGAGACGATGGGGTCCTCGGTGTACTGCAGGATGCCGTCCAGGCGTCCCTCTGCAGCGGCCTCGCGGTACGCGGCGTTGATCTCCTCGACCGTGAGGTCATCGCGATCGGAGACGATCGTGAGGTCGACGATCGAGCCGGTGGGAACGGGGACGCGGTACGAGGAGCCGCTGAGCTTGCCGTTGAGCTCGGGCAGAACGAGGCCGATCGCCTTGGCTGCGCCGGTCGACGCGGGAACGATGTTGATGGCTGCGGCGCGGGCGCGACGCAGGTCGCTGTGCGGGCCGTCCTGGAGGTTCTGGTCGGCGGTGTATGCGTGCGCGGTCATCATGAAGCCGCGCTGGATGCCGAACTTGTCGTTGAACACCTTCGCCAGCGGGGCGAGGCAGTTCGTGGTGCACGAGGCGTTCGAGATGATGTTGTGGTTCGCAGCGTCGTACGAGTCCTCGTTCACACCGACGACGAAGGTGCCGTCGACGTCCGTGCCGGGTGCCGAGATGATGACCTTCTTCGCGCCACCCGCGATGTGCTTGCCGGCATCCGATGCCTTGGTGAAGCGCCCGGTCGACTCGATCACGATGTCGACGCCGAGCTCGCCCCACGGAAGGGCTGCGGGGTCGCGCTCTTCGAAGACCTTGATGGCCTTGCCACCGACGGTGATGACGTCGCCCTCGTGCGAGACCTCGACGCCGAGCGGGCCGCCGACCGAGTCGTACTTCAGCAGGTGCGCGAGAGCCGCATTATCGGTGAGGTCGTTGACCGCGACGATCTCGAGGTCCGCGTTCTGTGCGAGAGCCGCACGAAGGAAGTTTCGTCCGATGCGGCCGAAGCCGTTGATACCGATCTTGACAGACACGAAAGTCTCCTGGTTCTTAATCAAGGAAATGCGCAAAATTCGCAGATAACGCGGACAACGGCGTCCTGACGGGCATTTCGCCCATCAGGACGCCCATCTTTTACGACAGTACCAGCAGTCCGGAGGTCTTCTCACGCGCTGTTTCAAAGCGCTGCGCGACGTTCTGCCAGTTGGCGATGTTCCAGGCGGCCTTGATGTAGTCGGCCTTCACATTCAGGTAGTCGAGGTAGAAGGCGTGCTCCCACATGTCGAGCTGGAACAGCGGGACGGTTCCCATCGCGGTGTTCGAGTGCTGGTCGAACATCTGCTGGATGATCAGGCGCGCGCCGATCGGGTCCCAGCTGAGCACGGCCCAGCCGGAGCCCTGGATGCCTGCCGCAGCTGCAGCGAAGTGCGCCTGGAACTTCTCGAACGAGCCGAAGTACTCGTCGATGGCGGCCTTCAGCTCGCCCTCGGGCTGTCCGCCGCCCTCCGGCGACAGGTTGGTCCAGAAGATCGAGTGGTTGACGTGGCCGCCGAGGTTGAACGCCAAATCCTTCTCGAGCTTGTTGACGTTCGCGAGGTTGCCGCTGTCACGCGCCTCGGCGAGGGCGTCGAGCGCCGCGTTGGCACCGGCGACGTAGGCGGCGTGGTGCTTGTCATGGTGAAGTTCCATGATCTTGCCGCTGATGTGCGGCTCGAGTGCCGCGAAGTCGTAGGGAAGGTCCGGAAGCGTGTAAGTCGCCATGTCGATTTCATCCAATCCGCGCCGCGCCGCGGCGCTTACCGAGCCCCTGCGGTGCCGAAGTGCATCACAGAGCAGACGTTTCTCATCCTACTGACGGCAACGCCCGGCGCGACGGGATCCTTCCCGCAGAACCGTCGAGGCTAGTCGTCGAGTCCGACGGGCACTGCGGCCTCGGTGCCGGGGATGCCGTCCTGCTGCGCGCGCTTGTCGGCCATCGCCAGCAGTCGGCGGATGCGTCCGGCGACCGCGTCCTTGGTCAGCGGCGGCTCGGCGTGGTGACCGAGTTCATCCAGGCTCGCGTCGCGGTGCGCCAGGCGCAGACTTCCGGCAGTGCGCAGGTGCTCCGGCACCTCGTCGCCGAGGATCTCCAGTGCGCGCTCGACTCGCGCGCAGGCGGCGACGGCGGCCTGCGCGGAGCGGCGCAGGTTCGCATCGTCGAAGTTCACAAGACGGTTGACGCCGGCCCGCACCTCGCGGCGCTGGCGCATCTCCTCCCACGCGACCGCGGTGCGACGCGCACCCATCACCGTGAGGATCTTCTGGATCGCCTCGCCTTCGCGCACGACGACGCGCGGGAGACCGCGCACCTCGCGCGCCTTGGCTGTGACGCCGAGGCGGTGTGCGGCGCCGACCAGCGCCATGGCCGCCTCACCTGAAGGGCACGACACCTCGAGCATGGCTGAGCGGCCGGGCTCGCTCAGCGACCCGGCGGCGAGGAACGCACCGCGCCAGATGCCGGCGAGTTCCTCAGGTGACCCGGTGGTGAGGCGGTTGGGCAGGCCTCGCACAGGCCGACGACGTGCATCGAGAAGTCCGGTCTGCCTGGCCAGGGTCTCGCCAGCGGCGATCACGCGCACAGCCCAGCGGGCGCCGTCGGATGCGTTACCCACCTGTGCGGTGCTGGACTTGACCTGCGCAATCTCCGGACGGACTCCGTAGATCTCGGCGAGATCGCGACTGACCCGCTTGGCCAGGGTCTCCGCATCCACCTCGGCCTCGACGGCGACGCGACCCGCGATGGAGTGCAGCCCACCGGCGAAGCGCAGAATGGTCGTCACTTCCGCGACGCGCACCGTCGGGGGTGCGTTGCGAACGCTGACGAGCTCAGCCTTGACGTCGGTGGTTAGTGCCACGGGACTCCTTCACGATCCACGCGTCGGATCGCGACGCAAACGTCAAGCCTACAAGGCCGTGAGTGGTCACACTGGCCGATGCGGGCGCTCATTCCCGTCCCAGATCACGATGCCGCACGTTCACGGCGACACCGGGAGTGCCGGTGAGCCGCCTGGCGAGCTCTTCGGACATCGCCACGGATCGGTGCTTCCCGCCCGTGCACCCGATGGCGATCGTCGAATGGGTCTTGTTCTCGCGCTGGTATCCCTCCAGCACCGGGCGCAGCGTCTGCTCGTAGGCGTCGAGGAACTCGGCCGCCCCTGGGCGCGAGAGCACGTAGTCGCGCACATCCGCATCCTTGCCGGTATGCGCCCGCAGCTCCTCCTGCCAGAACGGGTTCGGCAGGAAGCGCATGTCGGCGACGTGGTCGACGTCGGTCGGCAGACCGTACTTGAAGCCGAAGCTGAGCAGCGTGACACGGTGCCGCGCAGCCCCCTCCTCAGCGAACATCTCAGATACCTGCATCGCGAGCTGGTGGATGTTCAGTGCCGACGTGTCGATGAGCATGTCCGCGGCTTCGCGGATCGGCCCGAGGCGGGCGCGCTCGGTGCGGATGCCGTCGAGCAGCGTCCCGTCCGCCTGCAGCGGGTGCGGACGGCGGACCGACTCGAAACGGCGCACGAGCACGTCGTCCGATGCGTCGAGGTAGAGCACCTTGACGCCTCCGCGCGCACGCAGGGCCCGCGCGACTCCGGGGAAGTCGTCGAACAGTCCGCGACCGCGTACGTCGACGACGGCGGCGACCTTGGGCAGGTTGCCCGCCCCCATGTCGGTGAGTTCGAGCAGCGGTCGAAGGATCTGCGGCGGCAGGTTGTCTACGACGTACCAGCCGAGATCCTCCAGTGCGTTCGCGGCTGTCGTGCGACCGGCGCCCGACATGCCGGTGACGATCAGGAACTCACCCTCTTGCTGGGTCGTCATGTACGGGCTCCCTTCCCCGTTCACCAGCCTAGCGAGTCAGGGCGCCGCGCTCACCGGCCAGATGCGCATGGATGACAGCGGCGAGCGCCGGACCGATGCCCGAGACCTGCTCGATCTGCTCGGGCTCGGCAGCGCGAAGCTTCGCCACCGATCCGAAATGCGTGAGCAGCGCCTTGATGCGCGCGGCCCCGAGCCCGGGGATCTCGCTGAGAACGGACTGGATGTCGCGGCGCCGACGGCGACGCTGATGTGTGATCGCGAAGCGGTGCGCCTCATCGCGCAGCCGTTGGATCAGGTACAGCGCCTCGCTGGTGCGGGGCAGGATCACCGGAAAATCATCGTCCGGCACCCAGATCTCCTCCAGCCGCTTGGCGATCCCGCACAGCGCGATATCGGTGCGCCCGCTGTCACGCAGGGCACGCGCAGCAGCCTGGACCTGTGGCTGGCCGCCGTCCACGACCAGCAGCTGAGGACGGTAGGCGAACCGCGGCTTGCGCCGCTGCACCTGCTGCTCCCCCTCGTCGGACAGCGCCTCGGCCTCGACGTCCGGCTCAGGGGCTGAATCGACACGCGCCAGGCGGCGCATGAGCACCTGATACATCGAGTCGGTGTCGTCGGTGGTCTCGGCGATGTTGAAGGACCGGTACTGGTCCTTGCGTGGCAGGCCGTCCTCGAAGACGACCATCGACGCGACGACGTTCGTGCCGCCGAGATGCGAGATGTCGAAGCACTCGATGCGCAGGGGTGCCTCGTCCATGCCGAGTGCCTCCTGCAGGTCGGTGAGGGCCTGAGTGCGTGCAACGTAGTCGCTCGTGCGTCTGGTCTTGTGCCGCAGCAGCGCCTGCTGTGCGTTCAGCGTCGCGGTGCGCATGAGCTCGGCCCGCTGTCCGCGCTGGGCGACGGCGATCTCGACCTTGCGGCCGCGACGGTCCCGCAGCCACTGCTCGAGTTCTGTGGCATCGTCTGGCAGGGTGGGCACGAGCACGCGCCGCGGAATGTCGACGCCGTCGCCGTACATGCGCTGCAGCACCTGATCGACGAGATCACCGCTCGAGATGTCGAGCTCCTTGTCGACGGCGAGCGAGCGCACTCCGCGAACACGCCCACCGCGGATCACGAACTGGTGCACTGCCGCCGACAGCTCATCCTCGGCGACGCCGAACAGGTCGGCGTCCTCATCGGCGGGCAGCACGAGGGCGCTCTTGCCGAGCACGGCGTCGATCGCCGACAGCTTGTCCCGGTACTTCGCGGCGGCCTCGTAATCCATGGCTGCTGAAGCCGCGTGCATGCGCTTCGTGAGGTCTCGGGTGAAGCGCTCATCACCGCCGGCCATGAAGGCGACGAAGTCGTCGACCACCGCACGATGCTCCTCGATCGTGACCGTCATCGAGCACGGACCGCCGCACTTGCCGATCTGCCCTGGAAAGCAGGGCCGCCCCGTCTGCATCGCGCGGCGGTAGCTGGCGTCGCTGCAGGTGCGGATCGGGAACGCCTTGATCATCAGATCGATGGTCTCGTGAACCGCCCACACCTTCGGGTACGGGCCGAAGTACCGTGCCCCTGGGATCTTGTGGTTGCGGGTGACCATCACCCTCGGCGCCTCATCGGCGAGGGTGATCGCCATGAACGGGTAGGACTTGTCGTCCTTGTAGCGCACGTTGAACGGCGGATCGAACTCCTTGATCCACATGTACTCGAGCTGCAGTGAATCCACGTCGGTGGCGACGACCGTCCATTCCACGGATGTCGCCGTCGTCACCATCCGCCTGGTGCGCTCGTGCAGCGTCCGCAGCGGGGCGAAGTAGTTCGACAGTCGCTGACGCAGGTTCTTCGCCTTGCCGACGTACAGCACCCGCCCCTCGGCGTCGCGGAAGCGGTAGACGCCGGGGTCGGTCGGGATCTCCCCCGCCCGCGGCTTGTAGGGCAGGACGTCGGCCATCAGCCCGCCTTGCGGATCGCGGCTGCTCCCCGGCCGTCGAGGATCTCGGCGAGGAACCGGCCGGTGTGGCTCTGCTCCACTCGAGCGATCTGCTCCGGAGTGCCGGTGGCGAGGATCTCCCCGCCGCCGGAACCGCCCTCCGGGCCCAGATCGATCACCCAGTCGGCCGACTTGATGACGTCGAGGTTGTGCTCGATCACGATCACCGTGTTGCCCTTGTCGACCAGTCCGTTCAGCACCTCGAGCAGCTTGCGCACGTCCTCGAAGTGCAGGCCGGTGGTCGGCTCGTCGAGAACGTAGATGCTGCGGCCGTTGCTGCGGCGCTGCAGTTCGGTGGCGAGCTTGACGCGCTGCGCCTCACCGCCGGAGAGCGTTGTCGCCGCCTGGCCGAGTCGCACGTACCCGAGGCCGACGTCCACCAGCGTCTTCATGTACCGGTGGATCGCCTGGATCGGCTCGAAGAACTCCGCAGCCTCGGCGATCGGCATCTCAAGCACCTCGGCGATGTTCTTGCCCTTGTAGTGCACGGCGAGGGTGTCGCGGTTGTACCGCTTGCCGTGGCAGACCTCGCAGTCGACGTACACGTCGGGCAGGAAGTTCATCTCGATCTTGATCGTGCCATCGCCCGAGCAAGCGTCGCAGCGCCCGCCCTTGACGTTGAAGCTGAACCTGCCGGGCAGGTAGCCGCGCACCTTCGCCTCAGGGGTCTCGCTGAACAGGGTGCGGATGCGGTCGAACACTCCGGTGTAGGTCGCCGGGTTCGAGCGCGGCGTGCGGCCGATCGGCGCCTGATCGACGTGCACCACCTTGTCGAGGTTGTCGAGTCCGGTGACGCGGGTGTGCTTGCCGGGCACGGTGCGCGCGCCGTTGAGCCGGCCCGCGAGCACCTGGTAGAGGATGTCGTTCACCAGCGACGACTTGCCCGACCCGCTCACGCCGGTCACCGCAGTGAGCACACCGAGAGGGAAATCGGCGGTGACGTTCTTGAGGTTGTTCGCCCTGGCGCCGACGACGCTCAGCATCCGCTTCTTGTCGATCTTGCGGCGCTTGCTCGGCGTCGGGATCTCACGCCGCCCGGCCAGGTAGTCGCCGGTGACCGAGTCGGCCTCCTCGAGCAGGGCTGCATACGGGCCGGAGTGCACGACCGCTCCGCCGTTGACGCCGGCGCCGGGGCCGATGTCGACGATCCAGTCGGCCGATTCGATGGTCTCCTCATCGTGCTCGACGACGATCAGCGTGTTGCCGAGGTCGCGCAGCTTGAGCAGTGTCTCGATGAGTCGCCGGTTGTCTCGCTGGTGCAGACCGATCGACGGCTCGTCGAGCACGTACAGCACGCCGGTGAGACCGGATCCGATCTGGGTTGCGAGCCGGATGCGCTGCGCCTCGCCACCCGACAGCGAGCCTGCCGAGCGTCCGAGATTGAGGTAGGCGAGCCCGACCTGCAGCAAGAATTCGAGCCGCAGCCGGATCTCACGCAGCACTTGAGCTGCGATCTTCGCTTCGCGGTCGGTCAGTTCGAGGGTGTGCATGAAGGTGCTGGCATCGGCGAGGCTGAGAGACGAGACCTCTGCGATCGAGTGCCCGTGCACCTTGACCGCCAGCACCTCCGGCTTGAGCCTCGCGCCGTCGCAGACCGGGCACGGCACCTCGCGCAGGTACTCGCCCCACCGACCGCGCTGCGTGTCGGACTCGGCCTGCAGGTACTGGCGCTCGATGTAGGGCACGACGCCCTCGAAGCCAGAGGTGTAGCGCATCTCACGCCCGTAGCGGTTCTTCCACTTGACGCTGACCTTGAAGTTGTCGCCGCGAAGCACGGCCTCGCGCACGTCGGAGTGCAGTTGACTCCAAGGCGTGTCGAGCGAGAAGTCCAGATCCTGCGCCAGTCCCTCGAGCAGTCGCTCGTAGTACTGGAACAGCCCCTTGCCCTGCGTCGTCCACGGCAGGATGACGCCTTCGCGGATCGAGAGGTCCTCATCGCCGAGCATGAGGTCGACGTCGACCGACATGCGCGTGCCCAGTCCTGAGCAGGCCGGGCAGGCGCCGAAGGGAGCGTTGAACGAGAAGGTGCGCGGCTCGATCTCGGTGAGCGTGATCGGATGGCCGTTGGGGCACGCCAGCTTCTCGGAGAACGACTGCCACGCAGCATCCCCCTCTTCGTCGACGAAGTTGACCTGCACGACGCCGCCTGCAAGGCCCAGCGCCGTCTCGACGGAGTCGGTGACGCGTCCGAGGATGTCGTCGGATGCCACGAGCCGGTCGACCACGACGGCGATGTCGTGCTTGTAGCTCTTCTTCAGCTTGGGCGGCTCGGCGAGCTGGATGAGCTCGCCATCCACGATGGCCCGCGAGTACCCCTTGGCGCCGAGCTCTTTGAAGAGGTCGACGAACTCGCCCTTCTTCTGCGTGACCACAGGGGCGACGACCTGGTAGCGAGTGCGCTCCGGCAGCTCCATCAGCTGGTCGGCGATCTGCTGCACGGTCTGTCGCTGGATCCGCTCACCGCATTCGGGGCAGTGCGGGATGCCGATGCGCGCCCACAGCAGACGCATGTAGTCGTGGATCTCGGTGATCGTGCCGACCGTCGAGCGCGGGTTGCGGTTGGTCGACTTCTGGTCGATCGAGACCGCGGGGCTCAGCCCCTCGATGAAATCGACGTCGGGTCGATCGACCTGGCCGAGGAACTGGCGCGCGTAGGCGCTCAGCGATTCGACGTAGCGGCGCTGCCCCTCGGCGAAGATCGTGTCGAACGCGAGACTCGACTTACCCGAGCCCGACAGGCCGGTGAACACCACGAGCGAATCGCGGGGGATGTCGATGTCGACGTTCTTGAGGTTGTGCACGCGGGCACCGCGGACACTGAGCTTTGCAGAGGGAAGGACGGGAACAATGGGCACCCGACAAGTCTAAGAGGGGCCACCGACACCAGGACTCAGGACCAGTAGTCAGTGCTCATGGCCGCACGCGGTACGCCGCCTGGCGGCGCATGCGCAGCATGTGGATTCCACCGGCCACCAGCACCAGCACCGCCAGCCCTCCCCCGACGACGGCCAGCGGCAGCGCCCCGACCTGCGGAAGCATCCCGACGGCGAGGGCGATGCCCTGCGCGATCGCCTGCACGATGACGAAGCGGATGCCGGTCGGCGCCAGCGCCCGCAGCGCGACGCGCGCGCGCAGCGGGATGGTGAGCGACAGCGAACCCAGCACCTGCAGCAGGTGCACGGCGGCAATGGCAACGGCGGTGCGCGCCGGATCAGGTGGTGCGAGCGCGAGCGCGATGATGAGACCACCGGCCGCCATCCACAGCCCGCCGACCTGTGGCAGGATCACCCCGATCACGGCGATGACGGCGATGGCGATGAGCCACCCGCCCTGCACACCGAGCAGCATCGCGCCGCCGACCGCGGTGAGCACCGCCAGCACCGGCAGGCTGAAGCCAGGGATGCTCGCGCCGATAGACAGCCGGTCACCGCGGGTCATCGCCGTGCTCCGCTCACCATGGCGTGTGCGCCCATGCGGGCGAGCACCGCCAGCGCTCCGTCAGGGTCGTCCGCCCAGCGCACCCCTTCGACCCCGGACTCCGCGAGTCCCTGCAGCATGTCCTGGCGCTCGAGCAGCAGCACCTGCAGGGCGAGCCTGCGCTCCTCGCTGAGCCGATGACGGTCGAGCTCGGGCAGGATGTCGACGGCGACCACCCGGTGACCACTCGCACGCCAGCGCAGTGCGATCTCAGCCGCTGCGCCGTCGAAGAACGTCGAGAGCACGTAGATGATCGACCCCTGCGGCACCGGTGGCGTGCGCCGGAACCGGGAATCGTCGCCGGCTGGGCCGCTCGCGGCGATCTCGGCGACCAGTCGCGCCAGGTGTCGGCTGCCGCCGCCGCTGCGCACCGTCCTGCCGCCCTGCGCAAGCGTGTGGAACGCGACGCGGTCACCCTGGCCGATGGTGGCCTCGGCGATCGATCGCGCGGCGCTGCGCGCATGATCCAGCGAGGTCACGCCGCTGCGCTCGAGATCGATCATGCCCCAGGTGGCGACGACAGCCCCGAGATCATCGGCCGTGTCCATCACTATGACCGCGGAGGCATCGCTGAGCGAGTTCGTGCGCCTGATGAGCAGCTCGCCCGGCCTTCGGGCCGCGCGCGCAGTCGCCTTCCAGTCGACGCGGCGCAGCTCGTCGCCCGGCGCGAAGGGATGGATGTCACGGAAGTCGCCGCCCTGGCCGGGGCGGATGCCCTCGTGCCCGCCATGCAGCCCGGTGAGCCGTGGTGCAAGGGGCGTGCGCGGCAGGCGGCGCACCAGCGGCGGCACGGCTCTGGTCACGGACACACCGGGTTGCGGTTCACCGAGCAGGCCGGCGTCGGCATCCATCGGCCGCGCGGCGACCTCCAGCGTGCGCAGCGGCCCGGAATGGATCGCCCGCGCGTTCGCCCGCACCCGCGCGACGCCAGGGACGAAGAGCCGTCGTCGCGTCCGCTCCGCTTGGATGACGGCGAGCTCGACCATCTCCGCATCCGTCGTCACGACGATGTCATCATGCAGGTGGCCATCCTCAGCATCCGATCTCTGCTCGATCCGCACGTCGATCCCAGCATCAGCCAGCCGCACCCGCAGCGCATGCGCCGACCACAGCGCCAGTGGCAGCGCCACGGCGATGATGTCAGGACGCGACAGCACGGTGCCGAGCACGAGCGCACCGACCACGCCGATCAGGGCGAAGAAGAGCGCAGGGCTGGGTCGCCGATGCCACGGTCCCTGTCCCCGATGCGACGACGCAGTGTCGGATGCCACCACTCACGCCCTCGCGGCGGCGATGCTCGGCGGCACAGCCACCGTGTTCACGAGCGCGCGGACCACGTCTGCCGGGTCGATGCCCTGTGCCCAGGCCTGCGGGGTGAGCGTGAGCCGGTGCGCGAGCACCGAGACGGCGATGCGCTTGACGTCATCGGGGCGCAGGTAGTCGCGCCCGTCGAGCGCGGCGAGGGCGCGACCGACCAGCAGCAGCGCCTGCGAACCGCGAGGCGACGCGCCGACGGCCACGTGCTGCGCACTGCGGGTGGCTACGGCCAGCGCCACACAATAGGCGGCGACGTCAGGGTCGACATGGATCTGCTCCACCGCCTGCTGCAACAGGGCCAGCTCGCCAGGGGCCAGCACCGGATCGACGTGCGTCGCCTCCTGCTGGCGGCGCACCCGACCGAGCAGCACCTCTGTCTCGCCACGCTGGTCGAGATAGCCCACCGACAGTCGCACCATGAAGCGGTCCAGCTGCGCCTCCGGCAGCGCATAGGTACCCTCGTACTCGATGGGATTGGCTGTGGCGATCACATGGAACGGCGCCTCCAGGGGGAAGCTGTTGCCCTCGACGGTGACCTGTCGCTCTGCCATCGCCTCGAGCATCGCCGACTGCGTCTTCGGCGTGGTGCGGTTGATCTCGTCGGCGAGCAGCAGCCCGGTGAAGATGGGCCCTGGGCGGAACACGAACTCGCCGGTGTCCGGCGCGTAGACGTACGACCCTGTCACGTCGCCAGGGAGCATGTCCGGCGTGCACTGCAGGCGGCGGAACGACAGGCCGAGGGCGGATGCCAGGCTGCGAGCCGCCAGAGTCTTGCCGAGCCCTGGAACATCCTCGAAGAGCACATGCCCGCCGGCGAGGATCGTCGCGAGCGCGATCTCGAGCGGGTCGTCCATGCCGACCACCACGGTGGCCACCGCGCCGCGGATGCGTCGCCCGGTCTCGGCGATGTCGTCGAAGTTCATGATCTGGTCTCCCTCTGGAACGCGTCAGTCTCTGACGGGGCAAGTCTTTCGGCAGCGGCGAGCGCGTCGCGGATGTCCTGGATGCTGGTGCGGCGGCCGTTCAGCCGGGCCCAGAGACCCGTGCCGAGCTGCTGTTCGACAGCGGCCGCCTGTGCCTCGTCGTCGAGGTCGATCCCCCGTCGCGCGAGACGTCTGCGCAGCGTCGCTCGCACACGACGGGTCACGGCCTCGCTGACGGAGTCGCTGCTGAGGTTGATCGCCCATGCCAGGCGGGAGACGTCGGAGCCGACGTACGACCGCTCGTCCTTGCGGCCAGGCGCGTCCAGGCGGGGGTCATCCGGCATCCGCAGCTGGAACATCACGACGACGGCCGCGAGAAGTGCGCCCCACGCCCATGCGAACTCGGCCTGCACGCCGAGCGCGATCAGCACGGGGATGCTGATCGCGCCGAGCCCGAGGGGTACCGCGATCCTTCCCAGCAGCCTCACCGCCAGCCCTCCTCGATCTCGGCGAGGGCGCGTGCGGCGTGCGCACGCATCGTCTCGTCTGCGGTGTGCCCTCCGAAGCGCACGCCCTCATACAGGCGCAGCAGGGCGCGGGCGGAGCCGTCGATGCCGGGGCGGCGCAGCAGGATCCGCAGGGTGAACTCCGCTGGGGTCTCACTCGCACCTCGCCCTACCCCGGAGTCGGCCGCTGTCTGCTCCAGTCCGATCCAGGCTGCGATGATCGCATCAGTGGGATCCGGATGCGCGGCGATCGCCGCGCGGGCGGCTTCGATCCCGCGCCGCACGGTGGGCTCGTCCGGCGCGGGCTCGGCTACGACGCCGGCCTGCCCATCGACGTCCGCGTTCTCGGCGTCGCGGCGGCGCAGCGGACGCTCGTGCCAGTACAGCAGGATCGCCCGGATGATCAGGACGATCGCGGTGATCACCACTGCGAGCACGAACAGCAGCAGCAGGATGCTGAGGATCAACAGGATCGTGTCGTCGCCCTGCTGCGGTTTCGGCTGACCGCTGGCCATCGGCGGCAGGGTCTGATGCTCACTGGAGATCGGGAGCGGCCGTGGACCCGAACCGGTCGGAGTGAAAGTCGGGTGCCCTGCCACCGCAGCGGCGAGCATCGCGATGATGAAGAGGAGTATCACGCCGAGCGGAACCGCCCACCGCCTCGCCGGAGCCGGGAGGGGGGATGCTGGCGCAGAGGTGTTCTGGTCAACATCGACGGACATGCTGACAGCCTAAGGGAGGCGCCACGCCGTCGAGACCGCCGAGGGTGGCGGTGCGGGTCAGCGTTCCACGGGGGCGGGGCCCGCGAACGGCTTCAACGCCTCGCGCAGAGCTGTCACGGATGGGATGTCGGCGCCGACCTTCGCCATCACCGCACGGGGCACGTCCAGGGCCCGCTCACGAAGCGCGATGCCCGCGGCGGTGAGACCGATGTCGAGCCGGCGCTCATCCTCGGTGCTGCGCGTGCGCTCGACCAGCCCATCCTTCTCGAGTCGCTTGACCAGCGGTGAGGCGCTCGCCGGTTCGAGGGCCAGCTCTCTGGCGAGATCGTTGAGCGACCGGGGTGCGCGTTCCCAGAGTGCGAGCATCACGAGGTACTGCGGATGTGTGAGGCCAAGCGGCTCGAGGATCGGGCGGTAGATCGCCACCACGTTCCGCGCTGCGGTCACCATCGCGAAGCACAGCTGATTCTGCAGGAGGAGCAGCTCGTCGTCGGTGGTCATGTCTCGATTATATTCATGTACAAATAGTTAGTACACTAATGATCATGGCGAAGGATCCGAACCACATTCCCCTGCGCACCCGCATCCGCGAGGCCGGTGGCCTCTACGCATGGTTCAACACCAATCTGATCAAATTCGCGGGGCCTGCCTCGGTGGGACCGTACGAGTCCACGCTGCCACCCAGCGCTGAAGAGCGCGCGGAACGGGCCTGCCCGCTGTGCGGCAAGGCGATGAACCTGCACTCGATCGACCGGAGCGGTCCGAAGCCGCTGATGTACTGCCCCTGATCAGGCGTCGCTTCCGTGAGACGCGCCCTCCGCGGCGTTGTCCTCGCGGGCCGCATCGATCCAGCCGATCAGCGCGTCATCATCCTCGATCACCCCGGCATCCACATCCAGCCAGCGCGTGCCCATCGTGCGCGCACCCATCAGCGCCACCTGCACCCCCGGTTCGATCAGCAGCGCCGCACCGTGCTCGTCGGTGAGCCGCACCAGCAGCGTTCCGCCGCCGCGCGCGCCGACGAGGATGCGTCCGTTGACGAGGAACGCGCGGGTGCCGAACATGCGCTTCTCCTCGAGCGTCGGCTCCCCGATCAGCAGGGCGCGCACCCGATCCGCGAGTTCGATCCCCGCGTCATCCATCAGCCGTCATCTCCCGCCTCGCGCCGCGAAGTCGATCTCGTCACGCGTGCCCAGCCCTTTCCATGGCCCGCAGCTCCTTCTTGAGGTCCTGCACCTCGTCGCGCAGGCGCGCGGCGAGCTCGAACTTCAGCTCCGCGGCAGCGGCGAGCATCTGATCGGACAGATCGGTGATCGTGTCCTCGAGCTGCTGCGCCCCTTCAGCGGCGATCCCGGTGCGCCGCAGGTTCGGTGTCGGCGACTTGCCCTTGCCGCTCTTGCCCGCCTTGCCGCGCCCCGCCCGCATGTCGGCGGTGTCCGCTGCCTCGCGGGCCAGCACCTCGGTGATGTCCGCGATCCGCTTGCGCAGGGGTTGCGGATCGATGCCGTTGGCCGTGTTGTACGCGACCTGCTTCTCGCGGCGACGATCGGTCTCCTCGATGGCCTTCGCCATCGAGTCGGTCATGTTGTCGGCGTACATGTGCACTTCACCCGAGACGTTGCGCGCCGCGCGCCCGATGGTCTGGATGAGCGACGTGCCTGAGCGCAGGAAGCCCTCCTTGTCGGCATCCAGGATGGCGACAAGCGAAACCTCAGGAAGGTCAAGGCCCTCGCGCAGCAGGTTGATGCCCACCAGCACGTCGTACACGCCGGCTCGCAGCTCGGTGAGAAGCTCGACGCGCCGCAGCGTGTCGACGTCGGAGTGCAGATACCGCACCCGCACGCCGTGCTCGCCGAGGAAGTCCGTCAGCTCCTCGGCCATCTTCTTGGTGAGGGTGGTGACCAGAACGCGCTCGTCGCGCTCGACCCGGATCCGGATCTCCTCGAGCAGATCGTCGATCTGCCCCTTCGACGGCTTGACGACGATGTGGGGGTCGACGAGCCCGGTGGGGCGGATGATCTGCTCGACCACGCCGTCGGCGATCCCCATCTCGTATTTGCCCGGCGTCGCGGAGAGGTACACGGTCTGGCCGATGCGATTCTTGAACTCGTCGAACCGGAGGGGCCGGTTGTCCATCGCGCTCGGCAGCCGGAAGCCGTGCTCGACCAGTGTGCGCTTGCGCGAGGCATCACCCTCGTACATCGCCCCGATCTGCGGCACGGTCACGTGCGACTCGTCGATCACCAGCAGGAAGTCGTCGGGGAAGAAGTCCAGCAGCGTGTGCGGCGGCTCGCCGGCTTCACGTCCGTCGAGATGACGGGAGTAGTTCTCGATGCCGCTGCAGAACCCCAGCTGCTGGAGCATCTCGAGATCGAATGTGGTGCGCATGCGCAGCCGCTGCGCCTCGAGCAGCTTTCCCTGGCGCTCCAGCTCGGCAAGACGACCCTCGAGCTCTGCCTCGATCGTGCCGATGGCGCGCTGGATGACATCCGTGCCGGCGACATAGTGTGACGCGGGGAAGATCGGCACGGCGTCGAGCTTGGCGATCACCTCGCCAGTGAGCGGGTGCAGCGAGTACAGCGCCTCGATCTCGTCGCCGAAGAGCTCGATGCGGATCGCGCTCTCTTCGTACACCGGGATGATCTCGATCGTGTCGCCCCGCACGCGGAAGTTGCCGCGCGAGAAGTCGACGTCGTTGCGGTTGTACTGCATCGAGATGAACTGTCGGATCAGGGCATCGCGGTCGTAGCGCTCCCCCACCTGCAGCGCCACCATCGCACGCAGGTACTCTTCGGGGGCGCCGAGACCGTAGATGCACGACACTGTCGAGACCACGACCACGTCGCGGCGGCTCAGCAGCGAGTTGGTCGTGGAGTGTCGAAGGCGCTCCACCTCGGCGTTGATCGAGGAGTCCTTCTCGATGAAGGTATCGGTCTGCGGAACGTACGCCTCGGGCTGGTAATAGTCGTAGTACGAGACGAAGTACTCGATCGCATTGTTCGGCATGAGCTCGCGGAACTCATTCGCGAGCTGCGCTGCGAGCGTCTTGTTGTGCGCCATCACGAGGGTCGGTCGCTGCACCTGCTCGATGAGCCAGGCGGTGGTCGCGGATTTGCCGGTTCCTGTCGCACCGAGCAGGACGACGTCGGTCTCGCCCGCGTTGATGCGTGCGGCGAGCTCGGCGATCGCCTGCGGCTGGTCACCGGCCGGCATGTACTCGCTGACCACCTCGAAGGGACGGACGCTGCGCGTGGGTTGCATCCCTCCAGCCTACGAGGGGTCACCGACGTTGCGCCCTAGAGTGAACGCGTGATCGAGTTCATCATCGGCAGCAGCCTCGCAGCATCGGCGGGCCTCAACGCCTGGATGCCGCTGTTCCTGCTCGGTCTCTCCGATCGACTGCTCCCCGCCGTCGTGCTGCCGGCCGGCTGGTCATGGCTCTCGAGCGACATCGCCCTGTGGATCATCGGCGCTCTGCTCGTGCTGGAGATCGTCGCGGACAAGATCCCCGCGCTGGACTCGATCAACGACGTGGTGCAGACGGTCATCCGTCCGGCGGCTGGCGGCATCGCCTTCGGCGCCGGCACCAGTGCGCAGACGGTCGCGGTCGACGATCCGTCCGCATTCTTCTCCGACCACACCTGGATCCCGATCGTCGTCGGCATCATCATCGCCCTGGTCGTGCACGTGGTGAAGGCCGCGGGTCGCGTGGCAGCGAACACCGTCAGCGGCGGCCTTGCGGCTCCCGTGCTCAGCACAGCAGAGGACGGCGCGTCCTTCGCGCTGGCCGCCGCGGCGATCATCCTCCCCGTCGTCGCCCTGCTGCTGCTCGTCGGCCTGGTCATCGCGGCGGTAGTCATGACCCGCCGGCGCGCACGGCGGCGCAGCGAGCGCTCTCAGCAGACCGGCGAGGTCCAGACGTAGGGAGTCGTCGTGGAGACCTTCACCAGTCCGGCCCGGGCCAGGATCGGGCGGGAGAACTCGGTGGAGTCGGACTGCAGGTAGGTCTTGCCGCCGGCGAGTGCCGCCATTGCGCGCTGCGCGGTGAGCGCCCGGTAGATGCCACGTCCCCGCCACTGCGGCAGGGTGGCACCACCCCACAGCCCGGCGAATTCCGTTCCGACGACGGGCTCGAGGCGTCCGGCGCTGACTACCTCGTCGTCGACGACCGCCGTCCACAGCTCCATGGATTCGTCCTCGGCGAGCCGCCGAATCATCTCGTCCGCGCGGGCGTGCCACTCGCGATGACCGAAGACGATGCCGTGCATCCGCTCCATGGCGATCACCTCGTCGTCTGAGCGTGCTCGGCGCAGCGTCACACCGTCCGGCAGGGCGACCTCCTGCACGAGCAGCGACGCCTCCCCGATCATGATCGATTCGGCATCCTCCGGAACGAATCCGCATGCGATCAGCGCGTCATGCAGTCCCGGTGCGTGGTCGTGGGCCCTGGTCTTCCATTCGATCGATCGGATGCCGGGAAGAGAGGCGAAATGCGCGAGTGCGGCGTCGACGAGGCCTCGGACGCCATCGGCATCGGCTCCGCCGAGATGCTGATAGCCGATGAAGCCCTGGCCACCGGGAAAGACCGCGACGCGGAGCGGCCCGAGCGACGCTGTGTCGTGCGCACCGGCGAGTTCCACGTCCCCTCGCAGCTGGCGGTCATAGGCGGCGAGATACTCGGCGATCATGCGGTGGCCGTCAGCGTTCGCCACAGCGCGTCGGTCTGCGCGACCGTCGCGTCGAGCGTGCCCGCCGTGTCGATGACCACATCGGCGATCTCGCGGCGCGCAGCATCCGACACCTGCGATGCGATGCGGGCGCGGGCGGCCTCGGCATCCATCCCCCGCAGCTCGACGAGCCGCTGCTGGCGCACCTCGGCCGGGGCGTCCGCCACGACGATGAGGTCCCAGGGGTCATCCGCACGCGCCTCGACCAGCAGCGGCACGTCGTACACGACGACGGCATTCGGATCGGCGGCGAAAGCGGCAGCGAACTGCCTGGCCGACTCCGCACGGACGGCGGGATGCACGATGCCGTTCAGCTGCTTCAGCGCGGCGTCATCGCCGAACACCCTGGTACCGAGTGCCGCGCGATCGAGCGCGCCGTCCTCGAGCAGCATCTGCGCGCCGAATGCGTCGGCGATGGCATCCAACACGGGCGATCCCGGCCCCTGCACATCGCGCACGATCTGATCGGCGTCGACGATGACGGCACCGAGCTCCGCGAGCCGGCGGGCGATGGTCGATTTGCCCGACGCGATGCCGCCGGTCAGTGCGATGAGTGGCATCCGCTCATTCTTCCATCCGGATGCGGAACGGGCCGCCACCCACCCGAAGGTGAGTGACGGCCCGTTCTCAGCGGTGAGCGCTGGATCAGCTGTTGCCGCCCGAGAGCTTCTCGCGCAGAGCCGCGAGAGCCTCGTCGTCAGCAAGCGTGCCGGCGCCGGAGTCGCTGGTGAAGGTCTGCGCAGCGGCGAAGTCGTCGCCGGCAGCAGCCTCTTCCTCGGCGGCCTTGAGGACAGCAGCCTTGTGAGCCTCCCAGCGAACCTGGGCGGCAGCGTACTCCTGCTCCCAAGCCTCGCGCTGAGTGTCGAAGCCGTCCTTCCACGCACCGGTCTCGGCGTCGAAGCCCTCCGGGTACTTGTACTCGCCGTTCTCGTCGTACTCGGCGAGCATGCCGTACAGGGCCGGGTCGAACTCGGTGCCGTGCGGGTCGACCGACTCGTTGGCCTGCTTGAGCGACAGCGAGATGCGACGACGCTCCAGGTCGATGTCGATGACCTTGACGAAGACCTCTTCGCCGACCGAAACGACCTGCTCAGCCAGCTCGACGTGCTTGCTGGAGAGCTCGGAGATGTGCACGAGGCCCTCGATGCCATCCGCAACACGGACGAACGCACCGAACGGAACGAGCTTGGTGACCTTGCCCGGTGCGATCTGGCCGATCGCGTGGGTGCGGGCAAAGACCTGCCACGGGTCCTCCTGCGTCGCCTTCAGCGACAGGGAGACGCGCTCGCGGTCCAGGTCCACCTCAAGGATCTCGACGGTGACCTCCTGGCCGACCTCGACGACCTCAGAGGCGTGCTCGATGTGCTTCCAGGACAGCTCGGAGACGTGCACGAGGCCGTCCACGCCACCCAGGTCGACGAACGCACCGAAGTTGACGATCGACGACACGACACCCTTGCGGACCTGACCCTTGTGAAGGTTGTTCAGGAACGTGGTGCGCGACTCCGACTGCGTCTGCTCGAGCAGCGCGCGGCGGCTGAGCACCACGTTGTTGCGGTTCTTGTCGAGCTCGAGGATCTTGGCCTCGATCTCCTGACCGAGGTACGGGGTGAGGTCGCGGACGCGGCGCAGCTCGATGAGCGATGCGGGCAGGAAGCCACGCAGGCCGATGTCGACGATGAGGCCACCCTTGACGACCTCGATGACGGTGCCGGTGACGACGCCGTCGTTCTCCTTGATCTTCTCGACGTCTCCCCAGGCGCGCTCGTACTGCGCACGCTTCTTGGAGAGGATCAGCCGGCCTTCCTTGTCCTCCTTCTGGAGAACGAGGGCCTCGACCTGGTCGCCGACGGCGACGACCTCGTTGGGGTCGACATCGTGCTTGATGGAGAGTTCACGGGAGGGGATGACACCCTCGGTCTTGAAACCGACGTCGAGCAGAACCTCATCGCGGTCGATCTTGACGATCGTCCCCTCGATGATGTCGCCGTCGTTGAAAGACTTGATGGTCAGTTCGACCGCGGCCAGGAAGTCCTCGGCAGATCCGATGTCGTTGATCGCGACCTGCTTGGTGGCCGGGGCGGTCGTTGCGCTAGTCATGTAGTGGGTTGTCCTTGTGAATGGATAGTCAGGCCCGAGGCTCGGCATGCCAGCATGGAGCTCGAAGCGGTTGGATGTTGGATTGCGATGTCACGCGGGCACGCGGGTGCCTGCCACAGGTGACACTTCAGATTATCAGAACCAGGGCGCGTCGCGCTCCCCCTGTTCTAGGCTGATCCCGTGACGGACCGACTGATGCTTCTCGACACCGCCTCGCTGTACTTCCGAGCCTTCTTCGGAGTGCCGGACAAGGTGAAGGCGCCGGACGGCACTTCGGTGAACGCCGTGCGTGGACTTCTCGACATCGTGGCGAAGCTCGTCACGCTGTATCAGCCGACTCAGGTGATCGCCTGCTGGGACGACGACTGGCGTCCGCAGTGGCGGGTCGATCTGATCCCGAGCTACAAGGCGCACCGCGTGGTCGAGGCCGTGCCGGCTGGACCCGACGTCGAAGAGGTGCCCGATCCGCTGGAGCAGCAGATCCCGCTGATCCGCGAGGCGCTCGGCGCGCTCGGCATCCCGATCATCGGCGTGGCCGAGCACGAGGCAGATGACGTCATCGGCACCCTGGCGACCAGATCGACGATCCCCGTCGACATCGTCACCGGCGACCGCGACCTCTTCCAGCTCGTCGACGACGCCCGCGACGTGCGCATCATCTACACGGCGCGCGGCATGAGCAATCTCGAGATCATCACCGACGCGACCCTCGTCGCGAAGTACGGCGTCCTGCCGTCGCAGTACGCGGACTTCGCGACGATGCGGGGCGATGCGTCAGACGGGCTGCCCGGAGTGAAGGGCGTCGGAGAGAAGAGCGCGGCGACGCTGCTGCAGACCTACGGCGACCTCGCCGGCATCCGCGCGGCGGTGGCCGACGGCGAGCTCAGCGCGTCAGCATCCGCCCGCTTCGAGGCAGCCGCCGGCTACCTCGACGTCGCGCCCACCGTGGTGCGCGTCGCGACCGCGCTCGAGATCGCAGCGCCGGGCACGCGACTGCGCCCCCTCGACCCGGCCGAGACAGATGCTGCCGAAGCCCTCGCAGAGAAGTGGAACCTCGGCGGTTCGATGACCCGCGCCCTCAGCGCCATAGCGTCCGTCAGCTGAACCGACTCAGCTGTCCACCCCAGCGGCCCTGCTCAGCCGGCAGCCCACGCCCGCAGCCGCTCCAGCCCCCACGTCGTCACGATGCGCTCAGCGGGCACGCCTGCGGCTTCGGCGCGCTGCGCGCCGTGGTCGAGGAGTGAGAGCTGCCCAGGGGCGTGCGCGTCCGAGTCGATCGAGAACAGGCATCCCTCTTCGAGCGCGATCGCGATCAGGTCGTCGGGCGGGTCCTGACGCTCAGGACGCGAGTTGATCTCCACGGCGACGCCGTGCTCGGCGCAGGCGGCGAACACCGCTCGCGCGTCGAACTCGGATTGCGGACGCGTCCCCCGCTCCCCCTGCACGAGCCGACCGGTGCAGTGCCCCAGCACGTTCACGTGCGGGTCCGCGACGGCCGCCAGCATCCGCCGCGTCATCGGCCCGGATTCCATGCGCAGCTTCGAGTGGACGGAGGCCACGACGATGTCGAGTTCGCCGAGCAGCTCCGGCGTCTGGTCGAGAGCGCCGTCTTCGAGGATGTCGACCTCGATGCCGGCGAGCACCGTCAGGCCGTAACCGGACTGCGCGCGCACCAGCGGAAGCTGCTCGCGCAGCCGCTCGGCCGAGAGACCGCGCGCCACCCGCAGGCGCGGGGAATGGTCGGTGATCGCCAGGTACTCGTGACCAAGCGCGCGGGCTGCCGCCACCATGGTCTCGATTGACGTCGTGCCGTCGGACCAATCGGTGTGACTGTGCAGGTCACCCCGCAGCTGCGCGCGCAGAGCGGAACGCAGCTCCGGCTCCACGACCCCGCGCAGCTCGACGAGGTAATCAGGAGTGTCGCCCCGCTGAGCCTGCCGGATCACCTCGAACGTGGATGCGCCGATCCCTTTCTGCGCCCGCAGCCTGGTCGGGTCGTCGCGCACGTCGGCAGGAAGGCCGGCGAGCACATCGGCCGCCTGCCGGAATGCCTTGGCGCGGTAGCGGGATGCGCGCTCGCGCTCCAGGAGCGTCGCGATCTCAAGAAGTGCTTCGACGGCATCCATCACTTGCTCCTGTCCGGCGCCGATCAGATCGGCTGCGACTCCCGCGTCACCGTGATCCACTCCTCGAGCTTCGCCGCAGCGCGACCGTCGTCCACGGCGGCCGCGGCACGCGCGTATCCGTCTCGCAGGCGCTCGACGATCGGCACCTGGGTGAGCGTCGAGTCGTGGGAGAGCTCGTAGGCGACGATCCCTGCGGCGGCGTTCAGCAGCACGATGTCCCTGACAGCTCCGGACTCACCCCCCAGCGTGCGACGCAGGATGGCCGCGTTGTGCTCCGGCGAACCGCCCAGCAGGTCAGACAGATCAGCCAGCGGGATGCCGATGTCGCGCGGATCCAGATCGTGCTCGTGGATGTCGCCGCGGGCGACCTCCCAGATCCTGCTGTGCCCCGTCGTGGTGAGCTCGTCCAGTCCGTCGTCGCCGCGGAAGACCAGCGCTGTGGCGCCGCGTGTGCGGAAGACGCCGGTGATCAGCGGCACCCGATCGATCTGGGCCACGCCGACGGCATTGGCCTCGGCGCGCGCCGGGTTGCACAGCGGACCGAGCATGTTGAAGACGGTCGGCACCGCGAGGGCCGCGCGAGCACCAGAGGCGTGCTTGAAGCCGGGGTGGAATGCCGCGGCCCACGCGAAGGTGATGCCGGTGCGTTCCAGAACGGATGCCACGCGCTGAGGGTCAAGGGAGATGTCAAGCCCGAGAGCCGCGAGCACGTCGGAGGCCCCAGAGGACGAACTCGCCGCCCTGTTGCCGTGCTTGACGACGGGAACGCCGATGGAGCCGACGATCACTGCCGCAGTCGTCGAGACGTTGACCGTGCCGACGCGGTCCCCGCCGGTGCCGACGATGTCGAGCACGTCGGACGACACGGGCAGCGGCACCGCCGCCTCGAGGATGGCATCACGGAAGCCGACCACCTCGTCGATCGTCTCGCCCTTCGCGCGCAGCGCGATCAGGAAGCCGGCCAGCTGGGCGTCGGACACCTTGCCCTGCATCACCTGGCGCATCGCCCACGTCGACTCCCACACACTGAGGTCGCGTCGCTGCAGCAGCGTGGTGAGCAGATCGGGCCAGGTGAGGGAGTCAGCCATGCCTGCGATCCTAACGGCGTGTGGAAAGTTGGCGTTTCGATATGACGCGACCGACGAGACGCGATGGTCTGGGGACTGGCGCGCCATCTGGGGATTCCCAGCTAAATCAGGCGGATTCGCAGGATCTTCTTAGGTTCCCCTAAGTGCTGGAACAGCGAAACAGGTCACCCAGGTGCAAGAATCGCGGCGAAGAATCGGCCATAATGGACGGGTGACCACCTCAGCGACGTATGCCCCGGCGGCAAGAACCATCAAGCGCCCCAATCCGGTCGCTGTCGGCACCATCGTGTGGCTCGGCAGTGAAGTGATGTTCTTCGCGGGACTCTTCGCGATCTACTTCACCCTGCGCAGCACCTCCCCCGCAATGTGGGCAGAGGAGACCGAACTCCTGAACGTGACGTTCGCCGCGGTGAACACCGCGATCCTCGTCGCATCGTCGTTCACATGCCAGATGGGCGTGTTCGCCGCAGAGGACCTGCAGCCGTACCGCATCGCCAAGGGCCAGCTGAACCTGGCCGGCCGCCGTCGCCTGTTCGGCTGGGGCATGGTCGAGTGGTTCTGGCTCACCTTCGCCCTCGGTGCGATCTTCGTCAGCGGCCAGGTCTGGGAGTACGCCCAGCTCGTCGCCGAGGGTCTGCCGATCAGCGCGAACTCCTACGCCTCGGCGTTCTACATCACCACCGGCTTCCACGCCCTGCACGTCACGGGTGGCCTCATCGCCTTCGTGCTCGTGATCGGGCGCGCGTACGCGGTCAAGAACTTCGGCCACAAGGAGGCGACCTCCTCGATCGTCGTGTCGTACTACTGGCACTTCGTCGACGTCGTCTGGGTGGCCCTGTTCTTCGTCATCTACTTCCTGAAATAAGAGCGGAGCGATTTTTCGAAATGGCACGAGAGAAGAAGCACCGCTCGCGCGGTCGTCGCAGCCCACTCGCCGCTGCTGCCCTGATCGGCGCCGGACTGCTGCTCACCGGAGGCGTCTACGCCGGTGCATCAGCAGCGATGGCATCCACCACCGACGCGCAGACCGCCGCATCGACTGAGCTGACCGTCGAAGACGGCCAGAAGCTGTTCACCGCGAACTGCGCCACCTGCCACGGCATGAACCTCGAGGGAACAGAGGAAGGCCCGAGCCTGATCGGCGTCGGCGAGCTGTCCGTCGAGTTCCAGCTGGCCACCGGCCGCATGCCACTGCAGATGCAGGGGCCGCAGGCTCCGCAGAAGCCGGCGCAGTTCACCGAGGCGCAGATCCGCGCGATGGCCGCCTACGTGCAGTCCGTCGCCCCTGGACCGGAATACCCCGAGGACTGGGTGACCGCCGGCGAGGCGAACCCGGAGAACGCCAAGGACGAGGTCGACATCGCCCACGGTGCGGAGCTGTTCCGCATCAACTGCGCCATGTGCCACAACGTCGCCGCCGCCGGTGGTGCGCTCACCGAGGGCAAGTACGCCCCCGCGCTGACCTCGACCAGCGCACTGCACATCTACGCGGCCATGGTCACCGGTCCGCAGAACATGCCCGTCTTCGGCGACATGAACCTCAGCACCGAGGACAAGCGCGATGTCATCGCCGCGCTCGTCTGGCAGCAGAACACCGTCCCGATCGGCGGCTTCACGCTCGGTTCGCTTGGGCCGGTCTCCGAGGGCCTGTTCATCTGGATCTTCGGAATCGGCGCGCTCGTCGCCCTCACCGTGTGGATCACGGCGAAGTCCAACTGACGCACTTTCATCGAAGAGTTACGTACGAGGAGCACCATGGCACACGACGACGACACGAAGGCTCTGGACAGGGCCTACCAGCCCTCACCGGGGCTGGGCGTCGCAGTCAGCGATCCTGCGCAGAATCCGGGTCTGCCCCAGCATCGTGAGCGGATGACCGACAAGGACCCGCGGATCGAGAAGACGGCGGAGCGCACGGTTTACACGCTCTTCTACCTGTCGCTCGCGGGCAGCATCTGGGCGGTCGCCGCCTACATGCTGTTCCCGATCGAGAGCGGACTGCCGATCGATATCCGGCAGAACAACATGTACATCGGCATCGGCATCGCCCTCGCGCTGCTGGCCATCGGCATCGGCGCGATCCACTGGTCGAAGGCTCTGATGTCCGACAAGGAGTACATCGAGTACCGTCACCCCACCCGTGGTCGCGACACGACGCGCGAGGCATCGATCCAGGCCTTCGCCGACGCCAACGAGGACTCCGGCTTCGGCCGTCGCAAGATGATCCGCAACTCGCTGATCGTCGCCGTCGTCGCCTCGGTCGTGCCCGGCATCACGCTGTTCCGCGGTCTCGCCCCGTTCAACACCCCCGAGAACCCCGTCGCCGGTGAGCCCGTCGTGCTGCTCAGCCACACGATGTGGGACAAGGGCATGCGCCTGGCCCGCGACCCGGAGGGCACGCCCATCCGCGCCGCCGATGTCACGGTCGGCTCGGCCTTCCACGTGATCCCTGAGCCCCTCAAGGAGCTCGGACACAGCGACGGCTACCTCGAGGAGAAGGCCAAGGCCATCGTCCTGCTGATGCGTCTGCGTCCAGAGCAGCTCAAGGAAGCCGAGGACCGCAAGGACTGGTCGTACGACGGCATCGTCGCTTACTCGAAGGTCTGCACGCACGTCGGATGCCCTGTTGCACTGTACGAGCAGCAGACCCACCACCTGCTGTGCCCGTGCCACCAGTCGCAGTTCGACGTGACCGAGCACGCCAAGGTCATCTTCGGCCCGGCTGCGCGTCCGCTGCCGCAGCTGCCCATCGCTGTCGACGACGAGGGCTACCTCGTCGCGCAGAGCGATTTCCACGAACCTGTCGGCCCGAGCTTCTGGGAGCGTCATTGAGTACCGCAACTCTTAAAGAGGACACCAAGCAGCAGAAGCCGCTCGGCGGACGCTTCATCGGAGCGACGGCGAACTACATCGACGAGCGCACCAGCCTCTCCGGCTTCGTGAAGGAGCTCGGTCGCAAGATCTTCCCCGACCACTGGTCGTTCATGCTGGGTGAGATCGCGCTGTGGAGCTTCGTGGCGGTGTTCCTGTCAGGAACCTTCCTCACGTTCTTCTTCCAGGCATCCATGGTTCCCACGCACTACACCGGTGCGTACGCGCCGATGCGCGGTGTGGAGATGTCGGCCGCTTTCGAGTCGGCTCTGACCATCTCGTGGGATGTCCGCGGTGGTCTCCTGGTTCGCCAGATCCACCACTGGGCAGCACTCGTCTTCATCGCCGGCATCGGCATCCACATGCTCCGCGTGTTCTTCACCGGCGCGTTCCGCAAGCCGCGCGAGCTGAACTGGGTGATCGGCTACGTGCTGTTCATCCTCGCTCTGGCCGAGGGCTTCACCGGCTACTCGCTCCCCGACGACCTGCTCTCGGGCAACGGCCTGCGCATCATCGACGGCATGATCAAGGGCCTCCCGCTGATCGGAACCTGGACATCGTTCCTGCTCTTCGGCGGTGAGTTCCCCGGCAACGACATCGTCGGCCGCCTGTACACGCTGCACATCCTGCTGCTGCCGCTGATCCTGATCGGCATGCTGGTGCTGCACCTGATGCTGATGGTCATCAACAAGCACACCCAGTTCGCCGGGCCCGCCCGCACGAACGACAACGTCGTCGGCTACCCGATGATGCCGGTGTACATGTCCAAGATGGGTGGCTTCTTCTTCATCGTCTTCGGCGTGATCGTGTTGATCGCCTCGTTCTTCCAGATCCTGCCGTTCTGGGAGTACGGTCCTTACGACCCATCACCCATCTCGGCCGGAACTCAGCCGGACTGGTACATCGGCTTCGCCGACGGTGCTCTGCGCCTGGCCCCGCCGCACATGGATGTCGTTTTCCTCGATCACACCTGGTCGTTCGGAATCCTGATCCCTGTGGCCGTCCTCGGTCTGTTCATCGTCGTCGTCGCGCTCTACCCCTTCATCGAGGCGTGGGTCACCGGCGACAAGCGCGAGCACCACATCGCCGACCGTCCGCGCAACGCCCCGACCCGCACCGCCATCGGCGCTGCCGGCGTCACCTTCTACGCCGTGCTGTGGGCAGCAGCGTCGTCCGACCTCATCGCGACGCACTTCATGCTCACGATGGAGGGCGTCATCCACGCTCTCCAGGCGCTGCTGTTCGTCGGTCCGGTGCTCGGGTACTTCATCACGAAGCGCATCTGCATCGCGCTGCAGAAGAAGGACCGCGAGATCGTGCTGCACGGCTACGAGTCCGGTCGCATCGTGCGGCTTCCCGGCGGCGAGTACGTCGAGGTTCACCAGCCGGTCGATGTGTACGACCGCTGGAAGCTCATCGATTACGAGGTCTACGAGCCGCTCGTGGTGCGTCCCAACGCCAAGGGCCGCATCTCGTGGACGCAGAACCTGCGCTCGGCGATGTCCCGCTGGTTCTTCGAGGACCGTCTGCTGCCGCTCACCCAGGCAGAGATCGACGAGGCCGATGCGCACCAGCAGCACACGCTGGCGCACAATGACGAGATCGAGGCCGAGGAGATCGCCGGTGCGCACCAGCGCGCAGGCGTCACCTCCGAGGACCAGATCGAGCCGGCCGATCCCAGCATCGGTGAGACGCCGAACACGCCGAGCTCTGTGATCGCCACGGAACCGGCAAAGCGTCCGCGCAAGAAGAAGTCTGAGGACGGCGAGTAACTCGCCGCTCCCCCACACGAAGGGCCCCGTCCATCTGGACGGGGCCCTTCGTCATACAACGCGGGGCGGCGGATGCTGCGGCGTAGCCTGAAGGCATGATCGATCGCCAGGAGTTCTTCGCCGCCAAGCTCGCCTACGAGACCGATGGAAGCGACCTGTACGCCGCACAGAAGGCAGGCGAGCAGATCGTGGTCATCGACGTGCGATCCGACGAGGCGTGGGCGCAGGGACGCATCCGTGGCGCCGTGCACATGCACTATCGCGAGATCGCCGAGCGCGCGCCGCAGGAGATCCCAGTGGATGCTGAGGTGGTCGTGTACTGCTGGAGCCCTGGCTGCAACGCGGGGGCGAAGGGAGCCCTCGAATTCGCGAAGCTCGGATACTCGGTGCGCGAGTTGATCGGCGGGTTCGAGTACTGGGTGCGCGAGGGCTATCCCATCGAGGATCACGACGGCGTCCACCGTCGTCCCATCGATCCGCGCACCGGCGTGCCCCGCGTGCGCACCCGCGCCTGACGTCGATCATCGGCTCCCGAGGCCGGTGAGGGCTGGGCGCACGTGGCGCGTCGGATCGAGACGCTCGAACACGGCCGAACCCACGTAGAACAGACCCTGCTGCGGCAGCCAGAGGTCGGCCAGGTGGGACTGCGGATGCCGTCGGCCGATCTCTCCGAGATCCGTTCCGCGCCAGCGCGCCGACGCCGACCGGATCGGCCAGACCAGGTTCGGAGCAGCCTGAAACCACTGCCGGTTCGGCACTTCACCTTGCAGCCGCACGCGCCCGGCGTTCAGCATCGGTCCCGCCGTCGCGCCCATGCCCGCGAGGACCGCGTTGCTGGCCCACCAGGCATCCGGTACGACGCTCGAGACAGCGCGCAGAATTCTCGTGGCCGGCTTGTCGCCGAGGCTCATCGTCCAGTCCAGCTCATCGCCCAATCGCACCTGCAGCGTGTGCGCGTCGAGCCAGGTCACGTCGATCGGCTTCGGACTGGGGATCTCGGTCGCTGCTGCAGACAGGTAGCGGGGACAGCTCTGATCGGGCGGAGCCTCGGTCTGGATCGTCCATTCCCCCGCGGGGTTCTGCACGTACACGGCCCGGTACGGCGGTCCGATCGTCGTCGCGGCCCAGCTTCGCAGCGCCAGACACCAGCCGCTGCGAAACGGAAGCCCCATCACGCCGAATCCGACGAATCGCTCGTCATCCCCCGGTGGGAGCTGCGGGTCGAGTTCCAGAGCTCTGACCGCTGCCCGTGGTGTGGATGTCATCCTTCTCACCTTCCCTGCGATGAGGCGGTCATCGAATGAGCCGCCTTGCCACAGTGTCGCTGAGCACACCGAGGCGGCACATGGGGCGACCGCCTCATCTCTGCGCTCCCGGTGCGCCGACCCTCAGCCGCGGGGGTGTGGAAACTCCTGCGCGAGGCCGTGTGCCGAGGCGTAGAGCCCCGCACTGACCCGATTCGACACGCCCAGCTTGGCGTAGATGTGCTCGATGTGATTGCGCACCGTCTTCTCGGCCACGACGAGCTCCGCCGCGATCTCACGATTCGACGATGCTCGCGCCACCAGCCGGAGCACCTCGACCTCCCTGGTAGTGAGGCCGTCAGGCCAGGCGGGGCGTCCGGAGACCGGCTGCCCGAGCGCGGCGATGACAGCATCCACCGCCTCTGGATCGAGGCGGCCCTCGCGAGCCTGCTCACGGAGACCCCGTACGACGTCCGCATCGGCACGCGCGGCGCGATGGGGACGCGCTTCGCGCCAGGTGTGCGCGCAGTCGGCCGCCGCGAGCAGGCGCTGCGCTGGACTCAGGTCGACAGCCCGCAGACCAAGCGGATACCCGCTGCCATCGAGACGCTCGCGGTGCGACGCGGCGAGCGTCGCCTCCGCGCCCAGGCCGCCGACGCGCCGGAGCACCCGCTCGGTGAGGTAGGGATAGAGTCGCACCCGTTCCCAGTCCGATCCCGACAGCGGCGCGCTCTTCTCCCACACCGCGTTGCTCACCCCGATGCGGCCGAGATCGTGCAGATGCCCGGCGCGACGCAGCCGGCCGATCGACACCGGATCCAAGCCGAGGGTCTCCCCCGCCGCCGCGGCGAGCCCGGCCACCCCGCGTGAGTGACCGAGAGTGAACGGGCACTTCGCATCCGCGAAGTCGCCTGCCGCCACAACCAGCCGGTGGAGCTCCTCGGGCCCAAGTACCCGATCATCGTCCGGCGCCTCAGCAAGAGCTGCCGACCATACGTCCTCGAGTTCCAGCATCCCCGACCACACCTCCCCGAGGAAGGCATCCGCGACCTCGGGGTCGAACTGGCGCCCGCGTCGCTCACGGACCATCTCGCGGCACGCGTCCTCACCCCACAGCCGCAGCCAGACCTCCGCGACGTCGGCGAGCTGCGCCACCCGCATCTCGATCGCCAGCTGCTCGCCGCGCGCCCCGTGCGGGGCTCCACGGCCGTCCCAGCGTTCGAAGGTGTACTGCAGGGCCGTGCCGACCCTGTCGGACAGGCCCATCTCCGACGCCAGCGCGGTGGCCGATGCGCAGTGCGAGCGCATCATCCCGACCAAGTCGCGGCCAGATCGGGCGAAGAGCTTCGCGACCGCCAGCGCGCGCTCGGGAGCGGGCCTGCCCCGTCCCACCTGACGCATCAGCAGGCCGGCGAACGGAAGCCCCGCCCAATCCACCGAGTAGCTGACCGCGCGTACGGCGATGTCGTCACCGAAGATGCCGGCGTACTCGTGGGAGTCGGCATGGCAGCCGATCCACGACACCAGCGTCGCGTAGTAGGTCGCCGCGCGCTCGTCGGCGCTCAGGCCGAGTCGATCTGCGAGCCGCGTCGCGATCAGGGCCGATCGGAGCATGTGGTCCATGGGCTGGCCGAGACCGAGATCGATCGCAGTCGAGATCGCGGCGAGCACTTCGGCCCGTCGCGGCTGGGACTGCGCACCCGTCGACTCGATCTCCATCGATGACCCCGAACCCCGGTCACCCCGGAGCCGGCTCCATTCTCTCAGCAACTGGGCTGTGCGGAACAGAGACCGTTCGAAGATGGGGCCTGTGCCCCATGTGGACGCCCGGCCACGGAGCGCATGCTCATCTCACCGGCGAAGTTCCATCCGCACGCCGCGTAGGAGAGGAATCGATCATGACCACAGTTGAGCAGACGACTCCCGTCGACCAGGACAGACTGATGCAGTTCGTCTTCCGTGCCGTCGGCGAGATCGGAGCGACCATGAACACCGCACTGGTGGTGATGGGTGACCGACTGGGCTGGTACCGCGCCCTCGCGCAGTACGGCCCGGCCACCGCCGCGGAGCTCGCTGCCCGGAGCGGCTCGGAACTCCACCTGACCCGCGAGTGGCTGAATGCGCAGGCCGCCGGCGAGTACGTGCTCTACGACCCGGAGAGCACCCGGTACACGCTGCCGCCCGAACAGGCTGTCGCGTTGACTGACGAGGCCAGTCCGGTCTTTCTGCCCGGACTGTTCCAGATCGCCTTCGGCACCCTGCGCGGAGCGCCCACGGTGATCGAGGCGGCCTCAGACGATGGCGCATACGGCTGGGACGAGCGAAACACAGACGTGCACGAGGGCTGCGAGCGGTTCTTCCTGCCCTCCTACTCGGCGCACCTCGTGACGGACTGGCTCCCGGCGCTGAGCGGGGTCGTGGCCCGGCTGCACGCCGGAGCACGCGTCATCGATGTCGGCTGCGGGTACGGGGCGGCGACGATCCTGATGGCGCGGGCGTTTCCGGCATCCCGGTTCGTCGGGACCGACTTCCATGCGGAGTCCGTCGATGCCGCGCGCGATCGCGCCCGGATCGCCGGCGTCTCCGACCGCGTCGAGTTCCGGGTCGCGAACGCCGATGAGGGCGCAGACGGCCCCTACAACCTGATCACCACCTTCGACGCCCTGCACGACATGGGCGACCCGGCGGCTGCGGCACGCGCGGCGCGCCGGGCCGTGGCCGACGACGGCACCTGGCTGATCGTCGAACCTGCAGCCGGCGACCACGTAGAGGACAACCTGAATCCGGTCGGACGCGCCTACTACGGCTTCAGCACTCTGCTCTGCACCCCGTCGTCCCTCGCCCAGCGGGGGCGGGCCGCACTGGGCACTCAGGCCGGTCCCACCCGCATTCGGGAGATCACCGAGGCTGCGGGGTTCAGCGGCTTCCGCATCGCAGCGCAGACACCGTTCCACAACGTATTCGAGGTCACCGTCTGACAGCGAGCACCGCCACAGACAGAAGACCCCCGCAGCCGAGGCTGCGGGGGTCTTCTTAGAATCTCAGATCAGCGCGCGAAGTTTCCGCGGTAGTACTCGTACACCCAGCCGACGATCGCGACGACGAAGAGTGCCAGACCGATCGGGAGCAGGAAGTGTCCGACCGCGAGGCCCATGAGGAACACCATCGCCGACCCGGCGAGCACGATCGGCCACCAGGACCACGGGCTGAACTCGCCCAACTCGGGGTCACCGTCGTCGATGTCCGAGGTCAGGACGTCCTCGGGCAGCTCACCACCCTGCGCACGGTGCGTCTTACGCAGGTAGATGGCGATCATGGCGCCCATCAGAGCCACGAAAAGCAGGGCAATCGTGCCGACCCACTCGACGTAGCCGTGGAACGGGTCGACCAGGCTCCAGATGGTGTAGACCGCGGATGCGATCACGAAGAAGACCGTGATGATCCACCAGAGGACGATATTGCTGCGCATGTCTTACTTGGCCTCTCCTGCTGCGGCACCGGCAGGTGCTGCCACCGGGTGCTCGGCTGCCTCGGGGTGGTTCAGATCGAACGCGGGACGCTCGCTGCGGATGCGCGGGATCGACGTGAAGTTGTGGCGCGGCGGCGGGCAGGACGTCGCCCACTCGAGCGATGCACCATAACCCCACGGGTCATCGACGGTGACCTTGGGCGCCTTGCGGGCCGTGATCCACACGTTCAGGAAGAACGGCAGCATCGAGGCGCCGAGCAGGATCGCACCGAATGTGGAGACCTGGTTGCCCCACTCCCAGTTGTCGTACGTCGAGTAGTCGGCGTAGCGACGCGGCATGCCGTCGACACCCAGCCAGTGCTGGACGAGGAAGGTCATGTGGAAGCCGATGAACAGCATCCAGAAGTGGATGTAGCCGAGACGCTCGTTGAGCATGCGACCCGTCCACTTCGGCCACCAGAAGTAGAAGCCGGCGAACATGGCGAACACCACGGTGCCGAACACGACGTAGTGGAAGTGCGCGACGACGAAGTAGGTGTCACTGATGTGGAAGTCGAGCGGCGGCGATGCGAGGATCACGCCGGTGAGACCACCGAAGACGAACGACACCAGGAAGCCGAGCGAGAACACCATCGGCGTCTCGAAGGTCAGAGATCCTCGCCACATCGTGCCGATCCAGTTGAAGATCTTCACACCTGTCGGCACGGCGATCAGCATGGTCATCAGCGAGAAGAACGGCAGCAGCACTCCACCGGTGACGTACATGTGGTGCGCCCACACGGCCACGGACAGTGCGGCGATCGAGATCGTCGCGTAGACGAGGGTCTTGTATCCGAAGATCGGCTTGCGACTGAACACCGGGAAGATCTCGGAGACGATGCCGAAGAACGGCAGCGCGATGATGTAGACCTCAGGGTGTCCGAAGAACCAGAACAGGTGCTGCCAGAGCAGCACACCGCCGTTGGCGACGTCGTAGATGTGCGCACCCAGGATGCGGTCAGCGGCAGCGGCCAGGATCGCCGCGGCGAGCACAGGGAACGCCATCAGGATCAGCAGGCTGGTGATCAGCGTGTTCCAGGAGAAGATCGGCATGCGCCACATCGTCATGCCGGGTGCGCGCATCGTGATCACGGTCGTGATGAAGTTCACCGCACCGAGGATCGTGCCGAAACCGGACATGCCGAGACCCAGCATCCACAGGTTTCCGCCGACGCCAGGAGAGAACGACGCGTTGGCCAGCGGCTGATAGGCGAACCATCCGAACGAGGCGGCACCCTGCGGGGTGAGGAAGCCGGCCACGGCCATGATCGAGCCGAACGTGAACAGCCAGAATGCGAACGCGTTCAGACGCGGGAACGCCACGTCGGGCGCGCCGATCTGCAGCGGCAGGATCGCGTTCGCGAATCCGGCGAACAGCGGCGTCGCGAACATCAGCAGCATGATCGTGCCGTGCATCGTGAACAGCTGGTTGTACTGCTCCTTCGTCGGCACGATCTGCATGCCAGGCGCGAACAGCTCCGCGCGGATGATGAGCGCCATCACGCCGCCGAGCAGGAAGAACAGCACCGAGGCGATCAGGTACATGTACCCGATCGTCTTGTGGTCGGTGGAGGTCAGCCACTTGACGACGATGTTGCCCTTCTGCTCCACGCGAGTGGAGGAGAGAAGTGCGGCCTGACGCGGCGGCAGCGTGTTCGGGCGAGCACCCTGCGCAGTGGTGGGTTCAGCTGTGGTGGTCATGGCTTACTCCTCTTCCTCAGCGCCCGTGCTTGCGCCGGTGCCGGGGAGATTGCTGAGTCGATCGTAGGCGTCGGTGATGTCGCCCGTGTTGCCCTTCTCGCGCAGAGACTCGAGGTAGGCGTCGTACTCGTCCTGCTCGACAACCTTCACGTTGAAGAGCATCATCGAGTGGTACTCGCCGCAGAGCTCGGCGCACTTGCCGTCGAATTCACCGACGCGCGTCGGGATGAACGACCAGGAATTGTCCTTCCCGATGTACATGTCCTTCTTGTACAGGAAGTCGATGATCCAGAACGAGTGGATGACATCACGCGACTGCAGGTCGATCTTGACCTTCTTGTCGACGGGCAGAACCAGGGTCGGCAGCGACTCGCGGTCGATGTCACCCTTGTCATCGGCCTGCGCCTGAACACCCATGGTCCACACGGCGTCGGAGTTGTCCTCCGCTTCGCCGTCGTACTGGAAGTCCCATGCCCACTGCTTGGCGATCGCGCTGATCTCGACGTCGGGGTCGTCCCACTGCGTCTCGATCTCGGTCTGGTCGCGAGCCGTGAAGAAGAACATCGCGAGCACGAGGATCAGCGGGATCACCGTGTAGAGGATCTCGATCGGCATGTTGTACCGCAGCTGCACCGGCAGGCCGGTCTGGCCCTTGCGGCGGCGGTACATGACGAGCGCCCAGCCCATCAGCCCCCAGGTGATCAGGCCGACGATCAGAAGCACGATCCACGACGTGACCCAGAGACCGGCGACGCGGTCCGTCTGGTTCGTGGCCGGCGTGCCGTCTGCGACGAAGCCTGGGAGGAACCCATGGAGTTCGGTGGGAGTACATCCCGCCAGGACCACAGCTGCCGCTACTCCCAGCGGGAGTGCGGCCCAACGAAGGCGGCGTTTCGAGGGCACGATGCACCTTTCAGATCTCGGACAGGAGCAAACCCAAGTCTAGGGCAACCTCACACCCGATTCATGCCAACCACGCAGGTTGAATCGGGTCAGTGGAAGCTGTCACCACAGGCACAACTGCCTGCGGCCTGGGGATTGTCGATCGTGAAACCCTGCTCGGAGATCGTGTCCTTGAAGTCGATCGACGCGCCGTCGAGGTACGGGACGCTCATGTTGTCGATGATGACCTCGACGCCGTCGAAGTCGACCGTCTCGTCGCCCTCGAGGTAGCGCTCGTCGAAGTAGAGCTGGTAGATCAGGCCGGAGCATCCGCCCGGCTGCACGGCGACGCGCAGGCGGAGGTCATCGCGGCCCTCCTGCTCGAGAAGGCTCTTCACCTTCTGCGCGGCAGTGGCCGTGAGGGACACGCCGTGTGCGGCGGTGGTCTCAGGGGTCAGTGTGGTGTCGCTCATCTCAGCTCCTTGCAACGTGCAGCACGGACTGCTGCTCACGCTCGATCCTACCGCCGGTCGTGCGCGGACGGGCGGACCGTCCGCGCACCACCGGACGTATCAGGATGCCGCGTCGTGGGCGTTCATGCGCGCCAGCAGCAGCGCTTCGGTGCGCACCGCGTTGCGGAACGTCTCGAGATGCAGGGATTCGTTCGGGCTGTGCGCCCTGGAGTGCGGGTCCTCGACCCCGGTGACGAGGATCTGCGCACCCGGGAACTCCCGGACGAGATCCGCGATGAACGGGATGGACCCGCCCACCCCCAGGTCGACCGCGTCCACGCCGTACCCGTCGGCCATCGCTCCGCGGGTCAGCTCGACCGCCCACCCCGAGGTGTCGACGAGGAAGCCGTCACCCAGATCGACATCGGTGAAGGTCAATTCCGCCCCGAACGGAGCGTGCGCGCGCAGGTGTGCCTCGACGGCCGCGAAGGCATCCTTGGCGTGCTGGCCAGGCGCGACGCGGGCGCTGATGACCACGCTCACCTCTGGCAGCAGCGTGTTCGACGCCTGGGCGACGCTGGTCGCATCGATGCCGGTGATCGTGATGGACGGCTTGTTCCAGATCCGCCCCAGGATGTCGTCACGGCCGATGGGAGAGACGCCCTCCAGCAGACCGGTCTCGCCGCGCAGGGTCTCCTCCGAGTACGCCGGCGTGTCGCCCTCGCGTGCGGTCATTCCTTGCACGGCGACGGCGCCGTCCGCGTCCCACAGGGTCGCCAGCAGCGTGACCGCGGCCATCATGGCATCCGGCACCGCTCCACCGAACATGCCGGAGTGCGAGGCGTGTTCCAGGGTGCGCACCGTCAGTGTGAACCGGGCGTTGCCGCGCAGCGAGACGGTCAGCCCCGGTGTGTGGGAGTCGAGGTTGCCTGAGTCGGCGACGACGATGGCGTCCGCGCGCAGCGCATCGGCATTGTCGCGCAGGAAGCGCGCGAACGATCGCGAGCCGTACTCCTCTTCGCCCTCGATGAACAGTGAGACGCCGAGGTCGAAGTCGTCGCCCAGCACTTCGGCGGCCGCGCGCAGCGCCGCGATGTGCGCCATGATGCCCGCCTTGTCGTCAGCGGCACCACGCCCGTACAGGCGCCCGTCGCGCACGGTCGGCTCGAACGGCGGCGTCTGCCACAGCTCGTCGTCTCCCGGCGGCTGCACGTCGTGGTGCGCATAGAGCAGGATCGTCGGCTTGCCGCCCTTGGCGACTCGTGTGGCGAGCACAGCGGGCTGGCCGAGCTCTTCGGTGTCGTCGACATGCGCGCGCAGGACGCGCACCTCGTCGAAGACGCCGGTTTCGCGGGCCAGCTCAGCGACAGCATCCGCGCTGCGCTCGAGCTGCGTCTGGTCGAACGCCGGCCACGCGATGCCGGGGATGCGCACCAGCGCACCGAGATCGGAGAGGGCTGCGGGGATGCCGAGGGCGACCGCCTCGAGGATGGCGGCTTCTGTTGTGGGAAGGCTCGAAGGTGCAGGCGAGGTCATGCGAGTAATCTTAAGGGGAACCCGAATTCCGAACTGAGGTCGAACGTGCCCAACTCCACTCCCGCCAACGACGACGCCCCTGAGACGCCCGCTGCGGGCAAGGGTCGCGCGACGCCGACGCGCGCCGAGCGCGAGGCCGCGAACCGCCGCCCGCTGGTCGCCAACACCAAGGAGGCCCGCGCCGCCGCCAAGGCCGACCTGCAGGCCCGCCGCGATCGTGCCCGCGTCGGCATGGAGAACGGCGAGGACAAGTACCTGCCCGCCCGCGACAAGGGGCCGCAGCGGCGCTGGGTCCGCGATTACGTGGATGCCGGCTGGCACATCTCAGAGTGGCTGATGGCGGCGATGCTGCTGGTCATCCTGCTCAACCTGACTCCGATCCCCGCGGTGCAGCTGTACGCGATGGTCGGCCTGTGGGGCTACATGCTGCTCGCGATCGGCGACATGGTTCTTCTGAACTTCCGTGTCAAGCGCAAGATCGACGCCAAGTTCGGTGCGGAGCGTCGCGAGAAGGGCCTCGGCTGGTACGCGGCCATGCGCGCACTGCAGATGCGCTTCATGCGCCTGCCGAAGCCGCAGGTCAAGCGCGGTCAGTACCCGGAATGATCCTGCGTGGTGTGCGGGCGCTCAGCGCGCCCGCATCCCGCGGTTGATCTGACGCGCCCACAGCGGACCGCGGTACAGGAACGCCGTATAGCCCTGCACGAGCGTCGCACCGGCATCCAGGCGCTGCTGCACGTCTTCAGCGGTCTCCACTCCCCCGACGGCGATCACGCAGAAGTCCGCAGGCACGGCGTCCTTGACGACGGCCAGCACCTCCAGCGAGCGCTCCTTCAGTGGCGCACCGGACAATCCGCCGGCACCGGCCGCTTCGACGACGGCGGCGTCCGTGCGCAGCCCGTCGCGCGCGATCGTGGTGTTGTGCGCGATGATGCCGGCCAGTCCCTCATCCACAGCCAATCGGGCGATGGCGCCGATCTCGTCGTCCGGAAGATCCGGCGCGATCTTCACCAGCAGCGGTGTCGCGCCCGCGGCAGCCTTCACCGCGCGCAGCAGCGGGGCGAGCGTCTCGACGGCCTGCAGTCCGCGCAGACCTGGCGTATTCGGTGACGAGACGTTCACGGCGAGATAGTCGGCGAGCGGGGCGAGCTTCACAGCCGAGGCGACATAGTCGTCGATCGCGTCCTCGACGGCGACCACACGGCTCTTGCCGATGTTCGCACCGATCACGGCGCGCGGCGCCCGACGGCGCAGCCCGCGCAGCCGGTCGGCAGCAGCATCCGCCCCTGCATTGTTGAAGCCCATCCGATTGATCACGGCGCGGTCGGGCACCAGCCGGAACAGGCGCGGCTTCGGATTCCCCTCCTGCGGGATGGCGGTGACCGTGCCGATCTCGATATGACCGAAACCCAGTGCGTCAAGGCCCCGGACGCCGACGGCGTTCTTGTCGAATCCGGCGGCGACGCCGAACGCAGACGGGAAGGTCAGCCCGAGGGCGTGCACCTGCTGTTCCGGCGAGGGCGCGGTGATGGCGCGCGTCGCCCAGGAGAACGGCCGCGCGCCGAGCACGCGGATGACCGCCATGGCGGCGTGGTGGGCGAACTCCGGATCGAAGCGCGTCAGGACGTGGCGGAAGAGCAGTGAATACATCACTGCCAGGCTACCGGTCGGCGGAGTCCGATCCTGCCGCGGCGTGGTCTGCGCGCAGCTCACTGATGGCCGCTTCGAAATCCTCGAGCGAGTCGAACTCCTGGTAGACGCTGGCGAAGCGCAGGAACGCGACCTCGTCGAGTTCGCGCAGCGGTCCGAGGATGGCGAGACCGATCTCGTTCGGATCGAGCTGCGACACGCCGGTCTGGCGCACTGCCTCCTCGACCTTCTGCGCGAGCACCGCGAGGTCTCCCTCGGTGACAGGTCGTCCCTGGCAGGCCTTGCGCACGCCGGTGATCACCTTGTCCCGACTGAACGGCTCGATGACACCGGAGCGCTTGACGACCACCAGACTCGCCGTCTCGGTGGTCGAGAACCGACCACCGCATTCGGGGCACTGCCGCCGACGGCGGATCGAGAGTCCGTCATCGCTGGTGCGCGAGTCGATGACGCGGGAATCCGGATGACGACAGAACGGGCAGTGCATGATCCCTCAGCGTACCCGCTCGGCTGCGTCCGGTCCCGCGAATCGCGCCTCGACGGCATCCCCGTGCCCTGGCAGCAGCTCCGCGGCTGCCAGGGCGACGACGCCGCTGCGCACCTGCGCGAGCGCCGCGTGGTCGTACTCGATGACCTGCTGCGGGCGCAGGAACGTGTATGCACCGAGTCCGGGCGCGTAACGCGCCTGTCCGCCGGTGGGGAGCACGTGATTGCTGCCCGCCATGTAGTCGCCGAGGCTCACCGGGGTCTGGTCTCCGACGAAGACGGCGCCGGCGTTCGTGAAGCGTGCCGCTGCGGTGGACGCATCGGCGAGGTGCAGTTCGAGGTGCTCGGGGGCGTACGCGTTGCTGAACGCCTCGGCCATCGCGCGGTCATCGACCAGCACGATCGCGGACTGCGGGCCTGACAGGGCTGCGGCGACGCGCTCGGCGTGGGTGGTGGATGCTGCCTGCGCCGCCACCTCGGCGGCGACCCGCTCGGCGAGCATGTGATCGTCGGTGACGAGCACCGCCGAGGCCTGCTCGTCGTGCTCGGCCTGGCTGATGAGGTCCGCCGCGATGAATCGCGCGTCAGCGCCGGCATCCGCCACGATGAGGATCTCGGTCGCACCGGCCTCGGAATCGGTGCCGACCACGCCGGCGACAGCGCGCTTGGCCGAGGCCACATAGTTGTTGCCGGGTCCGGTCACGACGTCCACCGGATCGAGGTCGAGCTCGGCGACCCCGTACGCGAGCGCGCCGATGGCGCCTGCGCCGCCGATGGCGTAGACCTCGTCGATGCCCAGCAGGGCTGCCGCCGCCAGGATGGTGGGGTGCACCCGCCCGTCGTGACCGGCCTGGGGAGGCGAGGCGAGGGCGATCGAGCGCACGCCGGCGACCTGAGCGGGGACGACGTTCATGACGACGCTGGATGCCAGCGGCGCCTTGCCCCCTGGAATGTAGACGCCGGCGCGGGTGACCGGCTGCCAGCGCTGGGTGATGCGAGCACCCGGCCCGATCGCGGTGGTCTGCGATGCGGGCACCTGAGCGGCCGAGGCCTGGCGAACCCGGCCGATCGCGGTCTCTAGGGCTTCGCGCACGGCTGGATCCACGGAGGCTGCGGCTTCGGCGATGTGCTCAGCCGGTACACGCAATGCGTGGCCGCTCACCCGGTCGAAGCGCTCGGCCTGCGCGCGCAGCGCGGCGACGCCGTCTGTGCGCACGTCCTCGACGATGCGGGCCGCGGTCTGCAGTGCTTCCGCACGCGCCTGGGCCGCTCGCGGGACGACAGCAAGCATGTCAGCGGGTGTCAGACGACGCCCGCGCAGATCGATGGTGCGCACGCACTCAGCCCTTCGTGATGTCGGTGATGTCGTGGAGGTATCCGATGCGACCGTCCTCGTGACGCACGACGTACGCGCCACCACGATCCTCGATGACCAGAGTCCACGCGGTCGGGCCGATGCGGAACAGCGCCTGGCCGTGCTCGTCGTAGACGTCGCGATCGGTCATGGCGAGCACCCAGAACGGATCCGTGCTCACGTCCGCGCGCGCACTGCGCCGCAGCCCGACGTCCGCCTGGTCCTCCCCCATGGCGGGAGCGGAGGACGCCTGGGACTCAGCGATCACCGGCAGCTGCGCAGTCGCATCGTCATCCGACGCGAAGATGTCCTGCAGGACGCCGACCGGATCCGTGTAGTGGTCCTTCTCGGGCTCGGGCTCGGGCTCGTGCGCCTGCGGTATCTCCAGCGGTGCGATGTCGGCGACCACCGCGGGGGCGACCACCGGCACCGGCTCCTGCACGACATCCGTCGCTCCGGCATCCGTCGCTCCGCTGCCCGTCGCTTCGCTGTCAGCCGCTGGTGCGTCGGTTGTCTCCGATGCCGAGGCGTCGTCGCTCTGGAGCATGGGGGCCGCGGCGACCCGCTCAGCGCGCGGCCGCGCGACCACCGGTCGCACCGGGTTCGCGTTGCGGTGCGCGAGCGTCTCCATGCGACCCTCGAAATCCTCACGCAGCCTGGGGATCAGCGGTGCAGCGACCGTGGTGGCGACCAATGCGAGGGTCGCTAGCTGCGCGACGATCACAACCCAGCCGACGACGTACAGGCCGCTGTGCATGGTTGCCGCGATCTGCGACCAGAGCAGCTGCGCCCATGCGACCGCTGCGACCGAGGCGGCGACGGACGCGAACTGGTCGATGCCGAGCGAACCCACGCGGCGGATGCCGTCGGGCGAGAACCTGCGCAGCACGACGAGGAACACGGCGATCGTGGGCAGTCCGATCGCAAGGATCCAGCCGATGCCGTTCGTCCAGATCGACCCGCCGATGACGCTGAGCGGGAAGAAGGAGACGGCGAAGGCCACCAGCCAGGCCCCGACCATCAGGAGCTCACGCAGAGTGAAGCCGAGGATGCCCGTCTCGGGCTGCACCTGATCTTCGTACAGCACGGCGGCGTCTGCGTCCCGTCTGGACGAACTCTCATCGACGCGCGGGTCGTGACCTGCGCCGACAGTGCTCAGCCAGCCCAGTTCCTCTCCCGCGTGTTCTGACGAGGGCGCGCCTGTGCGCCGCTCTTCGGGGAAGCCGTTCGCGTTCTCGAAGCTCATCAAGCGGATCCTTTCGATGCTGTGCGTTCGCGCGCGAGTCCCGATCCTACCCATGTCAGCCGGACGGAACCCCTGAGAAGTCGTGCCGTCTCGGCGCGTCACCCCAGGCAGGTGGGGCCGAGCAGCGACTTCAGGTCGCCGAACAGGTCGGCCGAGACCTTCACGGGCATGGGCACTTCGAAGACCTTCGCCGAGCCGCCGCGGTGCACCCGCAGCATCACCTCGGTGTCTCCGGCGTGACGGCGCAGCACCTCGGCCAGGTCGTTCATGACCCGCTCTGTGGCACGCTGCTCGGCAACCAGCAGCGAGAGGGGCCCTGCGGCGTCGAACGAGCCGACGTCAGGCGCGAATGCCGACTGGGCATGCAGGTTGAGGCCGTCGTCGCGCCGCGAGACGCGCCCGCGCACAGCGAGGATCGCATCCTGCTGCAGGGTGTGCTGGAACTCGGTGTAGGTCTTGCCCATGAACATGACCGTCACCTCGCCGTTGAAGTCCTCGACGGTGATCATGCCGTACGGATTGCCGCTGGCCTTCGCCACGCGGTGCTGCACGCTGGTGACAAGGCCGGCGACAGTGACCTGATCGCCGTCCTGCAGGTCTTCCGAGGTGAGCAGCCCGTTGATCGAGATCGAGGCGTGCTTCGCCAGCGGCACCTCGAGACCTGCCAGGGGGTGATCCGAGACGTACAGTCCGAGCATCTCGCGCTCGAATGCGAGCTTGTCCTTCTTGATCCACTCGGGACGATCGGGCACCTTCGCCGGCGGCGCCTCTTCCATCTCGTCGTACAGACTGTCGAAGTCGAAGCCGATGGCGCCCTGTGCCTCGTTGCGCTTGCGGTCGACGGCCGCCTCGGTGGCGTCCTCGTGGACCTCCATCAGTGCGCGGCGGGTGTCGCCCATCGAGTCGAAGGCACCGGCCTTGATCAGCGATTCGACCGTGCGCTTGTTCGCGACGTGCAGGGGCACCCTGTTCAGGAAGTCGTGGAACGAGGTGTACTCGCCTTCCTTGCGTGCAGCGACGATCCCGTCGACGACGTTGCTGCCGACGTTGCGCACAGCGCCGAGTCCGAAGCGGATGTCCTCGCCTACTGCAGCGAAGAAGTTGATCGACTCGGAAACGTCGGGTGGCATCACCCTGATGCCCATGCGGCGGCACTCGTTCAGGTACAGCGCCATCTTGTCCTTCGAGTCGCCGACGCTGGTGAGGAGGGCTGCCATGTACTCGGCGGGATAGTGCGCCTTGAGGTAGGCCGTCCAGTACGAGACCACGCCGTAGGCGGCGGAGTGCGCTTTGTTGAACGCGTAGTCAGAGAACGGCAGCAGGATCTCCCAGAGGGCGTTCACGGCGCCGTCGGAGTAGCCGTTGGCGTGCATTCCGGCCTGGAAGCCCTCGAACTGCTTGTCGAGCTCGGACTTCTTCTTCTTGCCCATCGCGCGACGCAGGATGTCGGCTTGACCGAGCGAGAACCCGGCCACCCGCTGCGCGATCGCCATCACCTGCTCCTGGTAGATGATCAGACCGTATGACTCCTCGAGGATGTCGGCGAGCGACTCGGCGAACTCGGGGTGGATGGGCGTGATCGGCTGCTGACCGTTCTTGCGCAGCGCGTAGTTGGTGTGCGAGTTCGCGCCCATCGGGCCCGGTCGGTACAGCGCGATGAGCGCCGAGATGTCTTCGAAGCTGTCGGGCTTCATCAGCCGCATCAGCGCGCGCATCGGGCCGCCGTCGAGCTGGAACACCCCGAGCGAGTCACCGCGGATCAGCAGCTCGTACGCGCCGCGATCGTCCAGTGCGAGGTGCTCGAGGTCGAGTTCCTCGCCCCGGTTCAGCCGGATGTTGTCGAGGGCGTCCGAGATGATCGTGAGGTTGCGCAGCCCGAGGAAGTCCATCTTGATCAGGCCGAGCGACTCGCACGACGGGTAGTCGAACTGCGTGACGATCTGGCCGTCCTGCTCGCGCTTCATGATCGGGATGATGTCCAGCAGGGGGTGCGACGACATGATCACACCGGCGGCGTGGACCCCCCACTGCCGCTTCAGCCCCTCGAGCCCCAGCGCGCGCTCGAAGACGGTCTTCGCCTCGGGGTCGGTGTCGATCAGCGCACGGAACTCGCTGGCCTCCTTGTAGCGCGAGTGATCCTTGTCGTACATGCCGCTGAGCGGCATGTCCTTGCCCATCACGGGCGGCGGCATCGCCTTGGTGAGACGGTCACCCATGCTGAAGGGGAAGCCCAGCACGCGCCCGGCGTCCTTCAGCGCTTGCTTCGACTTGATGGTGCCGTAGGTGACGATCTGCGCGACGCGCTCGGAGCCGTACTTCTCGGTGACGTACTCGATCACCTCGCCGCGGCGGCGATCATCGAAGTCGACGTCGAAGTCGGGCATCGACACGCGATCCGGATTCAGGAACCGCTCGAAGATGAGACCGTGCTCGATCGGGTCGAGGTCGGTGATCTTCATGGCGTAGGCGACCATGGAACCGGCACCGGATCCACGGCCGGGCCCGACGCGGATTCCGTTGTCTTTGGCCCAGTTGATGAAGTCGGCGACGACCAGGAAGTATCCGGGGAAGCCCATCTGCAGGATGACGCCGGTCTCGTACTCGGCGCGCTGGCGCACCTTGTCTGGAATGCCGCTCGGGTAGCGGTAGTGCAGCCCTGATTCGACCTCCTTGACCAGCCAGCTCTCCTCGGTTTCGCCCTCTGGCACGGGGAAGCGCGGCATGTAGTTGGCCGAGGTGTCGAATTCGACCTCGCACCGTTCGGCGATCAGCAGCGTGTTGTCGCACGCCTCTGGATGATCGCGGAACATCTGGCGCATCTCCTGCGCCGTCTTGACGTAGTAGCCGTCGCCGTTGAACTTGAATCGGTTCGGGTCGTCCATCGTCGAGCCGGACTGCACGCACAGCAGCGCCTCATGGGCGTCGGCCTCGTGCTGGTGCGTGTAGTGCGAGTCGTTGGTGGCGACCAGCGGGATGCTCAGGTCCTTCGAGATGCGCAGCAGGTCGGAGATGACCCGGCGCTCGATGTCGAGACCGTGATCCATGATCTCGACGAAGTAGTTGTCCTTGCCGTAGATGTCCTGGAACTCCGCGGCGGCAGCCCGCGCCGCGTCGTACTGCCCAAGGCGCAGCCGCGTCTGGATCTCGCCCGAGGGGCATCCGGTGGTCGCGATCAGGCCCTTGCCGTAGGTCTGCAGCAGCTCGCGGTCCATGCGCGGCTTGAAGTAGTAGCCCTCGATGCTGGAGAGCGAGCTGAGCCGGAACAGGTTGTGCATTCCGGCAGTGCTCTCAGCCCACAGGGTGGTGTGCGTGTAGGCACCAGAACCCGAGACATCGTCGCTCTTCTGATCTGGCGATCCCCACGCCACCCTGGACTTGTCCGAGCGGTGCGTGCCAGGCGTCACGTACGCCTCGAGACCGATGATCGGCTTGATCCCCGCGGCCTTCGCGGCGTTGTAGAACTCGAAGGCGGCGAAGGTGTTGCCGTGGTCGGTGACGGCGATCGCAGGCATGCCGTAGTCGGCGGCCGCTTTGGTCATCGCGGTGAGCTTCGCGGCGCCGTCCAGCATGGAGTATTCGCTGTGAACGTGCAGGTGCACGAAGGAGTCGGATGCCATGCTTCGAGCCTACCCGCGGCATCCGACCTCGAAGTCGGATGCCGCGGGTAGGCGACCGAGCGGATGCCGTCCCCTACGGAGCTTCGTCGACGACCGTCACCCGCACGACGCGGTGCTCGTCCGGAACCTCCGCCGGAACGATCGAATCGCCTGCCGGGAGCGAGACATCACTCAGTTCGGTGATGAGGGAGCGCTCGGTGTCGAGTGTGAAGGTCGTGGTGCGCACCCAATCGCCGCCGGATGCCGAGAAGGTGAATGTCGCCAGATCTGCGGCGGGGTCCTCGACCTGGACGCCGTCGACCAGCGCGAGAGCCTGGAACATCGCCGCCCGCAGTTCGGCGGGGGCAAGCGCAGTGCTGAGAGTGCTGGTCATGGCCCATACGGCAGCGGCGTCCGCCGCAGCTCCGGTCTGCCCGCTGCGCTCCCGGAACCAGTCCAGCAGTTCCTGCGGCTCGCGCGGCATGTCGGCGAATTCCTCGCGCCCGTCGAGGGTGGCGTCCGGGTTCTCGGGGTTCTGCGGATCGCGCCCGCCAGGCAGACGCCACACCGGCGGTGTGTCGCCGGGGTTCTGCTCCAGTCGCTGCCACACTCGCGCCGCTTCGGAGGCGCGTTCGCCCCACATGTCGCCGACCGTCCACGGCTCGCTCAGGTCCCAGACCCATTCGTCTTCCCGATTCGCCGGCACGTAGAGCGCGGTCGTCCGCTCAGTGGTGAATGCGGCCTCGGCGTTCTCGCGGTTGCCCATCGGCATGAGCTCCCCGGTCGCGGCGTCGGGGATGGCGAACTGCAGCAGCGTCGTCGTCTCGTCGATACGCAGGTACTGTCCCGTCTGGGGCACGAGGGCGTCGCCTTCCGCAGTGCGGTCAGCCGCGCGCTCGAGCACCTCAGAGGCGGATGCCGGCGCCGGCAGCAGGCCGGGAGGAACTCCAGGCGTGCCCGGATCCACCGGAATCAGGTTGGTGATCACCACGGCGCCGATGGCCGCGGCGGCCCCTGCACCGACCACACCAGCCGACCAGCCCAGCAGGCGCGCGCGCCTGGGCCGCTTGCCGCCCTGCGTGACTCCCCTGATCTCACTCATCACGCGGTGCCGGGTCGCCGCGACCGTCGCGTCGTCGATCTCCGCCTGCGGCGCCGCACGGCGCACGATCTCCAAGACGTCCATGTCAGCTCTCCTCCTTCGCCATCCAGGTCAGTCGGGCCGCGGAACGCGAACCCTGTGGTGCGAGCTTGCGACGCACGCGGTTCAGTCGTGACCGCACGGTGCCGACGGGAACGCGCAGCGCCACTGCGATCTGCTCGTAGGTCAGATCCGCCCACGCGTACAGCATCAGGGTGTCCCGATCCCGAGCCGGCAGCGCGGCGATCCGCGGTGCCAGGGCGCGCAGCGCGGCATCGGCATCCATCCGATCGTCTGCGGCACTGTGCCCGGCGTCACCGGGCTGCGCCGCCCCGGACACGGCCTGGAACGAACGCCAGTGGCGCGCCTCGTCGGCGCGGTGTCGCTTCACGATGCGCGTTGCGATCCCCAGCAGCCACGGCAGCGCGGAGTCGACGTCCCTGTCGAACGACGAGCGGCGCCGGAAGGCCACCAGGAACGTCTCGCTGAGGGCATCCTCCACGGCATCCGCCCCCACCCGGCGACGGATGTATGCGCCGACGGGCCGAATGTACCGCTCGAAGATCCCTGAGAAGGCCTCGGGGTCCGCCAGCGACCGTTCGATGATCTCGCTGTCTGTGCTCACGATGGGTATTGCCTCCCCGCGCGGAAACGGTTCACGAATCCTCTCATCCGTCGCCGATACGCTGGTGGGCATGGCAACCCCTGACTTCGTGATCGCGCTGCGCGAGCACATCGGCAATGAACCGCTCTCGCTCATCGGCGCCACTGCGGTCGTGTTCCGCGATGAGAAGGTGCTGCTGGGCAAGCGCGCTGACAACGGCGCGTGGCAGACGATCGCCGGCATCGTCGAACCGGGTGAGGAGCCGGCGGATGCCGCAGCGCGCGAGTGTCTGGAGGAGGCCGGCGTCGTCGTCTCGGTCGATCGGCTGGCCCTTGTGCATCAGCTGCCGCGTGTCACCTACGCGAACGGCGATCAGGTCGACTACCTCGACATCGTGTTCCGCTGCTCCTGGGTGTCCGGCGAGCCGTACCCGGCCGACGGCGAGCTGACCGAAGTCGGCTTCTACGACCTCGCAGCGATGGGAGACCTCGACGATTCGCACGTGCGCAAGATCGCACTGGCGATGGCGGAGGACGACCCGGCGCACTTCCGCGGCGGCCGCGCGCCGCGCTGATCGCCGCGCCGGCACGCCGCTCGGCAGCGACTCAGGACGTGCGCAGGTCGAGCCGCATCAGCACCCGCGGATGCCCGTCGAGCACCGAACCGGTCTCGGCTGCCATCTCGAAGCCGGCGCCCTCGAACAGCGCGCGAGTGCCGACGTACGCCATGGTCAGGTTGACCCTGTCACCGCCGTTGTCGACGGGATACCCTTCGATCGCGGGTGCCCCGCTGCGACGCGCGTGCTCCACCGCACCGTCGATGAGCGTGTGCATGATGCCCTGTTTGCGGTGCCCCGGCCGCACGCGGAAGCACCACAGCGACCACACGTCGAGGTCGTCGACGTGTGGAATCAGCCGGTTGCGGGCGAAGCTCGTGTCGCGCCGCGGGTGCACGGCCGCCCAGCCGACCGGCTCGCCGTCGCTGTAGGCGATCACTCCGGGGGCGGGATCGTGCGCGCACAGCTCGCGAACGCGCTCTGCCCTCGCCTCGCCTCGCAGGGCGAGGTTCTCTTTGCTGCCGATCCGGTAGCTCAGACAGAAGCACACGTTGGAGGTCGGCTTCTTCGGCCCGACCAGCGCAGCGACGTCGTCGAACTCAGTGGCCGGTCGCACCCGCATGCTCATGGTCGCAGTCTGCCACCGGCATCCGACATCCGCTCAGCGCCCTGGGTCCAGCACCCGCAGGGCGTGCTGGAAGTCCTCCGGGTACGGGGATTCGAACTGCACCCACTCCCCCGTCGCCGGGTGAGTGAAAGCGAGCTGGTGCGCGTGCAGCCACTGCCTGGTCAGGCCGAGCCGCGCAGACAGCGTCGGGTCGGCGCCGTACAGCGGGTCGCCGACGCACGGATGCCGGTGCGCGGCCATGTGCACCCGGATCTGGTGCGTGCGTCCGGTCTCGAGATGGATCTCGAGCAGGGAGGCGCCGGGGAACGCCTCCAGCGTCTCGTAGTGCGTGATCGACGGTTTGCCGTCGGCGACGACGGCGAACTTCCAGGAGTGGTTCGGATGCCGCCCGATCGGAGCGTCGATGGTGCCGACCAGCGGATCCGGATGCCCCTGCACGACCGCATGGTAGATCTTCTCGACCGTGCGCTCCTTGAAGGCGCGCTTGAGCGCCGTGTACGCCGACTCGGTCTTGGCGACCACCATCAGCCCGCTCGTGCCGACATCCAGTCGGTGCACGACGCCCTGCCGCTCGGCAGCGCCACTGGTCGCGATGCGGAACCCGGCCGCGGCGAGGGCTCCGATGACGGTCGGTCCCTCCCAGCCCACTGAGGGGTGCGCAGCCACTCCGGTCGGCTTGTCGACCACGACGATGTCGTCATCGTCGTGCACGATGCCGAGCTCGGGCACCGCGATCGGCACGATGCGCGGCTCCTCCTTGGGGGTCCAGCTCACCTCGAGCCATCCGCCGCCACGCAGTCGGTCGGACTTGCCCACTGTCGCACCGTCCAGGGTCACGCCCCCGGCCTCGGCGACGTCGGCCGCGAACGTCCGCGAGAAGCCCAGCATCTTCGCGAGCGCCGCATCGACGCGCGTGCCGTCGAGTCCGTCGGGGACGGGCAGGCTGCGAGACTGCACGATCAGCTCTCGGATGCTGCCGACGCAGAACCGTCGGCATCGGCCTTCGCTGCGGCGGCTTCAGCGGCCGCGCGCTCGTGGTCACGCTCGCGAGTGCCGTCGAAGCGCAGCCCGAGCACCACCAGCAGCGCGACCGAGATCATTCCGCTGACGATGAAGATGTCGGCGACGTTGAAGATCGCGGGCATCATCCACGGCATCGAGATCATGTCGACCACTTCGCCGACGGGGAAGCCGGGCGCGCGGAACATGCGGTCTGTCAGGTTGCCGAGCACGCCGCCGAGCAGCAGTCCGAGTACGACGGCCCAGAGTCGCGACTGCAGGCCGAACGCCTTCCACACGATGATCACGGCCACCGCAGTCAGCGCGATGGTGAAGATCCAGGTGAAGTCCTCGCCAAGCGAGAAGGCAGCGCCGGGGTTGCGCACGTAGATGAGCTCGAAGAAGTCGCCGAGAACCGGCACCCGCTCGCGCTCGACGAGGTTCTGCACCGTGAGGTACTTCACAAACTGATCGGCGGCCAGTACGAGGGCCGCGAGAATCGCGACGATCGCACCGGCCGCCGACCGAGAAATGGGACGACGTCCTGCCAAGAGAGACCTACAGGCCGATGGCGGAGACGGGCGTGGAGTTGGAAGCCGACTTCTGGTCGAGGTCGCGCAGCTGTCCCTCGATCATCGCGCGCAGCTTGCCGCGGTAGTCGCGCTCGAACTCGCGGAGCTCGGTGATCCGACCCTCGAGCGTGTTGCGCTCGCGCTCGAGACGTGCGGTCGCCTCGCGCTGCTTCATCTCGGCGTCGGTGCGGATGCGCGAGACCTCGGCCTCGGCATCGGCGATGAGCTGGTGGCGCGTGGCCTCGCCCTCGGCGATGTGCTCGTCGTGCAGACGCTGTGCCAGCTCGATGATGCCGGCAGAGGTGCCGGTCGCGGTGGCACCTGCGACGGAAGGGGCGATGGGAGCCGCAGCAGCCGGGGCTGCCGGAGCGGCCGCGCCCGACTCGAAGGCAGCCAGCTTGGCCTTCAGGTCGTTGTTCTCTTCAAGTGCCTTGCGCCACTCAACGACGATCTCGTCGAGGTAGTCGTCGACTTCTTCGGGGTCGAAGCCGTCCTTGAATCGGACGTGCTGGAACTCCTTGTGGACGACATCATCCGGGGTCAGTGCCATGTGTGGCTCCTCTTTCGATGAGTACTTCTGCCAGTCGTTGAGAGCCGGCGCGGTGGTTCTTTGACGTGCCCCCTGAGGGGCGCGCCTGGGAGCCAAGCATAGCCCCCCTGTCTGGGTGACGCGACGCGACTACCCGGCACATGCTCAGGTCAGCGCCCGCACGATCGCCATCAGGATCAGCACGGCGATCATGGTCAGGGTGAAGCCGAAGTCGAGCGCTATCGTGCCGATCCGCAGCGGTGGCACGAGCTTTCGGAAGAATCGGATCGGCGGGTCAGTGATGGTGTAGACGACCTCGGCGGCGATCAGCCCAGCGCCCTTCGGACGCCAGTTCCTCTTGAACAGCGGGATGTAATCCAGCACCAATCGGACGATGAGCACCAGCACGTACAGCGTCAGCACCAGGTCGACGATGCCGCCGATGATGCTGAGAACGGTTCCCACGGATCAGGCGTGATCGAACGAGGCGGACTCCGCCTGCGCAATCCCGCCCTGCCCTGAGATCGCGATGTTCTCAGGAGACAGCAGGAAGACCTTGCTCGTGACGCGCTCGATGCGTCCGTACAGCCCCAGCGACAGTCCACTCGCGAAGTCGATGAGGCGACGCGCGTCGGCGTCGCTCATCTGCGACAGGTTGATGATCACAGGAATTCCGTCACGGAAGTTCTCTGCGATGACCTGCGCGTCGCGATACTGCTTGGGGTGCACCGTGAGGATCTCGTTGACCACGCCGGCGGCGGGCTGACGCACCGCGGTCGGTCGGCGCAGGGGCGTGACAGGGGCCGGTGCCGGCTCTTCCCGGTCGCGCTCGCGCTCGCGCTCACGTTCGCGCGTTGCGCGGACGGGCGCCTGCGCAGCCTGATCCTCGTAGACCTCTTCCTCGTCGGCGAGGCCGAGATACACCATGGTCTTCTTCAGCGGGTTACCCATGTTGTCCTCCGGTTCGAACGGTGCGGGCTGGTCTGGTTGCAAGGTTAACCCCGGTCGGGGCGGGGTCCGGTGATTGCCGAGCCGATCCGCAGGTGTGTCGCACCCGCATCGATCGCCTCGACGAAATCGCCGGTCATCCCGGCGGAGATCCAGGTGGCATCCGGCGCCAGAGCGCGAATGCCGTCTGCGACGGAGCGCAGCCGCGCGAATGCGGCGGCGGGTTCCTCGTCGAGCGGAGCGACGGCCATCACGCCGCGCAGCCGAAGCGAGTCGAGACCCAGGATGTGCTCGGCGAGCCGCTCCGCCTCAGCAGCGGCGGTGCCGCCGCGTGCGGCGTCGTCGGTGAGGTTGACCTGCACGAGTACGTCCAGCACCGACCCGTCCCCACCCGCACGGTGAAGTCCGTCTGCGATGCGCACGCGGTCGACCGAGTGCACGAAATCGGATGCCCGGCGGATGGCGCCGGCCTTGTTCGACTGCGCCTGACCGATGAAGTGCCACCGCAGGTCGAGATCAGGGACGGCTTCGCGCTTGGCGGTGAGCTCCTGCTGCCGGTTCTCGCCGACGTCGGTGACGCCGAGCTGGTGCAACTCTCGGACGAGCTCGGCCGGATGGAACTTCGTCACGACGATTCGCGTGATCTCACCCGGGTCGCGCTCTGAGCGGCGCGCGGCGTCGGCGATCTGCTCATCGATCGCCGACAGCCGCGCTGCGAGAGTCACTTGAGGAACTCGGGGATGTCGATCTCGTCGTCAGAGAAGGCAGGCTCGATGCTCGAGGCGACGGGGGCGGAGGCGACGGGACGCGCGGCCTCGGGCGTCGCATCCTCGGTCTCGTCGAGGCGCACCTCTGGCAGCGATGCCGCCGCCGGGCGCTCGACGACCATCGGCTCGAGTCGTGTCGTCGGCTCTCCGCCGTCGAAGCCGGCTGCGATCACGGTGACCCGCACCTCGTCGCCGAGAGTGTCGTCGATGACCGTTCCGAAGATGATGTTGGCCTCGGGGTGCGCGGCCTCCTTGACGAGGTCCGCCGCGTCGTGGATCTCGAAGATTCCGAGGTTCGATCCACCCTGGATCGACAGCAGCACGCCGTGCGCACCTTCGATCGATGCCTCCAGCAGCGGCGACTCGACGGCGAGTTCGGCTGCCTTGATGGCGCGATCCGCGCCGCGCGCCGATCCGATGCCCATGAGCGCGGAGCCAGCGCCCTGCATGACCGACTTCACGTCGGCGAAGTCGAGGTTGATCAGGCCGGGGGTGGTGATGAGGTCGGTGATGCCCTGCACACCGGCGAGCAGCACCTGGTCGGCCGTGGCGAACGCCTCGATCATCGAGATGCCGCGGTCGCTGATCTCGAGAAGCCGATCGTTCGGCACCACGATGAGCGTGTCGACTTCTTCCTTCAGCTTCGCGACGCCGGCCTCGGCCTGACTCTGGCGACGACGACCCTCGAACGAGAACGGCTTGGTGACGACGCCGATGGTCAGCGCGCCGATCGACTTCGCGATGCGCGCGACGACGGGGGCTCCTCCGGTGCCGGTTCCGCCGCCTTCACCGGCGGTGACGAAGACCATGTCGGCGCCGGTGAGCGCCTGCTCGATCTCTTCGGCGTGGTCTTCTGCCGCGCGGCGGCCCACCTCGGGATCGGCTCCGGCGCCGAGCCCCCTCGTCAGTTCGCGCCCGACGTCGAGCTTGATGTCGGCGTCGCTCATCAGCAGCGCCTGCGCATCGGTGTTGACGGCGATGAACTCGACTCCGCGGAGCCCGAGATCGATCATCCGGTTGACGGCGTTGACGCCGCCACCGCCGACGCCGACGACCTTGATCACGGCGAGGTAGTTCTGGTTCTGGCTCATGGCCGGCCTCCGTTATTCGAGCCTGACGTGGGATAGACCTTAAACCTCAACGAGAGGGTTAAACTGTTTCCCGGTATTGCGTTCTCGAGATCGACGGTATGCGCAAGCGTCGCACGCGGGCGCAGCGACACGGCGTGTCGCGGTGATCTCTCAGCCGACGACCGGAACAGTCGGCGAGGAGACGTCGAAGACCGAGGAGTTCGGAGATGCGGCGATGAGTCGCACGAGCACTTCGGCCTTGCGCACCGAGTCCTTGTCGCTCCCCCACACGATGGTCTTGCCGTCCTGCAGCTTCAGCGTCACGTCGTCGCCGGAAGACGCGCGCACCTCGGTCACCGTGCCGCGGATGTCGGCCGGCAGCGACCGCATCACGAGACCTGCACTGCGAAATGCCGGCGAGTCGATGCCGCCGGAGACCTCCAGCACAGCCTGTCCCTTCGGCGGCTCCGGGGTGGTCGACAGCACGACGCCTGCGGCGTCGACCAGCGAGAAGCCGGCGTCGGATTCGATCACGCCGATGGGGGTGCGCTCCACGATGCGCACGAGCAGTTCGTGCGGAGGGCGCGCCTCGAGGGCGTAAGTCTCGATCATGGGGAACTCGGTCAAAGCGGACTTGACGGCACTGGCATCCACCAGCGCCAAGGGCGAGCCGATCTGCCCCGCCAGCGCCTGCTGCACGGCGACCGGATCGACCGTCTCGGCCCCGGCGACCGTGATCTCACGCACGGCGAACAGCGGGCTGTACGCCGCGATGATGCTGCCGAGCACCAGCGCGACGACTGCCCCGATCGATCCCCACAGGATGATCCGCCGTCGCCTCGACCGCTGCGTGAAGCGGCGGATCTCGGCGCGCAGCGCCCTGCGCCGTGCCCTGGCGGCGCGCCAGATGTCACTGCCGCGCAGGGTCGGGCCGGGTTCATCGGCGTGCACTTCAGAGCCGCGCAGCTCAGCATCGTCGATCACCGCCGTGGCGGCATCGGACACCCGCAGGTCTTCACGCTCCAGTGACCACGCCGCGCCGGCGCCGGCATCCGACGGCGACTCCGCCGACAGTCGCGCGTCCGCGCGCTCGTCGGCGACGCGCTCACGGTGCGCGCCGCGCGCAGGCTCGTCCGCCGAAGCCGGGAGCGGTGCCGGGCGTCGCATATCAGGCCTCGGGCGTGCGCCGAAGGGAGTCGAGCACCTGCGGGATGATCTGGTAGACGTTGCCGCAGCCGAGCGTCACCACGTAGTCGCCGTCACGGGCGACCTTCGCTGTGTAGTCGGCCGCCGCCTGCCAGTCCGGAACGTAGTGCACGTGAGCGGGGTCGGCGAATGCTCGGCTGACCAGCTCGCCGGTGACACCGGGCACAGGGTCCTCTCGGGCCCCGTACACGTCGAGCATGACCGTGTGGTCGGCGAGCTCCTCGAGCACCTCGGCGAATTCGCGGTACATCTGCTGCGTGCGCGAGTAGGTGTGCGGCTGCTGGATCGCGATGACCCGTCCGCCGCCGGCCACACCGCGCATCGCCTCGAGCGCGGCGCGAACCTCGGTGGGGTGATGCGAGTAGTCGTCGTACACGTGCACGCCTCGCGCCTCGCCGTGCAGCTCGAGGCGACGCACGGTGCCCGCGAAGCCCTCGACAGCGCGCACGGCATCGGCCAGCCCGTAGCCGAGCGTCAGCAGCACCGCGACCACGCCGGTGGCGTTGACGGCGTTGTGTGCGCCTGGCACGACCAGCTGCATCCGCGCCGACTCCTCACCGTGCGTCACGGTCGCCGCGACACCGCCGGTCGTGTCGATGTCCGACAGGCGCACATCAGCATCCGGCGCCTGTCCGAACGTCACGATGTGCTCATGACGCAGACTCGCGTGAACGCGCTGGGCACCTGGATCGTCACTGGAGATGACGACCGCCTCGCCCGCCTCGTCGCCGAAGCGCACGAAGGCGTCGTAGAACGCGTCCTCCGAGCTGAAGAAGTCGAGGTGGTCAGGGTCGACGTTGGTGATCAGCGCGATGGCGGTGTCGTACAGCAGGAACGTGCCGTCCGACTCGTCGGCCTCGATGACGAACAGGTCATCGGAACCCGAGGCGCTGGATGCGCCGAGCTGCTCGATCACGCCGCCGTTGACGAAACTCGGGTCAGCGCCGAGCGCCTGCAGCGCGGTGATCAGCATGCCCGTCGAGCTCGTCTTGCCGTGGGCCCCTGCGACCGACACCAGCCGGCGGTCGCCGATCAGCCAGTACAGCGCCTGCGATCGATGGATGACGTGCAGACCGCGCTGCTTCGCCGTGACGAACTCGGGGTTCTCCGGCCAGATCGCGCCGGTGTGGATCACGGTGTCGGCATCGCCGAGGTGCGCGGCGTCGTGCCCGACGTAGACGGTCGCGCCCGCCTCGGCGAGGGCGCGCAGATTGTCGCTGTCGGCACGGTCCGAGCCGGAGACGCGGATGCCCGCATCGAGGAACATGCGGGCGAGGCCGCTCATGCCAGAGCCGCCGATGCCGATGAAGTGGGCAGAGGTGATGGTCTCGGGAATGGGGAGGGTGAGGTCGGGTCTGATCATGTCGTTCTCAGTCTACTTTTCTGCCAGCGCCCGATCGATCAGCGCGACGAGGTCCTCAGCGCCTGTGCGCGATCCGACGTGCTGCGCGCTGTCCGCCATCGCCGCCAGCCTCCTGGCATCCGAGAGCAGCGGAACGATCTCGGAGCGCACCGCGTCGCCGTCGAATGTCGCGTCGTCCAGCAGCAGCGCCGCTCCCGCCGTCACCGCAGATGCGGCATTGAGACGCTGCTCGCCGTTGCCGACGGCGTACGGCACGTACACGGCTGGAATGCCCAGCGCGCTGACCTCGCTGACGGTCGCCGACCCCGAACGCGACACGATCAGATCGGCGAGGGCGAACGCCAGGTCCATGCGGTCGATGTAGCGGAGCTGCGTGTAGCCGGCCGCACCTGGGTCGACCAGGTCGCTGCGCTCACCGGTGGCGTGCAGCAGCTGCCATCCAGAAGCGAGCACGTCGCGCCAGGCGTCGGCGAAGGCCGTGTTCAATCGCAGCGCGCCGAGCGATCCGCCGAACACCAGCAGCACCGGCTTGTCAGGGTCGAGCCCGAACTCGGCCGCGGCCTCGGCACGCGCTGCGGCCCGGTCGAGGTCGACGACCTCGCGGCGCAGCGGCATGCCGACGACCTCACCGCGCTTGAGCGGGGTGCCGGCGAAGGCGACGCCGACACCGGCCGCGCGGCGGGCGCCGAGCACGTTCGCAAGCCCCGGCTTGGCGTTGGCCTCGTGCACCACGAAAGGCACCTTCTCGCGACGTGCGGCGACGTAGGCGGGCGCGGCGGCATAGCCCCCGAACCCGACGACCACATCGACGCCGTGCTCTCGGATGTGGGCGCGCACCTGCTTCACAGCACGCTGGAAGCGCGCCGGGAATGCGGCTGCGGCCCTGTTCGGGCGACGCGGGAACGGCACCTTGTCGACGATCAGCAGCTCATAGCCGCGCTCGGGCACCAGTCGGGACTCCAGTCCCTCCTTGGTGCCGAGCACGAGGACGTCGGCGCCGTCGCGCTCGCGCAGCAGATCGGCCACCGCGAGCAGGGGGTTGACATGGCCGGCGGTGCCCCCGCCGGCGAGAAGGTACGTGGTCACCTGGCGACTTTACCCCGTCCGCGTGGGGTGCGATCGGCCGACGATCGCCCTGCCGCGGCCTGCCCTGGCGCCGGCATGGTGCGGGCGAAGGCGAGCAGCACTCCGCATGCCATCAGCACCGAGAGCAGCGCCGTTCCGCCCTGCGACATGAACGGCAGCGGCACGCCCATCACGGGGAACACGCGCAGCACGACACCGATGTTGATCAGCGCCTGGCCGATGATCCAGACGACGATGCCGCCGGTGGCGACGCGGATGAATGGGTCGTTGGTCTTGCGGATGATGTGGAACGCCCCGACGGTGAAGATGCCGAACAGCGCCAGCACCAGCAGACAGCCGATCAGCCCGAGCTCCTCACCCACGATGGCGAAGATGTAGTCGTTCGCGGCGGCCGGCAGCCAGCCGTACTTCTCCTGGGAGTTGCCGAGGCCGACCCCGAAGATGCCGCCGTTGGCCATGCCCCACACGCCGTGGGCGGGCTGATAGCACTCGTCGGTGATATCGCACGACTCGGGGTTGAGGGCTGAGAGGATCCGCTTCATGCGGTTGTCGCTGGAGAGCGCGTAGAACAGCACGCCGACGATGCCGACGAGCAGCGGCAGGATGAACAGACGCAGCTTCACGCCCGAGAAGAACAGGCAGCCGAGCACGGCCAGCACGAGCACCATCGCGGTGCCGAGGTCGTTGCCGCCGATCACGGTGGCGATCACCAGGAGCGATACCGGCACGACCGGGATGAACACGTGATGCCAGATGCCGAGGCGCGCCTGCTTGCGCAGCAGCACGAAGGCGATCCACAGCACCAGGGCGAGTTTGAGGAACTCACTCGGCTGCATCTGGAAGCCGGCGATCTTGATCCAGTTCGTATTGCCGTCTGAGGACACCCGCAACCCTGGCACGAAGATGAGCAGCTGCAGCGCCGTGGCGCCGATCAGCGCCGGCCACGCGATCTTTCCGAAGAAGGCCACCGGCAGCCGGCTCACGAGCAGCATCAGAGGGATGCCGATGAGGGCGAACAGGCCCTGCTTGAGCGCCTCGTCGAAAGGTGAGGTCGGGTTCGCGCTTGTGGCGGAGAAGATCATCACCAGGCCGAACAGCGTCAGCAGCGTCGCCGTCGAGGCGATCATCACGAATTCGGTCGAGGGCGGCGTGAAGAGCCTGCCGAGGTGCACTCGGGCTGCGAGCCCCCGACCTGCTGTGCGGGAGGCGGTCTCGGAGTGGGGTGGGCGAGCTGTCTGCGTCATCCGCCCCCTCCTTCGCCTACGATTCGGCCCGCTCGATCCATGCGCGCACCGCCTGCGCGAAGCGCTCTCCTCGGTCCGCGTAGCTGGTGAACTGGTCGAAGGAGGCCGCGGCCGGGGCCAGCAGAACCGTCCCCTCGCCATCGACGATTCCCGTCGCCAGTTCCACGACGCGATCCATGACCTCTCCAGTGTCACCGGGGATGACCTCGAACACGGGCACGTGCGACGCGTGTCGTCGGAACGCCGTCAGAAGCGGTTCTCGATCGATTCCGATGAGGATGGCAGCGGCGGCGGTCGCTCCCGCGCCGCCGATGAGATCGGAGAGGTCGACGCCCTTGAGGTCGCCGCCGACGACCCAGACCGCACCGGGGTAGGCCCGAAGCGACGAGGCTGCCGCGTGCGGGTTGGTCGCCTTCGAGTCGTCGATCCATCGGATGCCCCGGTGCGCGGCGATCAGCTGGATGCGATGCGCGTCCAGGGTGAACGCCTGCAGCGCGTCGTGGATCACCTCGGGCCCGACCCCGAGCGACCGCGCCAGTGCTGCGGCCGCGAGGATGTTCTGCACGATGTGGGGGGCGGACAGTCCGACCGCGTGCAGTTCTTCGACCGTCGTCAGCTCGATCGCGCTGTTGCGACGGTCGTCGTGGAAGGCCCGATCGACGAGGATGCCATCGACAACGCCCAGATCGCTCGGTCCCGGGGTGCCGAGGTCGAAGCCGATGGCGCGGGCGCCCTCGACGACGTCGGCCTCCTCGACCATCTGCTGGGTGGCGGCATCCGCCTTGTTGTAGACGCAGGCGACCCTGGTGTTGCGGTACACGAAGGCCTTCGCCGCCCGATAGGCATCGGCGCTGCCGTGCCAGACGAGATGGTCGTCGGCGAGGTTCAGGCACGTGGCGGCATACGGAACCAGCTGGCCCGCGGGCTCCGACTGACCGATGTACCAGAGCTGGTGGCTGGAGAGCTCGACGACGAGCACGTCGAATCCGCTCGGGTCGCGCACCGCGTCGAGCACGGGCACGCCGATGTTGCCGCAGGGGGCCGCGCGCAGCCCGCCGGCGTTCAGCAGCGTGGCCGTGAGCTGGGTCGTCGTGGTCTTGCCGTTCGTCCCGGTGATCAGCATCCACTCGGCGGGGGTGCCGTCGGCGCGCACGACCTTGTCGCGCACGCGCCAGGCCAGCTCCACATCGCCCCACAGGGCGATGCCGCTCTGCTGCGTCCACTGGATGATCGGATGCGATGGTGCGAAGCCAGGGGATGCGATGACCACCTCGGGGTCGAACTCGCGCAGCGTCTGCGGCACCTCGTCCAGTGCGCCGAGCTCCAGCCGGGCGCCGATGACCGGCACCAGGCTCGCGTACTCCTCGGATGCGGTCTCCGACAGCACGAGCACGTCGGCCCCGAGTTCGGTGAGCGTGTCGGCGACCGAGAACCCAGTGACGGAGAGGCCGAGGACGGCGACCCGCAGCCCCGACCAGTCGGCATGCCAGCTGGTGAGGCCGTCCAGTCGCGCGCTCATACCTGGATCAGCCAATCCACGTAGAACAGGCCGACGGCCGACACGGCCAGGAGCCCGGCGATGATCCACAGTCGCACGACGATCGTGACCTCTGCCCAGCCGCGCATCTCGAGATGGTGATGGAACGGGCTCATCAGGAACAGCCGCTTGCCGCGGGTGATCTTGAAGTAGGCGCGCTGCAGGATCACCGAGCCGGACGAGAGCACGAAGATGCCGGCGATCACCAGCAGCAGCAGCTCGGTGCGCGTCAGGATCGCCATCGCCGTGATGACGCCGCCGATCGCCATCGAGCCGACATCGCCCATGAAGACCTTCGCCTTGGGGGCGTTCCACCACAGGAAGCCGATCAGACCTCCCGCGAAGGCCGCGGACACCGTGGCCAGGTTGAGCGGTTCGCGCACTTCGTAGCATCCGGCCAATGCCATGGCCTCGCCGACGCAGGACTGCTTGAACTGCCAGAACGCGATCAGGCTGTACGCGCCGACCACGAACACGCCGGCTCCGGCCGCCAGGCCGTCGAGTCCATCGGTGAGGTTCACGCTGTTCGACGTCGCGACGCCGATGATCGAGATCCAGATGAGGTACAGGATCCACCCGAGCACGGCACCGAACGCGAAGAGGTTCAGCCATGGGATGTCGCGGAACAGCGAGACGTAGCCGCTGGCCGGGTACTGGCCGAGACGGTTGGGGAAGTTGAGGGCGACGACGCCGAACGGGATCAGCACGAGCAGCTGACCGACGATCTTGCGCCAGCCGGACAGTCCGAGACTGCGCTGGCTGCGCACCTTCATGTAGTCGTCGATGAACCCGACCGCTCCGAAGCCGACCATCAGCCAGAGCACGAGGATCGCCGACAGTGCGGGCGTGGTGCCGCCGAAGAGCGTGCCGGCGAAGTAGCCGACGATGGTGCCGAGGATGAAGATCACGCCGCCCATCGTCGGCGTGCCGCGCTTGGCCTCGTGATTGGGGTTCGCGATGTCGTCCGGGGTGCGGATGACCTGCCCCCAGCCGATCCTGCGGAACAGCTTCAGGAAGACGGGGGTAAGGAAGAGTGTGAAGGCGAGCGAAATCGCCGTCGCCATGAGCAAGGACCTCACGAGAACAATTCTCCCAGACGATCGCCGAGATGCCGGAGCCCCACGGAATTGGATGATTTCACGAGCACGCGATCGCCTTCGCGCAGCTCGGTCTTCAGATATTCGAACGCGGCGTCCTGATCCGGCAGGTGCACCGCTTCGCTGTCCCACGAGCCCTCGCCGACGGCGGCGAGGTACAGTCGGCGGGCTTCTGGTCCGACGACGACGATCCGCTGGATGTTCAGCCGCACCGCGAGCAGACCGATCCGGTCGTGCTCCTCACCGGCGGTCTCGCCGAGTTCGCTCATCGCTCCGAGCACGGCGACGGTGCGCTCGTCAGGGCCGGTGATCTGCGCGAGGGTGCGCAGCGCCGCAGCCATCGAATCGGGGCTGGCGTTGTACGCGTCGTTGATGATGCGCACGCGCTCGCCCCCCATCGGCTGCATGCGCCAGCGCTCGGCGATCTCGACGGACTCGAGCCTGGCGATCGCCGCCGGCGCCGGAACGCCGAGCACGCCGGCTGCCGCGATGGCGGCCAGCGCGTTGCTCACGTGGTGCGCGCCGAGCACCTGCAGCCGCAGCGGCGTGCGCACGCCCTCTGCCACGATGACGCAGGTGGTGCCGGATGCTGTCACCTCGAGCGCCTCAGCGCGCACGGCGGCATCCGGGTTCTGGCCGAACCCGATCACGCTCATGCCGCGCTCCTCGGCGAGTTCGCGCATCGCCCACACCCGCGGATCGTCGGTGTTCAGCACGGCTGTGCCCTCTGGGCGCGCCGCGGCGACCAGCTCGGCCTTGGCCTTCGCGGTCTCCTCGATCCCGCCGAAGCCGCCGGCGTGGGCCAGCCCGACCATGAGCACGACCGAGACGTCCGGCGTGACGAGACCTGCAAGGCGCGCGATGCTCCCCGCGCCTGCGGCGCCGAACTCGCTGACCAGGAACCGCGTGCTGGGGGTGACCCGCAGCATCGTCAGCGGCGCGCCGACCTCGTTGTTGTACGAGCGCACCGGCGCCACCGTCTCGCCCTCATCGGACAGGATGCGGGCCAGGAAGTTCTTCGTCGTGGTCTTGCCGTTCGACCCCGTGATGCCGACGATCCTCAGGTCGCCCACTGCGCGCACGCGCGTCACGACCTCGCGGGCGAGATCGGCGAGGGCTTCGACCGCATCGGGCACGACGATCTGAGTGATCGCCACCTCGTCGACCGGGCGCTCCACGATCGCCAGCACCGCGCCGGCTTCGGCAGCCGCCCCGACGAAGCGGTGCCCGTCTGTGACGTCACCGGGCTTCGCGACGAAGATCGAGCCCTTCGTCATCTCGCGGGAATCGGTGTCGACGGTGCCGGATACGACGGTGCTCGGAGTGTCCGCGCCGGACAGGCGCAGCTCTCCATGCAGGATCTCAGCGATCTCAGCGAGCGACAGGGCGATCATGTGCCATCTCCATGCGCGGCGGCAGGTCGCCGGCTAGTCGAATTTGGGAAGCAGCTCATCCATCGGCTGCGACGAGGGCGCGACCCGATACGTCTTCAGCACCTGGGTCATCGCCTTCTGGAAGGCGGCGGCGGTGGCCGCGGAACTCCTAATCTTAGTCGGCTCGTCCAGGGTCACCAGCACTACGTACTGGGGATCCTCGATGGGGGCGATGCCGGCCATGTTCGTGAAGTAGATGCCGGACTTGTACCCGCCCTTGCCATCCGGCTTCTGCGCCGTGCCCGTCTTCATCCCGATGCGGTAGCCGGGAACCTCGACGGCGTCGGCGAGGCCGCCCTGGACGGCGACGTTCTCCAGCATCCGCCGCACCTCCTTGGCGGTCTTCTCCGTCACGATCTGCTCGCCCTTCGGCGCGTCGGGCTTGACCACGGTGCCGTCCGGCAGCGTGCACGACTCCACCAGCGAGAGCGGGATCTTGTCGCCGTCGTTCGCGAGCGCCTGATACGCGCCAGCGATCTGCGCGGGGGTGACGGTGAACGCCTGTCCGAACGTGGTCGTGTACAGGGTCTGGTTGTCCCAGGTCTTCGAGTCGTGGATCTCACCGGTCTGCTCGGCGGGGAATCCGACGCCGGTCGGGCTGCCGACCCCGAACTTCTTCAGGTAGTCGTAGCGGACGGTCGGCGGGATCTTGGTGCCGAACTTCGACAGCGACACGTTCGACGAGTCGATCAGCGCACCCGCGAAGGTGTACTGGTACACCGGGTGCGAGAAGGGATCGTTGACCTCTGCCCCGTTCGGGAAGTGCTCACGCGAGGGCGCGCTCACCGAGGTCAGCGGCGTGGCGGCTCCCTCATTGAGCACGGACGCGGCGGTGATGGGCTTGAAGGTCGAGCCCGGCTCATAGGCGTCGGCGAAGATCTGCGACATCCAGTACTTCTGGTTGACGGCGTCGATGTCGTTGGGGTCGACCGTCGGGTACTCCGCCATCGCGCGGATCTTGCCCGTCGCCACCTCGACGACCGTCACCGACCCGGCCTTGGCGCCCTGCTTCTTGGCCTCTTCGGCGATCATCTGCTGCAGGTACCAGTTCAGGTCGCTGTCGATCGTCAGCTGCACAGTGCCGCCCTCGACCGCCGGGGTGATGCGCTCACTGCCCGGAATCTTCACGCCGCCCTGCCCGCGCAGATAGGTCACCTCGCCGTTCTTCGCCGCGAGGCACTTGTTCTGCATCTTCTCGATGCCGTACTGCGGGTCGCCGGCCCCGTTGAGGAAGCCGACGGCGCTGCCCGCGACCGCACCGTTGGGATACACCCGCACCGAACGGGGTCGCAGGTGCAGGTACGCGAGGTCGAGCTCACTCAGCTCAAGGTACTGATCGGTGTTCAGCCCTTCGGCCAGGGGAAGATACTGCGACTTCGGATCCTGCGCGAGCTTCTCGTCCACTGCTGCGCGGAGGTCGTCACCACTCGAGCCGATGCTCTGCGCTATCTGCTCGCTCGCCTGCGCCCAAGGGATCTTGGGCTTCTTCTTGGCCTTCTCGAGCGTGGTGATCACGAGCGGCGACAGCTCCGCGTCGTAGACGAGCACGCTGGAGGCCAGCACCGTGCCGTGCTCGTCGACGATGTCACCTCTGGCGCCCTCGATGGTCTTCGTGGTGCCCAGGTTGCCGTCGTTGACGCCCTCAGCGATGTGGTCGTCGGCGTGCACGATCTGAATGTCCACCAGGCGGAAGACGAAGGCCCCCAGGACGGCGAGGATAACGGCAAGGGCGACGACGGTGCGTCGGCGGGATCCTCGCGTGGCTCGTGTCGTCATTCGTCTTCTCCGTCCGGCTGTCGGGTCTATCGGGTGGTCGGCGAAGGCAGGCCGTCGGTGACCGTGGGCGGCAGGGCCGGCTGCGCGTCGGTGGCGCCGAGGTCGTCGGCCGGGGTGCTGGTCTGCTCCGGGGTCTTCTTCGGCGGCGGCGCGAGCAGGGCGTTGCCGACCGACGTCGCGCCGTTGGGGTTGACGGTGGATGCCCAGTCGGCGCCGTCACCGGCCCCGAGCACCGTGCCGTCGCTGAGTCGCAGGTAGGACGCGGACCCTGCGACCACGAGGCCGAGCGAATCGGCCTTGGCCGCCAGGGACTGCGGTGAACTCAGCCCGACGATCGTCTCGTGCAGTGCCTGCTTCTCAAGTCCGAGATCATGCTGCTGACTGCTCAGCTGCGCGAGCACGAAGGCGTCCTGCGTGGTCGCGAACGAGACGCCCATCTGGGCGATCCCGATCGCCAGCGCACCGCCGACGGCGAGAGCCGCGTAGGCGAGCTTGGGCCGCCGCTTCGGCGACGGAGCAGCCACCGGACGCAGGCGCCGCGGCGGGGTGGAGCGCGGAGTCGGGGCGGGCTGGACGCGCGCCGGCTGCAGGCTCATGCCGTCTCCCTCAGCTTCTCTGCGGCGCGCAATCGCACCGGGATGGCACGCGGGTTGCGGGCGCGCTCCTCGTCGTCGGCGAGCTCGGCGCCCTTGGTGAGCACCTTGAAGCGCGGTGCGTGCTCCGGCAGCTCGACCGGAAGCCCCGCAGGGGCCGTGGAGGCGGATGCCGCAGCGAACGCCTGCTTCACGAGGCGATCCTCCAGAGACTGATACGACATCACGGCGATTCGTCCGCCGACGGCGAGTGCGTCCATCGCAGATGGGATCGCGTCCGCCAGGACGCTCAGCTCAGAGTTGACCTCGATCCGCAGTGCCTGGAACACCCGCTTCGCGGGGTGACCGGCGCGCTTTGCCGCTGCCGGAGTGGCCTCGATGAGAAGGTCGACGAGTTCTCCGGAGCGGACGATCGGATGCTCCGCGCGGGCCTGCACGATGAAGCGGGCGTACCGGCCGGCGAGTTTCTCCTCACCAAAGCGCTCGAAGATGCGGCGCAGCTGCCCTTCGCTGTACTCGGCGATGATCGTCGCCGCCGTGCGCCCCTTCGTCTGGTCCATGCGCATGTCCAGAGGTGCGTCCTTCGAGTACGCGAAGCCGCGCTCTGCCTCGTCGAGCTGCAGTGAGGAGACGCCGAGGTCGAACAGGACGGCGGATGCTCCCTGCGCATGCAGCCCGATCTCGTCGTAGACCGTGTGCACGAGCGTGACGCGGTCGCCGAACGGAGCAAGGCGCTCCCCCGCGATGCGCAGCGCGTCAGTGTCGCGGTCGAGCCCGATCAGGCGGATGTTCGCGAAGCGCTCGAGGAACGCCTCGGAGTGCCCGCCCATGCCCAGTGTCGCGTCGACGAGGACGGCGCCGTCGTGCTGCAGCGCTGGTGCGAGCAGCTCGATGCAGCGCTCGAGGAGCACCGGTGTGTGAATGTCGCGAATGCTCATGATCTTCCCCCCTGACCTCCGGCTCTGATTCCTCTCCGCTCGACCCGGCACCGGGGAAGTGTGTCGGGGCGGAGCGGCGAGGCATCACAGCCGTGGTCAGAACAATCCGGGAATCACCTCCTGTTCCAGATCGGCGTAAGACTCTTCGTTGCTCTCCAGGTAGGCGTTCCATGCAGAGGCGTTCCAGATCTCGGCGTGTGCGCCGACCCCCGTGACCACCAGTTCCTTCTCCAGCCCCGCGTACTGACGCAGGTGCGCAGGAAGGGTGATCCGGTTCTGGCTGTCTGGCATCTCGGCGCTCGCGCCGGAGAGGAACATGCGCAGGAAGTCCCGCGCCTGCTTGTTGCTGAGCGGTGCCTGTCGGATGCGCTCGTGCAGGGACTCGAACTCGGCCGTGCTGAACACGTACAGGCAGCGCTCCTGCCCTCTCGTGACGACGATGCCGCCGGCCAGGTCCTCGCGGAACTTGGCGGGCAGGATGACCCGTCCCTTGTCGTCCAGCTTTGGCGTATGCGTCCCCAAAAGCACCGGTCATCACCCCCCTAGGTCCGGCCAACCGAGGTGCGCACCACTTTACTCCACTTCACTCCACTTTTAGGTGCAGATTCCTCGGGTTTCTCAGCGACCTCCCGGAAAGCGCACGAAAAACCCCGTGATCACGGGGAATCACGGGGTGGCGGAAGGTGGAGGGCAAGTGGAGGAAAAAGTCAGCGACAACGAAAAAGCCCGGATGCACAGCATCCGGGCTCAGTCAGCAGGTCAGATCAGCGTTCTTCCTGACGTCGATCCCACCGGTCGTTCATCCGATCCATGAAGGAGGCGTCGCGGGGCTTGCCGCTTCGCGGCGAGGAGTCCGTCGGGACCCCCTCGGTCGGCCGCTTGACCGGTGTGAAGGCGAGGATCACTCCACCGAGCATCGCAAGGAATGCGACGACGCCGATGATGATGCTGCCAACGGGCCCCAGCACTGAGCCGAGGGCGACAGCTGCCACGAGACCGCCGACGCCGACGAGCAGCAGCACGGCCCCATAGACCAGGTTTCGATAGCTCAGCGCACGGTCGCCTGACGGCGCGCTGACCACGTCTGCGTCGTGCTGCAGGAGATGACGTTCCATCTCATCGAGCATGCGCTGCTCTTGTTCGGAAAGAGGCATGTCCAACCCCCTCGGTTCGGTGCCATCAGTCTACCCGCGTGCGGGGCGGTCGGCTAGCCAGGCAGGTGCGGATTTCTGCATCTAGGCTGGGAATCGTGTCCTCTTCGTTCGTGATCGACGCCGTCGCCGCACGCCTCGACCTGTTCCTCGCCGAGATCCGGTCACGCAGCGCCGAGTACGGCCCTGATGCCGTGCTGTTCCTCGACGCCGCTGCCGACACTCTGGAGGGCGGAAAGCGACTGCGTGCCCGCTTCTGCCACGCCGGCTGGCTGGCAGCATCCGACTCTCCTGCAGGAGACCCGCTCTGGGGTCTCGCCGCCGCGCTTGAGGTCTTCCAATCGGCCGCGCTGGTGCACGACGATCTGATCGACAACTCCGACACCCGCCGCGGCAGGCCCGCCTCGCACCGCGCCCTGGAGGCCGCCCATCGCCGGGCGGGCTGGCATGGTGACGCCGCGGCGTTCGGTCGATCCTCGGCCGTGCTGCTCGGCGATCTGCTCGTCGCCTGGAGCGACGATCTGCTGGAGGAGTCGCTGGGTGCCCACCCGCACGCGGCGGCAACCCGCGCCGAGTACGCGCGGATGCGCCGGGACGTCACGGTCGGGCAGATGCTCGACATCACCGAGGAATCGGCGTGGAGCGTCAGCCCGCCCGCAGTCCTGCTCGAGCGCGCGCTGCGCGTCGCATCGCTGAAGTCGGCCCGCTACAGCGTCGAGGAGCCGATCGTGCTCGGGGCCACACTCGGCGGCGCCGACGATCGTGCGCTGTCGGAGCTGCGCGCATTCGGACACCCGGTTGGCATGGCGTTCCAGTTGCGTGACGACGTGCTCGGAGTGTTCGGCGACTCGGCGCTCACCGGCAAGCCGGCAGGCGATGATCTTCGGGAGGGCAAGCGCACAGCACTGATCGCGGTCGCGCGCGAGCGCCTCTCCACTGAGGAGCGACGCCGCTTGGATGCCGGGATCGGCGACCAGGACCTCTCCCCCGATGAGGTCGAGACCCTGCAGCACATGATCCGATCAAGCGGGGCGCTGGCGCACGTGGAGACGATGATCGACGGCTACACCGCCGAGGCCGAGCGCGCACTGAAGACAGCAGACCTCGACCGGCAGGCCGAGGCAGCCCTTGGCGAGCTGGCAGCAGCAGCCATCGCTCGATCCGCCTGAGCACGCAGAGGCTCCGAGAACTCAGGCTTCGAGGACTCGGGCGCCGAGGGCTTACGCGAGGGCGCGTGCGACGCGCCGGACCTCACTCTTGTGTCCGGCGAGCAGCGCCGCGATCGGCGATCGGCCAAGGGACTCCTCCTCGGCCAGCATCCAGTCGATGATCTCGTCATCCGAGAAGGCGGCGTCGTGCAGCACGATCACCGTGCCGCGCAGAGACGGAAGCGGGTGCCCGTCCACGATGAACACCGCCGGCACTGCGAAGGCGCCGTTGCGGCGCGACCCGATCAGGTAGCGCTCATCGATCAGTCGACGTACGCGACCGGGCGTCTCGCCGAGCGCCTCGACGAGGTCGGGGATCGTCAGCCAGGCGGTGGAATCAGGGGCAGTCTCAGACACCCCTCCACTATCTCATCCCCGGCGGTGCGCAATTTGTCGATCCTCATGAACAACTTCCGTCACATCTGCCACTTCAGTTGACAACGGTATACAACCGTGTCAGCGTGTCTTCAGTGAATCAGGGGGAATGATTGATATGCGCACTCGCTCGACCCGTGCCAGCACACGTATGCACGCCCACTCGGTGCGACTCGCTGCACCGGCTGCCGTCGTCGGCACTCTGGCCGCCGTACTGACCGTCGCACCGGCCGAGGCGGAGACGCCGGCGAACGCCGCCGCCAAGACCGGAGAACTGCATCGTCTGGCCGTTCCGACCTCGGCGAAGCCCGTCGGCACCATCCGCGCCGCCGCCGCCACCCGTGTGCAGACCTATACGGTCAGGGCCGGCGACACCGTCGGCGCGATCGCCGCACGGCACGGACTGCGCACGGCCGACGTGCTCGCATGGAACGAGTTGACCTGGCGATCGGTGATCTACCCCGGTCAGAAGCTGCGACTGTCCGCGGCATCCGCCTCCGCGCCCCCTGCCAGGCCGGCAGCCACCCCCACTTCCGCTCGGACGCACACCGTCGTTCGCGGCGACACCGTCTACGGGATCGCCAAGAAGTACAAGACCTCCGTCGCCGCCATCACCGCCGCAAACGGACTGAGCGGAGCCGCGACGATCTACCCCGGCCAGAAACTGCGTCTCGACGGAAACGCGTCCGTACCGGCCTCCAAGCCGAGTGCACCCGCGACCAGACCGTCGACGACACCGGCATCCGGTGCGACGCACACGGTCGTACGGGGTGAGACCGTCTACGGCATCGCCACGAAGTACAAGACCTCTGTCGCTGCCATCATCGCCGCCAATGGGCTGAAGAGCTCGGCGGTGATCTACCCAGGACAGAAGCTGCGAGTCGGTGGAAAGTCCGCGGCCCCCGCCTCGAAGCCGTCCACCGCTCCGGCAGCACCTGCCGCGAAGCCGAAGACGCACAAGGTGGCGGCCGGCGACACGCTGTTCGGGATCGCGACGAAGTACGGCACCACGGTGAGCGTGCTGCTGAGCGCCAACGGGCTCAGCAGCGGAAGCATCATCTACCCCGGACAGACGCTTCGACTGACCGCACCGGAATCGTCACAGCGGTTCGCATCGCTGGATGCGACGCAGAAGGCGCACGCCGTGCACATCATCCGCATCGGTCGAGAGCTCGGCGTGTCCGATCGCGGCATCGCGATCGCCCTCGCCACTGCGATGGTGGAATCCTCCATGCGCAACCTCGACCACGGCGACCGCGATTCGGTCGGACTGTTCCAGCAGCGGCCGAGCCAGGGCTGGGGCACCGCCGCTCAGCTCACGGACGCCGATCGCAGCATCCGACTCTTCTACGGCGGAGCCAAGGATCCCAACGGCCGCACCACGCGCGGCCTGCTCGACATCGCGGGCTGGCAGAGCATGTCCTTCACCGGCGCGGCTCAGGCCGTGCAGATCTCCGCCTATCCCGATCGCTACGGCCAGTGGGAGCAGCAGGCGCAGCGCTGGCTCGCGACCCTCTGAGCACGACACGCCGATGACATCCCCATCGTCACCGGATCGAAACCTCTCAGAGGTGCGCCGTTGCCCGGCCTCACAGCCGGTTCTTCATAGACTTTCCCTGTGAGCACTCCGCAGGCCGACCCTCTCATCGGGCGGCTTGTCGACGGTCGATACCGGGTGCGAGCCCGTATCGCGCGGGGCGGCATGGCAACGGTCTACGTCGCCACCGACATGCGCCTGGAGCGGCGCATCGCCCTCAAGGTGATGCACGCGCACCTCAGCGATGACTCGGCGTTCCAGACTCGCTTCATCCAAGAGGCACGCGCGGCAGCGCGTCTCGCAGATCCGCATGTGGTCAACGTCTTCGACCAGGGGCAGGACGGCGAGCTGGCCTACCTGGTGATGGAGTACCTGCCGGGCATCACGCTGCGCGAGCTGATGCGCGAGCAGAAGCGCCTGACGATCACGCAGACCATCACGATCATGGACGCGATCCTGTCCGGCCTCGCCGCCGCACATGCCGCAGGCATCGTGCACCGCGACGTCAAGCCGGAGAACGTGCTGCTGGCCGAGGATGGGCGGATCAAGATCGGCGACTTCGGGCTGGCGCGAGCCACCACGGCGAACACCGCGACCGGTGCGCAGCTGCTTGGCACGATCGCCTACCTCGCCCCTGAGCTCGTCACCCGTGGCACCGCAGACGCCCGCAGCGACATCTATGCGCTGGGCATCATGTTGTACGAGATGCTCGTCGGCGAGCAGCCGTACAAGGGCGAGCAGCCGATGCAGATCGCCTTCCAGCACGCCACCGAGCAGGTGCCACGACCGAGCATCCGCAATCCAGGTGTGCCCGAGCCGCTCGACGAGCTGGTGCTGTGGGCCACCGAGAAGTCGCCAGAGGAGCGCCCGCTGGATGCCGGGGCGATGCTCGAGCGCCTGCGCGAGATCGAGCGAGACCTCGGCGTAGCGCCCGTCGTCACCGCGACGGCGGTGCAGACGCGCCACTCCGACTCCGGCGCCGTGACCAAGATCCTCCCCGGGATCGTGACCGCCGAGCACACCGAGGATGCCGCAGTCGGCGCCGACAACGCCACCCGCCTCCGCAAGCGCACCTCGCGTCGTCGCGCGCGCGGCGCACTGCTGCTCTCCCTCGTGCTGCTGCTCGCGGTCATCGCTGGCGGTGTCGGCTGGTGGTTCGGGTCGGGGCCTGGCTCGCTGATCTCAGTGCCATCCGTCTCGGGACTTACCTACGAGAAGGCGGCCGCCGCGATCACCGCGGAAGGCCTCGTCCCGAAGAAGAGCGAGAAGGCATCAGTCGACGTCGACAAGGGCGACGTCATCGAGTCGACGCCGGCAGCCGGAGAGCGCGTCGAGCAGGACAGCACCGTCACCCTCATGGTGTCGACAGGGCCCGCGCAGCACACGCTCGAGCACTTGGGTGGGAAGACCGAGCAGGAGGTGCGGGACATCCTGACGGCGAACAATGTCAACGTCGAGGATGAGACCCAGAGCTACTTCGCCGATCTCGACAGAGACCTCGTGCTGAACGTGCGGATCACCCCGCGCGGCAGCGACGAGAACTACCCGTGCGGCACCGGGTGCGACGTCTTCGAGGACGACACCGCCCTCATCCAGATGTCGCTCGGGCCGGTTCCCGACGTCACCGGTGAATCACTCAAGAAGGCTGAGAAGGCGCTCAAGGACGTCGGCCTGAACGTCGCGGAGGAGAAGCCAGAGGACTGGAGCGAGACAGTCGAGAAGGGCAGCGTCATCAGCCAGAGCACGGAGCGCCCAGGCGGCGGGAGCTGGCGCCCCGGCGACGCGATCACACTCACCGTCTCGAAGGGACCGCAGCCCATCGACGTGCCGCAGGTCGTCGGCATGTCGCTCAACGAAGCCAAGACGAAGATCGAGGAGGTCGGACTCACCGCTGACTACCCAGGATGGGGCGATCTGCCTGGCCTCAGCGACACGATGACCGTGATCGGGCAGGACCCTGCCGACGGAACCCTGCCGCGCGGCGGCAAGGTCAAGCTCACGATCCAGCTCAGCGGCTGACCACTTTTTCCCAGGCCCACCCGAATCCGGACCTCCCGCCGGATGAGAGGCTAGAAGCATGACAACCGCTGCCGTGACCCCGGCTTCCCTGAGCGAGGCGGAGATCCTCCGCCTGCGCGAGGACTTCCCCATCCTGCAGACGCAGGTGAACGGGCATCCCCTCGTCTATCTCGACTCCGGGGCGACCTCGCAGCGTCCGTTCGCCGTGCTCGATGCGGAGCGTGATTTCGCGACGACGATGAACGCCGCCGTGCACCGCGGAGCCCACACGCTCGCCGGCGAGGCGACCGAGGTCTTCGAGGACGCGCGGTCGGCGCTGGCGGGCTTCATCGGCGCCGACGATGACGAGATCGTCTGGACCTCGAACGCCACCGAGGCAGTGAACCTCGTCGCGTACTCGCTCTCGAACGCCTCGGCAGGCCGTGGCGGGCCGGAGGCCGACCGGCTGCGCCTCGGCCCCGGCGACGAGATCGTCACCACCGAGATGGAGCATCACGCCAATCTGATCCCCTGGCAGGAGCTCGCCGCCCGCACCGGCGCGACACTGCGGGTGATCCCGCTCGATGACGACGGCGCACTGCGTCTCGACGTCGCAGCCGAGCTGATCGGGCCCCGCGCCCGCCTCGTCGCTGTGACCCACGTGTCCAACGTGCTCGGCGTGATCAACCCCGTCGAGAAGATCGTGGCGCTCGCGCGCGAGGTCGGCGCGCTGGTGCTGCTCGACGCCTGCCAGTCCGCCCCGCACCTGCCGCTCGACGTGCGCGCTCTCGACGTCGACTTCGCTGTGCTCTCCGGCCACAAGATGCTCGGCCCCACCGGCATCGGCGCATTGTACGGTCGCCGCGAGCTGCTCGAGATCATGCCGCCGTTCCTCACCGGCGGGTCGATGATCACCACCGTCACGACCACCGAAGCGGAGTACCTGCCGCCGCCGCAGCGCTTCGAGGCCGGCACCCAGAAGGTGTCGCAGGCGGTCGCGCTGGCCGCGGCCGTGCGCTACCTGCAGAACGTCGGGATGCCCAGGATCGCAGCTCACGAGGCCGAGCTCGGCGCGCACCTGGTCGACCGGCTGTCGGCGATCGATGGCGTTCGGGTGCTCGGCGCCGGGATCGGCCTGCCCCGAGTGGGTCTTGCCAGTTTCGATGTCACGGGCATCCACTCCCACGACGTCGGACAGTTCCTCGACGACGCCGGCATCGCCGTGCGCGTAGGGCACCACTGCGCTCAACCGCTTCATCGCCGCCTCGGCGTCACCGCGTCGACGCGGATCAGCACCTATCTCTACACCACCAGGGACGAGGTGGATGCTGCGATCGACGGTGTCGCCCGCACCATCGACTTCTTCAGGAGGGCCTGATGACCTCGTCAGATCTGCAGGGGCTCTATCAGGAGCTGATCCTCGATCACTCCCGCACGCCGCACGGCTTCGGTCTGCGCGATGCGGTCCCATCGCAGTCGCACCAGCTGAACCCGACCTGCGGCGACGAGATCACGCTGCAGATGCACGCGGCTCCCGACGGCACGATCGAGGCCGTGGCCTGGGAGGGACACGGCTGCGCGATCTCACAGGCGTCCGCGTCGCTGTTCGCCGAGCTCGTGGAAGGACTGCCTGTGGCCGATGTCGAGCACCGCATCGCCGTGTTCCGCGAGGCGATGCGCTCGCGCGGGAAGATCGAGCCGGACCCTGAGCTGCTCGGCGACGCCGCAGCACTCGGCGGCGTCTCGAAGTACGTCGCCAGGGTGAAGTGCGCGATGCTGGCCTGGGTCGCCGCTGAGGACGCCCTGCGCAAGCTCTAATGAACTCCCGCGCGGCCGGACCGAACCGGCCAAGCTGGAAGTATCGAAACTAGCGCTTCTCCAATTCCTCCGCCACGAGGAATGCCAGCTCGAGGCTCTGCATGTGGTTGAGGCGCGGGTCGCACAGGCTCTCGTAGCGCGTCGCGAGGCCGGCCTCGTCGATCTGCTCCGATCCGCCGAGGCACTCGGTGACGTCGTCACCGGTGAGCTCGACGTGGATGCCGCCGGGGAAGGTGCCGACGGCGCGGTGCGCCTCGAAGAAGCCGCGCACCTCGTCGACCACGTCGTCGAAGCGACGGGTCTTGTAGCCGCTCGGGGTGGTGATGCCGTTGCCGTGCATCGGGTCGGTGACCCACAGCGGCGTCGCTCCGGAGTCCTTGACGGCCTCCAGCAGCGGCGGCAGCGCGTCGCGGATCTTGCCCGCCCCCATGCGGGTGATGAAGGTCAGGCGGCCGGGCTCGCGGTTCGGGTCGAGCTTGTCGATCAGCGCCAGCGCCGTCTCGGGCGTCGTGGTGGGACCGAGCTTGACGCCGATGGGGTTGCGGATGCGCGAGAAGTAGTCGACGTGTGCGCCGTCGAGCTCGCGCGTGCGCTCACCGATCCAGAGGAAGTGGGCGGCGGTGTTGTATGGCGTGTCGGTCCGAGAGTCGATGCGCGTCATCGGGCTCTCGTAGTCCATCAGCAGGCCCTCGTGGCCGGTGAAGAACTCCACCCGCTTGAGTTCCTCGAAGTCGGCGCCTGCCGCCTCCATGAACTTGATGGCGCGGTCGATCTCGGCCGCCATGCGCTCGTAGCGCTGGTTGGCCGGGTTCTGCGCGAAGCCCTTGTTCCACGAGTGCACCTCGCGCAGGTCGGCGAAGCCACCCTGGGTGAAGGCGCGGATGAGGTTCAGCGTCGATGCCGCCATGTGGTAGCCCTGCAGCAGCCTGCCGGGGTCGGCCGTGCGCGACTTCTCCGTGAAGTCGTAGCCGTTCACGATGTCACCGCGGTAGGCGGGCAGCGTCACGTCACCGCGGGTCTCGGAGTCGCTGGAGCGGGGCTTGGCGAACTGCCCGGCCATGCGGCCCATCTTCACCACCGGCATCGATGCGCCGTAGGTCAGCACGACCGCCATCTGCAGCACCGTCTTGATGCGGTTGCGGATCTGGTCGGCGGTCGCGCCGGCGAAGGTCTCGGCGCAGTCGCCGCCCTGCAGCAGGAACGCGTTGCCGGATGCTGCGCGAGCGAGCCGCGCGCGCAGATTGTCGACCTCGCCGGCGAACACCAGCGGCGGCAGCGCAGCGAGCTGCGACGAGACGTCGGCGACGTGCTCGGCGTCCGGCCACTGCGGCTGCTGCTTGATCGGAAGAGTGCGCCACACGTCGAGGCCAGAGTGCGAGGGAAGCATCGCTCCAGCTTAGTCGTCGGGGCACAGCCCCCGATGCCCTGTGACGACGGACGCCACGCGTCCGATCAGCGGTCGGATGCCGCGGGCAGGCGATCCTTCACCGTCGACGCATACACATCGTCGTACCGCTGCGCCCCCAGGCGCTGCAGCGCAATCATGATCTCGTCGGTGACGGCGCGCAGGATGTACCGATCGTTCTCCATGCCTGCGTAGCGCGAGAAGTCGAGCGGCTCTCCGAAGACGATGCCGACCCGCATCACGTTCGGGATGCGCTTGCCGATCGGCATGGCGGTGTCGGTGTCGACCATCACCACGGGTATCACCGGCACCCTGGCCTCGAGCGCCATCCGCGCGATGCCGGTGCGGCCGCGGTAGAGCCGACCGTCAGGGCTGCGGGTGCCCTCCGGATAGATTCCGAGCAGGTCGCCGCGTCCGAGGATCTGCAGCCCGGTGTTCAGCGACGCCTCAGACGCCTTGCCTCCGGAGCGATCGATCGGGATCTGCCCCGTGCCCTTCATGAAGACCCTGGTCGCCCAGCCTTTCAACCCCCGCCCGGTGAAGTAGTCACTCTTGGCGAGGAACGACATCGGCCGCTCGATCAGCAGGGGCAGGAAGATGGAGTCGGCGAACGAGAGATGATTGCTCGCCAGAATCGCCGCACCGGTGGTGGGGATATGATCCTGCCCCGTCACCCAGGGTCGGAAGATCGCCTTGACCAGTGGACCGATCGCGACATACTTCATCAGCCAGTAGAACATCGTCACGCAGTCTATCCCTGCAGCCCCCTAGCGACCGAGTTCCACATGTACTGCGACTCGATTCCATGACATAGACTCGGAGGGATACCCGTCCTACCGGTACCGAAGGAGCTGCCGTGGCCCAGTTCGAAGTCCCCGCGATCGTCCCCGCCGACCCCGAGGGGAACGTCGCCGATCTGCTCGTGCAGCGCGTGCAGAAGACCCCCGATCTCGCCCTGTTCGGCGTGCCAGACGGCGCCGGCTGGCGCGACGTGTCGGCGAAGGACTTCGAGACCGCCGTCATCGCCCTGGCCAAGGGGTTCACTGCGGCCGGCGTGCAGCCCGGCGAGAAGGTCGGCTTCATCGCCCGCACCACGTATGAGTGGAGCCTCGTCGACTTCGCGCTGTTCTACGCCGGCGCTGTGATGGTGCCGATCTACGAGACCAGCTCCCCGACGCAGATCCAGTGGATCATGGAGGACTCCGGCGCGACCGCGCTGATCGTCGAGTCGCCCGACCACTTCGCCCGCGCCGACGAGGTGCGCGGCGATCTTCCACTGGTGAAGCACATCTGGCAGCTGCACCTCGGCGCCATCGACACGCTCACCGCTCAGGGCGCGGATGTCGAGGATGCTGAGATCGAGCGGCGCCGCCAGCTCGCCGTCGGCTCCGACATCGCCACCCTCATCTACACCTCCGGTTCCACTGGTCGCCCGAAGGGATGCGTGCTCACGCACAGCAACTTCGTCGAACTGTCGCGGAACTCCGCCAAGGCGCTGGATGCCGTGGTCTCGGCGCCTGGTGCGTCAACCCTGCTGTTCATCACCACCGCCCATGTGTTCGCGCGCTTCATCTCGATCCTCGCGATCCACTCCGGCGTGCGCACCGGCCACCAGCCGGACACCAGCCAGTTGCTGCCCGCGCTCGGCTCCTTCAAGCCCACGTTCCTGCTCGCCGTCCCCCGGGTGTTCGAGAAGGTCTACAACTCGGCTGAGCAGAAGGCAGAAGCCGGCGGCAAGGGCAAGATCTTCCGCGCTGCAGCAGCTGCGGCGATCGAACACTCGACGCTGGTCGAAGAAGGCAAGAAGGTGCCGTTCGGCCTGCGGCTGAAGTTCGCCCTGTTCGACAAGCTGGTCTACAGCAAGCTCCGGGAGGCCATGGGCGGCAACGTCGCCTACGCGGTGTCGGGCTCTGCGCCTCTCGGCGCACGCCTCGGCCACTTCTTCCACAGCCTCGGCGTCGTGATCCTCGAGGGCTACGGACTGACCGAGACGACAGCTCCCGCGACAGTGAACCTCGCCGACAAGTCGAAGATCGGCACGGTCGGCCCTGCACTCCCCGGCGTGGGCGTGCGACTCGCCGAGGATGGCGAGATCGAGGTCAAGGGCGTCAACGTGTTCAAGGAGTACTGGAACAACCCCGAGGCGACGGCTGCGGCGTTCGACGGCGAGTGGTTCCGCACCGGCGACCTCGGCAGCTTCGACTCCGAAGGCTTCTTGACCATCACTGGCCGCAAGAAGGAGATCATCGTCACCGCGGGTGGTAAGAACGTCTCCCCTGCGGCGCTCGAGGACCCGATCCGCTCGAACCCGATCGTGAGCCAGGTCGTCGTGCTCGGCGACAAGAAGCCGTTCATCTCGGCACTGGTGACTCTCGATCCAGAGATGCTGCCTGCGTGGCTGGCGAACAACGGCCTGCCCGCCGACATGTCCCTGACTGAGGCCAGCCGCAACGCCACCGTGCGCGACGAAGTGCAGCGGGCGATCGACCGGGCCAACAAGACGGTGTCGCGCGCGGAGTCCGTCCGCAAGTTCACCATCCTTCCCACCGAGTGGACCGAGGCCAGCGGACACCTCACCCCGAAGATGTCGATCAAGCGCAACGTCATCCTCGAGGACTTCGCCGCCGACATCTCCGAGATCTACGACGAGCCGGTGCGCACGACCACCACTCCCCTCGGCTGAGCGCTCGACAGCTGAGTGACTGACATATGAGAACGGCCCCCGCATCCGCGGGGGCCGTTCTCATATGTCAGAGTGTTTTCACATCTGTCAGAGTGTTTCAGAACCAGTCGCTCTCACGCACCTGTCGCATGGCGAGCTTGCGCGTCTCACCCTCCAGACGGTTCAGGTAGACCTTGCCGTCCAGATGATCGGTCTCGTGCTGCAGCGCCTGGGCGAGCAGCCCCTCCCCCTCGAGCACGACCGGAGCGCCGTCCAGGTCGATGCCTTCGACGCGGGCCCACGGATGCCGTGGGGTGTCGTGCCACAGCCCGGGCACCGACAGGCACCCTTCGCCGGTGGGCACCGGGTCGCCGCGCACCTCGGTGAGCACAGGGTTGATGACGTACCCGATGTCACCGTCGATGTTGTAGCTGAAGGCTCGAACGGCGAAGCCGATCTGGTTGGCTGCCACACCGGCTCTGCCCGGCAGCTCGACGGTGTCGACGAGGTCGGCGATCAGTGCGCGCACCCCGTCGTCGATCTCGTCGACGGGCGTGCTGACCGTGCGCAGCACCGGATCGCCGTACAGGCGGATCTCGCGGACCGTCATCAGGCGGCCTGCGCGCGCAGACCCTCGACGAGGATGGCCGCGAGTTCGCGGGCCGCTTGCCTCGTGGCGGGCTGCAGGCTGGCGAACTCGATGGCCCCACCGCCGGCGATCTGCGTGTCGTACGGGATGCGCATCACGTGCTTGGCGCGGGTGGAGAAGTGCGATTCCAGTTCGCTGAGCCGCACCAGGGGCGCACCGGGCGTGGACTGGTTCAGCACGACGATGGCCTGGCGCGCCAGTTCTGCATACCCGTTGGTCTCGAGCCACGTCAGCGTCTCGGACGCCAGCCGCGCCTCGTCGACACTGAGCCCTGAGACGATGACGATCTGATCGGCGAGATCCAGCGTCGCCCCCATGACGGAGTGCACGATGCCAGTGCCCGAGTCGGTCAGCACCAGCGAGTAGTACTGCGCCGCGACAGCGGCCACGTCACGGTAGTCGGCGTCGCCGAAAGCCTCGGACACGCGCGGATCGGCATCAGATGCCAGCACGTCGAGGCGGGTGTGATCGCGCGCCACGATGGCTGAGATGTCGTGGAAGCCCCGGATGTCGTGCTGAGCGCGCACCATGTCGCGCACGGACTTCGTCGCGGAGCCGACCACGCGTTCGGCGAGCGTGCCCCGATCAGGGTTCGCATCGACGGCGATCACTCGATCGTCACGAGCATCTGCGAGCGCCATGCCCAGCAGCGCCGTGACGGTGGTCTTGCCGACGCCGCCCTTGCGCGAGAGCACAGGCACGAACCGCGCCGTGCCCGCCATGGGTGCCGCGATGCGGGCGTTCAGCTGCTTGCGCTCGCGCGCCTTGCGACTGTCGCCCACGTTCACACGTCCGCCGGTGATCGAGTAGAGCAGGTGGCTCCAGGTGCCCTCAGGTTCGGGCCTCGCGAGCCGCGACGGCTCGAGCAGACGATCGGCGGTGAGCAGATCAGCGGTCTCCCGCCCTGCCTCTCCCAGGTCGTCCAGGCGCTTGGAGGTCAGCGAGACCTCGGCGACCTGGCGCGGGGACTCGTCGCGGGTGCGCGCGACCTCGGCTGCGGTGCGCGCCGCCGGCGCGCGGTCTTCGTTCACCACTGGAGTGCTCTCCTCTGCGACCTCGGTCGCGTCCTCTGAGCCGTTGCTCTGCTCAGAGCTCTTGTTCTGCTCCGAGCTCTGGTTCTTCTGCGAGGCCACCTCAGGCTTCTTCGGGGGCACCGGTGCCATCGCGTCGCGCAGCTGCGCCTTGGCAGCGGCCACGACCGACTCGAGGCGCGACAGCTCGCCGGCATCGAGTTCGGAGGCGGGATCGGATGCCCCTGACGGCGCATCCGAATCCTCGCGGCCGGCCGGCGTCTCAGCATCCGCCACCTCGGCCGCGTGCGCTTCGGTGAAGTCCTCCGCGACCGGCTCCGTGTCGGCCGCCTCTGCGGGCTCCGTCTCGACAGCCTCGGACTCAGGCTCCAGAGCCTCAGGCTCGGCGACCTCAACCTCAGCCTCGGAATCCACCGTCTCGACATCCGAGATCTCGGCATCCTCGACCATGGCGTCCTCGACCTCGAGGTCTTCGTCAGCGAGGTCCTCGATCGCGAGATCCTCCGTCTCGAGGATGATCTCCGACGTGATCGCCGGGCCTTCCTCGATCTCGGCCTCATCCTGTGCGACCGCTTCGATCGTGTCGGTGTCCGTCGAACTGTCCGCGGGCGTTTCGACTGCGGGCGGCAGCTTGTCGGCGGGCAGCTCGATGATGATCTCGGGCGACGCCTGCTCGATGCGCGCGATGACATCGGCATCGGCGACGGCCGAGGTGTCGAGGATCAGGTCGGACACGACCTGCGACGAACCGAGCTCGCCGTCGACGGTCTCGTCATCGACGAGATCGTCATCATCGGCGCCGGTCGGCATCGCGACGTTCACGTGGGCGGTGCCACCGTGCAGGCCGATTCCGGTGGTGTCCGACGACGGGGTGTCATCGAGCACTCCCAGCGAGTCGTCCTGTTCAGGATCGTCGCTCTTCTTAACGGTCACGGTTCAGCTCCAAGCTTGCGCGCAGACACGCGCCCGCCCCAGATTAGTGCTCCGGGCGGATCACGAGCAAAAGATCGCCCGCATCCACCTGCTGCGTCTGACCGACGGTCACCCGCTCGACGACCCCGCCGACTGGCGTCGTGATCGCCGCTTCCATCTTCATGGCCTCAATCGACGCGACCGCATCGCCCGCGCGGACGACGGCCCCCTCCTCGACCTTCAGCGTCACAGCGCCCGAGAAGGGAGCTGCGATCTGGCCGGGCTTGGAGGTGTCGGCCTTCTCAGCCTCGCGCGATTCGACTGCCACAGAGCGGTCACGCACCGAGACGGGGCGCAGCTGGCCGTTCAGGGTGGTCATCACCGTGCGCATGCCCTTCGGATCGGCGGCGCCGATCGCCTCGAGCCCGACGTACAGGCGCACTCCGCGCTCGATGTCGACGGCATGCTCGGCACCGGGCACCAGTCCGTACAGGTAGTCGCCGGTGTCGAGCGCCGAGAGGTCGCCGTACTCCTCGCGGTTCTGCCGGAAGGTCTTGGTCGGAGCGGGGAAGAGCATCTCGTTCAGCATGCCGCGCCGCTCGGCCGAGGTGCCGTCAAGAGCCGCTTGCTGCGCATCGGTGATCGGCGTGATGCCGACCTTCGCCGAGCGCCCGGCGAGCACCTTGCTGCGGAAGGGCTCAGGCCAGCCGCCGGGCAGATCGCCCAGCTCGCCGGACATGAAGCCGACGACCGAATCCGGGATGTCGTACTTCTCGGGGTTGGCCTCGAAGTCCGCCGGGTCGGCCTTGACCGCTGCGAGGTGCAGGGCCAGGTCGCCGACGACCTTCGATGACGGGGTCACCTTCGGCACTCGGCCGAGGATGCTGTCGGCGGCGGCATACATGTCCTCGATGAGCTCGAAGTCATCCGCGAGCCCGAGAGCGATCGCCTGCTGGCGCAGGTTCGAAAGCTGACCGCCCGGGATCTCGTGGTGGTAGACGCGCCCGGTGGGACCGGGGAGCCCCGACTCGAACGGTCGGTACAGGTGGCGGGTGGCCTCCCAGTACGGCTCGAGGTCGGATGCTGCCTGCAGGCTGAGCCCGGTGTCGCGCTCGGTGTGCGCGAGGGCGGCGATCAGGGCCGACAGCGAGGGCTGGCTGGTGGTGCCGGACATCGGCGCGGACGCCACGTCGACAGCATCCGCCCCGGCGTCACTCGCCGCCAGCAGTGTCGCGAGCTGCCCGCCGGCGGTGTCGTGCGTGTGCACGTGCACCGGCTGGTCAAAGCGCTCGCGCAGGGCGGTGACGAGCTTCGCGGCAGCCGCGGGGCGCAGCAGCCCCGCCATGTCCTTGATGCCGATCACGTGCGCACCGGCGTCGACGATCTGCTCGGCCAGACGCAGGTAGTAGTCCAGCGTGTACAGCTCTTCGGCGGGGTTCAGCAGGTCGCCGGTGTAGCACAGCGCCCCCTCGGCGACAGCGGTGCCGGTGTTCAGCACGGCGTCGATCGCTGGACGCATCTGCGACACGTCGTTGAGCGCGTCGAAGATGCGGAAGATGTCGACGCCCGTCGCTGCGGCCTCGCGCACGAAGGCATCCGTCACCTCGGTCGGGTACGGCGTGTAGCCGACCGTGTTGCGACCACGAAGCAGCATCTGGATGTTGATGTTCGGCAGCGCCTCGCGCAGCGCTGCCAGGCGCTCCCAGGGATCCTCGCCGAGGAAGCGCAGCGCGACGTCATAGGTCGCCCCACCCCATGCCTCCACCGACAGCAGCTGCGGCGTCATCCGCGCAACGTAGGGGGCCACGGCGACCAGGTCGCGCGTGCGCACGCGCGTCGCCAGCAGGGACTGGTGCGCGTCGCGGAACGTCGTCTCGGTGACGGCGAGTGGATGCTGGGCGCGCAGCGCCGCGGCGAAGCCCGCCGGGCCGAGCTGCTGCAGCTGCTGCCTGGTTCCGGCCGGAGCCGGCGCGCTCAGGTCGAGTGCCGGCAGCTTCTGGGCGGGCGGCGTCACCTGCGGGTTCTCACCGTGCGGCTTGTTGACGGTGACGTCGACGAGCCAGTTCAGGATCTTCGACCCGCGGTCCTTCGACACGCGTCCTCGGAGCAGCTCTGGGCGCTCGTCGATGAACGACGTCGACAGATCGCCGGCGGCGAACGCCTCATCGTCGAGCACCGCCTGCAGGAACGGGATGTTCGTCGACACGCCGCGGATGCGGAACTCGGCAAGGGCGCGCCGCGCACGGGAGACGGCGCTCTCGAAGGACCGACCGCGGCAGGTGAGCTTGGAGAGCATCGAGTCGAAGTAGGGGCTGATCTGCGCACCGGCGGCTGTGGTGCCGCCGTCGAGCCGGATGCCCGCGCCGCCAGGCGACCGGTAGGTGGTGATCTTGCCCGTGTCCGGACGGAAGCCCTGTGTCGGATCCTCGGTCGTGATGCGGCACTGCAGAGCGGCGCCCCGCAGGCGGATGTCGTCCTGCTCCAGGCGCAGGTCGGCGAGCGTGGCGCCATCCGCGATCTGCATCTGCGCACGAACGAGGTCGACGTCTGTCACCTCCTCGGTGACGGTGTGCTCCACCTGGATGCGCGGGTTCATCTCGATGAAGACGATCTCGCCGGTGCGAGGACCGGTGGTCTCGAGCAGGAACTCGACGGTGCCGGCGTTCTGGTATCCGATCGACCTGGCGAACGCGATGGCGTGGCGGTGCAGATCGGCGCGGATGCCGTCGTCGAGATTCGGCGCCGGTGCGATCTCGATCACCTTCTGGTGGCGTCGCTGCACCGAGCAGTCGCGTTCGAACAGGTGCACGGTGTCGCCCTGCCCGTCGGCGAGGATCTGCACTTCGATGTGGCGCGGCCGCAGCACGGCCTGCTCGAGGAACATGCGGGCGTCGCCGAACGCGGCTCCGGCCTCGCGCATCGCCTCGGCCAGCGCCGGCGCCAGCTCGCCCTTGCTCGCGACGCGGCGCATGCCGCGTCCGCCGCCGCCGGCGACGGCCTTGGCGAACAGCGGGAAGCCGATCTCGTCGGACTGCGCGACCAGAGCGTCGATGTCATCGGATGCCTCAGTCGAGCGCAGCACCGGCACACCGGCGTCGATCGCGTGACGCTTCGCCTCAACCTTGTTGCCTGCCATCTCGAGCACCGAGGCGGGCGGACCGATGAACGTGATGCCGGCAGCCGCGGCCTTCTCTGCCAGTTCGGGGTTCTCAGAGAGGAATCCGTATCCGGGATAGATCGCATCTGCGCCGGCGTCGAGCGCGACCTTGATGATCTCGTCGACGTCCAGGTAGGCCTGCACAGGATGGCCGCGCTCGCCGATCTCGTAGGCTTCATCGGCCTTCAGGCGATGCAGCGAACCCCTGTCCTCCCAAGGGAAGACGGCGACGGTACGGGCGCCGACCTCATACGCGGCACGGAAAGCGCGAATGGCGATCTCACCGCGATTGGCCACCAGGATCTTCTGAAACATGCACACCTCTGGAGAGGTCGAAGCACGCAGATATGTGCGCGCTGGGCGGGGGCTGAGTGTCCCCCCAGACTAGGGCACGGTAACGTGTAGCTCGTGCACGTACTCAGCGTCAGCTCCCTCAAGGGAGGCGTCGGAAAGACCACGGTGACCCTCGGTCTCGCTTCGGCGGCCTTCGCCCGCGGCATCCGGACCCTCGTCGTCGACCTCGACCCGCAGTCCGATGTCTCCACCGGCATGGACATCCAGATCGCCGGGCGACTCAACATCGCCGACGTCCTGGCCAACCCCAAGGAGAAGGTCGTCCGTCAGGCGATCACCAGCAGCGGGTGGGCCAAGGTGCATCCAGGGACAATCGATGTGCTCATCGGCAGCCCGTCCGCGATCAACTTCGACGGCCCGCACCCCAGCGTGCGCGACGTGTGGAAGCTGGAAGAGGCGTTGGCCACTGTCGAGGGCGAGTACGACCTCGTGCTGATCGACTGCGCCCCGTCGCTGAACGCCCTGACGCGCACCGCGTGGGCCGCCAGCGACCGCGTGATGGTCGTCACCGAGCCCGGCCTGTTCTCGGTCGCAGCCGCCGACCGCGCGCTGCGCGCCATCGAGGAGATCCGTCGCGGTCTCTCCCCCCGTCTGCAGCCTCTCGGCATCGTCGTGAACCGCGTGCGCCCGCAGTCCATCGAGCACCAGTTCCGCATCAAGGAGCTGCGCGACATGTTCGGCCCCCTCGTGCTGAGCCCGCAGCTGCCGGAGCGCACGTCGCTGCAGCAGGCTCAGGGCGCGGCGAAGCCGCTGCACATCTGGCCAGGCGAATCGGCGCAGGAGCTTGCTGCCGACTTCGACTCGCTGCTGGACCGCATCGTGCGCGCCGGCCGCGTGTCGGTACCAGAAGCGGGCCCGCAGGCCTGATCGGTCGCAGCACACCAGACTCACGCACAAGAGAGCCGCACCCTCGGGTGCGGCTCTCTTCGTGTCAGTGGGCCTGATCGTGTCAGTGGGCCTGAGTGTTCAGGCGGCTTCTAGGCCGTGCGCTTGCCGCGACGCGCGGCGAGCTCGTCAACCGGGTCGGGCGCAGTGGGGTCGAACTCCACCAGGGTGGACTCGACTTCACGCAGCACCTTGCCAACCGCGATGCCGAAGACGCCCTGACCGCGGCTGACGAGGTCGATGACCTCGTCGTTCGACGTGCAGAGGTAGACCGATGCGCCGTCGCTCATGAGCGTCGTGCCGGCGAGATCGCGGATGCCGGCGACCCGAAGCTGCTCGACGGCGGTGCGGATCTGCTGCAGCGAGATGCCGGTGTCGAGCAGGCGCTTGACGAGCTTGAGCACGAGGATGTCGCGGAACCCGTAGAGACGCTGCGAGCCGGATCCACTCGCACCGCGGACGGTCGGGACGACCAGTTCCGTGCGGGCCCAGTAGTCGAGCTGGCGATAGGTGATCCCCGCCGCCCTCGCGGCGACCGCACCGCGATAGCCGACCTCATCATCCATGGCGGGAAGCCCGTCGGTGAAGAGGAGTTCACTCACGAACCGCGGATCACCCGCAAGTCCATTCGCATCCATCTTGTCCCCTCCCGATCGACTACTTCAACGCTAGAGCAGACCCCCCGCTCCGGCAATCACATCCGACGCACAGCGAAGGTGTGTCGCAATCCGTTCGTTACGAAATGACTCGCTCGATCGACTGCTTCACCAGCAGTCGGCGCACTTCGTCGATGTGCGTGGCGAGCTCGGGCGCGAGTTCGGCCGCGCGACCACGCGAAGCGGCATCCGTGCGTCGCAGCAGCGTGGCCAGCGCCGACTCGATCAGCGCCGCCTCGCGCTCGGCGTTCTGGCGCATGCTGCGCAGGTGCCGCGGCTCGATGCCGTGCCGCGCGAGCGTGACCAGTCCGGACAGCAGCGCGGAGACCTGATCGCTGTACGACTCGGCGGCGTGGATGAGCCCTGCGCTGATGGCGTCGTTCAGCAGCTGCGGTGTGGCTCCGGTGCGCAGCAGCAGATCGTCGCGCCGGTGACGGCGGATGGGCGTCGAGATCGACGGCGGAGCGATGACGGCGTGCCCCTCACCACTGGCGTCGGCAGCCTCGAGCTGCTCCCTGATGACACTGAGCGGAAGGTAGTGATCGCGCTGCAGCGTCAGGGCCGCGCGCAGCCGCTCGACGTCGGCCGCCGAGAACTTGCGGTACCCGGACTCCGTCCGCGATGGCGAGACGATTCCCTGCACTTCGAGGAAGCGGAGCTTGCTCGAAGTGAGCTGGGGGAACTCGGGGGTGAGGCGAGCCAGAACCTGGCCGATGCTGAGAAGGCCCGTGGGCGCAGAGCGCTCTCGGGCGGCGCCGGCCGCCGCCATCAGTCGTTCGCCGTCGCGAGGTCGGCAGGTGAGGCGAAGAAATTCATCCGGAACTTGCCGATCCGCAGTTCGAATCCGTTGGCGAGTTCGCTGCGGTCGACGCGCTCACCGTTCACGTAGGTGCCGTTGAGCGAGCGCTGATCGACGATCTCGAACACCGATCCGGCGCGGGTGATCTCGGCGTGACGCCGCGAGACGGTCACGTCGTCGAAGAAGATGTCGGCCTCGGGGTGACGCCCGACCGTCGTCACATCGGCGTCGAGCAGGTAGCGCGCACCGGCCAAGGCGCCTGCGCGCACCAGCAGCAGCGCGGATCCGGCCGGCAGAGCGGAGATCGCCGCCGCTTCGACTTCGGTCAGGTCGGCCCCGAAAGGCACGAAGGAGAGATCCGACTCGTGGCCGAACGTCTGGGTCACATCGTGGCGCTGCTCACCGCTGCGGTGGATCGCGCCTCCGGCGCCGATCGTGCTGTCATCTGTCACGGTTCTCCCTCCCCTGGCTCACCAGCCTATCGGATGCGCAAGCCCGCCCGGGAGTGCCTTCTGCGCTTTCGCATCGCATCCAGCCTCGCGACCCGCGGTGCCGGGATAGGCTGAGAACATGCCACATTACGACGTCGTCATCCTCGGCGCGGGCCCCGGCGGGTACGTCGCCGCCGTCCGCAGCGCCCAGCTCGGACTATCCACCGCGATCATCGAGGAGAAGTACTGGGGCGGCATCTGCCTCAACGTGGGATGCATCCCCTCCAAGTCACTCCTGAAGAACGCGGAGATCGCGCACACCTTCACCCACAAGGCCGAGTTCTTCGGCATCTCGGGTGACGTGCACTTCGACTTCGGCGCGGCGTTCGACCGCAGCCGCAAGGTCGCGGACACCCACGTCAAGGGCATCCACTTCCTGATGAAGAAGAACAAGGTCACCGAGTACGACGGCCGCGGCACCTTCACCGGACCGAAGGCGATCTCGGTCGCCAAGGCCGACGGCACGACCGAAGAGGTCACCTTCGACAACGCCATCATCGCCACCGGCTCGACCGTGCGCCTGCTGCCTGGTGTGCAGCTCAGCGACAACGTCGTGACCTTCGAGGAGCAGATCCTCACCCGCGACCTGCCAGAGTCGATCGTCATCGTCGGCGCCGGAGCGATCGGCATGGAGTTCGGCTACGTGCTGGCCAACTACGGCGTCAAGGTCACCATCGTCGAGTTCCTCGACCGCGCCCTCCCCAACGAGGACGTCGAGGTCTCGAAGGAGATCCAGAAGCAGTACAAGAAGCTCGGCATCGACATCCTCACGTCGACCGCGGTGAAGACCGTCACCGACAACGGCTCCGAGGTCGTCGTCACGTACGAGACCCGTGATGGCCAGCCGGGCGAGATCACCGCCGGCAAGGTGCTCATGTCGGTCGGCTTCGCGCCGAACGTGAACGGCTACGGCCTGGAGAACACCGGCGTCGCCCTCACCGAGCGCGGTGCGATCGACATCGACGACCACATGCGCACCAACGTCGAGGGCATCTACGCCATCGGCGACGTCACCGCCAAGCTGCAACTCGCGCACGTCGCAGAGGCGCAGGCGGTCGTGGCCGCCGAGACCATCGGCAAGGCCGAGACGATGACTCTGGGCGACTACCGGATGATGCCGCGTGCGACGTTCTGCCAGCCGCAGGTCGCCAGCTTCGGACTCACCGAGGAGCAGGCCCGCGCCGAGGGTCGCGAGATCAAGGTCGCGAAGTTCCCGTTCAGCGCCAACGGCAAGGCCAACGGCCTCGGCGAGCCGGTCGGCTTCGTCAAGCTGATCGCCGACGCCGAGCACCTCGAGCTCATCGGCGGTCATCTGATCGGCCCCGACGTCTCAGAGCTGCTGCCCGAGCTGACCCTCGCGCAGAAGTGGGACCTCACCGCTCTCGAGGCCGCCCGCAACGTGCACACCCACCCGACGCTTTCGGAGGCGCTGCAGGAGGCCTTCCACGGCCTCGCCGGTCACATGATCAACATGTGACACCCCTTCGTCGAGGCCCTCGTTCGTCGCCCCTGCCGGGTGCACCACGAACGGGGGCCTTCGCGTTGCGCGGGGCCCTCGCTGCCGGGGCGGTACGACGCCCGTCAGATCCCGCGCATGGTCACCAGTGCGGTAGCTGCGGAATGCAGAGGCGGGATGCCGAGCGTCCGGATGAGGAGCTCGCGGGCGCGCTGACGACCGGCGCCGACCGGGGCACCCATCGACATGTAGAACGACGCGCGGCGCTGCACATCGTCGGCGGCGCGGACGGACCGCCTGCCGAACGCGGCGAGATCACCACGCTCACCGGCAGCACCGATCAGGGCATCCGTCAGCCGCAGTGCATCCGCCCATCCGAGATTCATCCCCTGTCCGCCGATCGGGCTGATCTCGTGCGCGGCATCGCCAAGCAGGATGATCCGGCCGTCGACCACGCGCTCTGCGCGGTGCTGCGATGCCACGAATGCCGTGGGCTCCCCCGCCGGGATCCGGATGCCTGTGCGCACGCGGATCGCGGCGGCGAACTGCTCAGCGGTCATGGCTCCCGCCTCTGGCGCGTGTCGAACCACCCACCTCCGGCGTCCGTGCGGCAGAGGAAAGGACTCCACCAGCCCTTCGGGTTCGCAGTACAGCCGCGCGACGGGGTCGTCATCGGATTCCGGCGCATCGAGCATCGAGTAGCGCGCCTCGCCACGAGATCGGCGCCACCGGATCCCGAGCGCATCGCGCAGGCCACTGTGCACCCCATCCGCGACGACCAGGAAGGACGCGGTCGCCGCCCGCTCCTGCCCCTCGGATCGCACGAGCGCTGTCACCCCCGACTCGTCCTGCCGCACAGCGACGACCTCGCATCCGCTGCGCAGCGGAACATGAAGAGCCTGCAGCCGCTCACGCAGGATCGCATCCGTGCGCCGCTGCGGCAGGATCAGCACACCGCGCTGCGCGGGGAAGGCGATCGATGTCAGCATGCGCCCCTGCGCGTGCACCTCGCCGCGCTCCAGCGCCACGGCCTCGCTGCGCACGCTCTCGCCGACACCGGCTGCATCCAAGGCCGCGAGGCCGGGCGGATGCACTCCGATCGCGCGGGTGCGCCCGTCAACACCGGCACGACGCTCGCAGATCATCACGGCGACTCCGCGCTCGGCCAGCAGGCATCCGAGCAGCATGCCGACCGGCCCGGCGCCAGCGATGATCACCTCAGCGGATGCCATCGGACTCACCCTGTCTCACTCCAGTTCAGCAGCAGACGCGCGGGCATCCGCTGCTCGACGTGCCACCCGTCTGGCACGACGGCGGCCAGTTCGCCACGCGTGTACGAGCGACGGATGCTGGTGAGCCCGTCCGCACGGATGAACGAATCGGCCAGCAGCGAGCCGGCGAACGGCCAGGTCGCGACGGCGAAGAGCAGGTAGGCGGCGCGACTGCGCGCGATGTCGCTGTGCACGACGACGCCACCCTCGCGTGCCAGGCGGCGCGAGTCGGCCAGCAGCCGTGTCAGCTCGTGCGCGGTCAGATGATGCAGAACATGATTCGAGAGCACGACATCGAAGGGCTCCCCCTCGTGCACGAGGTCTGTGCTCGACGCGCAGCGCCAGCGCACCAGCCCCTCGTCGTCCGCACGGGAGGACCAGTCGATCGCCCGCTGCTCGATGTCGATCCCGGTGACCTGCGCCCGGTATCCGTCCCGCTGCAGTCGTCGGGCGACCGCGCGCGTCTGATCGCCGCCGCCGCAGCCGATGTCGAGCACGCGCAGCGTCTGCCGTGCCGACTGACGCGACGCCCGGGGGCGCACATGGCGGCGGTACACGTCGCCGGCCCCGGAGACGATCGTGTTGACCGCACCGAACTGCGCGTAGGTGCGCGCCAGCATCCGCGAGTCGGCATCGGGAGCATCCATCTGCTCGCTCGCATCGACGGCGCGCGTGCGCAGGTCAGCGACCATCCCGTCCGCCGATCACGGTGAGCATCGCACTCTCTGCGGTCAGCCCCGGCCCGAACGCCATGGCGGTCACGCGCTCCCCGGCGTTCGCGTCCGGGTCGTTCAGGATGCGCTGCAGCACGAAGAGCACCGTGGCGCTGGACATGTTGCCGCAGGTGCGCAGCACCTCCCGCGCCGGGTGCAGCTGCGCATCGCTGAGGTGCAGGCGATCCTGCACCCGGTCGAGAATGCTGCGCCCGCCGGGGTGGATCGCCCAGTGCTGCACCGTCTCGCCGATCCGCTCGACCTCGAGCACTTCGGGGAGTGCGTCGTCCGACGCCCAGAGCGGTCGCAGCGCCTGTTCGATGCTCTCGCCGATCAGCTGGGGAACGGCCGTGGAGAGCACCATCTCGAAGCCCCGGTCGCCGATCGTCCAGGCCATGTCCTGCTCCCCCTCTGGCACGATCGCCGTGTGGAACCCGTCGAGCGAGAAGGCCGGAACGGGCGCGCCGAAGGTGCGAGCGGTCACCAGCGCCGCGGCCGCGCCGTCCGAGAACAGCGACGACGCGATGATCGTGTCTGGGTCGCTGGACGAGCGCAGATGCAGCGTGCACAGCTCCACGCTCACCACCAGCACGACCGCAGCGGGATCAGCCAGGCAGAACTGCATCGCGGCGCGCAGCGCGGGCATCGCCGCATAGCAGCCCATGAATCCGAGGTGGTACCGCTGCACGGCATCCGACAGACCAAGTCCGCGCACGATCGCATAGTCGGGACCCGGAGCATGGAATCCGGTGCACGAGACGGTGACGACGTGCGTGATGTCGGATGCTGTGATGTCGGGATCCGCATCGAGCGCGCGCCTCGCCGTCTCCACGAACAGCCGATCCGCTTCCCGGATGTACGTCTCGTTGCGCGTCCTGGTGCTCGGGACGAGAAGATTCCCGGACTCGCGGTCGTAGTACTCCTGTGTCGGAGCCTCGGCGCCGAGATCGAGTTCGGCGAGCACAGTGTGCCTGGTGTCGATCCCCGATCCGTCGAACGAGGCCGATACCAGCCGTCTGGCGAGGCGGGAGATCTCGGGCTGCGCGGCGAACACGTCTCGCACCGCCCCCTGATCGAGCGGCACCTCGGGAACCATCGTCTGGAGGGAGCGGAGTTGGACCGGATGACTCATGGCCCCACTGAAGCATGTCGCCTTCCGACGGCAAAGGGCTTGCGCGCGGCCCCGTGATGTGCCGTCGCCTTCTACAGGCCCAGTGCCCTTCTACAGGCCCAGTGCCCTTCTACAGGCCCAGTGCTCTTCTACAGGCCCAGTGCCCTGGCGAGCTTCGACCCCGACGACGGCTGGCGTCCACCCGCTGCCAGCACGGCGCGCTCCACGGCGGCGAAGAACGCTTCGCGATCCGCGTCGGATGCCGGTGCCGCCGGCCCCAGCTCCATCTCCCACTCCCGCCATTCGCGACGGGTGCCACTGCTCGGGCTTCCCGAGCGCAGGTCGGTGGCGCGCACGTGGTCGTCCACGAACTCGGCGAGCACCTGGTCGCCATGGAACAGGTGGAACGCCGTGCGCGAGTTCTCGATGCGGGCCAGAGGCAGCAGCGGCGCATCGGTCCACTGCGCGACGACGGCGGCGACGGCTTCGGGCATCCGACCGTCCTCGTCCAGCGGCCAGCCGAGTTCGAGGCGACCGTCACCCTGACGCGGGCCCTTGATGTGCCAGCCGGCGTCCGGTCCTCCGGTGCGGCGGCGCAGGGCGACGCCGTGCTGCGCGAGTGCGTGATCGGCGGTGTCGAAGTACCTGGCATCCAACTCGCGCAGTTCGCCTGCGCTCACCGCGCTCACGCCTGGCAGGTCATCCCACGTCGGCAGCGTCGTGTCGGCGTCGGCGTCGTACTTGCGCTCGACCTCGAAGGTGCGCTGCGGGTCAGTCGTCACTGGGGACGATGTCGTCACTGGACTCGACGAACCAGAATGCGACCTCGGTGGGGCCGTCATCGGAGCCCGTCCTTGTCGCCTCGCCCTCACGCCGGTAGGTCACCTGCGTCTCGCTGTAGGGGACGATCAGGGTCTCGCGCTCGACGTCGTCGAGCGGAATGATCTGCCCGTCGAGCGGGCCGCCGTGAAGTCGCGCAAGTGCCATGTGCTCACCATAGCGCCGCGTTCGGGCATCGGTGCGGAAATCGGATGCTGATGTCAGCGGGGCCAGGGATCAGGCCACTCCGATGGCGAGGGCGGCGCCGAGGATCATCCACGGGCCGAAGGCGATGCGGGTGCGCCGGTTCGCTCGACGAAGCAGCATGAGCGCGATCGCATAGAGCGCGCCGAGCAGGAACGCGGCGGCAGCTCCCAGCACCAGGGTCTGCCAGCCGTGCCAGGCGAGCACCAGGCCGATCACCGCTGCGAGCTTCACGTCTCCCCCGCCCATGCCCTGCCTCGAGGCCAGGTGCATGACGGTGTAGAGGGCGCACAGTGCGAGCCCGCCGAGCAGCGAGCGCGGCAGCCGAGCCCCGTCCCCCGTCGCGAGCGCCTCGATGATGACGAGCAGCACCAGCGCACCGAGGGTCGGCAGCACGATGCGGTTCGGCAGACGGTGCGTCCGAGCGTCGATGATGATCAGCCACACTCCGATGCCGAGGAGCGCGAGGTGCGCGAGCAGCACGGCGACGGAGTGGAAGGACACCCTCGCAGGGTAGGCGATTCTGCCCTTCCCGCGGGGCGGGCTGTGGACAACTCCAATGTCAGATGTGCGAACTATCGTACGAAGTGGACTTGCACTGTTCGAATATCTCTTCGAGGATGGTTCTATGCTTGATGGAGCGATCGCGACGCCGATCCTCTCCTCCGCCGATCGGCGAGCGGGAGAGGTGCTCCGCCTGCGCCGCGAGATCGGGCGGATGCAGCGGCGGCGCAGTGACGACGCGGTGCTTCCGGTGGATGCTGCACTGCAGACGCTCCTTCCGGAGCAGGGTCTGCAGACCGGCACGGTCTACTCGGTGTCGCCGTCGCCGAGTCTGATCTTCGCGCTGATGAGCGCCGTCTCCCGTCGTGGCAGCTGGGTCGCGGCGGTCGGCATGCCGACGCTGGGGCTGGAGGCGGCGGCGGCGTTCGGCATCGACCTGTCGCGGCTCATCCTGGTGCCCTCCCCCGGTGAGAGGTGGCTGGCGGTCGTCTCGGCGCTGGCCGAGGTGGTGCCGCTGATCGCGATGAGCCCTGGCACGACGGTGCGCGATCAGGATGCTGCCCGGCTGGCCGCCCGGCTGCGCGATCGCGGATGCACACTGCTGAGCACCGCGCAGTGGCCGCAGAGCGAGGGGATGATCAGTCTGCACGATCCGCAGTGGGAGGGCATCGGCGAGGGCTGGGGACTGCTGTCGGATCGCACGGTGACGGTGATGGCGCAGACCCGCTCCTCCCCGCGCCCGCAGAGCCTGCAGGTGCGCCTGCCCGGCAGTCTGGGCGGCGTCGAGGCTGTGCCTGTGTCCGCACCTGTGCCTGCGGCCGCGCCCGTTTCCGGATCTGCGCCCGTGACAGCGCTGCCGATCGCCGCCGAGCTGCCGACGCATCCGAGTTGGGCGGTGGCCTGATGGACGCTCCGCTCCGGATGCACGCGCTGTGGTTCCCTGATTGGCCACTGCGCGCGGTGCTCGGCGCCGCACCCCCGCATCCACCCACCGCACTCGTGCACGGCAACACCATCGTGGCCTGCACCGCGTCAGCCCGCGCGCAGGGCGTGCGGGTCGGTCAGCGCCGCAGGCTCGCCCAGGGCCGCTCCCCCGCACTGCGGATGCTGCCGCACGACCCCGCCACGGAAGAGCGCGCCTTCCTTCCGGTGCTGCGACTGATCGAGGAGCACGCGCCAGGGGTGCACCTGTTGCGTCCAGGGCTCGCCGCCCTCCGCTCGCGCGGCGTCTCGCGCTATCACGGCGGGGAGGGCGAGGCGGCCTCCGCACTGCTGACGCTGCTGGCCGAGGCGGGCTACCCCGAGGTGCGCATCGGCGTCGCCGACGGCGCCTTCACCGCCGAACTGGCGGCGCGGGCCGCGGCCACAGGCGATCGCACCTGGCAGGTCGTGCCGCCGGGTGAGTCCCAGGCCTTCCTCTCCCCTCTGCCGGTGCCGGTGCTCGGCGATGACGATCTGGCCGGGCTCCTGCACCGGCTCGGCATCTCCACCCTCGGCGAGTTCGCCGCCCTGGATGTCGTCGCGGTGCGCGACCGACTCGGCGAGCAGGGTGCCCGCCTGCATGCGCTGGCCCGCGGCGCCGACTCCCGACCGCTGTCGCCGCGTCCCCCCGACCCTGAGCTGGTGCGCGAGGTCGAGTTCGAGAGTCCGCTTGGCCAGTCGGATCAGATCGCGTTCGCCGTGCGTCAGACGGCGGATGCTGTGCTGCTCGGCCTCGCCGATGCCTCGCTGGTGTGCACCGAGGTGCGCATCGATCTCACCGATGACGACGGCGGCGTCTCCTCGCGCTCCTGGCTGCATCCGACCTGCTTCGATGCGAGCGATCTCGTCGACCGGGTGCGCTGGCAGCTCGAGACGCTCGTCGAGCGCAATCCGGCATCAGCAGGAGCCGCTGGGCACGACGCGGCGGATGCTGATGCCGCGCACTCCTTCCGCGGGATCGTGCTCGTGCGGATCGCCCCGGTGGCGGTCGACGACGCGGCCCACCATCAGATCGGCCTCTTCGGCTCCGGCACCGATGAGCGCCTGCACCACGCCGTCTCGCGCGTGCAGACACTGCTCGGCCATCGCGGGGTGGTCACCGCTGCGGTGTCTGGTGGGCGGATGCTGGCTGACCGACAGGTGCTGACCCCCTGGGGTGAGCGGTCGGTGGTCGAGCGCGACGCGGCGCGCCCCTGGCCGGGTGCTCTGCCCGGTCCGCTGCCCGCCGAGGTGTTCTCGCCGCTGCATCCGATCACGGTCGCCGATGCCGCAGGCGGGCCGGTCGAGGTCGACGACCGCGGTGAGCTGCCTGCTCCGCCTGCCCTGATCGACGGCGCCGAGATCGTCGCCTGGGCGGGCCCATGGCCGCTGCATGAACATCGCTGGGACGGCGAGCGCGCTCGCAGCGGGCACCGCTTCCAGCTGCTGGATGCCAGGCAGCGTGCCTGGCTGGTGTTCTGCGCAGATGGCCAGTGGTGGGCAGAGGGGAGGTACCGCTGATGGCCGGCTGGAACAATCCGAGACTCTCCTGGGCAGAGCTCGAGCGCACGCTCAGCGCGCCGACGCGCGACCCTGCAGAAGGGCAGGCACCGGCCTCCGCCGAGCCCTCCCCGAAGCGGGCAGACCCAGGACCGCTGAGCAGGCACCGCCCTCCTGCGGTTCCGCCGCCGCGCACGCGACCTCAGGATGCCGTGCCGTACGCCGAGCTGCACGCGCACAGCTCGTACTCGTTCCTCGACGGCGCTTCCTCGCCCGACGACCTGCTCGCCGAGGCGGAGGTGCTGGGGCTGACCGCCCTGGCGATCACCGACCATGACGGGTTCTACGGGGCTGCGCGCTTCGCCGAAGCCGCCGAGCTCACCGGGGTGCAGACCGTGTTCGGCGCCGAGCTGTCGCTCGACCTGCCGGCCCCGCAGAACGGGGTCCCCGACCCTGTGGGCGATCACCTGCTGGTGCTGGCCCGCGGAGTCGAGGGCTATCACCGGCTGTCGGGGGCGATCACCAGGGCGCAGCTGCGCGGCGGTGAGAAGGGCAGGCCGCTGTACGACCTCGATGATCTGGTCGAAAGCGCAGGCGGGCACTGGACGATCCTCACCGGCTGCCGCAAGGGCGGGGTGCGCCGAGGACTCGCCAGGGGTGATGCCGAGACGCCGCTGCGGCGGCTGGTCGACCTGTTCGGCCAGGAGCACATCGCCGTCGAGCTCATCGACCACGGCGATCCGCTCGACACGCGCCGCAACGACACCCTCGCCGAGCTCGCGAACGGGCTGCATCTGCCTGTGCTGGCCACGAACAACGTGCACTACGCCGCCCCTGAGCGGGCGGGGCTCGCCGAAGCGGTGGCCGCGGTGCGCGCCACCCGCAGCATGGACGAGCTGGACGGCTGGCTGCCGGCGCACGGCAGCGCCCATCTGCGCAGCGGCGCCGAGATGACCCGTCGCTTCCGCCGCTACCCCGGAGCGATCGAGCACGGCCTGCGGATCGCCGCGGAGTGCGCCTTCCCGCTGCGCAGGGCCCGCCCCGCGCTGCCGCAGACCCCTGTGCCGGAAGGACACACCACCATGAGCCACCTGCGCGCACTGGTGTGGGCTGCGGTGCCGCACAGGTACCCGCATCTCGACGCCGAGGGACGGGCGAGGATCGAGCGCGAGCTGAACGTCATCGAGGAGAAGGACTTCCCCGGCTACTTCCTCATCGTGCACGAGATCGTCGATGAGGCGAAGCGTCGCGGCATCCTCTGCCAGGGTCGCGGTTCGGCTGCGGCGAGCGCGGTCTGCTACCTGCTCGGCATCACCGCGGTCGATCCGATCCTGTATCGGCTGCCCTTCGAACGGTTCCTCGCGACCACCCGCGAGGAGGAGCCCGACATCGACGTGGACTTCGACTCCGGGCGCCGCGAGGAGATCATCCAGTGGGTGTACCAGCGGTACGGGCGCGAGCGCGCAGCGCAGGTGGCGAACGTGATCCAGTACCGACCGAAGAACGCGGTGCGCGACATGGCGCGGGCACTGGGACACTCTCCAGGGCAGCAGGACGCCTGGTCGAAGCAGGTCGACGGCTGGAGCGCCGGCATCGAGGCGTCGCCTGACACCGACATCCCCGCCGATGTGCTCAGCTACGCGGGTGAGCTGCTGAAGGCGCCACGGCACCTCGGCATCCACTCCGGCGGCATGGTGCTCACCGCCCGCCCGGTGGGCGAGGTGGTGCCCGTCGAGAACGCCCGCATGGCGAACCGCACGGTGATCCAGTGGGACAAGGACGATGCCGCGTGGATGGGACTGGTGAAGTTCGATCTGCTCGGGCTGGGGATGCTGTCGGCGCTGCAGCACAGCTTCACGATCATCGCCGAGACGACCGGCGAGCGCTGGACGCTGCAGACCCTGCCCAAGGAGGAGCCGGCGGTGTACGACATGCTGTGTCGGGCCGACTCGATCGGGGTGTTCCAGGTGGAGTCGCGCGCGCAGATGGGGCTGCTGCCAAGGCTGCAGCCACGGGAGTTCTACGAGCTGGCGATCCAGATCGCGCTGATCCGTCCCGGTCCCATCCAGGGTGGTGCCGTGCACCCCTTCGTGCGCCGCAAGCTCGGGAGCGAGAAGGTCACGTACGCGCATCCGGCGCTCGAGCCGGTGCTGCGGCGCACCCTCGGCATCCCCGTCTTCCAGGAGCAGCTGATCCAGATGGCGACCGTGCTCGGCGACTGCACGGCCGATGAGGCCGACCTGCTGCGCCGGGCGATGGGCTCGAAGCGGGGTCTGGAGAAGATCGACCGCATCCGGGATTCGCTGTACCGCGGCATGGCTGAGAAGGGACTGGTCGGCGAAGCCGCCGACCGCATCTACGCGCAGATCCAGGCGTTCTCGAGCTTCGGCTTCGCCGAGTCGCACTCGCTGTCGTTCGCACTGCTGGTCTACGCCAGCTCGTGGGTGAAGCTGCACTACCCCGCGGCGTTCCTGGCCGGCCTTCTTCGGGCCCAGCCGATGGGGTTCTACTCGGCGTCGTCGCTGACCTCGGATGCCCGTCGGCACGGCGTGCGGGTGCTGCGCCCCGATCTGCACGCCTCGGCGGCGATGGATGGGCTGGAGAGGCTCTCTGCTGCGACCGACTCTGCTGCCGTCGAATCGGATGCCACCGGAGACGGCCCCACCGGGCGGGAGTCCTGCCTGCACAGCGCTGATCCCCTGCACAGCGCCGATCCCCTGCATCCGCTCCCCTTCGACCGGAACGCGCCGGATGAGTCGGCAGCGCATCGCCGCGACGGACGGTTCGCCGTGCGGCTGGGGCTGTCTGGCGTGCGAGGCATCGGCACGGCGCTGGCGGAGCGCATCGTCGCCGCGCGCGAGCAGCACGGTCCGTTCCTGGATCTGCACGATCTGGTGCGGCGGACGGATGCCACGGCCGCGCAGCTGGAGGCGCTGGCCACCGCCGGGGCCTTCGACTGTCTCGGCATCAGCCGGCGCGAGGCGATCTGGACGGCAGGTGCGGCCGCCGAGGATCGCGCCAGGTTCCTGCCAGGCACGACCATGGCCGTGCAGCCGCCGCTGTTCGCCGATCAGACCAGCCACGAGCGGCTGGCCGCCGACCTGTGGGCCACCGGCATCTCGACCGATGACCATCCGATGGCGCACTTCCGCGCGGCGCTGCACGACCGAGGTGTGCTGTCCTCTGATCAGCTGCGCGCGCATGAAGAGGGGCGCCGCATCGAGGTCGCCGGGCTGGTCACGCACCGACAGCGCCCGGCGACGGCGAGTGGCATCACGTTCCTCAACCTCGAGGACGAGCAGGGGCTGGTGAACGTGGTGTGCTCGGTTGGCGTGTGGAACCGCTATCGCCGGGTGGCGCGCGACTCGCCCGCGCTGATCGTGCGGGGCATCCTGGAGCGCTCCACCGAGGGCGTCGTGAATGTGCTGGCCGATGCCTTCGAGGATCTGCGCACCGGCGTAACCCACCGCTCGCGGGACTTCCGCTGACCAGGCAGCGCGGCAGCGCGGCCGCTCGGCAGGACAATCCGCTCAGCTCAGTCGCACGTCACCGTCCAGATGATCTCGGTCGCGACGTATCCCTCGCGCGTGTACAGCCGGCGGGCACCCTCGTTCTGCCCGAAGACGTTCAGGGCGATCAGCTCCCGCCCCGCCTCCCTGGCGTGAGCGGCAGCAGCGCGCAGCGCCTGGGTGCCGTACCCACGGCCGCGGGCCTCCTCGCGCATCTCGATGTCGTAGATGAACGCGCGTTCGGCCTGCAGGTGCACCCAGAGGATCCCGACCGTCTCATCCTCTGGATCGCGCACGGTCCACAGTCGCTGATCGGGGGTCTGCAGGCCGTCCGGCAGCAGTCTCCCCATCGCAGCCGCGGCCTCGGCGAGCGCCGCATCCATGTCGGCGACGGATCCACTGGCGAGCAGCTCCTCCGCATAGCTGCGGTCGCTGCGCGCCGCGTAGCCGGCGTACTCGCCCTCCGTCATCGGCATGGTCGCGACACCCTGCGGCATCGGTGCGTCTGACGTCTCGCGCTGCATCTTCGTGGCGATGCGGCTCGCGTCGGATGCCACGGCGAGCGCCGCCGCGGAGTCATCGCCCAGAAACGCGCTGAACGTCACCCGTGGCCACTTCTCGGCTGCGGCGAGTGCGCTGACCGCCGACCAGAGTTCATCGGCGCCCAGCTGCGGGGCGTGGACGTCGGCGAGGAACGAGTGCGGCCCCTCGTGCCGCACCCAGAGTGCGATGACCTCGCGCCCGTCAGCATCCTCACCGATCCAGAGCTCTCCGTCTTCGATCGTGACCGGAGCCGTCTCGGTCTTCTCAGCCTGGTGCCGCTTCGCCCAGACCCGGTCCCTGGCGCGCGCGATCCGCTCGCCGCGTTCGGGCTCCGACTCTGTCATCCGCCAGATCATGTCCATCACCTCACTGTAGGGGCGGCGCCGAGATCGCCCCGTCAGCGCAAGACTCGTCGCGCCCGCCGTGTAGCGTGGCCAGCGGGGAAGCGCCAGACGACGAGGGGAAGCGCATGACGACGAGGGCTGAGCTCAGGCAGGCGCACCCCAGACCTCGCAGGCTGCTGCGTGGCATCCTCTCGGGAGTCGTGATTCTGCTCTGGCTGGCCGGCGCCGCGCTCGGCGGGCCGCTGTTCGGCAAGGTCGATGAGGTCTCCTCGAACGAGCGCACGGCGTACCTGCCCGATTCCGCGCCCGCCACCGAGGTGCAGAACGCCCTTGGCGACTTCCTCGGGTCCGACACCCTCCCTGCCGTGGTCGTCTTCGAATCGGACACGGCGATCGACGACGATCTGCAGCAGCAGCTCACCGACGCGCTCGACGACGCGACCGGCGCTGAGGGTGTGCAGAAGGACGTCTCGCCGGTGCTCGTCTCCGACGACGGCCTCGCCGCACAGGCATTCGTGCCGATCGAGGCTGATGCCGAAGTCGGTGACATCGCAGCCGGTCTCTCCGCCGATCTGAACAAGGCTGTGCCCGACGGGGTCACGGTGTACATCACCGGCCCAGCCGGCTTCACCGCAGACCTCATCGCCGGCTTCTCCGGCATCGACGGCATCCTGCTGCTGGTCGCCCTGCTGGCGGTCTTCGTGATCCTGATCATCGTGTACCGGTCGCTGCTGCTGCCGATCGTCGTGCTGAGCACCAGCCTGTTCGCGCTGTGCGTCGCGCTGCTCGTGGTGTGGTGGGCGGCGAAGTTCGGCATCCTGCTGCTGAGCGGGCAGACCCAGGGCATCCTGTTCATCCTGGTGATCGGTGCCGCCACCGACTACTCCCTTCTGCTCGTCGCCAGGTTCAGGGATGAACTGCGCGCGACAGATGACAAGTGGGCGGCGCTGCGTCTGGCGTGGCGGGGTTCCTTCGAGCCGATCCTCGCCTCGGGCGGCACCGTGATCGCCGGTCTGCTGTGCCTGCTGCTGAGCGATCTGAAATCGAACAGCACGCTGGGCCCTGTTGCCGCCATCGGGATCGTGTTCGCCATGCTCGCGGCCCTCACGCTGCTGCCTGCGCTGCTGGGCCTGTTCGGCCGCGCGGCGTTCTGGCCGCGGCGTCCGCGGTTCGACCCGCACCACGCGGATGATGAGAACCCGCTCGACGGGTCGGGCCTGTGGGCTCGCCTGGCGCGCCTCATCCGCCGCCGCCCCCGGCTGATCTGGATCACCACGACCGTCGTGCTGGCGATCGCCGCTCTCGGCGTGACCCAGCTCGATGCCAGCGGCGTGCCGCAGTCCGACCTGGTACTCGGGGCCTCCGAGGCGCGCGACGGCCAGCAGGTTCTCGGCGAGCACTTCCCCGGCGGCTCCGGCAGCCCGGTGTACGTCCTCGTCGACGAGGAACAGATGCAGGATGCCGCCGACGTGCTGCTCGCAGACGAGGGCATCGACGGGGTGTCGGTGACAGCATCCGACTCCCCCTCCGGCACCGCCCCGATCACCTCCGACGGTGTGCAGGCGTTCGGCCCTCCTGGCACACCGGCACCGGAGCCGACCGTCGCAGACGGCCGTGTGCTGCTGCAGGGCACCCTCACGGTTGCCGCCGATTCCGCCGCGGCGGAGCAGACCGTCATCGATCTGCGCGCCGAACTCGACCCGATGAAGGCGCTGGTGGGAGGGGTGACCGCGACCTCGCTCGACACGAACATCGCGTCGATCCACGACCGCAACCTCATCATCCCGGTCATCCTCGTGGTGATCCTGCTCATCCTCATGCTGCTGCTGCGAGCGATCCTCGCCCCGGTGCTGCTGATCCTCACCACCGTGCTGTCGTTCGGGTCAGCGGTCGGTGTCGCCGCCCTGGTGTTCAACGGCGTGTTCGACTTCCCCGGCGCCGACCCCGCCGTGCCGCTGTACGGCTTCGTCTTCCTGGTAGCGCTCGGCATCGACTACAACATCTTCCTGATGACTCGCGTGCGAGAGGAATCGCAGCGGCACGGCACCAGAGAGGGCATCCTGCGCGGGCTCGCGCTCACCGGGGGTGTGATCACCTCGGCGGGTCTCGTGCTGGCGGCCACGTTCGCCGCACTGTCGGTGATCCCGATCCTGTTCCTCGTGCAGATCGCGTTCATCGTCTCGTTCGGCGTGCTGCTGGACACCTTCGTGGTGCGCTCGCTGCTGGTGCCCGCGCTCACCTACGACATCGGCCGACGGATCTGGTGGCCGTCGAAGCTGTCACGCACACCTCAGCAGGATCGCGCGCTCGACGCACACGACGACACGGCGCAGACACCGTGAGGCTGTGGTCGCTGCATCCGCGTCATCTGGATCGTGCCGGACTCGTGGCGTGCTGGCGGGAGGCGCTGCTCGCCCAGGCAGTGCTGGCCGGACGCACGCGCGGGTACACCCATCATCCGCAGCTGGAGAGGTTCCGCGACCCCGCCGATCCGCTTGCGGCCGTCGGCGCCTACCTGGCCGGAGTCGCCGATGAGGCGGATGCCCGCGGATACCGTTTCGACCGGACTCGCATCATCGCCCCAGCCCCTGCGATCGGGACGATCGCCGTCACCGACGGACAGCTCGCCCTGGAGTGGGCGCATCTGGGAGTCAAACTCGAGGCTCGAAGTCCGGAGCGTGCCACCGAGTGGGCGCTGACGTCGCCGACAGCGCATCCGCTGTTCCGGGTCGTCCCCGGCGGCGCCGCCGCATGGGAACGCGCAGCTCCACTTCCTGCCGCTCCGTCGTCGTGAAGTCCGGGTCGCGGCCGACCCCGCGCGCGCGTACCTTCAGAACATGAGCATCGATGCCGTCGACCGCGCCGCTGTGGCGCACTTCATCCGCGTGTGCGGATCGGGCGTCGTCGCCACGGTCGGAGAGGACGGCGGGCCGCAGGCCGCATACGTCGGCATCCACGCCGGCGACGACGGCGTGCTGATGTTCGACGCCAAGGACGACTCGCGCAAGGTCGGCAACATCACCCGGAATCCGCGGATCGCCGTCGCCGTGACCGGTGCGGACACCACCGTGCAGCTCGAGGGCACCGCCCGCGTGACGCGGGACGAGGAGCGCTGGCGGCTCGGTGAGGCGTACAGCCAGCGCTTCCCCGGTTCGAGGGCGTTGGATGCCGGATTCGCGCTCCTCGCCGTCGACGTGCACTGGGTGCGCGTGTACGACGCGGCCGCGCACCCACCGCACGTCACAGAGGCCGACTGGTCGACGCCCTGACCCGTCTGGCCTCGATCCGTCAGGCCTCGATGGCGGTCACCCGCAGCACCACCGCCTGCTCCGGCGGCAGCGCCGGCGGCATCAGCCCGACGGTGCCAAGCAGCCCGCCGTCGAGCTCGACCCCTTCGTCCCACCACGACGGCAGGATGCTGTCGGGCACCGGCCCGCCGAAGTACTCCGGCCGCACGGCATAGCGGCGACCAGCCGCGAGCCCCGGCAGCCGCACCCGTCCGCTGTTGGCGAGCGGCGAGCGGGCGAGCGACGTGAACGAGTACAGGGCGCTCGACTGGTCGGGCGCGACGACGCCGTGCAGCACGATCGACGGATCGGGATGGTCGAGGCGCACCAGGTCGCCGCCGTGCAGCAGGTCGCGCAGTTCGCGGTGCAGACCCACCCAGGCGCGCAGCTCGTCGAGTTCCTCCGGCGCCGCCGTCCGCAGATCGATCTCGATGCCGAGGTGCCCGAACAGCGCCGTGGCGGAGCGGAACGACAGCGAGTGGACACGGCCGGTGGTGTGCGAGACCTGCGAGCTGATGTGCGTGCCCATCAGCTCTGGCGCGACCAGCTGGCTGGTCCACAGGTTGATCTCGGTGCGGTCCACTGGGTCGTTGTTGTCCGAGACCCAGATCCGGTCGGAGTGCTCCAGCGCGCCGAGGTCGACGCGCCCGCCGCCCGACGAGCACGCCTCGATCTCCAGCCCAGGCTGGTGCGCCTTCAGCTCGGCGACGAGGCGGTAATACGCCTCGGTCTGCCCGTGCACGCCCGGGGTGTGGGATGCCCCTGTTCCGGCATCCACGAGGTCGCGGTTGTGGTCCCACTTCAGGTACGCGATGTCGTTCTCATCCAGCAGCGTGAGCATCGCGTCGCGGATGTGCGCGTAGCAATCCGGGTTGGCCATGTCGAGCACCTGCTGATTGCGGGCTTCGATCGGCAGCCGGTCGCGGGCGGTCATGATCCAGTCCGGATGCGCTCGCGCGAGGTCGGAGTCGACATTGACCATCTCGGGCTCGACCCACAGCCCGAACTCCATGCCGAGGCCGCGGACGTGCTGGATGAGCGGGCCGAGCCCGTGCGGCCAGGCGTCCTTCGAGACGGTCCAGTCGCCGAGACCCGCCGTGTCGCCGCGGCGCGCGCCGAACCAGCCGTCGTCGAGCACGAAGCGCTCGACGCCGATATCGGCGGCAAGATCGGCCAGATCGGTGAGTGCCTTCTCGTCGTGGTCGAAGTAGACCGCCTCCCAGGTGTTGAGGGTGATCGGGCGGGGCCTGGTCGGATGCTGGGGGCGCGCCCGCAGCATCCGATGCGCGCGCCGCGCAGCGGCGTCGAGACCGTCACCGTAGAACCCGTACACCCAGGGGCTGCGGTAGTGGGCATCCGGCGCCAGCCGCATCTCGCCAGGCAGCAGCAGCTCGCCGCCGCCGAGGAGCTGGATGCCGGACAGCATGCGCTCCAGCTGATGCACGTGGTTGCCGGACCACGCCGTGTGCACGCCCCAGACCTCGCCGGCGGCGAAGCCGAAGCCCGGCACGCCCGCCGACAGGATCGTCGCGGCGTCGAGGCCGGTACGCCCGCGTCGGCCCTCGCGGCGGTGAGTACCCTGCGTGACGCGGTGCCGCTGCGGCGCGCGCTCACGACCCCAGCGACCGCCGAAGTCGAGCAGCTCCTCGGCCTGCAGCGGCACCGGCAAGCACAGCAGCAGCTCGTCGAGCTGGTACTCGTCGTCTGCGCGGTTGTGCAGGTCGGCGCGCATCCGCACCACGCCCGCCTCCGTGAGCTCGATCGTGATCTCGAGCCCCAGCGCGGTAACCGCATCGGCCGCGCGCACGACGACGACCCCGTGGCCATGGTTGCGGATGCCGCTCGGCCCATCGAGACGTGCGCCGTCGATGCTCACTTCGTCCACCAGGAACTCCGGCGACCACGCGCGACCGGCTCTGGAGCCGCTGATGCCGGGGCGCCCCTGCCAGCCGAGGGTGTGCTCGGGCAGCACAGACGCCGCCACAGGCTCGTCGGGCTCGCTCGCGCCGAGCGGGGGCACCCGGCTGCTCACCAGGGCTGCGAGATCGTCAGAGGTGATCTCTCCGACGGCCGCACCCCAGTGCAGCACGGTGGGCAGGTGCCCGCCTCGGAAGTCGAGCACCAACGACACGCCGCCGCTGTGCAGGGCGAGGCCGAAATCGGTGGCAGTACTCATCGGGGGGATTCCTCTCCAGAGGTCGTTCGGATACTGTTTACGTTGCCATGAATATGCCGAGGAAGAAGACGCGCCCGTCGATCATCGACGTGGCAGCCCACGCTGGAGTGTCGGCGCAGACCGTGTCGCGCGTGGCGAATGACAACCCGAATGTTCATGCCCTCACCAGGCAGCGGGTGCTGGCGTCGATGAAGGAGCTCGGCTACCGGCCCAACAGCGCCGCCCGCAACCTGAAGTCGGGCCGATTCCGCAGCATCGGATTCGTCACGTTCAACCTCACCAACTTCGGCAACGACAGGGCGCTCGACGGTGTCGCACAGGCGGCCGAGGCGGCCGGCTGCACCACCACGCTGCTGCCGATCGCCGACGCCACCCCGAGCGGCGTCGCCGGCGCGTTCGGGCGCCTCGAGGAGCAGGCCGTCGACGGCATCATCCTGGTGATGTCCTCCGAGGTCGGACCGCTCGACGACCTGACCATGGCTGCGGGGCTGCCCCTGGTCGTCATCGACTCGGACACGCGCCTGCCCTACACGCTTGCGGGAACCGACCAGGAGCAGGGCGCCCGCATCGCACTGCAGCACCTGCTCGACCTCGGGCATCGCGACATCGTACATGTCGCAGGTCCTGACCTGTCGTATCCCGCCCACAATCGCGCCGACGTCTACCGGCGCCTGCAGGCCGAGGGGCAGGTGACCGCGCGCCCCGTGCTGTTCGGCGACTGGTCGGCGGCATCGGCCGTCGAGATCGGCCACCGCATCCTGCAGTCCGACCCATTGCCCACTGCTGTCTTCGCGGCGAACGATCAGATGGCCCTCGGTGTGATGAAGGCGATCCACGACCGGGGTCTGCGGATTCCAGAGGACATCAGCGTGATCGGCTTCGATGACACCGAGGGCGCCGCCACGTTCTGGCCGGCGCTGACGACCGTGCACCAGCATCTGGACGAGGTCGGCAGGCTGGCGACCGCCGAGCTGCTCGCCCTCATCGACGGCGAACCCGACACCGGCAAGAAGCATCTGGTGCCCACCCGGCTCGTCGTGCGCGACAGCACGGGGCCTGTGCCGCACCGCTGAGTGCCTGTGACCTGGATCGCGCACGTCGTCAGCGCTCATCCGGGCCGAGGTCGGGCCGCGCGACGAACTCCGCGACAGCCGATGGCATGCCGGCGAGCTCGAGCACGATGATCTCGTTCTGCCCCGCCCGCAGGATGGGTCCTGGTACGTACAGGGTGCGCTGCGGTCCACGGCTCCAGTGCCGTCCGAGGTTGAAGCCGTTCACCCACACGACGCCGGAGCCCCAGTCGCCGATCCGCAGGTGCAGGTCCGCCGGCTCATCCAGGCCGAACGCACCGCTGGCGAACACGGGACCGGCTACAGGTGCGCCCACCGCAGGGGCGAACTGCAGGGCTGCCCGCACGGTGTCGAGGTCGAGGTCGAGGGGCCCTGCCAGCCAGCCCTCGAGCACCACTCCGTCGAGCGTGGCAGGGCCGATGAGCCCCTTGACCTCGCCGAGGCGCGGTCCGTAGTTGACGCCGCCGAGGTGCTCCACGAGAACGCAGAGCTCTCCCCCGGTGGCGGGGATCGCGATGACCCGCTCGCCCTGCTCGCGGTCGATGACGCCCACGCGCACGCCGTCGAGGAAGACGTGCGCCCGGTCGCGCACCTCGGCGAAGGCGAGCAGACCGCCGTGCGAGACGGGGATGCCGTAGTGCGAGAACCCGCGGGGGAAGCCGAACTGCGCGGCATCCGGCAGGCTGCCGAAGGTGGACGCCTGCACGAGGTCGAGGTCGCTCAGCGGCACGGTGTGATCCAGCGCGACGGTCAAGGCAGGGGCATCCGCTCGCTCGGCGGGATACTCGTCAGGCACCGGGGCGTACTTCGAGATCACCTCGCGGAATGCGCGGTACTTCGCGGTCGGCGTGCCGTCCTCGGCCAGCGGTGCGTCGTAGTCGTACGACGTCGTGATCGGACGGTAGATGCCCTTGTCGTTGGCGCCGGAGGTGAAGCCGAAGTTCGTGCCGCCGTGGAACATGTAGATGTTCACCGAGGCCCCAGCGGCCAGCAGCGCGTCCAGCTCGGCTGCCGCTGCAGCGGCTGAGGTCGTGTTGTGCGGCTCGCCCCAGCTGTCGAACCATCCGCACCAGAACTCCGAGCACATCAGCGGTCCTGTGGGCTGGTGCTCGCGCAGAGTGGCCAGGCGCTCTGGAACCCGAGAGCCGAACGAGCCGGTGCGGTGCAGCTCGTCGAGGCTGCCGTCCTGCAGCATGGTGCCCAGTGGCTGGTCGACCGTCGTCAGCGGCACGTCGATGCCGGCGCGACGGGTGATGTCGACGAGCGAGCGCAGGTAGTCCTTGTCAGCGCCGTACGCGCCGTACTCGTTCTCGATCTGCACGAGGATGACCGAGCCGCCGCGGTGGATCTGTCGCGGGGCGACGATCTCGTAGACCGCTTCGAGGTACTCCTCGACGGCGGCGAGGTACCCGGGGTCGCTGCGGCGCAGCACGTGCGAATGCTCTGCGAGCAGCCAGGCCGGCAGGCCGCCCTCGGTCCACTCGGCGCAGATGTAGGGGCCCGGGCGCACGATCGCGTGCATGCCCTCGGCCTGTACGAGGTCGAGGAAGCGGGCCAGGTCGAGTGCGTTGTCGGTGCGAAACTCGCCCCGCTTCGGTGCGTGCTCGTTCCACGCGACGTAGGTCTCGATGGTGTTCAGCCCCATCAGTCGGGCCTTGTGGATCCGGTCCGCCCACAGGTCAGGGTGCACTCGGAAGTAGTGCAGTGCGCCGGAGAGGATCCGGTGCGGCGCACCGTCGAGGAGAAAGTCATCGTCACCGATGGCGAACGTGGTCATGAACATCCTGATCTGAGAGAAGAAGCCGGTGGTACGACCGCGAGGGCCTGCAGGATTGCAGACCCCCGCGTCTTACTGCCGTGTGATCACTTGTTGACGCTGAAGCCCTGCTCGTTGCCGTAGGCGACCAGGTCGTCCTGCCAGGCCAGCAGACCGTCGCTCAGGCTGGTGCCATCGGCGATCGCCTTGCCCGCGGTGTCGGCGAAGATGTCATTGGCGTAGCCCTGGAAGGGCAGGTACTGCCAGCCCGCGACGACGTTCTCGGACGAGAGCTTGCCCTCCTGGTTGGCCTTCTGGCCGTCGTAGGCGGGGAACTCGACGTCGAGCCAGGCCGGGTCGTCCATGATCGCGGTGGTGCCGGGGAAGCCGTTGGTGTTCTGGATCGTGCGGCCCTCACCTGTTGCCATGAACTGCAGGACCGCGGCGGCAAGAGCCTTGTTCTCGCTCTGCTCGCTCACCGCGAGGCCACTGCCGCCGTTCATCGCCGACATGGCGCTGCCGTCGAAGGACGGGATCTGGGCGACGCGCCAGTTGCCGGTGCTGTAGTCGTCCATGCCGCTGATCATCCAGCCGCCCATCAGCAGCGAGCCGAGCTTGCCCTGCGTGAGCGCCTTGCTCCACTCGTCCGACCAGGTCGACAGCGACGAGTAGTTGCCGGATGCGAGCTCGTCAGACCAGAAGTCGATGAACTGCTTGGTCTTCGGCTCCTCGACGTCGATCGTGACGTTCTCGCCCTCGGTCTTGAACGGCTGGCCGCCTGCGGCCCAGAACATGCTCGTCATGAAGCCGGCGTCACCGCTGTTGGCGAGGTAGGCCTCGGGGTCGTGGGCGTGGATGGCGGCAGCTGCGGCCGAGTACTCGTCCCAGGTCTTCGGCGGAGCGCTGATCCCGGCCGCGTCGAACAGGTCCTTGTTGTAGATGAGCACCATGGGACCCGAGTCCAGCGGGATGCCGGTCTGCTTGCCCTGGAACTGCATGCCCTCCCACGACGAGGCGATGAACTCGTCGGCGTAGTCGCCGAGGCCCCAGTCGCTCATGTCGGCGAGGGCGCCGCCCATGGCGAGCTGCGGGACCGTCTGGTATTCGACGGGGATGAGGTCCGGTGCGCCCTTGCCCGCCTTGACGGCGTTCTGGACCTTGGTGACCACGGCGCCGGGGTTGTCCATCATGACGATGTCGAACTTGACGTTCGGGTGCTCCTTGGTGAAGGCGTCCGCCTGCAGCTGCGCCTCGTCGCCCCACGTCCACCAGGTGAGAGTGCCGCCCTTCTCGAGCGCGGCGTCGATGTCTGCCTGGGTGCCGCCGGAGGACGGCTTGTCGCCGTCGCCGGATCCGCCTGGCGTGCAGGCGGAGAGTGCGCCGATCAGAAGTGCGCCGGCGCCGATGGCGGCCAGTGCCCTCTTCGTGTTGCTGCGTGAGTACGTCATTGTTCTGCCTTTCGCATTGTGTGTGATGGTGCGTGATGGGTGTTCGGGTACGGGATGGACAGGGTGCGGGTGGCCTACTTGACGCTTCCGGCGGTCAGGCCGGACTGCCAGTAGCGCTGCAGGTAGAGGAAGGCGCCTGCGATCGGGATGACCGTGAGCAGCGATCCGGTGATCACCAGCTCGGGGATCGCGTTGCCGCCGATGGAGCTCGCCGCGGATGCCCACTGGTTCAAACCGACGGGGAGCGGATACCAGGCCGGGTCGCTGAGCATGATCAGCGGCAGGAAGTAGTTGTTCCAGGTGGCGACGAGCGAGAACATCAGCACGGTGATCACGGCCGGCATCAGCTGGCGGAACGAGATCGACATGAAGATGCGCAGCTCGCTGGCACCGTCGAGCCGTGCGGCCTCGATCATCTCGTCGGGCACGGCCTCGGCCGCGTAGACCCAGATCAGGTAGAGACCGAAGGCGCTGATCAGCGACGGGATGATCACCGCTGCCGGGGTGTTGGTGAGTCCGAGTCCGCTGAACATCAGGAACTGCGGCACGGCGAGCGCTGAGCCGGGAATGGCGATCGCGCCGAGGATGACGGCGAGCACCGCCCGTCGGCCGGGGAATCGGTACTTCGCGAGGCCGTATCCGGCGAGGGTTGCCAACAGCGCGGCACCGCCACCGCCGACCACGACGTAGAGAACGGTGTTCCCGAACCAGCGCAGGAAGATCCCGTCGTTGAACGTGAACACGCGGTAGATGTTCTCGAACAGGGCGAAGTCGCCTGCGAACCAGAGTGCGAACGAGTTGTACAGGTGATCGCGGGACTTGCTCGCGTTCACCAGCAGCCAGAACAGCGGCAGCAGTGCGTAGAGCAGCATCGCGACCATGGCGATCGTGACCGGGATGGATGCCGGCCTGTAGCGCGACCCGCCGCGCTTGCGGCGCGGGGGGTGCTCCGCTGAGAACCAGCCGCTGGCGAGCTTGCTGGGGCGGCGGCGGCCGGGGGTGACCAGTAGTTCGGTGGCGGTCATGCCTGCTCCTCCTCGAGCGAGTTCGCCTTGCGCTTGCGGGTGAACAGCCCCTCGGGGTTCTGCGCGATGAAGGCGACGACCATGGTGATGATGCCGGAGAGGATCGCGATGGCCGCGGCGTAGTTGAACATCGAGCCCGAGAACGACAGGTTGAAGGCGTAGATGTTCGGGGTGAAGTAGCTGGAGATCTGGTTCGGCACCAGCGAGGCCAGCATCTGCGGCTCGTTGAACAGCTGGAAGCTGCCGATGATCGAGAAGAGCGTCGCGATGATCATCGCTCCGCGGATACCGGGAAGCTTGATGCTGAAGATGGTGCGGATGGCCCCTGCCCCATCGATCTCGGCTGCTTCGTACAGCTCCTGCGGGATGGCCTTCAGCCCCGCGTAGAAGACGAGCATGTTGTAGCCGACGAACTCCCAGGTGACGATGTTGCCGATCGCGACCATGATCCAGCTGCTCGACAGGGGCTCGGGGATCTTGATGCCGAGCCAGTTGTTGATGTCGGCGACGAGGCCGAACTGCGCCCCGTACATGTATCCCCAGATCATCACGGCGACGACGCCGGGCACCGCGTAGGGCAGGAAGATCGAGAGCCGGAACAGCGGCACCCAGCGCAGCCGCGCACTGTCCAGGGCGAGGGCGGCGAACAGCGCGATCGCCAGCATGATCGGCACCTGGATCAGCAGGAAGACCGTGACCCTGGCCAGCGCCTCCCAGAACTTCGGGTCCTCCAGCGCCTTGACATAATTCTCCAGCCCGACGAACGAGACTCCGCCGATCAGCGTCTCGCGCCACAGGCTGAGGTAGATCGCGTAGATCAGCGGCGCGATGAGCACGAGGGCGAACACCGCCATGAACGGCCCGACGAAGATCCATCCCGCCCAGTCACGGCGGATCCGCCGTCTTGGTCTGGGGGCAGCTATTGCCATCTGCGTCATAACGACGTCACTTCCTCGTGAATGTTTACGTTGCCAACTCGATCGAGATCAGCGTAATGTTTACGTAAACCAAAAGCAAGCGCCGTTTGGCATTAATCCTGACAGCCCATCTGCGCCGCCCTGGCAAAGGAGCCACCGCATGATCTCGACGATCCACGTCGTCTTCAAGACTCACCTCGACATCGGCTTCACCGACCTCGCGACCAGGGTCACCGAGCGGTACCTCACCTCGTATCTGCCTGGGGCGATCGCCCTGGCTGAAGAGCTGCAGCGTCGCGGTGGCCTGGCGCGCTTCGTGTGGACCACCGGCTCATGGCTCATCCACGAGGCGCTGCAATCGAGCGACGAGGATGCCAGAGCACAGGTCGAGGCGGCGATCCGCGCCGGGCACGTGCGCTGGCACGCCCTGCCGATGACCCTGCACTGTGAGGTGATGGACCGCTCGCTGTTCGACCACGGCCTCGCGATCTCGCACCGTCTTGACGAGCGGTTCGGCGTGCGCACCGTGGCAGCCAAGATGACGGACGTGCCTGGCCACACCATCGGGATCGTGCCGGCACTGGCATCCGCCGGCGTCGAGTACCTGCATCTCGGCGTCAACGGCGCCTCTGCCGTGCCCGAGGTGCCGGAGTTCTTCCGCTGGGTCGCGCCTGACGGCAGCGAGGTCGTCGTGAACTACTCGCACGGCTACGGCGCAGAGGGTCTCGAGCTGGCGATCGCGCCAGGCGGCACCGACGCCCTGCACCTCGCGCACACCGGCGACAACATGGGCCCTCCCAGCGCCGAAGACGTCGAAGACCTGTTCGCGCAGCTGGCCGAGGCGCATCCGGATGCCCGGATCGTGGCATCCACTCTCGACGACTTCGCCGGCGCCGTGCTGCGCTACCGCGACACCCTCCCCGTGCTCACCGACGAGATCGCGGACTCGTGGATCCACGGGGTGGGCAGCGACCCGCTGCTGACCGCACAGCTCAAGCGGCTGCTGGCGCTGCGCGCCGACTGGATCGCCGCCCGCGAGCTCGACCCGCGCAGTGACGAGGCGATCGGCTTCGGCGATGCACTCCTGCTCGTCGCCGAGCACACCTGGGGGCAGGATCTGAAGACCTGGCTGCCCGACTACGTGAACTACGCCAAGCACGATTTCACCGCCGCCCGCCGGCGCGATGTCATCGACCCGGCGCTGAACCCCGCCGAGTTCGACATCTATGCATGGGCGTACAGCGAGCACCCGTCCCACGAGCTGAGCTATTCGCAGTTCGAGTCCTCCTGGGCGGAGCAGCGGTCCTACATCGACCGGGCCGTCGCTGCCCTCGAGCCGTCTCGCGCGAAGGCTGCCGCGGCTGCCTTGGCGGAGCTGCTCCCGGCATCCACCGCCGATGACGGCGCGACGCCGCTCTACGCGACTCCTCTCGACCCGGCCGCCGTGCACGAGCTCGGCCCCTGGCGCGTGCGCTTCGGCTCCGATGGCGCGATCGTCTCGCTGATCGACGACAGCGGCGCCGACTGGGCGGATGATGACCATCGGTTGGGCGCCTTCCGGTACCAGACCTTCGACGAGCACGATGAGCAGCTCTGGGTGCAGCAGTACGTGCGCCGGTTCGACGAGACGGCGTTCTGGGCAGTGCCAGACCAGACCAAGCCTGGGCTAGCGATCGCCGAGACCCAACCAGCGCAGGTGTTCGAACCGCAGCTCGCATCGATCTCCCGCCGCGACGTCGACGGCGAGGCGATCGTCGAGGTGCGGCTGACGATGCCCGATGCTGCCAGCTCGTTGTGGGGCGCTCCCAGGAACCTCCGCATCGAGTACTGCTTCACAGCCACCGATTCCACAGGCACAGGTCGCATCGAGGTCGTCCTCGACGTGACCGGCCGCGATGCCTCGCGCCTGCCCGAAGCCAGCTGGTTCGGATTCCGGCCGCGCACCGGTGAGGGCGACTGGCGGATGCACAAGCTCGGCACCCCTGTCGACCCGCAGCGGGTCGTCCGCAACGGCAACCGCAGCCTGCACGCCGTCTCAGCCCTGACGCACAGCACGGGCTTCGCCCTGCACACCCGGGATGCCCCGCTCGTCGCCGTGGGCGCGCCGCGCCTGTTCCGCTTCGAGAACCTCATCGCCGAACCGGACGACGGGCTGTTCGTGAACCTGCACAACAACATGTGGGGCACGAACTTCCGCATGTGGTTCGATGACGACCTGCGGTACCGCTTCACGCTCGACCTCTCCCCCGTCTCCCCCACTGAAAAGGATCGCCGATGACCCGCAAGAAGCCTGTGACCAGCCCACCCGTCGTGATGGCGCCCCGCGCTGACGGCTTCGAGATCGTCTGGGGCGTGGAGCGTCTCAGTCGCGGGTGGATCGAATGGCACAGTGGCGATGCGAGCGGCGTGGCGCGAGCGGATGCCTTCGGCCTGACCCCCCAGAGCGATCGCGTGCTTCGGGTCAGGCTCGGCGGCTTCGCCGCCGGCGACAGCATCCGATTCCGCGCCGTCACCGAGGCGATCGCCGGCCCCTCCGCGCGTCACGAGAGCGAGTGGAAGCAGGTGCGCACGCTGGACCCGGATGCCGACGGCGCGCACATCGCGGTGTGGAACGACACGCACGAACGAGGTGCGACGCTGCGGAAGCTCGACGAGGTGACCCCGCCCGTCGACATGCTGCTGTGGAATGGCGACCTCTGCAACGACTGGAAGAAGGAGGACGCCTTCACCCGCACGGTGCTGGCTCCGGAGGGACTCGACATCAGCGATGGCCGTCCGCTGTCGATCGTGCTCGGCAACCATGACGTGCGGGGCACGTGGGCGTACCAGCTCGCAGAGTACGTCGCGATGCCGGAGCAGCGACCGTACTCGGCCGCGCGCATCGGCCCCGTCGCCTTCGTGCAGTTGCACACCGGCGAGGACAAGCCCGACGACCACCCCACCTTCAAGGGCAGGGTCGCGTTCGAGCCGCTGCGTGCCGAGCAGGCGGAGTGGCTGCGCGACGCGACCGCCCGCCCCGAGATCCGTGATGCGCCGTACCGGATCGTGTTCTGCCACATCCCGCTGCGGTGGATCGACGAGACGCCGGCCGACTACGACCGCGGCGGCTACGACTGGTTCAGCCGGATGAGCCGCGACGCCTGGCACGACGCGCTCGCCGAGTGGGGCGCCCAGCTGGTCATCTCGGGCCACACTCATGAGCCGGCGTTCCTCGAAGCCACAGCCGAGTTCCCGTACGCGCAGCTCGTGGCAGGCGGGCCCCACCCATCGCCGAAGAACGCCGAGGCCGCGACCTGGACCGAGATCAGCACCGGCGACGGCGAGCTCGTCCTCACCACCCGGCACCTCGACGGCACTGTCGTGTTCGACACGCGGCTCGCCCCGATCGCCACCACTTCTCCGATCGCCACCACCTCGCCGACCGAGAAGGACGCACTGTGACCAAACCGCACACACCCGTCCCGCGACGATCCGACTTCCCTGCCGATTTCCGATTCGGCACCGCCACAGCCGCATTCCAGATCGAGGGGGCGCTCACGGCGGACGGCCGCACCCCGAGCATCTGGGACACGTTCAGCACGCTGCCTGGCGCGATCCGCGACGGGCACACCGCCGACCTCGCCTGCGATCACTATCACCGCCTGGACGAGGACCTCGATCTGCTGGCTGATCTCGGCGCGCAGGCCTACCGGTTCTCGCTCTCGTGGACCCGCATCCTCTCCGGCGACGACGCCACCGTGAACCGCGCCGGAGTCGACTTCTACCGCCGGCTCGTCGACGGACTGCGCGAGCGGAACATCGCCCCGATGGCGACGGTGTTCCACTGGGATCTGCCGCAGCGCCTGCAGGACCGCGGCGGCTGGACCACCCGCGACGCCGCGCACCGACTCGCCGAGTTCGCGGCGGTGGCCGCCCGCGAGATCGACGGCGTCGACACCTGGATCACGCTCAATGAGCCGTACAACCACATGTCGCACGGGCACATCCATGCCGTGCACGCGCCCGGCCTGCGGCTCGGGACAGGTGCCGCGCAGGTCGCCCACCATCTGCTGCTCGGTCACGGCCTGAGCGTGCAGGCGCTGCGCGCCGAGACGGACGCTGCCATCGGCATCGCGAACTACTACTCCCCGGCTCGCCCTGCCCTCGAGCACTCGGCGCTCGGACCGCAGTGGGATGCCTGGGTGAACCACCTGTTCACCGACCCACTGCTGCGCGGCGAGTACCCGGCCGAGATCGCCGACTTCGCGCCGATCGACCGCTTCGTGCGCGATGGAGACCTGCAGATCATCGCGCAGCCGATCGATGTGCTCGGCGTGAACTTCTACCGCCCCTCTCCCCCGATCCCGACACCGCACGGCGCGTTCCCGTTCGCGCTCGGCCAGTTCGAAGACGGGGCCGGTGGCGTGAGTGCCGAGCGCACCGGCTTCGACTGGCCGATCGTCCCGGATGCGCTGCGTGATCTGCTGACCGGCCTGAAGGCCCGCTACGGCGACGCCGTGCCGCCGATCGAGATCACCGAGAACGGCGCGGCGTTCGTCGATGTCGTGCGGGACGGCGTGTGCGACGACCCAGAGCGCCTGTCGTACATCCAGCAACATTTGGCAGCGACAGCGCAGGCGATCGATGCGGGTGTGGATGTGCGCGGTTATTACCTGTGGTCGCTGATGGACAACTTCGAGTGGGCGGCCGGGTACACGCAGCGCTTCGGCATCGTCCACGTCGATTTTGCGACGCAGACCCGAACGAGGAAGGCGTCGTTCCAGTGGTACCGGGATCTCGTGAGAGGAGCAGACGCATGAGCGCAGCTGCGTGGCCGGCAAGGGCAGAGCGATGGATGCCCGAGACCAGCGCCTTCATCGATGGCGCGTTCACCGCCATCGCCGGCGCGACTGCGTTCGAGACCATCTCGCCGCGCGACGGCGCGGTGATCGCCAGACTCGAGGACGGGGGCGCACCCGCTGCGGATGCTGCGGTCGCCGCAGCCAGGAAGGCGTTCGACGACGGCCGCTGGCGGCGTCTCGAGCCGCGCGCACGTGCAGAGATCATGCGCCGGTTCGCCGCACTCGTGCTGCAGAGTCGGGACGAGCTCGCCCTGGCCGAAAGCCTGGATGTCGGCAAGCCCATCACCCAGATGCTCACCGCCGAGGTGGACGAGACGGCCGAGGCCATCCGCTGGTATGCGGATGCCATCGACAAGGTTCACGACGAGGTGCTGCCCTCGCCAGAGCACGCCCTGCTCACGGTGACCAGGGAGCCGATGGGCGTGATCGCGGCGATCGTGCCGTGGAACTTCTCGATCATCATCGCCGCGTGGAAGTTCGCGCCGGCACTGGCCACCGGCAACTCGGTGGTGCTCAAGCCCTCGGAGCTGTCCACGCTGCCTGCGCTGATCCTGGCGCGGCTGGCCGCCGAGGCCGGCATCCCGGACGGCGTCTTCAACGTCGTACCGGGGCGCGGCGCCACGGTCGGGGCGGCGCTGGCGCAGCATCCCGATGTCGACAAGGTCACCTTCACCGGCTCGACGGCCGTCGGGCGACGCGTGGCGGTGAACGCCGCATCGTCGAACGGCAAGGCCGTCGCGATCGAGGCAGGTGGCAAGTCGCCGCAGGTGGTCTTCGAGGATGTGGAGGATCTCGACCGGCTGGCCGAGACGGTCGCCGCCAGCATCCTCTACAACGCCGGCCAGGCCTGCACGGCGGGCTCGCGCCTGCTCGTGCAGGAGGGCGTGCACGATCAGGTCGTCGAGAAGGTGCTGGCCGCCGCGGCAGCCTGGGTGCCGGCCGACCCGCTGTCAGAGGCGACGAAGATGGGCGCGATCGCCTCACGGGCGCAGCTGGACGGGATCCTCGCGACGCTCACCGCCAACCGCTCTGGCGACCTGCTCACCGGCGGAGAGCCGGTCGAACCCGTGCGCGGTGGCTTCTACCTGCCGCCGACGATCGTCGACCACGTCGACAACGCGTCGCCCATCGCGCAGCAGGAGGTCTTCGGGCCGGTGCTGACGATCTCGACGTTCCGTGATGAGGCCGAGGCGCTGCATCTGGCGAACGACACCGTCTACGGGCTGGCGGCCTCGGTGTGGACAGGCAGCCTCGGGCGCGCGCACCGCATGACCCGCGAGATGCACGCCGGCATCGTGTGGGCCAATGACTTCAACGCCCTCGGCATCGACCGGCCGTTCGGCGGCGTCAAGGGAACCGGCAGCGGACGCGACAAGGGGGTGCAGGCGCTCACGCAGTACACCACGACCAAGACGAGCTGGATCGACTTCCGCGGCGCCGGCGGGTGACAGTGCCTGCCTGAGCCCAGGGGCCGGCACGGGACACCACCCTGGGCAGCGCTCCCATAGGGTGGATCGGTGACCGCATCCCCCACGACTCTGCAGGCCCTCCGCCGGCCACGGCTGCTGACCACTGAGGTGCTGGCCGGCATCGTCACGACTCTGGCGCTGATTCCCGAGGTGATCTCGTTCTCGGTGATCGCCGGCGTCGATCCGAAGGTGAGCCTGATCGCCTCGGTCGTGCTCGCCATCTCGATGTCGATCCTCGGCGGCCGACCCGCCATGATCACGGCGGCCGCCGGCGCGGTGGCGCTGGTGGTCGCGCCGATGGTGCGCGAGCACGGAGCCGAGTATCTGCTGCCCACCGTCGTGCTTGCCGGCATCGTGCAGATCCTGTTCGGCGTGACGGGGCTGGCCCGCGTGATGCGGTTCATCCCGCGTTCCGTCATGATCGGCTTCGTCAACGCGCTGGGCATCCTGATCTTCGCAGCTCAGGTTCCGCATCTGCTCGGCGTGCCGTGGCTGGTCTACCCACTGTTCGCGCTCACCCTGCTGATCGTGATCGGGCTGCCGCGGCTCACCAAGGCCGTGCCCGCTCCGCTGGTGGCCATCGTCGTGGTGACAGCGATCACGATGATCGCCCATCTGGCGGTGCCTACCGTCGGCGATCAGGGCGCCGTGTCCGGTGGGCTGCCCGGCCTCACGCCCCTGCTCGTGCCACTGAACCTCGAGACGCTCGGCATCATCGGCCCGACGGCGCTGAGCGTCGCCTTCGTCGGACTCATGGAGACGCTGCTCACGGCGAAGCTCGTCGACGACCTGACCGACACGCGCTCGCATAAGGGCCGCGAGTCCTGGGCGCTGGGAGTGGCGAACATCCTCGCCGGATTCTGGGGCGGCATTGCCGGCTGCGCGATGATCGGGCAGACCGTGGTGAACGTGAAGCTGGGCAGGGCGCGCACGCGCATCTCCACCTTCGTCGCCGGACTCTTCCTGCTCACGCTCGTCACCGTGCTCAGCGACGTCATGGAGCAGATCCCGATGGTGGCCCTTGCCGCCGTGATGATGGTGGTCGCCGTCTCGACGATCAATCTGCACAGCATCCGCCCGTCGACGCTCAAGCGGATGCCGCTGTCCGAGACGGCCGTCATGGTCGTCACCGTGGTGGTCGTCGTGGCAACCGGCAACCTCGCGATCGGCGTCGCAGTGGGAGTGCTGCTCGCGATGGTGCTCTTCGCGCGACGAGTCGCGCACGTGGTCACGGTCGGGCGCACGCTCACACGCACCGTCGAAGGCGACGCCGTCGTCTACACCGTGCGCGGGCCGCTGTTCTTCGGCAGCAGCAACGATCTGGTCGAGCAGTTCGCCTACGCCGACGACCCGGCGTCCGTCACCGTCGATTTCTCGGCGGCGCAGATCTGGGATGCCTCGACCGTCGCCGCCCTCGATTCGGTGCAGGCGAAGTACGCCGACCACGGCATCGAGGTGCAGTTCTCAGGGCTCGATGACCATTCGACGCGATTCCACGGCAGGCTCACCGGAAATCTGGGCTGACGGATTTGTCACACTTCGCGTGAGCGGGCGTCTTTCTCTGTGAAGGGTCGCACGACGGTCACCCACCACAGTGAAGGAAGCACATGTCGAACAACGTCACCGAACTCAACGAGCTCAACCTCGCATTCGCCGATCGATTCAACGCCCGCGATCTCGACGGTCTGATGGCGCTCAACGTCGCCGATGTCGTCTTCGTGCCGGCACCGGGTCAGCCCGTCCAGGGCGACGAGGCGGTGCGCGGAGCGCTCACGCAGTTCCTGTCGCTGAACCTGCCCATCACGATGACCGTCCGCCACGTCTTCCAGACCGGCGACACGGGCCTCGCGATCGCCGACTGGACCATCACCGGCACCGGCCCCGACGGGTCTCAGATCGCGCTCGCCGGCACCACCGCCGATGTCGCCATCCGCGACGACGAGCACGGCTGGCGCTACGTCATCGACAACCCGTTCGGCACCGCCTGAGCCGCACGGCACACCGATCGGGCCTGGCCGCTCGCAGCAGCGGCGGTTCAGGCCTGCTCGGACATCCCTGATCGCCGGCACACGTCGAGCGACTTCCGTGCCCTGCTGATCCGCTGGCGCACCGCCGCGGGTGTCGCATCCAGTCGGTCGGCGATCTCAGCGGTCGAGAGACCGTCGACCACGCTCAACAGCAGCGGCTCGCGCAGACCGGCTGGAAGCGCCTGGATCGCCTGCAGCGCGCCGTCCAGGATCCGCCGCATCTCGACCTCCTCCGCCACGCTCGTGTCATCGGCGACATCGTCATCCAGGGCATCCGCCGGTCGACGGGCGTGCGATCGCGCCAGGTCGTTCGCGGCGTTGCGGGCGATTGTGTCGAGCCACGAGCACATCGCGCCGGCCCCTGGCGTCTCCAGCTGCTCGATCGAGCGCCACGCCCGCAACAGGGCATTCTGCGCGACGTCGTCGGCATCGCTCGGCGACACCCCCAGTGAGATGCTGCGTCGACGCAGGCGCTGCGGATCGGAGGCGATCATGTCTCGGAACGTCGCGCGCTGCGCGGCGCCATCCCCTGGCGGGACGGCGTCTGATTCGACGAGGACGCGCGATGAGCTCATGGGATGGCGAACGTGCGCCGGCGCCGGATCATTCCGCCGCGGAACCCATACGATGGCGGCGTGGAACGACACGCACCGGCCATCCGCACGCTCGGCATCCTCGGCGCAGGGCGCCTCGGGACTGTGCTGGCTCGACTGGCTGCCGACGCCGGGTTGCGAGTGCTGGTCGCGACGTCGCGCGACGCCACGCTGATCGCTCGCCCGATGGCCGCGATCGGCGCTGAGGCGGCAGCGCCGGCATCCGTCATCGCAGAATCGGATGCCATCGTGCTGGCGCTCCCCCTGGGCCGGTACCGCGAGCTGCCGGCCGACGCCCTGGCGGGCCGGCTGGTCATCGACGCCATGAACTACTGGTGGGGTGCCGACGGTGCACGCCCCGATCTCGACGACCCGCGCACCTCCACCAGCGAGCTCGTGCAACAGCATCTGGCGCGCTCGCGGGTCGTGAAGGGCCTCGGCCACATGGGGTACCAGGATCTTGAGGACGAGGCACACCCTGCCGGCTCCCCTGACCGCAAGGCGATCGCGATCGCGGGCGATGCGGCGGAGGATCTCGCGGTGGTCGCCGCACTCGTCGACGCCCTGGGCTTCGACCCCGTGATCGCCGGCCTCCTGGCATCCGGGATCATGCTCGAACCGGGAGCGGAGGCGTTCGGCGCCGACGTCGACGCCGACGAGCTGCGCGCCATGCTCGACCGGTTCCCGACCTCGCAGCGCGGCATCGTCGTGGCACGGGCACGCGGCGGGCACCTGTTCGAGACGACGGCCGACAACGACTCCTGACAGGGCGATGCCCCGGCACCGTCGTGGGGCCGGGGCATCGCGCCGGGATCAGGCTGCTGCGGCGTCGGGCTGCTGCGCCCACAGGTCAGGGCCGAAGACCTCGTAGTGGATGCGCTCGCTGGGTATGCCACGGGCGATCAGCGCACGGCGGGCGGACTGCATGAACGGCAGCGGGCCGCACATGAACACGGTGGCGTCTTCGGGTAGATCCACGCCGTCTAGGTTCATGTAGCCGGGCAGCGCCGGGTGCAGGGTCGGTGCCTGCGCAGCATCCGATTCGTACCAGTTCTGTGCCCGTGCGTCATCCATCGCCAGCACCTGGCGACGCAGCGAGGCGTACAGCGCGTGCGTGTCGTGGGTGCGGTCGGCGTGGAACAGTCGCACAGTGCGCTGCGGCTGGCGCCGCGACAGATCCTCGAGGATCGCCGCGACAGGGGTGATGCCGATGCCGGCCGAGACCAGCACCAGTGGGTTCTCGCCGCCGTCCAGCACCACGTCGCCTGCCGGCTGCGAGACATCCAGCAGCGTGCCCGGTTCGGCGTTCTCGTGCAGCCAGGTCGACACCTGCCCGTCGGGGGCGCCGCCGACGCCGAACACGCGCTTGACGGTGACCCGCAGCGAGTCACCGCGAGGGCCTGACGAGATCGTGTACTGCCGCGGCTGGCGCGTGCCATCCGGCAGGTCGACGGCGATGGCGACGTATTGCCCGGTGTGATGCGCGGGGGCGGAGCCGCTCACCGGCGCGAGCACCAGCGAGAACGCCTCGCCGGACTCCTCGAGCCGCTCGACGACGCGGTACTGCCGCCACGGCTCGTCTGGATCGGTGCCGCCCTCGGCGTACAGCTTGCCCTCCTCGGCGATCAGCGAGGTGCCGAACAGCCAGTACACCTCGTCCCATGCGGCGCGCACTTCGGGGGTGACAGCATCGCCGAGCACCGTGCCGACGGCGTCGAGCAGGTGGCGTCCGACGATCGTGTACTGCCTGGCCTGAATGCCGAGCGAGACGTGCTTGTGGGCGATGCGGCGCATCACGGGCGTGAAGTCAGGGGCATCAGGGTCGATCAGCTGCACGGCGAAGGCGACGACCGATGCGGCGAGCGCCTTGGGCTGCTCGCCGACGGCCTGATTGGCGCGGTTGAAGACGTTCAGCAGTTCGGGATGGGCGGCGAACATCGCCGGGTAGAAGACCTTCGTGATCGCCTCGGCGTTCTCGGCGACCACGCCCGCGGTGGCACGGACGATGGCTTCGGACTCCGGTGAGAGCTTCATCTGGACTTCCCTTCTGGCGCCGGTCTGGCGTGCACCAGCATGGCCTGAGCCGATATTCCGCGCCTCGCGTTCCACCGGTTTTATCCGGTTGCCGGAGGTTCCCCGGCCCCTGCGGGTTGCTTACACTCATGGCATGCCGCGCCGTGCCCACGACTTCCGCGGGTTGACCCAGCCCCGCCGCCTGCAGCTGCTGCAGGCGATCCAGCGTGTGCCTGGTCGCCGGGCGGCAGAACTCGCCGACGAGTGCGGCATTCCGCTGAACACCGTCCGCGACCACCTTCGCGTGCTCGAGAACGAGGGACTCATCCGCAGCGAGACGGTGCAGGTCGGCGTACGAGGGCGCCCGCCGATCGTGTTCCACCCGGTGAACGACGCCGACACCAGCGATGTCGCCGAGGCGCGGGTGGCCGGCGCGAGCATGCGCGGTCGGATGCTGCGCACGATCACCGCGACGGATGCCGCAGCCGATGCTTCACGGCACGCCTCACGGCACGCCTCGCCGCATGCTCCAGCGGCTGCCGCCGCCCCGGTGCCGATGGACGAGGCGGCGGTGCGGCAGCTCGACGTGCTCTATGAGCACCTCGACGACGCCGGGCTCGACCCCACCGTCGACGAGCGCACACTGACGTTCGAGCTGGCGCCGTGCCGGTATCACGAGATGATCGACGACGACAAGGCGCTCGTGTGCGGTGTGCACGCGCGCCTAGTGAAGGATGTGCTTCGGCAGAGCGGTGGGCCGCTGCGGGTGCGGACGCTCGAGCCGTTCGTCACCGAGCACACCTGCCGGCTCGTGCTCACTCAGGCGCGGTGAGCAGCTCCTGCAGAACGGTCGCCTCGCTGATGTCTGCGCGCTTCGCCGCCGTCAGCAGCGTCACGGCGCCGTCGGACACGAGCGCGCGCAGGTGCGCCAGGGCCTCCGCCGCCGGCGAGGCGTGCAGCTCGTCCCGATAGCGCGCGGCGAACTCGTCGAACTTCTCGGGGTCGTGTGCGTACCACTTGCGCAGCTCGGTCGAGGGGGCGATGTCCTTGCACCACTCGGTCAGCTCGGCGCTGTCCTTGCTCATTCCGCGGGGCCACAGCCGGTCCACCAGCACGCGAGCGCCATCTGATCGCTCAGGTGCGTCGTAGATGCGGCGCACCTGAACCTCGGATTCGGTCATATGTCCCTCCCTGGCACCGAGGCTACTCCCGGCCGTGAGCAGGGGCTCCGGGTGCGCACCCCTTGCCCCTTTCACGACTCTGCTCTAGTGTCCGGACACAAGCCCCTTATCGGGGCTGAACAGGCACGAGGACGTGACGGAGAGACCATGACGACGGTGAAAGCGGCCATCAGCCAGACCACCTGGACCGGTGACAAGCAGTCGATGCTCGACAAGCATGAGCAGTTCGCGCGCGATGCGGCAGCGGGCGGGGCGCAGGTGATGAGCTTCCAGGAGCTCTTCTACGGCCCCTACTTCGGCATCACGCAGGATCAGAAGTATTACCGCTTCGCCGAGGCCGCCGACGGCCCGATCGTGCAGCGCTTCCGGTCGGTCGCGAAAGAGCTCGGCATGGTGATGGTGCTGCCCATCTACGAAGAGGCCCAGACCGGCGTCTACTACAACACCTCCGTGCTGGTGGATGCTGACGGCAGCATCCTCGGCATCTACCGCAAGCACCATCTGCCGCACCTCGAGAAGTTCTGGGAGAAGTTCTACTTCCGTCCCGGCAACCTCGGTTACCCCGTCTGGGAGACCGCGGTCGGTCGGGTCGGCATGTACATCTGCTATGACCGGCACTTCCCAGAAGGGTGGCGCGAACTGGGGCTGAACGATGCGCACATGGTGTTCAACCCGAACGCCACCAAGCCAGGGCTCAGCAACCGGCTGTGGGAGGTCGAGGGCCCTGCGGCTGCGGTCGCCAATGGCTACTTCGTGCTGCAGCCGAACCGCGTCGGCCGCGAGGACAACGAGTACGGCGAGGACGCCGTGAGCTTCTACGGCACCAGCCAGGTGATCGATCCGCGCGGCAACTTCGTCGGCGAGCGCGGCAGCGACACGCATGAGGAGGTGCTGCTGCGCGACCTCGACATGGACATGGTGCAGCAGATGCGCGACGACTGGCAGTTCTTCCGCGATCGCCGACCGGACAGCTACGGAGGGATCGTCGAGCCATGACCACCACTCTGATCACCGGCGGCACGGTCGTCGGGGCCACGGGCCGTGCACCGGCGGATGTGCTCATCGACGGCGAGCGGATCGTCGCCGTGCTGGAACCTGGCTCGCAGCTGCTCGGCAGCGACCTGAAGGCGACCGTCGACACCGTCATCGACGCGACAGGCAAGTACGTGATCCCCGGCGGGATCGATGCGCACACGCACATGGAGATGCCGTTCGGCGGCACCGAGGCATCCGACACGTTCGAGACCGGCACCCGCGCTGCGGCCTGGGGCGGCACCACCTCGATCATCGACTTCGTCGTGCAGCGGCAGGGCGAGCGCGTGCAGGACAGCCTCGCCGAGTGGCACGAGCGCGCCGGAGGCAACTGCGCGGTCGACTACGGCTTCCATCAGATCATCGGCGGGGTCGACGATGACTCGCTCGCCGCGATGCGCGGGCTGCTGGATGAGGGGGTGTCGAGCTTCAAGCTGTTCATGGCCTATCCAGGCGTGTTCTACTCCGATGACGCGCAGGTGCTCAAGGCTATGCAGGTCTCTGCCGACACCGGCCTCATGACGATGATGCACGCCGAGAACGGGCCCGCGATCGATGTGCTCGCCGCGCAGCTGGTCGCGCAGGGAAAGACCGATCCGTACTACCACGGCATCGCCAGGGCGTGGCAGATGGAAGAGGAGGCGACGCACAGGGCGATCATGCTGGCCGATGTCGCCGGCGCCCCGCTGTACGTCGTGCACGTCAGCGCCAAGCAGGCCGTGGAGCAGATCGCGACCGCCCGCGACCGCGGCAAGAACGTCTTCGGCGAGACGTGCCCGCAGTACCTGTACCTGTCGCTGGAGGATCAGCTCGGGGCGACGAGCGACGAGTGGGGAGCCTTCGAGGGCGCGAAGTGGGTGTGCTCCACTCCCCTGCGCTCGCGCGCCGAGGGCCACCAGGATCACATGTGGCGGGCGCTGCGCACCAACGACCTGCAGATGGTGTCGACTGATCACTGCCCGTTCTGCATGAAGGATCAGAAAGAGCTCGGCCGCTCGGACTTCCGTGCCATCCCGAACGGGATGGGGTCGATCGAGCACCGCATGAACCTGATGTATCAGGGGGTGGTCGCCGGGCACTTGACGCTGGAGCGCTGGGTCGAGCTGACCAGCACGACTCCGGCGCGGATGTTCGGCCTGTACGGGCGAAAGGGCGTGATCCAGCCTGGGGCGGATGCTGACATCGTCGTCTACGACCCGAACGGGCACACGTCCATCGGGCTCGACAAGACCCACCACATGAACATGGACTACTCGGCGTGGGAGGGGTTCGAGGTCGACGGGCACGTCGACACCGTCATCTCGCGCGGCCGGGTCATCGTCGACGGCGGCGAGTACCGCGGACGTCCGGGCGATGGGCGGTTCGTCAAGCGCGGCCTGTCGCAGTACCTGGTGTGAGCGGGGTGGTGTGACATGGACTTCGGCATCGTTCTGCAGACCAATCCGCCGGCAGCACGCGTCGTGCAGCTGGCCCAGCTGGCCGAGGCGCACGGCTTCGGTCACGTGTGGACGTTCGACTCGCACCTGCTGTGGGAGGAGCCGTACGTCATCCACTCGGCGATCCTCGCGAACACGAATCGGGTGAGTGTCGGCCCGTTCGTGACGAACCCCGCGACGCGGGACTGGACGGTGACAGCATCCGTCTTCGCGACGCTCAACGAGATGTACGGAAACCGCACGGTCTGCGGGATCGGCCGCGGCGACTCGGCCGTGCGCGTGACCGGCGGCAAGCCGACCACGCTGCGCGAGCTGCGCGACGCGATCCACGTGATCCGCGAGCTCGGCAATTCGCGCGCGGTCGAGTACAACGGCACGACCCTGCAGTTCCCGTGGAGCCAGGGGTCGTCGCTGGAGGTGTGGGTCGCCGCATACGGTCCGCTGGCATTGAAGCTGGCAGGCGAGGTCGGCGACGGGTTCATCCTGCAGCTGGCGGATGTCGACATCGCGGCGTGGATGATCAAGGCGGTGAAGGATGCTGCCGCAGCGGCCGGCCGGGATCCTGAGGCCCTGTCGTTCTGCGTGGCGGCGCCGATGTACATCGGCGATGATGTGGCGCACATGCGCGAGCAGTGCCGGTGGTTCGGCGGCATGGTCGGCAACCACGTCGCCGACATCGTCGCGAAGTACGGCAACGGGGACGCCGATTCGGGGGTCGTGCCAGAGGCACTGACTTCGTACATCGCCGGGCGCACCGGCTACGACTACAACACGCACGGGCGGGCTGAGAACGACCACGTCGACTTCGTGCCGGACGAGATCGTCGACCGCTTCTGCGTGCTCGGCACCGCGGACGAGCACATCGCGAAGCTCAAGCAGCTGAAGGATCTGGGGGTCACGCAGTTCGCCGGGTACCTGCAGCACGACTCGAAGGAGGAGACGCTGCGCGTGTACGGCGAGACGGTGATCCCTGCGCTGCGCGAGCACGTCACCGCGAAGAGGTGAGCCGAGCGCCTTGCGTCGCCGCCGGGACTGCCAGAATCATGACATGACCACCACGCAGGACGACCTCGTCACCGCCTACCTCTACGGTTTCCCGCTCGTCTTCAACCTCGACCAGGTGACGCGGTACGTCACGACGGGCGTCGGTCAGAACCCCGCCGCCCCATGGAACACGCTCAGCCATGCGCGCACCCTGGCCGGCCCCGAAGACAAGTTCGTCACGATCAACAACGACACCGTGTACTCGATGGCGCAGCTCGACATGAGCGTCGGGCCGCTCCTGCTCACGGTGCCGGCGACCGAGGGCAGGTACTACGTGCTGCAGTTCGTCAGCGCGTGGACCGACAACTTCGCGTACATCGGGCACCGTGCGACCGGCACCGGCGCCGGACGGTTCCTGCTGGTGCCGCACTACTGGGACGGCGAGGCCCCTGAGGATGCGCTGGTCGTGCGGGTGCCGACCCGCGTCGCCTCGATCGTGGGTCGCTGGGCGGTGAGCGGCGACGACGACCTCGAGGCGGTCCACGCGCTGCAGGATGCGACGACGCTGACGCCGCTTGATCCGGATGCTGTGCCGCAGGGCCTGGCTGAGCCGGCGGATGCCGGGACGGAGGCTGCGACGTTCTGGGCGAAGTACCGCGCGTGGAGCGAGGAGTTCCCGCCGGCGCCGCGCGACGCGGCGGTCCATGCCGCGACGCTCGCCCACCTGGCCGATGACACGGCAGACCTTGAGGCCGGCTACACGGCAGGCAAGGACACCCTGGAGGCGATCGTCACATCGGGCGGCGGCAACGCGCTCGTGAACGGCTGGAACCTGACCTATCACTCGTTCGACTACAACCTCGACTACTTCGAGGTCGGCTCGATCGATGATCCGGCGTTCACCATCTCCGACCCTCAGCGACGCATCGTGCAGCGTGCAGGTGCCGCGCTCGGCGGTCTGTGGGGCAACCAGGCTTTCGAGGCCGCGTACATCGCGACGTACATCGACGACCAGGGCGACCAGCTCACCGGAGCCGAGACGTACACGCTGCACCTGAGCCCCACCCCGCCGGTCGGCGCGTTCTGGTCACTGACCATGTACGACGTGCCCGACTACTACCTCGTGCCGAACACCGCCGATCGCTACTCCATCGGAGACCGCACTCCTGGCATCCGATATGAATCCGACGGTTCGCTCATCATCACGATGTCGCACGACGAGCCCAGCGACGAGCGGGCGAGGGCGAACTGGCTTCCGACGCCTGTCGGCGCCTTCCGGCCGATCCTGCGCATGTACGAGCCCGCGCAGGCGGTGCTTGACCAGACGTACACAGTTCCGGCGATCGTCCGCAGCTGACGCGAATACCCCTGGACGGCCGACGTTCCGGGGCGGATCATTGTCTGCATGTCCTCCTTCTACTCGACTCAGACCTTCAGCAGTTTCAGCGTCGACGACATCGACGCGGCGCGCGCCTTCTATGGTGAGACGCTCGGAATGGTGGTCTCGACCAACCCGATGGGGTTCCTTGACATCCACCTTCCTCAGGGCGGCTCGATCTTCGTCTACGCCAAGCCGGATCACACGCCGGCGAGCTTCACGATCCTGAATTTCAGCGTTCCGGATGTCGAAGCCGCGGTCGACGATCTCAATGCCCGCGGCGTGGTCACCAAGATCTACACCGACCCTGACCTCGACACCGATGAGAAGGGCATTGCGCGCAGCGGCCCCGACGGCGGTCCGAGCATCGCCTGGTTCATGGATCCGGCTGGCAACGTGCTGGCTGTCATGGAAGCCATGGGGTGAGAACGACCGCAGTGAATGAATGCTGCGGGTAGCACAGGTCAGTCGCGCGAGCGCGCGTACGTCAAGATCACGACGCCGCTCGGCGCGACGACGGTGTCCGTGAGCGAGAAATCGGCGAATCGCGCATCGGCGTCGAACATCCGCTTCCCGCGCCCGAGAACGAGAGGAAAGAGCAGCAGTCGGTATTCATCGACGAGGTCGTGCTCGGCGAGGGCGCGTACCAGCCCGCCGGATCCGAAGATGACGATGTCGCCGTCACCGCGCTCTCTCAGTGCCCCGACGGCTCCACGCACATCGCTGCTGATGACGCTCGAGTTCGGCCAGGTGAGCTCCACCGGCGCGGACGCCGCCACGTACTTCGGCATGTTGTTCATGGCGGCGATCGCAGGCTCAGCGTCGTCGGCATCAGACCAGGCGTCCCGAAGGATCTCGTACGAGCGGCGCCCGAGCAGCATCCCAGACGCGCTGACGGTCGCCTGTTGCATGAAGGCGTTGACAACGTCGTCGCTGTACGGGGGCACCCATCCCCCGTGCTCGAAGCCGCCTTCGCGATCCTCGTCCGCGAACAGTGGCGATTGGATGACTCCATCCAGGCTGGTGAAGTTGACGACGACGATGCGTCCCATGGCACGACCTTTCAGTGGCTTGCAACGGTTTCCGAGTTCAGGCTACGTGGGCTGGCTCCCAGCGAGGCGGCTTCTCGTCCGATCTGCGTGATGCCCTCACCCCCGGCGGTCTGACACACTCGCGAGCGTATCGACCGATGAGGGGAAGACGATGGCGACCAACAGCACGACAGCACTGGGATTGACGGATGAAGAGCTCGCCGCGGAGGTGGCCCACATCTCCACTCCTGACAGATTGCCGACACCGTTCGGCGAGTTCCGGTTCTTCGACGGGGTGCCGATGCCCGAATCGGTCGGGCCGATCTTCGACAGCCTCGATCTGGTTCGGGGCATCACGGCGTTCCTGAACACCGTCCCGGGGGCATCGCTTGTCGCCATGCGGCGTGGGCTGCGCTCTGTCGGCGTCGATTCGCCCGACAAGATCGCATATACGGATCCGCGCTGCAGCTCCACTCCCATCTTTCTCACGCCGAACACCGAGACCACGTACGGGGTCACGTTCCTCGATCTGAGGGCGTGGGGGCCGACGGTCATCGAAGTGCCCGCGCAGGCGCTCGGCGTCGTCGACGACTTCTGGTTCCGCTACGTCGCCGATATGGGTATCGCGGGGCCCGACAAGGGTGCGGGGGGCAAGTTCCTGTACCTTCCTCCTGGGTACGAGGGCGAGCGACCCGACGGCTACTACACCTACGAGTGCTCGACCTTCACGAATTTCGTCGTGATCCGCGCCCTGGGTGGCGTCCCGGCGATCAAGCAGGCGCGCATCTACCGGCTCAGTGATGCGGATGCTGTGCCCGAGAACACTTTCGTGAACATCGGCGAGCAGTCGTTCAACACCGTGCATTCGAATGACTTCTCGTTCTTCGAGGAGATCGCGCAGCTCGTCGCGGAGGAGCCGGCCGAAGCTCTCGATCCTGAGCGGGCCGGCACCCTCGCCGCACTCGGGATCGTCCACGGGCATCCGTTCGCCCCGGATGCGCGTCGTCGTGGCATCCTCGACGATGCCGCCCGCATCGGCGCCGCGATGGCGCGAGCCACCCTCTACTCGGCACGAGACGCCGAGTCCTTCCGCTGGGAGGGATCTTCGTGGAAGAACGGCTTCGTGGGCGGCAGTTACGAGTTCCTGAACGACGGTGCCCGTAATCTCAATGCGCGCACCCTCTTCCACTACGCCGCCACCGTCATCACACCCGCGATGGCACACGCGCAGGTCGGAGCCGGTTCGGCGTACCTGTACACGGCGGAAGACTCCCACGGCGCGCTCCTCGACGGGGGCGAGACGTATTCGCTGCGGATTCCCCCGAACCCGCCCGCGAAGAATTTCTGGGCGATCGACATCTACGACACGCAGACCCGATCGCTGCTGCAGTCCGCACCGTATCCGGCTGTGGCGAGCCACGCCGAGGAGCTGCAGATCGAGGCGGACGGCTCGTTCGTGATCTGGTTCGGACCGAGCGCCCCCGAGGGCAAGGAATCCAACTGGATCCCTACGCTCCCTGGCAAGTCGTGGTGGCCGCTGCTGCGGCTGTACGGACCGCTGGAATCGTGGTTCGACATGACCTGGCAGCTGCCCGAGATCGTTCGCGAACAGGCATGACGGCAGTGGGCGCGGGCTCCTTCACGGAGGCCGCTCCCACTGGGGTTGTCGCCGGTGTCAGATCCGGCGACGACGGCCGGGGGTGACGGCCGCGGCGACGACAGCGGTGCGGGCCACTGGTGCTCGCCCCGGTGTGACGGCAGAGGCGACGACGGCGGCCCTCGCCACGGGGGCGCGCACGACGCCGACTCGTCCGATGCGTGCTGGTCGAAGCATGTTCAGTCTCCTACCTTCTCGAATTCAGCATCCGCCTCGAGCGAGGCGATGATGTCCTGCATGGGAATGCGGCCATCTGCGATGAGCCGACCGCCTGCCCGGCGTGCAGCTGACGCGAAGGGCGCCGCCCACAGGTTCTCGTAGACGACGACGCCCGCGACGCTACCCGGTTCCATCGCTGCTGCGAGATTCTCGATGTCGTCCTCGGCCAGCAGCTCGGCCAGTTCGGCCTCGAGGTCCGCGAGTGGCCCGAGATCCTCGGCGTCGGAGAGCTCCAGCGCATCGATCGTGCCGTCCTCGGACTTCTGCAGTATCAGTACGTCGATCAGCCGGATGGTGCCGGCGTCAACCAGTCTGACCAGCTCTTCGGCCATCTCCCCCGAGAAATTCGACTGACCGGCCGGGAACTCGATGATCACGAAATCCACCGGCCCCAGCTCATCAAGTGACTGTTCGGTCATTGCTCACCCCTTCTGTGCTCTGATCGCAATCGCGGTCTGTCTCCAGAGTGCGGGATTGCTGGTGCCGGCACGTCGTGCGTTCTGGGTGAACCTCAGTCCACGACCTGGTCGAGCGTCACGTCGCGCTGCGCGTAGTGCAGCGGCGAGAAGAAGAACGCCAGGCAGATCACCACGGCAAGCCCAGTCCCGACCATGCAGACCCGCTTCAGCACGCGGGCTCCTGCCTCGGATCGGCGCCCCCACAGCGCGACCACGAGAAGTCCGGTGGCGCCTCCGACCGTATTGGCGATGACGTCGGTGACATCGGAGCTGCCGACGATGAGCAGGTACTGCAGGCCCTCCAGCAGCATGCTCGCCCCGGCGAGCGTCGCGACGTGCTTCCACACCGTCCGAGTCGGCCACAGCAGCCCGAGATACATGCCGAAGGGCAGGAAGAGAAGGACGTTCGCCCCGACTTCAAGCGGTTTACTGGCTGCGTACCAATCGTCGGCGGCGAAAGGCACCCATTTGACGTGGCGGAGTCCGCCCGCGCCGATGTAGGGGACTTCGAGTTTGAACAGGATGGTCCAGGCGAGCAGCGCGAGATAGACGGCGAACAGGATGCCCAGCGCGAAAGGTGCCCTGCGTTCAGTCGGCTCCGTGACGACGGCGCCTTCTCTTGGCATCTTCTCCCCCGGCTGTGTGATGTTGCTCATCCTGCCAGTCCATCACCGGTGATGTTGCGTGAGCGTATGGATCGCGACGGCCGGCCGGTCCTGGAATGGAAGAACGTCGCGCCACTGCTGGACGGCGACGTCGCGGCACAGACTCTGGGACGGTTCAATCCTTGGTGATCGGCATCTGTACGGGGTCTTCCTCGCGCTCGGGCATCAGCTGTTGTGGGGCGTCGCCTTCGCTGACAGCCCGCCAGTACTCGGCGGCGGCGTTGATCATCGTTTTCGCCTACCTGATCCCCGTCGTCGCGGTGGTCAGCGCGGTGGCCGCCGTGCTCGTCGACCGGGGCCTCGCCAAGAGGCACCGCGCGCGGTCCGATCGAGCATGAAACGATGGTTGCTGACAGATCACGAGCAGCCGCACCAGTGAGGAGCGTCGTCATGGGCAAAGTCGCCTGGGGATTCACCGCGTCGATCGATGGGTTCATCGCAGGACCAGGACATGACATGTCGTGGCTTGCGGCTGCGGAGCCCAACGCCGAGGGAACCACGGAGCTCATGGCGTCGAAGGTCGCCGTCATCATCTCGGGCCGCGACGGGTACGACGCGGCTCTCGCCCAGCGCGACGAGCGCGACGAGATGACTTCTGAAGCGTATGGCGGTGCGTGGTCGGGCACCGAGTTCATCCTGACGCATCGCCCGGAGGAACTCGCCGATGATCCGACGGTGACCGCCCTGAACTGCTCCATCAGCGAGGCGATCGACCGCGCCCAGCAGATCGCCGGTGACCGGGATATCCAGATCATCAGCGCCGACATCGCTCGACAGGCGCTCGAGCACGACCTCATCGACGAGCTGCAGGTCTTCGTCGCGCCCGTGTTCCTCGGCGACGGGATCAGGATCTTCGACGTGCCCGGTGGCCGGCGCGTCGACTGGGAGCTGGTCGAGATCGATGAGGCCAACCGGCGCAGCTTCGGCAGAACGTATCGGCCGAAGGGTCGGGGTGAGGGTTCTGGCCGGCCGGCCGAATGAGAGCGCGGCGAGCGACACTACGCTGTCGACTGTGAAGACGAACTCGCTCGCCCTGACCGCCACGCTGATTGCCGGTGCGATCGCGCTGAGTGGGTGCAGCGCCCTCCGAGGCGCGCCCGATCGCGAAGACACCTTCACCACGTCATACGGCGAGTGCACCGCGCAGTGGTGGTTGGGCTCCCCGGGCGACAGCGTTCCGGAGCAGGCGTCCGATATCGCCGAAGCATCTTTGGCGGAGGCGGACGTAACGCCCGAGAGCAATGCCGAGTGGCAGGCGCTGCTGGTCGACTCGCAGTCAGAGGGCGCCGAGGTTCCCGAAGATCGCCTCGAGGGGCAGGCGTACATCGAGGTTGTTCGAGAGCACGTACGCAACGAACTTGACGCCGGCGGCTACCCCGACACCGAACGCGTGATTGAGGTCTGGTCTGATCTTCGGTGCTCGTGAGTTGATGAGCTGTTGTTGGCGCTCGGCGAACCGAGTGGGTTGTTCGCCGATTTCGGTCGCAAGCGGCATCGTTACGCACCTGGTCGGCGACACCGCTGCGACCCTACGGCACCCTCCAAGCGCCGCGCGTTGCGAGCGCGGGTTGCGTCGGCGAGAACAACGGCACGCGGTTCTCGCCGCCGCGGGGCCCCCTTCGAACGCGAGTAGATGTAGAACAGGGCCTGCTCGATCCTTGCGGATCCAGCAGGCCCTTCTTCTACATCTACGTCGGGCTGACAGGATTTGAACCTGCGACCCCTTGACCCCCAGTCAAGTGCGCTACCAAGCTGCGCCACAGCCCGTGGCAGTCCGCGCTTTCGCGCAGGCAACTCCACCATCCTAGCCGACGCGAACGAGGCTCGCGAACCGTCGAATCCGGGCGTGGCGTCGAGCGCCCACAGCCAAAAACGTTGCCGATGTCCGAACCCCGGCGTAGCGTTGCCGCCCATGGCGACGATCACGACCGAACAAGCCACCATCAGTCGGTGGGACGACGTGCAGCACTCCCTCTCGGGAGGCGGCGACGGGCGCAGCTGCCAATGCATCTGGCCGGTCGTACGCAACAAGGACTGGCAGACGACGACAGTCGAGCAGCGGCGCGACATGCTGCACGACGAGATCGCCGTCGGTCCCCCGCCGGGACTCGTCGCGTACGTCGACGGCGAAGCCGCCGGATGGATCCGCATCGGACCACGCACCACTCAATTGCGCATCCTGCACACGAAGTCGATCACCGAGGCCACTGCCGAACCGCTCGACGACGACACGGTCTGGTCGGTCACGTGCTTCGTGGTGCGCCGGGATCACCGGGGCAAGGGACTCAACGCGACTCTGCTGAAGCAGGCGATCGACTACGCCCGCGCCGGCGGCGCGCGGATCATCGAGGCCTACCCGGTCGACAACTCCCACGGTTCCCACCGCTCCAACGACATGTTCCACGGCGCGCTCTCCACGTTCCTCGCCGCCGACTTCGAGCAGGGCCCGGCGATCTCAGGAGGACGCGTCCTCGTGACGCGCCCACTCAGCGCCTGATCACACAGCATCCGCGCGCTACGGTGACGCTATGAGCACCGCCAACCCGATCATCGACGACCCGGACCTCGGCCGTCTCGCCCGCGCCGAGTCGACGCTCGACGGCGATACGGTCATCCACGACTGGTATGCGAGCAGCATCCACATCGACGACCGCGAAGTCGAGCTGGTGATCGACGGCGCCGACGCCGACGCCGTGCAGGCACTGCTCCCCCGCGTCCGCGCCGTGGTCGCCGAGATCGACAGCATCCGACGGAGTGCATCGGATGCCATCTTCACCCACTTCAGCGACGGCGAGCCGTCTCGCGCCGAGCTCGACGACGGCGCCACTGACCTACTGCTCGACGTCATCGAGGCGACGGCCGATGGAACGGTGCTGCATTTCACCGACGCGTGCGGACAGCACTTCCCCGACGGATACTGGCCCGCCGCCCACCTCGACCCCGACAGCAACGTCGTCGAGGTCACCGTCGAGTCGTGATCGGCTGAATATGTTGCCCACTTGAATACGATGGAGGGATGCTGCGCAGCATCCGCCCCCTCGACGTTGCAGTCTGGGTTCCGTACGTCGTCCTCGCGATCGTCCACGTCGCCACTCTCGCTCTGAACAGCCCGCTCGCCGGGCCGACGAAGCTGACTCTCATGCCACTGCTCGCGGTGCCGGTGCTCGCCGCGGCTCCGCGACTGCGTCCACGGGTCACGGTCGTCCTGCTGCTGGCGGCGCTGCTCTTCTCGTGGCTCGGAGACGGCGCCGGCACGTTCTTCCCGGGCGGCCCGGAGCTGCCGCTCATGCTGCTCTTCTTCGGCATCGCGCACATCGCATACATCGTGCTGTTCCTGCGGTACACGCCGGTGCGCCGGATGCCGTGGTGGGCGCTCATCTACGCCGCATGGTGGGTCGCGATGCTGGTGTTCCTCGGCCCGCACACCGGCGGACTGTTCTTCGCCGTCGCCGCGTACGGCCTGGTGCTCGCCGGCACCGCCGCGACGTCGGCGCGCGGCAACCCGGTGATCGCGTGGGGCGGGGCGTTCTTCCTGCTGAGTGATTCGATCCTCGCGTTCCGCCTGTTCCTCGAGGGCACGCCGGCGTGGACCAGCCCGGCGGTCATGCTCACGTACACACTCGGCCAGGGTCTGATCATCGCCGGCGCGATCCGCGCGTTGCGAAAGGGTGGCGAGTGATGTCGGATGCTGGAATGCCGGATGCTGTGAAGCCGGTCCGCGTGGACAGTTGGCTCTGGGCGATCCGCGTCTACAAGACGCGTTCGGCGGCGACGACTGCATGCCGTGCGGGGCATGTACGGGTTAACGGCGAGCGGACCAAGGCTGCGCAGTCCGTGAAGCCAGGCGATGAGGTGCGCGTGCGGATTTCGGGCTTCGACAGGATCCTGGTGGTGCGCAAGACGCTCGCGAAGCGGGTCGGGGCTCCCGTCGCTGTGACGGCGTACGAGGATCGCACTCCGGTGCGCGAACCGTCGGCGATGCTGGCTGTGCGTGACCGCGGCGCCGGCCGTCCGACGAAGCGCGAGCGCCGCGACATCGACAAGCTGCGCGGCCGGGACCCCTACGACGACTGACGCCGGTCGACGCTCGCGGGTCACGACCGAACTGCTCGCGCCCGGGTCGTCGACCGAGCCGCTCACCGCTGGGCGCCGACCGAGCCGCGAGCCGCCCTCTCCCCCGGTCGTTGAGCGAGCCGCAGGTGAGTCGAAACGGGCTGAGCGAGCGTCAGCGAGCCGAAGTCCCAGAACCGCCAATTCCCAGACATTAGGCCGACACTCAGCCGCAACAATTTCGAATCAACCCTTGCGAGTCTCGAACATTTGTTCTACAATTGAAGCATGTCCACCCCCTACCTCGACCGCCTCGATCAGCAGAACGCACTGCTGGATGAGTGGGTCGCGGTGCGGGCGGAGATCAACCGGGCAGAAGCCCGCGCCGCCGTGCTACTGGCACGGCGGGCTGTGCTGATGGAAGAGGATGCGAAAGAACAGCCTCACCATCGGGAGGCGATCTGGCGGTCAATGGTCGCGGAGTACTCAGCCGCAGGCCGTATCGCCCAAGGCACAGCGGAGCGTCTCTTCGGCGACGCGCAATGGCTGGCCACCGACCAGTACGCTCTGTTGCGGGACTCGTTCGAAACAGGCAGGATCACGGCCGCACATGTGCGGGAGATCTTGCTCGCCGCCTCCCCCGTTCACGAGGCCATCGCCGCCGGCACCCTCACCCCCGACACCCTCGACCTCTACCAAGCTGCCGCGGTCGTGTTCGCCGAGGCCGAGGCTCCCGCCCGCACGCGCGCACACGTTCGGGAAGTCGCGGCGGCATTGGCCGGGCTGACGATCAACGAGAAGCACGAACGCGCAACCCACGAGCGCACTGTCACCGTGAAGTCCGTCGGTGACGGAATGGCGCTGCTGCAGATCCTCCTGCCCGAACACCTCGCCCTGGCCATCCTGGACCGCCTCACGCAGATGGCCAGGCATCAGAAGCAGCACCCTGAAGACCGTGAACCCACACTCCCCGTCGACGAAGACGCACTTGAAGAGATGCTCCACGGCAACCCCGACTACCACGACCCGGACTACGACCACCCCGACCACGATGGCGCGGGACTGCCCGACGACAAGCACCCCGATGAGCAGCCGGACGAGCAGTCCCTAGGCGACACCACCACGGGCAGCCCTTCCGACGACCCTGACAGTCCCGCAACAGACGACGGTTCCGAGGCTCGCAGCGAAGCGACCGGCGAGGCCAACAGCCACGCAGCCGACGACCACGACGACGCGAACGCCACCGACGACACGGCGACCACCGGGCAGGTGATCTTCGGCGACGATGACACGTTCACCCGGGATCCGTTCGACGACGACTACGACCACGACAACGACCACCGCAACGGGTACTTCCACGACGGCATCTGGGTACCACCAGACAACGATCCATACCGAGACGACCCCGACGCGTATTGGGACTGGGTCGAGAAGATGATCACCACCCCACCTGACATCATCCAGATCCCCGCCGATGCCCGCACATTGGATCAGATCCGCACCGACTTGCTCACCGACCTACTGCTCTGCGCCGACCCTTCACAGATCCACGGCACGGGTCTGGAGAACATCACCGCCACCATCCAAGTCACCATCGCCGCAAACACCCTCACCGGCACCGACAACCACCCCGCCCAACTCGACGGACACGGCGAACTCCACCCCGACATCGCACGGCAACTCGCCGGCATGAACAACGGCTGGACCCGACTCTTCCTCGACCCCACCGGCATGGTCACCGAAACCGACACCTACACCCCCACCGCCGGCATGAAACGCTACCTCCGCGCCCGCGACCAGCACTGCCGCTTCCCCGGCTGCCGCATGCCCGTCCACCGCACCGAGATCGACCACACCCACGACCACGCCCTCGGCGGACCCACATACATCGACAACCTCGCCCACCTCTGCAAGACCCACCACGCCCTCAAACACCCCGACATCTCAGACGAGCACCGCTGGACCGCAACGCAGTTGCCTAACTCCGACATCACCTGGACGGCCCCCAACGGACGCACCTACAGCGATGCTCCACCCCGACGCGTCATGTTCGTGCCATCCGGAGTCCCGGCAGCGACAGACCGCTACACCTGGCACACCCCGGCCATGGGACAACCACCGCGATCCGACGCGCCCTTCTGAACCAGGTCGAACTTCCGACGACAGCGGCACCCGTCACCACGATGGGCCACCCGTCACCGCGAAAGGCCAACCGTCACCGCGAAAGGCCAATCGTCACCGCGAAGGGACGCCCGTGACCACGAAGGACCGCCCGTCACCGCGAAAATGACCCCCGTGACCACGAAGGACCGCCCGTCACCGCGAAAATGACACCCGTCACCACGAAGGCCCGCGCGAACCGCCGACGTCGTCAGTCGTTGCTCGCCTCGAGCTCCTTCAACAGCCAGCCGGACGACGCGCGACGGGCGCCGATCTTCTCGATCCGCGCCTGCAGTCCGCGGTCGCTCGTCACAACGGTCACCGCTGCACCATGCTCGACGAGGCGTCGGGCTTCATCGGCGATCGCATCATCGCCATGTGCGGGGGCGCGAACCACCTGCACCTCGCCAGCATCCGACATCGCCTTCGCTGCGCCCTCGACGACCATCGTCACCTCGGGGAACCATCGGACCGCACCCGAGGACCCGCTCAGCCCGAGATCGGCAGCAGCCACTCCCCGCGCTTCCCACGCCGACAGCCGCGCATGCAGACGCGCCGCAGCTCCGGCGCGATCCTTCCACCAGCCGTCGGGCACAGAACCCACGACGTTCGCGGCGTCCACCACCACGGCGGGACGCACCGAGAGCAGCGATCTCAGCATCGGCCACGCCGCCCCGAAGCCAGGATGCAGCGGGCGCGAACCGACCTCGTCCACCGGCACCCACTCGAGCGCCAGACTCTCCGGGTCACTGATCACCGGTTCGAAGGGTGACACCACATCGGCGACGACGGTCGTGTACGACCAGATCTTCAGATCCAGCACCCTTGAGAACCGCGGCCGCACGGCGCCGTCCGGCACCCCAGCCTCCTCCTGCGCCTCGCGCAGCGCACCGTCCTGCGATGACTCACCCTCGTGCAGTGCCCCACCGGGCAGACCCCAGGTTCCGCCGTGGTGGCTCCACTCCACGCGATGCTGCAGCAGCACGCCGCGTACGGCATCCACCGCGAGCAGCCCGGCGGCGCCGTAGCGTCCCCAGTACTTGTCGCCGGACTCCGAGACGACCCAGGCATCTCCGCTGTTGCGCGGGCCCTGAGGGCGGCGCGGTTCACCAGGACGGGGAGGGATGATGCTCACCCCTCCAGCTTTCCACGCCGCGCCGCCCTCGGGCGTCCACGATCAGTGCGAGTCAGCGAACTCCGATACCAACTCCGACACCGACTCCGACAGCAGCTCCGGCACGCAGACGCGACGCCGCGAGCTCCTCAGCCGCCTGCAGCGGCGTCACGCCGCGCGCAGAAGCGTCATCGAGGATCGTCCGCACCGTGTCACCGATCCCCGCCACGCGCGCCATGATCTCGTCGCTCGTGCCGATCTGCTTCGCCTCAAGGTCGAGGTAGATCACGCCACCGGCGTTGACCACGAAGTCCGGCGCGTACAGAATCCCGCGATCCGCCAGACGGTCGGCGCCCGCCCGCGAGGCCAGCGGGTTGTTCGCCGGGCCGCAGACCGCCCGCACGTCCAGCGCGTCGATGACCTCATCGCTCAGGATCCCGCCGATGCCGGCCGGCACGAACACGTCACCGGCGAGCAGGTGCTCCGTCCCCGGCTCGACCCAGGTCGCACCGATCGACTCGGCGAACTCGCGCCGGGCGGGGTTGATGTCGGTGACGGTCAGACGCGCTCCCTCGTCAGCGAGGCGAGAGGCCAGACGCCCGCCCACCTGTCCGAGGCCGGAGATGATGATGTGGCGGCCACGGGCATCCGACGATCCGAACACCCGCTCAAGCACCGCCTGCAGCGACGCGTGCACGCCGAGGCTCGTCGGCCCAGCCGGCTCGCCGGAGCCGCCGACAGTCGAGGGCAGCCCGACGACGTGCTGCGTGCGCTCACTCACCGTGAGCATGTCGTCGGTCGTCGATCCGACGTCCTCCGCCGTGCGGTACAGGCCGCCCAGCATCTCCACCGCGTCGCCGAGGTCGAGGAACGCCGCGCGGCGCTGCTCAGCATCCAACACCGTGCCGGGAGGCAGGCAGATCACCGCCTTGCCGCCACCCGCGTCGAGGCCGGCCGCGGCGTTCTTCAGCGTCATCGCCGCCGACAGGCGCAGCGCGTCGCCGAGAGCGTCGCTCCAGTGCGGGTACGTCCACAGTCGCGCGCCGCCGAGGGCAGATCCCAGCACCGACGAATGCAGGGCCACCGCGATGAACAGTCCGCTCCTCCGCCCGGTGATCACCTCCACGCGCTCGTGGGTAAACTCCGGCAGGGGCAGGGTGTGCGTCATCGCATCCTCGTTTCACGCGGGCCTTGTGGGCTGTGCGGCAGAGACCGCAGGGTTGCGGCCTCTGCCTCCCATCATCCCAGCGAAACGCGTCGGATGCTAACGCTTGCGCCGCTCCCGCACGCGCATGTTGATGACGATCGGCGTCCCCTGGAAGTCGTACAGTTCGCGCAGGCGACGCTGCACGTACCGGCGGTAGCCAGGGTCGAGGAATCCGGTCGTGAACAGCACGAATGTCGGCGGGCGCGTCGTCGCCTGCGTGCCGAACAGGATGCGCGGCTGCTTGCCACCACGCAGCGGGTGCGGGTGCGCCGCGACCAGCTCGGTGATGAACGCGTTGAACTTGCCGGTCGGGATGCGGCGATCCCAGTTGCGCAGCGCGAGCTCCAGTGCCGGCACGAGCTTCTCGAGGTGACGACCGGTCTTCGCCGAGATGTTCACGCGCGGAGCCCATGCGACGTGCGCGAGGTCCTGCTCGATCTCACGCTCGAGGTAGCGACGGCGGTCGGCGTTCTCCATGTCCTCGTCGAACAGGCGGTCCCACTTGTTGAACGCGAGTACGAGCGCGCGACCCGATTCGAGCACCATGTCGATGATGTTCAGGTCCTGCACGCTGATCGACTGGCTCACATCGAGCACGACGACGGCGACCTCGGCCTTCTCCAGCGCGGCAGAGGTGCGAAGCGACGCATAGAAGTCGGCGCCCTGCTGCAGGTGCACGCGACGTCGGATGCCGGCGGTGTCGACCAGCCGCCACATCTTGCCGCCCATCTCGACGATCTCGTCAACAGGGTCGCGCGTGGTGCCGGCCAGCTCGTTGACGACGACGCGCTCCTCGCCGGCGGCCTTGTTCAGCAGCGAGGACTTGCCGACGTTCGGACGCCCGAGGATGGCCACGCGGCGCGGACCGCCGATCTCGGCCTTGGCGACAGCCGAGACCTCGGGCAGCTTCTCCATGATCATGTCCAGCAGGTCGGCGACGCCGCGCCCGTGGATGGCCGAGATCGGGTAGGGCTCGCCGAGTCCGAGGTTCCACAGCGCCGCAGCCTCTGGCTCCTGACGGGCGTCGTCGATCTTGTTCGCGACGAGGAAGACCGGCTTGCCGCTCTTGCGAAGCAGCCGCACGACGTGCTCATCGGTCGACGTGGCGCCGACCTTCGCATCCACCACGAACAGCACCAGGTCAGACAGGTCGATGGCGACCTCCGCCTGAGCGGCGACCGAGCGGTCGATGCCCTTGGCATCCGGCTCCCACCCGCCGGTGTCGACCAGCGAGAACCGCCGGTCCATCCACTCGGCCTTGTACGTGACGCGGTCACGCGTGACGCCAGGGGTGTCCTCCACAACCGCTTCACGGCGACCGAGGATGCGGTTCACCAGCGCCGACTTGCCGACGTTCGGCCGACCGACGATCGCCACCACCGGCAGCGCCGGCGAGTACTGGATCGCGTCCTCGCCGAGGGCGAGGCCCGCCAGCAGATCGGCGTCTTCGTCGTCGAGTTCGTAGTCGGTGAGCGTCGCGCGCATGGCGTCGGAGCGCTGCTCGGCTTCGTGCTCGTCGATCTCTGCCAGCTTCTCAGCCAGCTGGTCTGGGGTGCCTTCGTATTCTTCGTCGGCCATGTTCATGCTCCTGTATCAGCGTCGCGTGACCGATCGATCACCGTGAGCACGGCGTCCATGGTCTGCGTGAAGTCGAGTTGTGTGGAGTCGACGACATCCACGCCGGGGGCGGCGTTGAGGAAGTCGACGACGCTGCTGTCCGACGCGTCGCGCTTGTGCAGCGCTTCGGCGACGACAGCGGCGTTCTCGCCGGCCAGTTCGCCCGCGCGGCGCGCGGCACGCACCTCGGGGGCAGCGGTCAGCAGAATGCGCACCGGGGCATCCGGTGCAACGACGGTGGTGATGTCGCGGCCCTCGACGACGACGGCCGGGTATTCGGCCTCCGCGACGATCCGCCGGAACATCTCGTTGACCTGCACCCGCACCTCGGGCACGCGAGCGACGCCGCTCACGGCCGCAGAGACGCGCGGGTTGCGGATCGCGTCGGTCACGTCGACCTCGCCGACGCGCACGCGCCGGTCGTCCGGGTCGAGGGACTGAGTGAAGGGGAAGTCGGATGCCGCCGAGCGCACAGCAGCGGCGTCGGCCGTGTCCGCTCCGCGCTCGAGCACGTGCCAGGCAAGGGCCCGGTACGCCGCTCCCGTGTCGAGGTAGCCGTAGCCGCGCCGACGTGCGATCTCCTTCGAGACGCTGGACTTGCCAGAGCCCGCCGGCCCGTCGATCGCGATGAATTTCTGCGCACTAGTCATTGGTGTTGCCTGCAATCCGCCAGCCGCGTTCCTGAAGTCCTTCGATCGCACCGCGCAGCGCGGCCGGTGCCACGCTGATCTCGGCCAGACCGAACTGGGCGCCAGGAGAGTGCTCCAGACGCAGATCCTCCACGTTGACCTCCAGCTCGCCGAGTTCGCCGAACAGGCGCCCCAGCTGACCGGCGGTGTCGTCGACCATGACGACCAGTGTCTCGAAGCGCTTGTTCTGACCGTGCTTGCCGGGCAGTCTCTCGACCCCATCATTGCCCTGCCGGATGGCATCCGCCACCACGCGCCTGGCACCGGGCGCATCCGGCGCGCGCAGCGCGTCAGACACGCTCTTCAGGTCTGCGGCCAGCGCGTCGAGCACCTCGACGACCGGCTCGGCATTCGCACCGAGGATCTGCACCCACAGCTCGGGAGCAGACGCAGCGATGCGCGTGGTGTCACGCACGCCCTGACCGGCGAGCCGCAGCGCCCCCTCCTCCGCATCCGCGAGGCGGGCGGCGAGCAGACTCGCCACCACCTGCGGCACGTGCGAGGTCAGCGCGACCGAGCGGTCGTGCTCTTCCGGCGTCATCTCCAGCGGCATCGCGCCGACATCGAGGGCGAGCGCCTCGACAAGGGCGAGGTCGGATGCCCTGGTCTCGCCATCACGGCAGACCACCCACGGACGACCGACGAACAGGTCGGCGCGGGCCGAGATCGCACCTCCCCGCTCACGTCCGGCGAGCGGGTGCGAGCCGATGTAGCGGGCCAGGTCGACACCGCGGCGACGCAGTTCGTCGAAGGGCTGCAGCTTCACGCTGGCAACGTCGGTGACGACAGCATCCGCATGCGCTGCGAGCTCGGCCTGGATGACGTCGGCCGTGACATCAGGCGGAACAGCGACCACGATCAGCGCGGGGCTGTCGTCTTCGCGCGCGGCGCGCCCGGCGCCGTAGTCGATCGCGAGACGCAGCTGCGACGGCGAGGCGTCGGCGAGCACCACGTCGACGCCCTTCGCGCGAAGGGCGTGTCCGATGCTCGCCCCCAGCAGCCCCGCGCCCACGACGCGAACGGTCCCCGAGAGTCGCGCAGCGACTTGCGTCGCACGCACGCCAGCGGAATCGCTCACTCGTTCTCCCCGGGTTCCTGGCGCGACAGAGTCAGCAGCGCGCCAAGTTCGATTTTAGTCAGTTCGCGGGTCTTCCCGACCGGGAGCGTTCCCAGGTGCAGCGGACCGAACTGGCGTCGCACCAGCTCATCGACCGGATGACCGACAGCGGCCATCATCCGCCGCACGATGCGGTTGCGTCCGGAGTGCAGAGTGAGCTCGACAAGGCTGGACCCGCGGGACGCATCGAGCAGCCGCGCCTTGTCGGCCTTGATCGGTCCGTCCTCGAGCTCGATCCCCTTGGTGAGCGTCGAGATCGTCTGCGCGGTGACGAGGCCGTCGACCTTCGCGATGTACACCTTGGTTACGCCGAACGAGGGGTGCGCGAGCACGTGCGCGAGGTCGCCGTCGTTGGTGAGGATCAGCAGGCCGCTGGTCTCGGCATCGAGCCGCCCGACATTGTACAGCCGCTCCTCCCAGTCCTTCGTGAACTGCCGCAGGTCGGGGCGCCCGTTCTCGTCCTTCATGGTGCTGACGACGCCGGTGGGCTTGTTGAGCATGACGTATCGCTTCGACACGTCGAGCTGCACCGCCGCGCCGTCGACATCGATCAGGTCGTGCTCCGGATCGATGCGTCGCCCGAGCTCGGTGACGACGACTCCGTTGACGCGGATGCGTCCCTCGACGATGTAGTTCTCGATCACGCGACGCGAAGCGACGCCGGCATTGCCGAGCGCTTTCTGCAATCGAATGCCATCGGGCAGACGCTCTTGGTTCTCGCCGTTCATGGTCGGCTCATTCCGGGTCGGCTCAGTCATCGCAGTGCTCCTTCGTCGAATCCGTCGGCGCCATCGTCGAGCAGGGGTGAGATCGGCGGCAGTTCGTCGATCGAGTTGATGCCGAGGTGTCCGAGCAGGTCGTCGGTGGTGCCGTAATTGATCGCGCCGGTCTCGGAGTCGGCGAACAGCTCGGTGATCAGCCCCCTGGCGAGCAGCGTGCGCACGACGGAGTCGACGTTCACCGCGCGGATGGATGCCACCTGCCCGCGGGTCACTGGCTGCTTGTAGGCGATGACGGCGAGGGTCTCCAAAGCGGCCTGAGAGAGGCGTGCGGGGGCCTGTCCGCCGATGAAGTCGGCGATCAGATCGTCGTGGTCCTCGCGCACATAGAGTCGCCAGCCGCCGCCGACCTCACGCAGCTCGAAACCGCGCCGCGGTCCCCTGCCTCGCCCGTCGTAGTCCTCGACGAGCGTCTCCAGCGTCTGACGCACGGCCGGCACCGGCGCGTGCACGGCCGCGGCCAGCGCGACGAGCGCGATCGGCTCGTCGACGATCAACAGCATCGCCTCGACGCGCTCGGCGAGGGGTGTGTCGATCTCTGCCTCGGCCGCCGGGTCGACGTCGATCTCGTTCTCCATCTGATTTCCTTCAGCGGTCATAGTCGGCTCCCAGGGTCGCCAGCTGCTCGTCCGACCAGCTCTCCGCCGACCACCGCAGGGTCAGCTCGCCGAGCGGCTCGAGCTGCTCGAACGAGAGGGCTGCGTGCCGGTACAGCTCGAGCACCGAGATGAACCGCGCGACGACGATGCCCGGCTCTCGGATGCCGGAGACGAGCTCGCGGAAGCTGAGCGACTCCGCGCTGCGCAGCAGGGTGACGACGACCGCCGCCTGCTCCCGGATGCTCACCAAGGGCGCATGCAGGTGGTCGAGGCCGACGGTCGGGATCTCCTTCGGCGCGAACGCGAGCATCGCCAGCGCTGCGAAGTCGTCCACGCTGAGTGTCCACACCAGCTCAGGGGTCTTGCTGCGGTGCTTCTCGTCCAGGGGCACGGCCCGCACGTGGCGGCGGTCCTCGCGCTGCAGGCTGCGCGCGAACCACGCGGAGACCTCCTTGAACGCGCGGTACTGCAGCAGACGTGCGAACAGCAGGTCGCGTGCCTCGAGCAGGGCGACGGATTCAGCATCCACCAGCTCGCCCTGCGGGAGCAGCCCCGCCACCTTCATGTCCAGCAGGGTCGCCGCGACCACCAGGAACTCCGATGCCTGATCGAGCTCTTCGTCGCCGTCGAGCTCCTTCAGGTAGGTGATGAACTCGTTGGTGACGCGGCTCAGCGACACCTCTGTGATGTCGAGCTCGTGCTTGGAGATCAGGTTCAGCAGCAGGTCGAACGGGCCGTCGAAGTTCGACAGCGAGATGCGGAACCCGGTTTCGGGCTCCGTGGCCGGCTCGATGGTCGGGACGTCCTCAGGCGACGGCGCCACGGGCGACCAGCTCCCGCGCCAGACGCAGGTACGCCTGGGCTGCGGCGTGCTCTGGCGCGAACTCGGTGATGGGCACCCCAGACACCGACGCATCGGGGAACTTCACGGTGCGGCCGATCACGGTCTCCAGCACGTCGTCGCCGAACGCCTCGACGACGCGCTCGAGCACCTCGCGGGAGTGCAGCGTGCGCGGGTCGTACATCGTCGCGAGCAGGCCATCCATCGTGATGGACGGGTTCAGTCGGTCGCGCACCTTGTCGATCGTCTCGATCAGCAGCGCCACGCCTCGGAGCGCGAAGAACTCGCACTCCAGCGGGATGACGACGCCGTGCGCGGCGGTCAGCGCGTTCACGGTGAGCAGGCCGAGTGAGGGCTGGCAGTCGATCAGGATCACGTCGTAATCGCCCGCGACCTGACGCAGCACGCGCGAGAGGATCGTCTCGCGAGCGACCTCGTTGACGAGGTGCACCTCAGCGGCCGAGAGATCGATGTTGGCCGGAAGCACGTCGAGGTTCTCGACGGCGGAGTGCACGATCACGCCTCTGGCGTCGCGCTTGGTGTCCAGCAGCAGGTCGTACACCGTGGGGACGTCGTGCGTCGGGATGCCGAGGCCGGCCGACAGGGCACCCTGCGGGTCGAAGTCGACAGCAAGCACCTTGCGTCCGTATTCGGCCAGGGCCGCCGCCAGGTTGATCGCGGTGGTCGTCTTGCCGACCCCGCCCTTCTGGTTGCACAGCGCGATGATGCGCGCCGGACCATGCGACTCGAGAGGGGGTGGTGTCGGGAATCCTCGATAGGGACGACCGGTCGGCCCCATCGGGGTGTCGTCGCCCTTGGCCGTCTTCGACCTGGACTTCGTCGCCTTCTCCGTCACCGTATCCGCCCTTTCCATGCTTGCTCGATTGTAGCGGCACGCTGCGTGCGGGGTTGCCCGGCGCGCGGCAGGCGCCGGTCAGTGGGCCGTCAGCGGGCGCTCAACAGCGCTCAGCGGGCTCGAGGATGCGAGGTGGCGTAGATGTCGCGCAGGGTGTCGACCGACACGTGCGTGTAGATCTGCGTCGTGGCCACCGACGCGTGCCCCAGCAGCTCCTGCACGACGCGCACGTCGGCACCGCCCTGCAGCAGGTGCGTCGCGAACGAGTGCCGCAGCGTGTGCGGTGAGACATCCACGGTGATCTGGACCTTCTCTGCGGCCTCTCTGATCACCAGCCAGGCGCTCTGCCGTGACAGCGGGGCGCCTCGGGCGCCGAGGAACAGCGTCGCGGTGGCCCTCCCCTTGGCCGCCAGCCCTGGCCGCACGCGGGTGAGATACGCGTCGACGGCGGCACGGGCGTACGAACCCACCGGCACGATGCGCTCCTTGTCGCCCTTGCCGCGCAGCCGCAGCACATCGCCGTAGGAGAGGTCGTCCACATCCAGCGAGACGACCTCCGAGACGCGGGCGCCGGTGGCGTAGAGCAGCTCGAGCAGTGCGCGATCGCGGATGCCGATGGGCTCGTCGGCAGACGGCGCGGCCAGCAATCGCTCCACCTGATCGATCGTCAGGGCCTTCGGCAGTCGCTGCGGGGTCTTCGGCGGACGCAGCCGTGCCGACGGGTCGTCCTGCTCGATGCCCTCCCTCACGAGGAATCGGTGCCAGCCGCGCACGGCCGACTGCAGACGGGCGAGGCTCGTCGCAGCTGGAGGCGGTTCGGCGCCGGACCGCTCGGCGATGAACTCCGTCACGGTGGTCGCGGTGACAGCATCCGTCGTCAGGATCCCGCGCGCATCGAGCCACGCGAGATACCCGTTCAGGTCGCGGCGGTACGCGGCGATGGTGTGCTCCGACAGGCCGCGCTCGATCGTCACGTGCCGCAGATACTCGTCCAGCGCCCGACCGAGCTGCATGTGTCAGCCCTGTTCGAGAAGGCCCTGGGCGCGCAGGCGCCGTTCCGCCGCGAGCACGCCGATCGAGAGGATGCCGTTGTGCATGCGGCCGGCGAGCACAGCATCCGCCGCCTCGCTCAGCGGCACCCACTCGACGCGGATGTCGGCCTCTTCGTCCTCGCGAGCATGCGCGGTCTCCGCGGGCGAGAGGCCGGTGGCGAGGAAGACGTGGATCATCTCGTCGTTGCCGCCCGGTGTCGTCCACGACGACACCAGGTGCTCCCAGTGCGCGGCGGTGACGTCGGCCTCTTCGGCGAGCTCTCGCTGCGCGGCGAGGAGAGGCTCCTCCCCCGGCACGTCGAGCAGTCCCGCCGGCAGCTCCCAGTCGCGGTGGCGGATCGGATGCCGGTACTGCTGGATCAGCAGGACGCGGTCCTGATCGTCGAGCGCGACGATCGCGACCGCACCGGTGTGCGCGACGTACTGGCGCACGATCTCGCCGTCGCCATAGGCCACCCGGTCGGACCGCACGTCCCACACCCGGCCCTGGTAGACGAGGTCGCTGTCGATGACCTTGGGCTGGAACGGCTCGTCGCGCAACACCTGATCAGTCATCTTCGCTGAACAGCTCGCTGGCGCGGTGCCGCTCGATGGCGGCCCCGACCAGTCCGCGGAACAGCGGGTGCGGTGCCGTCGGGCGCGAGCGCAGCTCGGGGTGCGCCTGGGTGGCGATGTAGAACGGGTGCACATCGGTCGGCAGCTCGACGTACTCGACGAGATCGAGGTCGGGGTTCAGTCCGGAGAACACCAAGCCTGCATCCGAAAGGCGCGCGCGGTAGGCGTTGTTGACCTCGTAGCGGTGCCGGTGACGCTCGGATGCCGTCGCCGAGCCGTACAGCTCACGAGCAAGGGATCCCTCTGCCAGCGCGGCCTCGTACAGGCCGAGGCGCATGGTGCCGCCGAGGTCTCCGCCTTCGAGGATCTCGACCTGCTCCGCCATCGTCGCGATGACGGGCTCGGGGGTCTCGGGGTCGAACTCTGTCGACGAGGCGCCGGTGATGCCGGCGACGTGGCGGGCGTACTCGACGACCATCATCTGCAGACCGAGGCACAGGCCGAGGGCCGGGATGCCCTGCTCACGGGCGAAGCGCAGTGCACCGACCTTGCCCTCGATGCCGCGGATGCCGAACCCACCTGGCACGCAGATCGCGTCGAGGTCGCCGAGGGCCTTGGCTGCGCCCTCCGGCGTCTCGCACGAGTCCGACGGCACCCAGCGGACGCCTACCTTCGTCTCCTGCGCGAAACCGCCGGCCTTGAGCGCTTCCGTCACCGACAGGTAGGCATCAGGCAGGTCGATGTACTTGCCGACCAGACCGATGGTGACCTCGTGCTTGGGGTTGTGCACGGCGTGCAGCACCTGGTTCCAGCGGGTCCAGTCGACCTCGCCGGCCTTCTGGTCAAGGCCGAGGCGGCGGATGATGTACGAGTCGAGACCCTGCTCGTTCAGCGTCGACGGGATGTCGTAGATGCTGGGCAGGTCGACGGTGTTGATGACGCCCTCGTTGTCGACGTCGCACATCAGCGCGATCTTGTTGCGGTTGCTGACGCTCACCGGACGGTCGCTGCGCAGCACCAGCGCGTCCGGCTGGATGCCGACCTGACGGAGGGCGGCGACCGAGTGCTGCGTCGGCTTGGTCTTCTGCTCGCCGGAGGCGCCCATGAACGGCACCAGCGAAACGTGCACGAAGAACACGCTGTCGCGGCCGAGCTCGTGGCGCAGCTGACGCGCGGCCTCGAGGAACGGCTGCGACTCGATGTCACCGACCGTGCCGCCGACCTCGGTGATGATGACGTCGGGGCGGGGCTCTTCGGTGGCCTGCAGGCGCATGCGGCGCTTGATCTCGTCGGTGATGTGCGGGATGACCTGCACGGTGGCGCCGAGGTAGTCGCCGCGGCGCTCACGCGCGATCACCTGCGAGTAGATCTGGCCGGTGGTGACGTTGGCCGACTGCGTCAGGTTGATGTCGAGGAAGCGCTCGTAGTGGCCGATGTCGAGGTCGGTCTCGGCGCCGTCATCGGTGACGAAGACCTCGCCGTGCTCGAACGGGTTCATGGTGCCTGGGTCCACGTTCAGATACGGGTCCAGCTTCTGCATGACCACGCGCAGACCGCGCGCAGTGAGCAGGTTTCCGAGGCTGGCGGCGGTGAGTCCCTTACCCAAAGACGAAACGACACCGCCTGTCACGAAGATGTGCTTCGTGGTGGATGTGGTGTCGTTCTCGGGTCCCGCTGCAGAAGAGTTCATCACGGGCTTCGATCCTATCAGTTCGTGCTGGTGCCGAGGCTGAGCAGCTCTCGGGCGTGGCTGAGTGCGGCGTCGGAATCAGCGAGCCCGGAGAGCAGTCTGGCCATCTCGGCCTCGCGTTCCTCCCCCGACAGCCGCGACACGCTGGATGCGGTCACTGCCCCGTCGTTGGACTTCACGACCGAGAGGTGATTGGTCGCGAAGGCCGCGACCTGAGCGAGGTGGGTGACCGCGATCACCTGCGACGTGCGAGCCAGCTGCGCCAGCCTGCGGCCGACCTCGATCGCAGCGGCGCCGCCGATCCCGGCATCCACCTCGTCGAAGACGAACGTCGGCACAGGATCAGTGCCGGCGATGACCACCTCGATCGCGAGCATCACGCGCGACAGCTCACCGCCCGACGCACCGCGCGAGACCGAGCGCGGCTCGGCACCCGGGTGCGGCGCGAGCAGCAGGGCGACGTCGTCGCGGCCGTGGCTGGACTCCGCTCCTGGCGACACCCTGACCTCGAAGCGGGCATCGGGCATCGCGAGGGCGTGCAGCTCTTCCGTCACGGCTTCGGAGAGCCGGCCGGCGGCCTCGGTGCGCGTCGCGGTCAGCTCATCTGCTGCCGAGTCGAGCTCGCCGCGGGCGCGCTCGGCCTCGGCGGTGAGCCGTTCGATGCGGTCACCGTCGTCGTCGAGTTCGGCCAGACGCAGCGAACCTGTGCGCCAGATCTCCAGCGCCGCGTCGAGCGATCCGTGCTGACGGATGAGCCCGCCGATCGCGGCGCGGCGCTCCTCGACCGCGGCGAGTTCGTGCGGGCCGGATTCGTCGAGGTCGGCCAGGTAGCCGGACAGCTGCAGCGCGAGGTCGGCAGCGCGATAGCCGAGGTCGGTGAGGGTCTCCGCGATCCCAGCCAGCTGAGGGTCCGCGCCGCGCTCCAGGGAACGGCGGGCTTCGGCCAGCAGGCCGGACACGTCGGGCTCGTCGTCTTCGCTGGAGAGCGCGGAGCGGGCGACGGATGCTGCCAGGCGCAGCTCCTCGGCGTTCGCCAGCCGCTCGGCGCGCTCGTTCAGCGCGACGTCCTCACCGGCATCCGGCTCGAGCTGTTCGATCTCGGCGAGCTGCTCGCGCAGCTGGGCGGCTTCCGCGGCACGACGGTCACGGTTCTCGGTGAGTTCGGTGATCTCGGCATCCAACTCGCGCCATGCGCGGAAGCACTCCGAGTATCGCGTCACGGCGTCGCCGATGCGCTGCCCACCGAAGCGGTCGAGGGCGTCGCGCTGCGCGACGGCCGAGCGCAGCCGCAGCTGCTCTGACTGCCCGTGCACGACGACGAGTTCCTCGGCGAGGGCGGCGAGCACGGCGGCGGGCGCCGGGCGGCCGCCGACACTGGCGCGACTGCGACCCTCGGCGCTGAGCGTGCGCGAGACGTACAATTCGGCGGCGTCGCCCGCCGGTTCGAGTTCGCCGCCGGCGTCGGTGACGATGTCGGCGACGGCTCCGGTCTTCGGCACCATCCAGACCCCGGCGACGGATGCCTGTGCCGCGCCTGCCCGGATCGCTGAAGTGTCGGCGCGGGCGCCGAGCAGCAGGCCGAGCCCCGTGACGACCATGGTCTTGCCTGCGCCCGTCTCGCCGGTGACGGCGGTGAATCCGGGGCCCAGTGGCAGCACGGCATCGTCGATGACGCCGAGTCCGCGGATGCGCATCTCGTCGATCATGAGGCGCCCCGCCAGCCGGCGACGGGCAGTTGGAACTTGCGCACCAGACGGTTGGTGAAGGCGGTGGGATGCAGTCGTGCGAGCCGCACGGGCTGTGCGGAGCGGCGCACGACGACGCGGGCTCCGCGGGGCAGGTCGTGCGAGCGGCGCCCGTCGCACCACAGGATGCCCATGCCGTCGGTGCGATCGAGCATCTCGATGGCGACGGACGCCTCAGGTCCCACCACCAGAGGCTTCGCGAACAGCGCGTGCGCCGACAGCGGCACCACGGCGATCGCCTCGACGGTGGGCCAGATCACCGGACCGCCGGCAGAGAAGTTGTAGGCCGTGGACCCGGTGGGAGTGGACACGACCATGCCATCGCAGCCGAAGCTCGACAGCGGACGGCCATCGATCTCGATGACCACCTCGATCATCCGCTCACGACTGGCCTTCTCGACCGTGGCCTCGTTGAGCGCCCATGTCTCGTAGACGACCGAGCCATCGGCATCCTTCACGCGCACAGACAGCGCGAGACGCTCCTCGACCTCGTAGTCGCGGTCGATGACGCGGCGCACGGCGGCATCCATGTCATCCCGGTCGATCTCGGCGAGGAACCCGACATGGCCCATGTTGATGCCGAGCACCGGGGCGCCGGACTCTCGCACCAGTTCGGCGGCACGCAGGATCGTGCCGTCGCCGCCGAGCACGATGGCCAGCTCGAGGTCGTCTTCGGCGACGTCGTGACCAAGCAGCGCGACGTCGGCGAAGCGCGGGTCGACCTCGGCCAGTTCTGCACGGTCGGGGCTCGCGAGCACGGGGGTCGCTCCGGCGTCGCGCAGCGCGTCGATGACGCGCAGAGCCGCGGCGACGGTGTCCTCCCGCTGGGCGTGGGCGACGACCAGGATGCGGCGCTCGTTCATCGTCCTCCTGCCACGTGTGCGATCTGGTCCGTCCATTCTGACGGATCCGTGCCACGGCCGGGTGCCAGGTGCACCAGGTACTCGGCGTTGCCGTGCGTGCCGAGCAGCGGTGACGGCAGGATGCCGAGGGTGCCCAGTCCGGAGTCGTGGGCGCGCCACAGGATGCGTTCGACGGCATCGATGCGTGCGACGGGGCTGGTGACCAGACCGCCCTTGACGGCGGTGCGGCCCACCTCGAACTGCGGCTTGACCAGCAGCAGGATGTCGGAGTGCGGTGCGGCGGTCTCGGCGACGGCAGGCAGGACGAGCGCGAGCGAGATGAATGACAGGTCGCCGACGACGAGGTCGGGCCTTGTGGCCTCGCCGGTGGCCTCGGACAGCGTGCGCGCCGTCATGTGGCGGACGTTGAATCCTTCGACCGCGACGACGGCGGGGTCGGATGCCAGTTGCGGGGCCAGCTGATCGTGACCGACGTCGACTGCGAGCACGCGGCGCGCGCCGCGCTCCAGCAGCACCTGGGTGAAGCCGCCGGTGGACGCGCCCATGTCGAGCGCGAGGCGCCCTTCGACCGGCACGCCGAACCCGTCGAGTGCGGCGATCAGCTTGTGGGCGCCGCGGCTGACGTAGTGGTCTCCGCCGTCGACCGCGATCACGGTGGCGTCTGTGACCGGGGTGGAGGGCTTGATGACCGCACGGCCGTCGACGCTCACGAGTCCGTCGGCGATCAGGATCGCGGCGTGGGTGCGCGACCGAGCGAGGCCACGCGCCGCGAGGGCCGCATCGAGCCGGGTCATCGCGGACCAGGGGCCGCGTCGCGGGCATCGCCGCGCGGGGCGCTCTCGAGACGCTTCATCAGTTCATCGTGCAGTGAGCCGTACGCTTCGGCCCGATCGGCGAGCGGCTGGCCCTCGATCAGACGCAGGCGACTCCAGAGCGCGTCAGTCGGCTCGTCTCGCGGATGCTCCATCCGACCACTGTATCCCGGGGTCGTGCGCACCGAGCGGCGACGCCCGGGGTCTGTGGAAAGGCGCGCGTTCGAAAGCGGTCAGGGCCGGTGGAACGGGTCTGCGTACAGCAGCTCGGGAACCCGAAAGGCGTAGATCGCCCGGCCGGTCGCCCAGATCGCGGCGGCACCGGCGCGGAGCAGATCGATCTGGGCGTCGCCCTCCGCGAGGATCTGCACGTCAGCATCCACCACCTGCACCGACGCGCCGTTCACCGTGAACACGCCGTCCTGCTCGGACGTGACCGGATACGACTCATGCAGGTCGCGCAGGTCGGCGAGGATGTAGTCGGGACGCGAGCCCTGTGGGGCGGCCAGCACGTGCTTCGGGCGGTCGATGCCGGTCAGCACCAGCGCCGAATCGATGCCGGCGCTGACCGAGCCGGCGATATCGGTGTCGAGCCGATCGCCGAGGAACAGCGGGCGCTGCGCTTCGAAGCGGGCCACGGCCTCTTCGAAGATCGGCTTCTCGGGCTTGCCGGCCACGGTGGAGAGCCGCCCGATCGCGGTGTGCACCGCGGAGACGAGCGTGCCGTTTCCGGGGGCGACGCCGCGCTCGCGAGGGATCGTCCAGTCGGTGTTGGTCGAGATCCAGGGAATCCCGCCCTCTTCCTCCGGCAGCTTCAGCGCGAAGGCGGCCTCGGCGAGGTCCGTCCACGCGACTTCGGGTGCGAAGCCCTGCACGACAGCTGCGGGGGAATCCTCTGCGCTGCGGGTGACCGTGTAGCCGGCCTTCTCCGCCTCGACGACGAGCCCCTCTCCCCCGACGATCAGGATCGTCGCTGGAGCCGGCACCATGGTGGTGAGCAGTCGCATCGCCGCCTGCGGGCTGGTGACGACGTCATCGGGCGCAACGCTCAGACCGAGGTCCGTGAGGTGTGCGGCGACATCGGCATCAGTGCGCGAAGCGTTGTTGGTGATGTAGCCCAACCGCATCGACTCGCCGGCGCGGTTGAGGTTCTCGATCGCGTACGGCAGTGCACTGGGGCCCGCATACACGACGCCGTCGAGGTCGGCGAGCAGAGCGTCGCGGTCAGTCAGCGGGGTGGATGCCTGCTTCGCGCGGCGGAACAGTGCCATCAGCGCTCGGTGTCCTCGGTGTCCTGAGAGTTCTGAGGGTTCTGGTCCTGCTCGGAGTCGTCGGCGTTGTCAGTGGCGTCGGAGTTGTCGGCGTCGTCAGCGTCGGCGTTGTCGGCGTCAGCGTCGTCGGCGTCGTCATCGTCAGCGTCGTCAGGGTCAGACTCGTCGTCAGCGTCAGCGTCAGCGTCCGCGTCAGCGTCCGCGTCATCAGACTCGTCATCGTACGTCTCGTAGTCCTCGACGAGCCCGTCTTCGACGTAGATCTCATCGAACTGACCGTCGAGGCCGAGAGCAGATGCCGCGACATCAGCACGCTGAGCCCAGAATGCGGCTTCCTCGGCGCGGCCGAGGTCGTCGAGCACCGCGGAGCGAGCCGCGAACAGCGCGGGGCTCCACTCGAAGGCGCGATCGGGGTCGAGCTCCGGGATCTCGAGCTCGCCGAGAGCCAGCTCGGTCTCGCCTCGGTCGAGGCGTGCACCGGACATGGCGATCGCCAGTGCCACACGAACGGCGGGCTCGAGCGCTGCGCGATCGACAGTACGGCCCTCCTCGAGGGCGCGATCCGGGCGGCCGACGCCGCGCTCGCTGTCCACGATCAGTGCGATCTGGTCGTCCTTGCCGGAGATGCGGCGGTATGTGCGCAGCTCCCGCAGCGCCAGCGAGAAGTCCTCGACGGCGTAGGCAGTGATCGCGAGCGTCTCACGCACGACAGCGACACGGCCGGCACGACGAGACGCAGCCAAGGCGTGCTCGTGAGCTCGTTCGGGCTCGTCGTCGATGAGCTGCGCGACCATGGCGAGGTGACGAGCCACCTGCTCGGCGTTCTCCTTGCTGAGGGTCTTCAGCTCGTTGCGTGCGGCTGGGTGAAGGTCACGTGCGGTGATCTCCTCGGGCAGCGGCGGCTCAGGGACGCGCTCACGCACCGGTGCGAACTCGTTGAACGTGCGCTCGACGCCGCCACGCGGGCGATCCCGGTAGGACGGCCGCTCGCCGCCACCGCGCTCGTCCCGGTTGCGGTCGCCGTAGGAGCGACGCTCGCCACCCTGATCGCGGTCACCATAGGAGCGACGCTCACCCTGCGGACGGTCGCCGTAGGAGCGGCGCTCTCCGCCCTGGTTGCGGTCGTTGTACGGACGACGCTCACCAGAGTGATTCCGGTCACCGGCCGGGCGGTCTCCGCGGTACGGGCGGTCCCCCTGGGGACGGTCACCGTACGAGCGGCGCTCGCCACCCTGGTTCCGGTCGTTGTAGGGGCGACGCTCGCCCTGGGCACGATCGCCCTGCGGACGATCGCCATAGGGACGACGTTCTCCACCCTGGTTCCGGTCGTTGTACGGGCGACGTTCGCCCTGCGGACGATCGCCATAGGGACGACGGTCACCGGACTGGTTGCGGTCGCCTTGCGGGCGGTCACCATAGGGGCGACGCTCGCCACCCTGGTTCCGATCACCATAAGGGCGACGGTCACCAGACTGCTGGCGATCACCCTGCGGGCGGTCACCATAGGGACGACGCTCGCCACCCTGGTTCCGATCACCATAAGGGCGACGGTCACCAGACTGCTGGCGATCACCCTGCGGGCGGTCACCATAGGAGCGACGCTCGCCACCCTGATTGCGGTCGCCATACGGGCGACGCTCACCGGACTGGTTGCGGTCGCCCTGCGGGCGGTCACCACGGTGCGGACGATCGCCCTGCGGACGGTCACCATAGGAGCGACGCTCGCCACCCTGATTGCGGTCGCCATACGGGCGACGCTCACCGGACTGGTTGCGGTCGCCCTGCGGGCGGTCACCACGGTGCGGACGATCGCCCTGCGGACGGTCACCATAGGAGCGACGCTCGCCACCCTGGCTACGGTCACCATAGGAGCGACGGTCACCACCCTGGTTCCGATCGCCGTATGGCCGGCGGTCACCGGACTGGTTGCGGTCACCATACGGGCGACGCTCACTGGACTGGTTGCGGTCGTCCTGCGGGCGGTCACCACGGTACGGACGATCGCCCTGGGGACGGTCACCATAGGAGCGACGCTCGCCACCCTGGCTACGGTCACCATAGGGGCGACGCTCGCCAGACTGGTTACGATCACCCTGCGGGCGGTCGCCATAGGAGCGACGCTCGCCGCCCTGGTTCCGATCGCCGTATGGCCGGCGGTCACCGGACTGGCTGCGGTCACCGTACGAACGGCGCTCGCCACCCTGGTTCCGGTCCCCGTATGGACGCCGTTCACCAGAGCGGTCACCCGAGGGGCGCTGGTTGTCGTCGCGTCGCTGGCCACGCGACGAAGAGTCACTGTAGCGCGGCTTGCGGTCGGAGCCCGAACGTCCCTTGTGCGCGCCGTCGCCGTCGTTCCGGCGGTCTCGCTGCTCATCTGACATTCTGACTCCCTGTTGATGCTGTAAAACGCAAAATGGCCACCCAGCTTTGGGTGGCCATTTTACTTAGAAGAAGTCCGGCGGTGTCCTACTCTCCCACAGGGTCCCCCCTGCAGTACCATCGGCGCTGTGAGGCTTAGCTTCCGGGTTCGGAATGTGACCGGGCGTTTCCCTCACGCTATGGCCGCCGTAACACTATTGACATGTATCGGCAACACACACGTTAGTGATGTGTTGTTTGGTTCCGACCGTACGTCGAGAACCACAAAGTGGACGCGTTCATCTCGCAGAAAGAGAGTGTTATCAAGTCATCGGCTTATTAGTACCAGTCAGCTGCATGCGTTGCCGCACTTCCACATCTGGCCTATCAACCCAGTCGTCTGGCTGGGAGCCTCTCCACCCGAAGGTGATGGAAGTCTCATCTTGAGGCCGGCTTCCCGCTTAGATGCTTTCAGCGGTTATCCATCCCGAACGTAGCTAACCAGCGGTGCTCCTGGCGGAACAACTGGCACACCAGAGGTTCGTCCAACCCGGTCCTCTCGTACTAGGGTCAGATCCTCTCAAACTTCCTACGCGCGCAGCGGATAGGGACCGAACTGTCTCACGACGTTCTAAACCCAGCTCGCGTACCGCTTTAATGGGCGAACAGCCCAACCCTTGGGACCTACTCCAGCCCCAGGATGCGACGAGCCGACATCGAGGTGCCAAACCATGCCGTCGATATGGACTCTTGGGCAAGATCAGCCTGTTATCCCCGAGGTACCTTTTATCCGTTGAGCGACAGCGCTTCCACAAGCCACTGCCGGATCACTAGTCCCGACTTTCGTCCCTGCTCGACCTGTCAGTCTCACAGTCAAGCTCCCTTGTGCACTTACACTCGCCACCTGATTACCAACCAGGTTGAGGGAACCTTTGGGCGCCTCCGTTACTTTTTGGGAGGCAACCGCCCCAGTTAAACTACCCACCAGGCACTGTCCCTGAACCGGATCACGGTTCGAAGTTAGATATCCAATATGACCAGAGTGGTATTTCAACAATGACTCCACCATAACTGGCGTCATGGCTTCAAAGTCTCCCACCTATCCTACACAAGCCACACCGAACACCAATACCAAGCTGTAGTAAAGGTCACGGGGTCTTTCCGTCCTGCTGCGCGTAACGAGCATCTTTACTCGTAATGCAATTTCGCCGAGTTCGCGGTTGAGACAGTTGGGAAGTCGTTACGCCATTCGTGCAGGTCGGAACTTACCCGACAAGGAATTTCGCTACCTTAGGATGGTTATAGTTACCACCGCCGTTTACTGGGGCTTAAATTCTCAGCTTCGCCTTGCGGCTAACCGGTCCTCTTAACCTTCCAGCACCGGGCAGGCGTCAGTCCGTATACATCGACTTGCGTCTTCGCACGGACCTGTGTTTTTAGTAAACAGTCGCTACCCACTAGTCTCTGCGGCCACCACACCCTTTCCCGCGCAAGGCGGTATAAGCGGATGGCCCCCCTTCTCCCGAAGTTACGGGGGCATTTTGCCGAGTTCCTTAACCACGATTCTCTCGATCTCCTTGGTATTCTCTACCTGACCACCTGAGTCGGTTTGGGGTACGGGCGGCTTGAACCTCGCGTCGATGCTTTTCTTGGCAGCATAGGATCACCCACTTTTCATTCGCATCGTGTCTCAGCCTACGTGAACGGCGGATTTGCCTACCGTTCGGCCTACGCACTTGCACCAGGACAACCATCGCCTGGCTGGGCTACCTTCCTGCGTCACACCTGTTAATACGCTAACCGCACCAGAATGGGGTCGTACGCTAGGCCTCACGCCATCACCCGAAGGATCCGGTCATGAGGATTCAGATACTTAGCACTACTGGATTAGCTTGGGCGGTTCTTCGCCGGTACGGGAATATCAACCCGTTGTCCATCGACTACGCCTGTCGGCCTCGCCTTAGGTCCCGACTTACCCAGGGAAGATTAGCTTGACCCTGGAACCCTTGGTCTTCCGGAGGACGTGTTTCTCACACGTCTTTCGCTACTCATGCCTGCATTCTCACTCGTGTAGCGTCCACGGCTGGTTCACACCGCCGCTTCACTCGCCACACGACGCTCTCCTACCCATCAACACGGCTGGACCACGAAGGCCTACCAAAAATGTCAATGCCACAACTTCGGTGGCGTGCTTGAGCCCCGTTACATTGTCGGCGCGGAATCACTTGACCAGTGAGCTATTACGCACTCTTTCAAGGGTGGCTGCTTCTAAGCCAACCTCCTGGTTGTCTAAGCAACTCCACATCCTTTTCCACTTAGCACGCGCTTTGGGACCTTAGATGGTGGTCTGGGTTGTTTCCCTCTCGACTATGAAGCTTATCCCCCACAGTCTCACTGCTGCGCTCTCACTTACCGGCATTCGGAGTTTGGCTGACGTCAGTAACCTGTTGAGGCCCATCGGCCATCCAGTAGCTCTACCTCCGGCAAGAAACACGCAACGCTGCACCTAAATGCATTTCGGAGAGAACCAGCTATCACGAAGTTTGATTGGCCTTTCACCCCTATCCACAGCTCATCCCCTCAGTTTTCAACCTAAGTGGGTTCGGCCCTCCACACGCTCTTACACGTGCTTCAGCCTGGCCATGGATAGATCACTTCGCTTCGGGTCTAGGACATGCGACTGAATCGCCCTATTCAGACTCGCTTTCGCTACGGCTACCCCACACGGGTTAACCTCGCCACATATCACTAACTCGCAGGCTCATTCTTCAAAAGGCACGCTGTCACCCCTACTAAGGAGGCTCCAACGGTTTGTAAGCAAACGGTTTCAGGTACTATTTCACTCCCCTCCCGGGGTACTTTTCACCTTTCCCTCACGGTACTTGTCCGCTATCGGTCATCTGGGAGTATTTAGGCTTATCAGGTGGTCCTGACAGATTCACACGGGATTTCTCGGGCCCCGTGCTACTTGGGATACTCTTCACGCTGCGAGCGGCATTTCAACTACGGGGCTGGCACCCACTATGGCTGGCCTTTCAAGACCATTCGTCTATACCGTCACATCACGTCGAACACTCGGCAGAGTGTCCAGAAAAGTCCCGCAACCCCGGGCATGCAACGCCTGCCGGCTATCACACACACCCGGTTTAGCCTCATCCGCTTTCGCTCGCCACTACTCACGGAATCACATGTTGTTTTCTCTTCCTGTGGGTACTGAGATGTTTCACTTCCCCACGTTCCCTCTACCCGCCCTATATATTCAGGCGGGAGTCACCAGGTCGCACAAACGCCTGGCGGGGTTTCCCCATTCGGACACCCTCGGATCAAAGTGTGCTTATCCACTCCCCGAGGCTTATCGCAGATTGCTACGTCCTTCTTCGGCTCCAGATGCCAAGGCATCCACCGTTTGCTCTTAAAGACTTGAAATCACATGAGATGGATCAACGCCAGGAAAAGCGTTGACCCGGTATTTCTTTAAGATGCTCGCGTCCACTGTGTAGTTCTCAAAGTACGGGCGGTCCCCCAACCCCGCAGCCAAACAAGGCAAACGACGAAAGGGGCCATGAGGTTCAGAACGACCCAACTTCCCGAAAGAAGCAAGCCGGCCCGGTCCCTCAGGACCCAACAGCGTGCAGCTGCCCCGCTCACCAACCCCACCGTTCCAGATCCGAAGACCGTACTAAATGAAGCCAGACGCGCTGACAGCATGTCAAATGTTCCACCCATGAGCTACCAGCAGAAACATTCGTTCTGATCTGGTGCCTGGACACCCAAGGGGTGCCAGATGCTCCTTAGAAAGGAGGTGATCCAGCCGCACCTTCCGGTACGGCTACCTTGTTACGACTTAGTCCTAATTACCGATCCCACCTTCGACAGCTCCCTCCCACAAGGGGTTAGGCCACCGGCTTCAGGTGTTACCGACTTTCATGACTTGACGGGCGGTGTGTACAAGACCCGGGAACGTATTCACCGCAGCGTTGCTGATCTGCGATTACTAGCGACTCCGACTTCATGAGGTCGAGTTGCAGACCTCAATCCGAACTGGGACCGGCTTTTTGGGATTCGCTCCACCTTACGGTATCGCAGCCCATTGTACCGGCCATTGTAGCATGCGTGAAGCCCAAGACATAAGGGGCATGATGATTTGACGTCATCCCCACCTTCCTCCGAGTTGACCCCGGCAGTATCCCATGAGTTCCCACCATTACGTGCTGGCAACATAGAACGAGGGTTGCGCTCGTTGCGGGACTTAACCCAACATCTCACGACACGAGCTGACGACAACCATGCACCACCTGTTCACGAGTGTCCAAAGAGTTGACCATTTCTGGCCCGTTCTCGTGTATGTCAAGCCTTGGTAAGGTTCTTCGCGTTGCATCGAATTAATCCGCATGCTCCGCCGCTTGTGCGGGTCCCCGTCAATTCCTTTGAGTTTTAGCCTTGCGGCCGTACTCCCCAGGCGGGGAACTTAATGCGTTAGCTGCGTCACGGAATCCGTGGAAAGGACCCCACAACTAGTTCCCAACGTTTACGGGGTGGACTACCAGGGTATCTAAGCCTGTTTGCTCCCCACCCTTTCGCTCCTCAGCGTCAGTTACGGCCCAGAGATCTGCCTTCGCCATCGGTGTTCCTCCTGATATCTGCGCATTCCACCGCTACACCAGGAATTCCAATCTCCCCTACCGCACTCTAGTCTGCCCGTACCCACTGCAAGCCCGAGGTTGAGCCTCGGAATTTCACAGCAGACGCGACAGACCGCCTACGAGCTCTTTACGCCCAATAATTCCGGATAACGCTTGCACCCTACGTATTACCGCGGCTGCTGGCACGTAGTTAGCCGGTGCTTTTTCTGCAGGTACCGTCACTTTCGCTTCTTCCCTGCTAAAAGAGGTTTACAACCCGAAGGCCGTCATCCCTCACGCGGCGTTGCTGCATCAGGCTTCCGCCCATTGTGCAATATTCCCCACTGCTGCCTCCCGTAGGAGTCTGGGCCGTGTCTCAGTCCCAGTGTGGCCGGTCACCCTCTCAGGCCGGCTACCCGTCGACGCCTTGGTGAGCCATTACCTCACCAACAAGCTGATAGGCCGCGAGCCCATCCCCAACCGAAAAATCTTTCCAAACGGTAACCATGCGGTTCCGTCTCGTATCCAGTATTAGACGCCGTTTCCAGCGCTTATCCCAGAGTCAGGGGCAGGTTGCTCACGTGTTACTCACCCGTTCGCCACTAATCCCCCAGAAGCAAGCTCCCAGGTTCATCGTTCGACTTGCATGTGTTAAGCACGCCGCCAGCGTTCATCCTGAGCCAGGATCAAACTCTCCGTAAAAAACGAATGCATACCAACCCACCGGAAAAAGGCGAGAAGGCAGCGAGTTCAATCATGACCAAAATGGTTCAATCATTGCTGACATCATCCATACGCCAGACCAAAAAGGCCTGGACTTTGATCCAAAGGAATCTCACCCCAACAAAAGTTGGAGTCGAGGTTATTTGGCATTTGACAAGTGCACGCTGTTGAGTTCTCAAGGATCGGACGCACCCGCACACCCACCAACAAAGGCAAGAAGCGCAGGGCAACTTCACAATCATACCGGACGTTCCGGGGGCTGTTGACCAGCCAGGCCGGAGCCGGAACCTCTACCCTACACCAACGTTGCCGCCGGTGGAAGAAGAAGAGGAGTTGTTCACCGCTTGAGGGGAGCCAGGCCTTCCGGCCTTCCGCTCTACCCTGTGGGGCGAACAAGTAACAAGTTACGCGGATCCCGGGGATCCGGCAAATCACCCCGTCATCCCGGGCGTGTCGTAAGGCTCTCTGTGGGCCTTCTGCGCTGGTCAGGCACGGTTTCCTGCGCGGGAGGCGCCGGAAGCGTACGATCGCGACCATGTACCCCCTCCCCGATCGTCGTCTTTCACCACGCGACAGCGCGACGCACGCAGCCGAGGTCTTCGGTCGCGATGCCGTCGTCGAGTGGGCGGAGGAACTGCTCGCCGGCAGGGCTGGTGACATGGATCGGCGCTATCCGGACATCGCGTGGTTGCGCGGCACACCCGGTTGGCCGTCGTACTGGGTGCGGGTGTGGGGAGCCCGCGCGCTGCTGCACCTCGGGCCGGCTCGCCCGCAGGTCGTGCTCGGAGCCACGGGCGACGAGGAGTGGCGTGTGCGCGAGATGGCGCTGAAGGTGATCGCCGCGCATCGACTCGACGATCCGGACGGCGTGGTCGACGGCCTGGTGGATGATCCGGTCGAGCGCGTGCGTGCGCAGGCATGGCGTGCGCTCGGCAGAGTGGGATCCTCATGATCATGCCCGTCCCCCTCCCGTCGCACCTGCCGGTCGGCCCCCTCGCCTTGGACAGCGTGGTCGCCGCAGGCAGAGCCATCGCCGGCAGCGGCGGCTCAGCCCCCGATCCCCTCCGCATCGCTGCCGCCTATCGCAGCGACCGGCACCTGCTCATCGACGGCGAGGCGCCCGAGGTGTGGGCGCCGCTCTCCGGGTTCTGGCAGACCTCTGACGGCTGGGTGCGCACGCACGGCAACTACCCGCATCATGCCGCCGCCCTGCACCTCGGCCTCGAGCTGCCAGACGGCAGCACATCGGCGGACGTCCTGGCACGTCTCAACACGATGACCGTGAGCGATGCGGTCAGCTCGATCTCCAGGGCCGGTGGGCTCTGCGTGCCGGTGCGGCAGCAGGATCCCGCATACGACGAAGCGCTGCGCCAGCATCCGATCGTCGAGGTCGAGCGCGCCGGCGACGCGGCGCCTCGCGCTCTCCCCCACGGGACGGCCGCTCGCCCACTCGAAGGCGTGCGCGTTCTCGACCTCACCAGGGTGATCGCGGGGCCCGTCGCCACACGCACTCTCGCCTTCGCCGGAGCGGACGTGCTGCGGATCGACCCGCCGCAGCGCCCCGAGTTCGCCTGGCAGCACTTCGACACCGGTCATGGCAAGCGCACGGCGCTGCTCGACATCGCGTCCGAGCCGGAACGTTTCGAGGGACTTCTCGCCGGGGCCGATGTCGTCGTGCTCGGGTATCGCGCGGACGGCCTGAGTCGGCTCGGCCTGTCCCCGGGGCAGCTCGCCGCGCGGCATCCGCACCTGGTCATCGCACAGCTGTCCGCCTGGCCAGGCGGGCACTCACCCCGAGGATTCGACAGCCTGGTGCAGGCGGAGTCGGGCATCGCCTGGCTCGAGTCGCCAGACGGCGGCGAGACCCCGGGTGCCCTACCCGCGCAGGGCCTTGATCATTCGGCCGGGTACCTGCTCGCGGCCGGCATCGTCGACGCCCTGCGGCGTCGAGAGGGCGACGGAGGAACGTGGGTCGTGCGCACCTCGCTGCGGCGGATCGCCGCAGAACTGCTCGGGATGCCCCGCGCGAGCGAACAGCGGGAGGTCGGCGATCCGCCGTCCGACCCCGCGACGCAATCGTTCGAGGTCGGCGGTCAGACGATCACGACTGTCGCCCCCGCGGTGAGCTGGCCCGGCGGCCCCACGCACTTCGAGCCGCCACGGGTCTGGGGCTCTGACCTGCCCGTCTGGTGACCCGCAGGGGATGGAAGCCGCGATTCAACGCGCGTAGGAGCGGGAGTCTTCCACTTCGACGGCAGAAGTCCGCCGCGGCAGCAGCACGATGACCACGCAGAGCAGCACCGTGAGCGCACCCCACAGCCCGGATGCCAGCGGCAGGGTGCGATATGCGAGATGCTGCAGAGTGAATCCCGGCGTGATCGGACCGTATGCGGCGAGGCCGATCATCCAGGCCGTGATCAGCACCACCGGAAGGGTGGCCAGCCAGACCCACCCCACCCACGCGGGCAGAAGCCGTGAACGCGGCTGCACGGGACGGCGCCGCAGCCACAGCAGCGCGTAGACGCCGAGGATCAGCATCCCCACCACGCTCGAGCCGTACTGCAGCCACTTGTACCCGAGCAGCGGACCCCACATCTCGTCGAGCACCGGGAGCGACACGACTCCCCAGCGCCCCTCATGCGTGAACATGTCCCAGACGATGTGCGACAGCACGCCGATCATCAGCGAGAGCGCCAGCAGCAGCGGATAGCTCGGCCGGTCGCGCGAACCGATGGCATCCGACACCGCTGCCTTGCCTGTTGTCCGCCACTGTTCGGGTAGTCGCGACGCCACGAATTCCGGCGCCAGCGCGACGAGCCCAGGACGCAGCACCACCCGCCAGATCAGGAACAGCACGAACGCGACCAGCGTCGTCCAGACGATATTGGCCGGTGAGTGGGTGAAACCGTATGGCAGCCCCGCACCCCGAAGGAACAGTGGCAGGTCCGGCGTCATCGCACCGATCGCGATCGCCGCCGGCACCAGCGGCGTGCGCACGAAGGGCAGCGCGATGACGGCGTGGCTCGGAGTGAAGGGCACGACGGCTCAGCCGATGAACACGCCTGCGAGCGTCTTCTTGCCGCGGCGCAGCACGGAGACGCCGCCGGGCAGCGAGCCCTGCACCGTCGCGCTGTCATCGGCCACCCGCTCGCCGTCCAGCGTGACGCCGCCCTGCGAGATCGCACGTCGCGCCTCGGAGGCACTCGAGACGAGTCCCGTGGCGACGAGTGCGTCGACGACAGGCGTCCCCGGCTGCACAGTCGCGTTCGGCAGCTCGTCGAGTGCGGTGCGCAGCGTGGTCGCATCGAGTGAGGACAGGTCGCCCTGCCCGAACAGAGCGTCGGATGCTGCGATGACGGCCGCCGTGGCATCCGCCCCGTGCACGGTGGCGACGACCTCGAGCGCGAGCCGCTTCTGCGCGGCGCGACGGAACGGCTCCGCCTCGACCAGCGCCGCGTACTCTTCGATCTCGGCGCGGCTGAGGAACGTGAAGACCTTGAGCCGGTCGATCACATCACCGTCCGTCGTGCTGAGCCAGAACTGGTACATGCGGTACGGACTGCACATGTCGGCATCGAGCCAGATCGCGTTGCCCTCGCTCTTGCCGAACTTGGTCCCGTCGCTGTTCGTGATCAGCGGAGTGCCGATCGCGTGCGCGGAGGCCCCTTCGACGCGGTGGATCAGGTCGGTGCCGCTGGTGAGGTTGCCCCACTGGTCGCTTCCACCGGTCTGCAGCACGCAGTCGTACTGGCGGAACAGCTCGAGGTAGTCCATCCCCTGCAGGATCTGGTAACTGAACTCGGTGTAGCTGATGCCGGCATCCGAGTTCAGCCGGGCGGCGACAGCATCCTTCTTCAGCATCGTGCCGACGCGGTAGTGCTTGCCGATCTCGCGCAGGAACTCGATGGCGCTCATCGGAGCCGTCCAGTCGAGGTTGTTGACGATGCGCGCGGCGTTGTCACCGTCGAAGCTGAGGAATCGCTCGACCTGGGCACGCAGGCGACCCACCCACTCCGCAACGGTCTCCGGAGTGTTCAGCGTGCGCTCGGCGGTCGGTCGGGGGTCGCCGATGAGTCCGGTCGAGCCGCCGACGAGGCCCAGCGGCTTGTGACCGGCGAGCTGGATGCGACGCAGAGTCAGCAGCTGCACCAGGTTGCCGAGGTGCAGGCTGGGAGCGGTCGGGTCGAAGCCGCAGTAATACGTGATCGGATCCCCGGCGAGAAGGGCGCGCAGCGCCTCCTGATCGGTGGACACGTGGACGAGGCCACGCCAGACCAGCTCGTCCCACACGTTCTCGAACGTCGGGTCGAGCGCCACGGGCGCAGTCGTCAGAGCGGTTTCAGACACGCGCACCAGGCTATCAGCGCCTCAGACCCGAGCAGCCCACCACAGCAGCAGCGCGGAGGCGAGGGCGGTGACCCAGCTGACCAGACTGCCGACGAGGAAGTACTCCGCTCGCGCCCCGGTCTCGCCATCCTTGGATATTTCCGGGAAGCGCACGATGCCCTTCGCCGCGAGCATCGCTGCCAGCAGCGAGTAAGCGGATGCCAGGGTGAGCGCCACCACCAGCATCCGCTCCAGCGGGCCGATGAGTCGCCCGCCCTTGAACCCGTTGGCACTCTGCTGCGGCTGACGCAGCTGCCCGCCGCGCAGCGCTCCCCCTTGATCGGCTGGGCGCCAGGCGCCCTCGCGATCAAGCGCTGCCCGCACGACGAGGTTCGCGGATTCGGCGACGAACAGCATCGTCCCCAAGGCGAGCATCGCCACGTCGAAGGCGACCTGCTGCCCACCAGGCGCCGGCAGGTTCCAGAAATCGCCGATCAGGCCGGGGTCGGTCCTGGCCGGCATCAGGGCGGTCGTCGCGGCGACGACGGCGGCGAGCAGCACCGCGGGCCAGAAGGACGCCCTGCCGGTGGCATCCAGCGGCATGGTCCACATCCACCCGGCGGCGAGCACGATGGCGATCAGCGCTGGACCCACCGAGTCGCTGAGCACCCCGATTGCGACGATGGCCACGGCCAGCAGTGCCAGTAGCGCGAGGCGGGCGGCCCGGCGCTGGACGAAGCGGCGCAGCAGGTCACCGGCGCCGATCCCGATGAGTGTGAAGGCCGTGAGGATCATGCGCCCACCCCTCGCAGCAGCGCCAGTCCCTCGATGAGGGCCGCGGCACCGGACGTGCGCAGCGCCTTCGACACCGATGGCTGGGTGATGCCCTCCTGCTTCGCGAGGGCCGCCTGCGAGATGCCGTCGATGCGCCCGAACGCGAGGCGCCGCTCGCGTTCGGTCATGCGCACGATGATCTCGTCGCGCGCGAGCAGATAGGCATTGGATGCCCGGATCACGGTGTCCATGACCTCAGTCTGCTCGGGAGCACCGACAATCCAGGTGCGCGCCGTCGGCACGGCGCGCTGCTGCCGGGCGTGCACCTGCTCGATCGCGTCGCGCGCGGCCCACCACCCCGGCCCGTCGGAGAGCTGGCGATGCTCGGACTCGATGGCGCGGATGCCGCCGATGCCCAGCCCGAACCGAAACTCGATCCCGTCCGGCAGGGCGAGTTGCAGCAGCAGCAGAGCGACGAGCGCATCATCGAGCGTGCGGTAGACGCCCTGCTGCTCATCGCCCACTGTCGGCCGCAGCGGCTGCTCGGCGAACGGGTGCGCGCGTTCTGTGCGCGCGATCGTCTCGTCGAACACCCGCTGCGCGGCTGCCCGATCATCCAGCCTGCGGGAGCCGATGATGTCGGCGATCACTGCAATGACCATGGGGTGACCATAGCACGCATACTCACAAAATATGCGTTATATGGTTATAAACCTCGAATATTCGAGGAGTCTGCGTGGGCTCAGAGCCCGAGCGCGTGCGCGGCGGCCTGCGCCCGCGCGACCAGCTCGGCGCGCTGCTCCCCCACCCGCACCGGAGCGGTGCCTCCGACGCCGGCACGCGACGCGACCGACCCCTCGATCGAGAGCACTCCGCGCACCTCGGGAGTCAGATGCGGCGACACGGATGCCAGCAGCTCATCATCAGCATCCTCGAGGCCCATGCCGCGCTCCTCGCAGGCGCGCACCAGCGCACCGGAGATCTCGTGCGCATCCCGGAACGGCACGCGCTGCTTGACGAGCCACTCGGCGACGTCGGTCGCGAGCGAAAAGCCCTGCGGTGCGAGTTCGGCCATCCGCGCGGTGTCGAAGCGCAGCGTGGCGATCATGCCCGCGAACGCCGGCAGCACCACCTCGAGAGTCTGCACCGAGTCGAAGACCGGCTCCTTGTCCTCCTGCAGATCGCGGTTGTACGCGAGCGGCAGCCCCTTGAGCGTCGCCAGGAGCCCCGACAGGTTGCCGATGAGTCGCCCGGACTTGCCGCGTGCGAGCTCGGCGATATCGGGGTTCTTCTTCTGCGGCATGATGCTCGACCCCGTCGAGTACGCGTCATCCAGTGTGACGAAGCCGAACTCACGCGTGTTCCAGAGGATGATCTCCTCGCTGAGCCGGGACAGATCAATGCCAGTCATCGCCGCGATGAACGCGAACTCCGCGACCACGTCGCGGGCCGAGGTGCCATCGAGCGAGTTCTCGGCCGGGCGGTCGAGGCCCAGTTCGCGGGCGACCAGCGCCGGGTCGAGCCCGAGCGTGGAGCCGGCCAGCGCTCCCCCGCCGTACGGCGAGACACCGGCGCGGACACGCCAGTCGACGAGACGCTCGAGTTCGCGCACCAGCGGCCAGGCGTGTGCCTGCAGGTGGTGGGCGAGCAGCACCGGCTGTGCGTGCTGCAGATGGGTGCGCCCAGGCAGGATGGCATCCGGATGCGCCTCGGCCTGTGCGACGAGTGCATCGATCACGCGCAGCAGGTCGCGGGCGATCACACGCGCGTGGTCGATGAGATACATCCGCACGAGCGTGGCGATCTGGTCATTGCGGCTGCGGCCGGCGCGCAGGCGCCCGCCCACCTCAGCACCGACCTCGGCGATGAGCGCCTTCTCGAGGGCACCGTGCACGTCCTCATCACCCGGGTCGGGCAGCAGGGTGCCTTCGGCGTACTTCGCGGCGAGCGCGTCGAGCCCCTCGTGCATGATGCGGGCCTCGTCGGCCTGCAGATACCCGGCAGCCTCCAGGGCCGTGGCGTGCGCATGCGAGCCCGCGATGTCGTAGGGCGCGAGGATCCAGTCGAAATGCGTGGAGCGACTCAGCTCGGCGAGTTCGGGCGAGGGCCCTCCGGCGAAGCGGGCGCCCCAGAGAGCACCCTCGTTCGTGCCGTGTGCGTCAGCCATCATGCGTCCTGCTCCTGCTTGTCGAGCAGCCAGACCAGCAGCGCCTTCTGCGCGTGCAGTCGGTTCTCGGCCTCGTCCCAGACCACGCTCTGCGGACCATCGATGACCTCGGAGTCGACCTCGTAGCCGCGGTCGGCGGGAAGGCAGTGGATGAAGATCGCATCGGGGTCGGCCAGCGACATGATCTCGGTGGTGACCTTGTATCCGCCGAGTTCGCGCAGGCGGACGATCTTCTCCTCCTCCTTGCCCATCGACACCCACGTGTCGGTGACGACGACGTCAGCGCCGAGCGCCGCCTCGCGCGGGTCGCTGAGCAGGGTGACCGATCCACCGGTCTCGGCTGCGCGCACCTCGGCGGCGGCGACGACGTCGGGGCGCGGTGCGTAGGCCGCAGGCGAGGTGATGCGCACGTGCATCCCGGCGGTGACACCGGCGAGCAGGTACGAGTGCGCCATGTTGCTGCGGCCGTCGCCGAAGAAGGTCAGAGTGAGCCCGGCGAGTTCGCCCTTGTGCTCACGGATCGTGAGCAGGTCGGCGAGCAGCTGGCACGGATGGAAGTCATCCGAGAGCGCATTGATGACCGGCACCCGAGTGCCGCGCGCCATCTCCTCGATACCCGACTGCGCGTATGTGCGCCAGACGATCGCGGCGACCTGGCGCTCCAGCACGCGGGCGGTGTCGGAGGGGGTCTCCTTGCCGCCGAGCTGGCTGTTGGCGGTCGAGATGATCAGTGGCGAGCCGCCGAGGTCGGCGATGCCGACGGCGAACGAGACCCGCGTGCGGGTGGAGGACTTGTCGAAGATCACCGCGACGGTCTGCGGGCCTGCGAGAGCCTTGTTGGCCCAGCGGTCCTTCTTCAGCTCGAGCGCGAGATCGAGGATCTCGGTCTGCTCGGCACGGGTCAGATCGTCGTCGCGAAGCAGGTGGCGGGTCATGCGTGGTTCTCCTGAGTGGAAGCGGATGCGGCGACGTCGGCAAGCGCCGCGCCGAACAGGGTGAGGAACTCCGCCACCTCGGCGTCGCCGATCGTGTAGGCGGGGGCGATGCGGATGACATCGGTGGTGGGCGCGTTGATGATGAGGCCGCGTTCGTGGGCGGCCGCCCTCACCTCGGCGGCGACGGGCGCAGACAGTCGGATGCCGATGAGCAGACCCGCCCCGGTTGTGCCGGTGACCAGTGGCAGGCCCTCGACGCCGGCGCGCAGCTCGGCGCCGCGGGCATTGACGTTGTCGAGCACGTGCTCGTCCTCGATGAAGCCGAGGACGGCGTTGGCCACCGCACTGGCCAGTGGGTTGCCTCCGAACGTCGAGTTGTGCGTGCCGGGGTAGAACAGGTCACTCGCACCGGCGAAGGTGATCAGGGCTCCGAGCGGGAAGCCGGCGCCGATGCTCTTGGCGAGCGTGACGGCATCAGGGATCACGCCCTCGCGCTGGAACGCGAACCACTCGCCGGTGCGCCCTGAGCCGGTCTGCACCTCGTCGAGGATGAGCAGCGCGTCGTTCTCGGTCGTCAGTGCCCGCGCTCGTGCGAGGAAGCCTTCTGGCAGCTCGACGACACCGGCCTCACCCTGGATCGGCTCGACGATCATCGCGGCGATGCCACCCTCGGCGAAGGCGGCCTCGAGGCTCTCGAGTGAGCGCTCGACGGTGACGACATCCGGCACGGCCGGCAGGAACGGGTCGCGATAAGCCGCCTTCGGCGTGAGCGACAGCGCGCCCATGGTGCGGCCGTGGAAGGCGCCTTCCACGACGAGGATGCGGGTGCGGCCGGCCCCATCCGCCTCGGCGAACCGGGCGCCGTGCAGACGGGCGAGCTTGATCGCCATCTCGTTCGCCTCGGTGCCCGAGTTCGCGAGGAACACGCGGCCCTTCTCACCGGTGCCGGCCAGGCGCTTCAGCCGCGCGGCGATCTCGAGCTGCGCGGGGGTGGCGAAGTAGTTCGACACGTGCGAGAGGGTGGCTGCCTGCGTCGAGACGGCCTCGACGAACACGGGGTGCGCATGCCCGAGACAGTTCACGGCGATGCCGCCGAGGAAGTCCAGGTAGCGGTTCTCATCGGCATCCCAGACCCACGAGCCCTCACCGTGCGTGAGCAGCGCGAGCCGCCCGCCGAGGCTCATCAGGTCGCGCGAGGCGTCGTCATTCCAGTTCGTCATGCGGTGACCGCCCCTCCGGCGACGACTTCCGTGCCGATTCCCTTGCTGGTGAACAGTTCGACGAGCACCGAGTGCGGCACTCGCCCGTCGATGATGGCGGCAGCATCCACTCCGCCCTCGACGGCGTCGAGGCACGCGCGCATCTTCGGGATCATGCCCGATTCCAGCTTCGGCAGCATCTGCGTGAGATCCGTCGACGTGATGTGCGAGACCAGTGAGTCGCGGTTCGGCCAGTCCGCATAGAGGCCGGCGACATCGGTGAGGATGACCAGCTTGCGGGCGCCGAGTGCGATCGCCAATGCTGCCGCGGCGGCATCCGCGTTGACGTTCAGCGACTGACCTGGATGATCCAGGTCGGGCGCGATCGACGAGACCACGGGGATGCGTCCTGCTGCCAGGTGATCGACCACCGGGGTCGGATCGACCTGTACGACGTCGCCCACCCGGCCGAGATCGACCTCTTCGCCGTCGATGACCACGCCGCGACGGCGGCCGCCGAACAGGCCGGCGTCCTCGCCGCTCAGGCCGGTCGCGATCGGACCGTGCGAGTTGATCTTCGCCACCAGGGTCGGGTTGACCTGCCCGGTGAGCACCATGCGCACGACGCTGATCGCCTCGGTGTTGGTGACCCGATAACCGCCCTTGAACTCACTGGGGATCGCGAGGCGGTCGAGCATGTTGGAGATCTGCGGGCCGCCGCCGTGCACGACCACTGGCTGCACGCCGACGTAGCGCAGGTAGGCGATGTCCTGTGCGAAGGCCTCCTGTAGCTCGTCGCTCACCATCGCGTTGCCGCCGTACTTGACGACGACGATCTGGTCGCGGAACCTCTTCAGCCAAGGCAGCGATTCGATGAGGGTGGCTGCCTTGTCGGCGGCTTCCTCTGGGGCGGTGTCCTGAAGGTCTGTCATGAGGCGTAGGCGCTGTTCTCGTGCACGTAGTCGTGGGTCAGGTCGTTGGTGAGGATCGTGGCGGTCGCGTCGCCGGACTTCAGGTCGATCTCGAGGTGCGTCGCGCGCGGGGTGAGGTCGACTTCTTCGCGGGGACGGTCTGGGCCGCCGGCGCTGCACACGCGCACGCCGTTCATCGACACGTCGACGTCGTAGGGGTCGAACTCGGCCGTGGTGGTGCCGATCGCCGCGAGCACGCGGCCCCAGTTCGGGTCGTTGCCGAAGATGGCGGCCTTGAACAGGTTGTTCCGCGCGACAGAGCGTCCCACCTCGACCGCATCGATCTCGGTCGCGGCGTTCTTCACCTCGATGGTGATGTCGTGGCTTGCGCCCTCGGCGTCCTGCTGCAGCTTCTCGGCGAGCTCGCGGCTGAGCGCGGTGAGAGCGGCGGCGAAGTCGTCCAGGTCGGGACGGATGCCACTGGCACCGTTCGCGAGCAGTGTGACCTGATCGTTCGTCGACATGCATCCGTCGGAGTCGAGCCGGTCGAAGGTGACGCCGGTGGCGCGGCGCAGCACAGCATCCGCTTCCGCCGCGTCGAGATCCGCATCGGTGGTGAGCACGACGAGCATCGTCGCCAGGCCTGGCGCGAGCATGCCTGCGCCCTTGGCCATGCCGCCGATCGTCCATCCGTCTCGCGCGACCGTGGCCGTCTTCGCGACGGTGTCTGTCGTCATGATCGCCTCGGCTGCTGACTGCCCGCCTTCGGCGCTGAGCGCTGCGATGCCGCGCTCGACGCCGTCGAGCACCTTGCCGCGGAACACCTCGTCGCCGGTGCCGATCAGGCCGGTGGAGCAGACGAGCACGTCGCCGGCACTGACCTGCAGCAGTTCGGCCGCCTTCTCGGCGGTGAGGTGGCTGGTCTGGAACCCGAACGAGCCGGTGAAGCAGTTCGCACCGCCGGAGTTCAGCACGATCGCCTCGACGACGCGATCAGCGATCACCTTCTCCGACCACAGGATCGGATTCGCCTTGGCGCGGTTCGTGGTGAAGACGGCCGCACCGACCTTGCGGGGGCCGCGGTTGACGACGACGGCGACATCGGGCTTGCCGGTGGACTTCAGCCCCGCAGCGACGCCTGCCGCCTCGAAGCCCTGGGGTGCGGTGACGCTCACGGCGCTACTCCGTTCACAGTGAGTGCGCGGTCCTCTGGAAGGCCGAGCGCGAGGTTCATGGACTGGATGGCGGCACCGGCAGTGCCCTTGACGAGGTTGTCGACCGCCGTGACGACCGTGACGCGGTTCGCCTCGCGATCGATCGCGAGGCCCAGCAGTGCGGTGTTGGCGCCGAGCACGTCTGCGGTGCGGGGGTACGACCCCTCGGGCAGCAGCTGCACGAACTTCTCGTCGCCGTAGGCGCTCTGCCAGGCATCACGGATCTGGGCGTCGGTGATGCCCTCCGCGATCGGTGCGGTGGAGGTGGCGAGGATGCCCCGCGCCATCGGCACGAGCACTGGAGTGAAGGAGATGCGGATGCCATCGGCCGGCACTCCGCCGGCCGCGGCGAGCGCCTGCCGGATCTCAGGGATGTGCCGGTGCGTGCCGCCGACCGCATACGGATTGGCGGTGCCGAGGAGTTCGCTGCCGAGCAGGTGCGGCTTGAGGCTCTTGCCCGCGCCGGAGGGCCCGACGGCCAGCATCGTGACGATGTCGGACGGGTCGATGACTCCGGCCGCGACGCCGGGGGCCAGGCTCAGGCTGACCGTCGACGCGTTGCATCCAGGGGCCGCGATGCGGGTCGCGCCGCGCAGGCTGTCGCGCTGCTTGCCGCCGTTCACGAGCAGCTCCGGGACGCCGTACGCCCATGGCTCGTGGAAGTGGCCGCCGTAGAAGGCATCCCAGGCGTCCTGTGAGGTGAGGCGGTGATCCGCACCCGCGTCGATGACGAGCGGGGTGTCGCCGAGCGCATCGGTGTACTTCCCCGATTGGCCGTGCGGCAGTGCGAGGAAGACGATGTCGTGCCCCGCGAGGATCTCGGGAGTGGTGGGCTGCAGTTCGAGGTGTGCAAGCGAGCGCAGGTGCGGCTGGTGCTCTGCGAGCAGCTGGCCGGCGGTCGAGTGCGCGGTCACTGTGCGGATGTCGATGTCCGGATGGGCTGCGAGGAGCCGCAGGATCTCGCCCCCCGCATAGCCGGATGCGCCGGAGACGGCGACGGTATACGTCATGCTTCTACCTTAACGGTCGGTGTGCGCCCGATGACGGGCCTGGCCGGGGCGGCGACCCGGCATCCGACCTCATGCCACGACGGCACAGGCTGCGCGGGGTCGCCTAGAGTCGGCGGCCGGCGCGGCGTCGGCGCAGCACAGCGACACGCGGAGCGCGCGTCGAGAGCAGGTGCTGGGCCGAAGGCATGCCGCGAGGTTATCGGCTCGCCGCCGGCATCCGCAAATCGAGGATGGTCAGCCCAGCAGCGCGAGTTCCTCTGCGCGGCTCAGTCCCGACCGACGCTCGCGATCGACGCCGCGCTCCCGCTCGTCGGCGAGCACGTCGGCGATCGTGTCCTCGAGCGGGCGCAGCTCTCCGCCCGCTGCGCGGTACGCGGCGTTGCTGTGGGTCATGAAGCCGGGCATGTCGTCTGGCAGCCAGAGCGGCAGAGACCGCTCCCCCATCCAGTGGTTGACGTCCTGCTCGAGCAGCCGCTCGGCGCTGACGGTGACGACCTCGCCGGTGTGCCCGGCGGCAGTGCGGATGGCCTGCAGCACCTCGCCGAGCGGATGCTGGTCGCCGATGGCGTTCACGGCGCGGCCGGCAGGTGCGATCAGCGCGAAGTCCGCGACGTCCTCGACGTCGATCACCTGCGTGGACGCGCCCTCCGTCGGCGGCAGCAGCACTGGCCCATCCCCTGCGCGCGCGAACGCCGCCGCCCAGTAGCCGAATCGGTCACTGCCGTCGCCCGCACCGACGATCAGCCCTGGCCGGATGATCGCCGCGCGGTCGCCGAGTGTCTGCACGGCGTCTTCGGCAGCGACCTTCTGCGCGCCGTACTCGTACTCATCGCCCGGCTGCGCCGGCGCATGACGCGGTGCGGACTCGTCACCGCCGACCGTGACGTCGTCGGAGTACACCGACAGCGACGAGATGTACGTCCAGCGGCCGGCGACCGGCCCGAGGGCGGCGACCGCGGCCTGCACATGGTCAGCCCGTGATGAGACGTCGACGACCTCATCCCACTGCCTGAGGCGCAGGTCATCGAAGACCTGCGTGTCATCGCGATCGCCGCGCAGCAGCAGCGTGCCGTTCGGGGACGGTCGCTCTCCCCGCGCCAGGCATGTGACCTGGGCGCCGGCATCGCGCCAGCGCCGCGCGATCCGTCCCGAGAGCCACCCTGTTCCGCCGAGCACGAGCACCTGAGTCATGAGATCAATGCCATCGGCATCCGGCGCGGCGCGCAAGCGATTCCGCTGACGGCGGAGCGCCGCGGCGTCTCACCAGGGCATCGGGCGATCGGGGCCGCGCCTGCTGTCGTCCGGCATGTGCGGCAGTTGCTCACCGCCGGCGCGGATGCACAGCCAGCGCAGCTCGCTTTGGCTGTCCGGTGCCGCACGCCAGGTGCGCCAGACGCCTTGCCCGACGCGCACGACGGTGCCGGCCTCGACATCCACGACGTCGTCATCCAGGCCCATCTGGCCACGACCGGCGAGGAAGACGTACATCTCCTCGATCTTCTCGTGCACGTGCCAGTACCCGGCCTCCTCGCCTGGCACCAGCGCGTTCGCCGTCATCCCGATGTACTGCATGGTCAGCTCGTGGTCGATGACGCGCCGACCGTCGCGCGCGCGGGTCTCATCGAAACCGCCGTGGAAGTCGCGCCACTGCTCCGGCGCGCCGATCCGGGTCACCTGGTAGTCGCTCATCGTCGTGCCTCCTCCTCGGCCGCGGACTCCGCCCGCAGCACGTCATGGTTCCAGCCGTCCACGTCACGGCGGTACACGACCCGCACGTGGTCACGGTCCGGCCTGCCCTGCCAGAACTCCACCCGCTCCGGGACGACACGCCACAGCATCCACTCCCCAGGCTCGATCCCCGAGCGGGCCGCGGCGGAGCGCGCCGCGAGATCGGCCGCGCTCTCGGCGTCGGATGCCGGCTCGACACGCCCGCGCACCCGGACGGCGCGCACGATCGGCTGCCACCAGAAGCTCAGCGCGGCGGCGGGGTTCGCCGCGAGCTGTCGCCCTTTGGCAGAAGTGCGATGGCCCGCGAACGCCCAGCCCCGTTCGCTGACGCCCTTGAGGATCAGCGTGCGGGCATCCGGAACCCCGTCCGCATCGACCGTCGCCAAGGTCATGGCGTGCGGTTCGGGGACGCCGAGCGCGACAGCATCCGCGAGCCACGCGTCGAACAGCGCGACGGGATCGGCCGGGAGGCCAACCGGATCGAATGCCGGCGCGACGCCGGCCAGACTCGGCAGGGAACGCAACCAGGCGCCGTCGGTCATGGGAACGAGCCTAGTGGCCCGTTCCCATGACCCGGCGTGCGCTCAGTCGCGGATGCCGGCGCCGAAGCGCTCGGTCGCGACGGCGACACCGGCGAGCTTCGCCTCGGTCGCCTCTGCGGCCGTGAGGGTGCGATCGGATGCCCGGAATCGCAGCGCGTAGCTGAGGCTCTTCTTGCCCTCGTCCAGACCTTCGCCGCGGTAGTCGTCGACGAGTCGAGCCGATTCGAGCAGGTCTCCTGCACCCTCGATCAGAGCGGCGCGGACCTCGGATGCCGGGACCTCGACGCCGACGACGAGCGAGACGTCCTGCGTGGCCGCAGGGAACGTCGACAGCGATTCGGCGACGACACGCTCCCCCGCCAGCGTCAGCAGGCGGTCGAGGTCGAGCTCGACGACGATCACGCGGCCAAGAAGGTCGGCGTCTGCCGAGACCTGCGGGTGCAGTTCGCCGACGAATCCGATCTGCTCACCGCGCACGCTCAGCGAACCGGCGCGTCCCGGGTGCAGGGCCGCACGCTGCGTCTGCGTCACGTCGATCGCGGCGCCGGCGGCGACGCCGATCACTCGAACCGCATCCAGAGCGTCCGACAGGTCGACGTGCTCCGCGGAGCGACCCGGCTGGCGCGGCGTGATGTTGCCGGCGAGCAGCACGGCCACGTGACGCGGCTGCGGCGGGATCGCCGCGTTCAGTTCGGCAAGCGTCTCGTCGCTCGGGCGCTGCCCTAGGGGCGGGATGAAGTCGGTGCCGTACTCGACGCCGGGCTCTGGGGTGAAGACCGAGCCGATCTCGAAGACGCCGAGGTCGACCAGACCGCGGGAGATGTTGCGGTGCGCGGTCTGCACCAGGGCGGGCAGCAGCGAGCGGCGCAGGAACGGCGCCTGTCCGTCAAGCGCGTTCGCCAGGCGGATGCTGGGCAGGTGCTCACCCGACGCGGAGCCGTGCAGGTCGTTGAGCTCCTCGGATGTGAACGGGAAGGACGGCGTCTCGACGAGGCCGGAAGCTGCGAGGGCATCCGCCACGCGCTTGCGCCCCTGCTGCAGCGCCGTGTATCCACGGCCGGACGGCGGAGTCGGCAGCACCGACGGGATGCGGTCGAGTCCGTGGATGCGAGCCACCTCTTCGACAAGAGTCCACTTGTCGGTGAGGTCGGGGCGCCAGCTCGGCGGGATGACGAGCCAGCCACCGTCGCCATCAGCAGCGGCGTCGACTTCGGCACCGATCGTCTGCAGCGCACCGACGACCTCGTCGTCGGTGTAGTCCACGCCGATGACGCCCTGCGTGAAGCCACGCGGCAGGTCGATGCCGGCGATCTCGACGTCGGCGTACAGCGCGCCGCCCTCATCGGTCAGCGTGCCACCGGCGAGCTCTACCATCAGGTCGGCCACGCGGCGTGCCGCGACGAAGGGGATCAGCGGGTCGGTGCCGCGCTCGAAGCGCTTGGACGCTTCGCTCGGCAGCTTGTGCCGACGTGCGGAGCGCGCGATCGTGATCGGGTCGAAGCTGGCCGCCTCGACCAGCACATTGCGGGTCGTGTCGCTCATCTCGGTGGTGCCGCCGCCCATGACGCCGGCCAGTCCGATCGCACCCGAGCCGTCGGTGATGAGCAGGTCATCGGTGTGCAGGGCTCGATCCTGACCATCGAGCGTCGTCATCCGCTCGCCTTCGTTCGCGCGCCGCACGACGATGCCGCCGTTGAGCTTGTCGAGATCGTAGCCGTGCACGGGGTTGCCGAGCTCAAGCATGACGTAGTTGGTGATGTCGATGAGAACGCCGAGCGAGCGCATCCCGGCGAGTGCCAGCCGCGCGATCATCCACGGCGGAGTCTGGCGGGACGGGTCGACGCCGCGGACCACGCGGGCGACGAACTCGCGCGCACCGATGTTGCCGCGGATCGGGCTGCGGTCATCGACGCTGATCGAGAAGCCGGAACCCGGCTGAAGCTCGGCGAAATCGCGCTCGGCGGGGTCGCGGAAGGCCGCACCCGTGGCGTGCGAGTACTCGCGCGCGAGCCCGCGCAGCGAGAACGCGTAGCCGCGATCAGGGGTGACGTTCACCTCGACGGCGATGTCGTCCAGGTGCAGCAGCTCGATGGCATCCGATCCGACCTCAGGGTCAAGACCCAGCGTCGAGAGCACGATGATTCCGTCATGCTCGTCGCCGAGGCCGAGCTCGCGGGCCGAGGCGATCATGCCGTCCGAGACGTGACCGTACGTCTTGCGTGCCGCGATCGGGAACGGGCCGGGCAGCACAGCCCCCGGCAGGGAGACCACGACCTTGTCGCCGACGACGAAGTTGTGCGCACCGCAGACGATGCCTCGCACGCCGCCGTTCGCTGCGCCGACATCGACCTGGCACCAGTTGATCGTCTTGCCGTTCTTCTGCGGCTCGGGCTCGATGGAGAGCACCTGACCGACCACGACCGGGCCAGTGATCTCGAAGCGGTGGATGTCCTCCTCTTCGAAGCCGACCGACACGAACGACGCGAGAACGTCCTCCGGAGTGGCGTCTGCGGCCACCTCGACGTATTCACGCAGCCACGAAAGCGGAACGCGCATCACACCACCATCCCGAACTGCTCGCTGAAGCGCACATCACCCTCGGCCATGTCGCGCATGTCCTTCACATCGCTGCGGAACATCAGGGCGCGCTCGACGCCGATGCCGAAGGCGAACCCGCTGTACACCTCGGGGTCGATGCCCGCCGCCCGAAGCACGTTGGGATTGACCATGCCGCAGCCGCCCCATTCGATCCACTGCGCGCCGCCCTTGAAGGTCGGATGCCACAGATCGAACTCCGCGGAGGGCTCGGTGAACGGGAAGTAGTTGGTCCGCAGGCGCGTCTTGGCCTCGGAGCCGAAGAGCTGGCGCGCGAGGTGGTCGAGCGTTCCCTTCAGGTGGGCCATCGTGATGCCCTTGTCGACGACCAGGCCCTCGACCTGGGTGAACACCGGCAGGTGCGTCGCATCGAACTCGTCGGTGCGGTAGACCCGGCCGGGACACAGCACGTAGATCGGCACCTCACGGTCGAGCATCGAGCGCACCTGCACGGGGCTGGTGTGCGTGCGCATCACGAGGTGGCGCGAGGTGGGGTCGACGTAGAAGGTGTCTTGCTCCTGACGCGCCGGGTGGTCCTCGTCGAAGTTCAGGGCATCGAAGTTGAACCACTCGTGCTCGAGCTCCGGTCCCTCTGCGATCTCCCAGCCCATGCCGACGAAGATGTCGCTGATCTGCTCCTGCAGGAGCGGGAGCGGATGCCTGGCGCCGACGCGCGAGCGCGATGCGAGCGCCGTGATGTCGACCCGCTCCGCCTCGAGTCGCGCTGCGGTCTCGGCTTCGGCGAGCTCGGCCTCCTTGGCGGCGAGTGCCTGCGTCACGCGGCCTCTCCCCTGCCCGATGAGCTTGCCGAACGCGGCCTTGTGCTCGGGGGCGACCTGGCGCATCGACGCGTTCAGCACGGCGAGGGGCGAGCCCTCTGCCACGTGCTCGGCGCGGGCGGCCTTCAGCTGCGCGGTGTCGGCCGATGCAGTGATCGCGGCCAGCGCCGCGACGACTGCGGCCTCGACCGCTTCTGGAGTGATTTCGGGAACGTCAGACACGAGATGAGAGTCTACCGGGGCGGGATGACCCGCCCCGCCTGATCACATCCCCTGGGAATCGAACTTGCCTAGCGACTTCTGCGCCGCGATCACCTCGGTGACCGTGGAGCCCTCGTGGATCCTCGGATCTGCCTCGCCGCCGGCCGCCGTGTAGGCCGTCAGCTTCGCGGAGTGGCGGGTCTTGACCTCGATCCACTTCGCGATGCCCGACAGGATCAGACACATCACGATGTAGATGCCGCCGATGACGAAAGCGGACTGCAGGATCGGCCGGCCCTGCTGCGAGCTGAGCAGCTTGGCGTAGTACAGCAGCTCTGGGTAGGTGATGATGAAGCCGAGTGCGGTGTCCTTCATGGTCACCACGAGTTGGGCGACGATGACGGGCAGCATCGCGCGGACCGCCTGCGGGAAGAGGATGAGGCGCATGACGCCGTTCTTGCGCAGACCGATCGCGTAGCCGGCCTCCTTCTGGCCGCTCGGCAGCGCCTCGATGCCGGCACGGAAGACCTCGGCGAGCACAGAGCCGTTGTACGCCATCAGTGCGAGCACGACTGCCCAGTAGGGATCCATCCTGACCCCGACGACCGGCAGGCCGTAGTACAGCAGCATCATCAGCACGAGCACGGGGATCGCGCGCAGCAACTCGGTGATCCAGGTGACGGGGATGCGCACCCAGGCGTGGTCGGAGAGCCGACCGACGGCCAGCACGAGACCGAGCACGATGCTGAGAACGGCGGCCAGCGCGAAGGCGGCCAGTGTGTTGCCCAGTGCCTTGAGAATGCCCATCCACACGGCAGTGAAGGTGAACACGCGCCACTTCGAGGCCTCGAACTGGCCGGACTCCCACAGCCGGTAGACCATGAAGCCGATCACGGCGACGACCAGCACCACGGTGATCACGGCGAGGATCCGGTTGCGCGCGATCGCGCGGGGCCCTGGGACGTCGTACAGGACGGAAGTCATCGCGCGATCCTCCACTTGTTCTCGAGCGTTCGCTGGCCCCAGCTCATCAGCAGCACCAGGGCGACGAAGACGACCGCGACCCAGAGCAGGACCTCCATCGGGTTGCCTGGGCGGCCAGGGGCATCGTTGATCGTTGCGCGCAGTGCCGCGAGCTCGGAGATCGCGAAGCCTGCGGCGACCGTCGTGTTCTTCAGCAGCGCGATGAACACGCTCATCATCGGAGGCACGACGGATCGGAACGCCTGCGGCATGATGATCAGCGTCATGACCTGCCCGAACGGCAGGCCGATCGCGCGGGCGGCCTCGGCCTGGCCGACTGGCACGGTGTTGATGCCGGCCCGCAGCACCTCAGCGACGTAGGTCGCGGTGTAGATGCCGATCGCGAGGATGCCGAGGACGGTGTTCGACATGTCCGGCAGCCCGAGTTGGGGGTAGCCGAAGACGAAGAAGAAGAAGACCAGCGTGAGCGGGGTGTTGCGCACGAGGTTGACGTAGACGGTGCCGACCGCACGGGCGATGGGCACCGGCGAGACGCGCATGGCGCCGACGATGATGCCGAGCACCAGTGCGATGATGCCGCCGAACACGAAGACCATCAGCGTGTTGGTGAGCGCCTCGCTCCACAGGTCGAGGTTGCCGAAGATGACGTCCACGTCGTCTCATTCCTCCGTCGGATGATGGGTGCGGGGGCAGGCCGGACGCCCACCCCCGCACATGTCACTCAGTACGCGTCGACCGCGGGCTGCTCGACCTTGATCCCCGAGTCGCCGAGGTTGTTGTCGAAGATCTGCTGCCAGATGTCGCCGCCGTCGGTGAACAGGGTGTTGATGTGGGCGCGCAGCGCGTCATCGCCCTTGGGCAGGCCGACGCCGTAGCGCTCTTCGGTGAACAGACCGCCGGTCACCTTGACGTCGTCAGGGTACTGGGCCGCGTAGCCGATCAGGATCGCCTGGTCGGTGGTGACCGCGTCGACCTTGCCGCTGATCAGGTCCTCGACACAGGCCGAGTACAGGTCGTACTCCTGCGTCTTGATCTCGGGGAAGTTCGCCTTGATGTTCTGGATCGGCGTGGAGCCGGTGGCCGAGCAGACGGTCTTGCCGTTGAAGTCCTCGAGCTTGTCGGCCTCAGGCGCGTCCTTCGCGACCAGAAGACCCTGACCGGTGATGAAGTAGGGACCAGCGAAGTCGATCTGCTCCTTGCGCTTGTCATTGATCGAGTAGGTGCCGACGTAGTAGTCGATGTCACCGTTCACGATCGACTGCTCGCGGTTCGCCGACGCGATCGGCTTGAACTCGATCTGCTTCTCGTCGAAACCGAGCGATGCGGCGATCCAGCGGGCGATGTCGACGTCGAAGCCAGTGCGCTCACCGGTGGTCACGTCGAGGTAGCCGAGACCAGGCTGGTCCTCCTTGACGCCGATGACCACGCCGTCGCGCTCCTTCATGGCATCGAACGTGGGGCTGCCGTCGAGCTTGACGTCCTTGGCGACCGTCCACGGAGTCGACGAGCCGCTCGAGTCATCACCGCCGGCGTCGCCGCCGGGGTCGGAGGGGGTGCCGCTGTTGCAGGCGGTCAGTGCGAGCAGCGCCACGGTTGCGATGCCGAGGCCTGCCAGTGTGCGTGTACGTCGCATGTTCGTCTCCTTTTGGGGATGTGGGAAGGGAAAATCAGTGGGTGAGGAGCTTCGAGAGGAAGTCCTTGGCGCGGTTGCTCTTCGGATTGGTGAAGAACTCCTCTGGGGTCGCCTCTTCGACGATCTGGCCGTCGGCCATGAAGACCACGCGGTTCGCTGCCTTGCGTGCGAAGCCCATCTCGTGCGTGACGACGATCATCGTCATGCCCTCTTTCGCGAGACCGACCATCACATCGAGGACCTCGTTGATCATCTCGGGGTCAAGGGCGCTGGTCGGCTCGTCGAAGAGCATCACCTTCGGGCGCATGGCGAGGGCACGCGCGATGGCGACGCGCTGCTGCTGTCCGCCCGAGAGCTGAGCGGGGAGCTTGGATGCCTGCTGAGCGACTCCCACGCGCTCCAGGAGCGCCATGGCCTCCTTCTCAGCATCCGCCTTCTTCAGCCCACGCACCTTGATCGGGCCGAGAGTGACGTTCTCAAGGATCGTCAGATGGGCGAAGAGGTTGAAGGACTGGAAGACCATGCCGACCTCGGCACGGAGGTTGGCCAGCCCCTTGCCCTCAGCGGGCAGTGTCTTGCCGTCGATGCGGATCTCGCCGCTCGTGATCGTCTCGAGTCGATTGATCGTGCGGCAGAGCGTGGACTTTCCGGAACCGGAGGGCCCGATGACGACGACGACCTCACCCTTCTTGACGGTGAGGTTGATGTCTTTCAGCGCCTGGAAATCTCCGTAGTGCTTCTGGACGTTGTCGACCACCACGAGGGCGTCAGTGCTCTCTGCCATGTCGTCAACTGTAGAGCCGACAGGCGTCAGGCATGCGGGCGCGCCGGGGACTTTACCGATTCGTGACCGTGCCGGACCGACGACGGCACAGGCTCAGGCGTCGGCGCGCTGCGCGAATGCGCTCTCGTACAGGCACACGCTCGCGGCCGTCGCGAGGTTCAGCGACTCTGCGCGCCCGAAGATCGGCAGCCTGAGCGCGCGGTCGGCAAGCTCGAGCGCTTCGGGCTCGAGACCCCTGGCCTCGTTTCCGAACAGCCAAGCGGTGGGGCGGGCGAGCGCACCTTCTGCGCGCGCCGCCAGCAGGTCGTCACCCTTCACATCGGCGGCGACCACCTGGAGTCCGGCCGCGTGCGCACGGGTGATGACGTCGTCGAGGTCGCCGCCGACCGAGATCGGCAGGTGGAACAGCGATCCGGTCGTGGAGCGCACCACCTTGGGGTTGTAAGGATCGACCGTGCGGCCGGTCAGCACGACAGCATCCGCCCCCGACGCATCCGCGGCGCGGATGATCGTGCCGAGGTTGCCTGGGTCGCGCACCTCTTCGCAGATCGCGATGAGGCGGGGGGATGCCGCGAAGATGTCCTTCACCGCGGTCGGCGTCTGCCTGGCGACGGCGATCAGTCCCTGCGGGGTGACAGTGTCGGCCATCGCGGCGAGCACGTCCTCCGTCACGAACTCGACCTCGAGGTCGACGGAGGCGGCGAAATCACGGATGTCGGCGTAGCGCTCCCACGTCGTGGGGGTCGCGTACAGCTCTTCGATGGCCTCCGGCAGATACCGCAGCGCCTCACGGACCGCCTGGGGACCTTCGAGCAGGAACAGACCGGTCTCGACCCTCGCGCTGCGCTTGGACAGCTTGGCGACGGCACGGACACGGGGCGAGCGAGGATTCTCCAGCACGAGGTCAGTCTATCGGCGTCACCCGCGTGCTTCCGGAACGCGAAACGGGCGCCTCCCCGGAGGGAGACGCCCGTCTGTGATCAGCAGAAGATCAGGCAGCGGCCTTCGGAGCGTTGACGTCCGAGGGAAGAGCCTTCTTCGCGGTCTCGACCAGCGACGCGAACGCACCGGCGTCGGTCACGGCGAGCTCGGCGAGCATGCGGCGGTCGACCTGCACGCCGGCGAGGCCGAGGCCCTGCATGAAGCGGTTGTACGTGATGCCGTTCTGGCGGGCAGCGGCGTTGATGCGCTGGATCCACAGACGACGGAAGTCGCCCTTGCGCTTGCGACGGTCACGGTACGCGTAGACGAGCGAGTGGGTGACCTGCTCCTTCGCCTTGCGGTACAGGCGCGAACGCTGGCCACGGTAACCCGAGGCGCGTTCCAGGATGACGCGACGCTTCTTGTGCGCGTTTACCGCGCGCTTGACTCTAGCCATTTTCGTGTATTCCTATTCGTGCTTGCGTCGGGCTCAGCCGCGGCCGAGAAGCTTGTTGGCGACCTTGGTGTCGGCCTTCGAGAGGACCTGGTCCTGGTTCAGGCGGCGCGTGCGACGGCTCGACTTGTGCTCGAGGTTGTGGCGCATACCGGCCTGCTGCTTCTTCAGCTTTCCGCTGCCGGTGATCTTGAAGCGCTTCTTCGCACCCGAGTGGGTCTTCTGCTTCGGCATCTTCTCTTCCTTCGTGTGGCGCCCTGGCGGGCGACGGTGGGTACCCGCTCGGGAGCGGGAGACTGGGGGCCGCTATGCGGCGGATTCGTCGTTCGACTCGGCGTCGGTCGACGTGGACTTCGCGTCGCGCGCAGCCTGCTTGTTCGCAGAGCGCACAGCGTTCTGCTCAGCCTTGGCCTCGGACTTGTTCTTGAGCGGAGCGACGACCATGACCATGTTGCGTCCGTCGATCGTCGGGTTCGACTCGACAGTGCCGAACTCGGCGACGTCCTCGGCGAACTTGCGCAGCAGGCGAACGCCCTGCTCGGGACGCGACTGCTCGCGACCGCGGAACAGGATCATGGCCTTGACCTTGTCACCGGCCTTGAGGAAGCCCTCGGCGCGCTTGAGCTTGGTCGTGTAGTCGTGAGCCTCGATCTTCAGGCGGAAGCGCACCTCCTTGAGGATGGTGTTCGCCTGGTTGCGACGTGCTTCCTTCGCCTTCTGCGCGGCCTCGTACTTGAACTTGCCGTAGTCCATGATCTTGACCACGGGCGGCTTGGAGTTGGGTGCCACCTCGACGAGGTCGAGATCGGCTTCCTGGGCCAGACGCAGCGCTGCCTCGATGCGGACAACACCGATCTGCTCACCCGCGGGGCCGACGAGGCGGACCTCGGGGACGCGGATGCGCTCATTGGTACGGGGATCGCTGATGCGGAGCTCCTTAGACGTGGATTTCGGCCATCGGAATGCTGTCGGCATCCCGAGCGAAGTCGGAGTTCTCCCCACCCGCCGACGCATTGGAAGCACCGGCTTGTTGCACCCATTCCACCGGAAGCCGGCGGGGCGCAGAACCCGGTAGCCTTGAACGGCAAGCGCGGGTGGGATTGAATCCTCTTTCGTTCCGGAGCATGACACTCCGGAGCCCGCAGAAGTCTAACAGAAAGCATGCCGAAGTGACGATTCCTGCCGACGACCACCGCCATGACGACCGCCACGAGAACTGGGCGCGGCAGGAAGAGGCCGCGACCGCGGCGACACGCGACATCGCCGATGTGCCGGCCGTCGAAGTGATCACCACGACCGCCGTTCATCTGATGAGCGCGGCCGCCGTCAAGCTCGGACTCGCCGACGACCCCGAGAACCAGCTCGACCTCGACGAGGCGCGCAAGCTGATCAACGCCCTGGCGGGTCTCATCACGGCCGGAGCCCCTGAGGTCAGCAGCGCGCACGCCAGCCCGCTGCGCGACGGACTGCGTTCGCTGCAGCTCGCGTTCCGCGAGGCCTCCCCCATCCCCGACCCGATCGGCAAGGGCCCAGGCGAGAAGTGGACCGGCCCGGTCAACTAGGCGTCGATCACGCGGCCGAAGCGCGCCAGCAGGTGCCAGACCCGTTTGAGAGTCTGAGGATCGTGCCGTGCTGAGCGCGCGGCCTCGCCGATCACGTCGGGCGCGAGATCGGATGCCAATGATCGCGCCAGCTCGGCAGGCGCGACACCCCGATAGTCGTCATCCAGCAGCTCCGTGACGACCCGGAACCCGGGGTGGAACTCGACTGCGCAGCCCAGCCGTGCAGCTGCTCGCTCGATGGACGTGCCTGCGAAGCACGGGTCAAGCACGATGGCGTCGATATCCTCCGCGAAGCGGATGCCTCCGTGCACGTGCGCCTCGACGTAGCGGTCCAGCAGATCGAATCGGTCAGCCAGCATCCGCTCCACGAGCGCGTCCGCGCCGACGATCTCGACGACACCGTCCGGCTCGAACACCGAGTCCGGATAGCAGAACGTCGTGCGAGCGGTGACTTCGGGACGAAGCCGCAGATGCGCTGACCCGAACCGCGTCGCAGGACCGTACGGGTCATCCAGCCGGAGCGCCCCGTACAGCGGTCGCTCCGCTTTCGGGCCGCCGTCGTACCGCCCACCGAAAAGACGACTCTCCCACTGCCAGCGATCGCCGCCCGCCTGCGCGGTCAGGCCCCCGTTCGAGGTGCCTGTCTCGAACTGCGAGCGATATCGGCCGGCATCCGCCATCGCCTCGATGACCGTCCGATCCTGGAAGGGCCAATCCGGATGGAAGTGGAGCGCGACCGACGGCAGCATCCCTCGAGCCTAGGGGGTCAGCACCACGGGATCCGCGGTCGACGGGCCGCCGCAGCGGGCCGTGGAGTGGATCCAGTCGATGTCGTGCTCCGATTCGTCGAGGAGCGCACCCCTATCGTCCGTGACGCGGATGTTCGCGGTCTCGACCGGTGCACGTCCGTGGAATGAGAACGTCCAGACGCCGTTCCGTTCGACGGCCCCGATCTGCTCGGCGGTCCCCGTCGCCTTGCCGGGATCCGGCGAGCAGACCGCCCCGTCGCAGAGCTGCACCCAGGCAGCAGCCGGAATCGCTCCGGCGTCCACCTCGAGGACGGTGATGTAGCCGATCGCCGGGCACACGTCGCCATCGATCATCGGATCCGCACCGCACGACGTCACCAGCATCCCCGCAGCAGCGAGTCCGAGCACCGCGACGAATCTGCGCATGCCCCGACCCTATCTGGCCCGTGACGTGCGTGAAGTGCGGGGCGATCAGCCCTCGGAGCGGGTGAGCTTCACGGTCAGCGAGTCCACGAGCACGGCCATGCGATCATCAGCCGACCAGCGCTGCGCGAGGCGCGCGAGCACAGCATCCAGCGTCGCGCGCTCGAGGCCGTCGATGAGCTCCAGAGTGACGATCAGCTCGGGACCGCGCATGCGGGCATCCGAATCCCCCGCCGCGACCACCACGTCGATCACGGCCAGCTCGTGCGCGATGCTCTCGCGCAGCGCCGCGAAGACCTCGGGCGAGAGGAAGCTCGGCTCCCAAGCCTGGTCCTGTGCGATCGCCCACACCGCAGGGCGACGCAGCACGAACTCGGTGTCGGATGCCGGATCCAGCACGATCAGGTCGGTCTCCTCGCTCGACGCCGACAGCGCCACGCGCACGGCTTCGACCGGGATCGGGCGCGCCAGCGGATCCCATCGCCGCATCGTGTCGACCGACGAGAACACCGGCTGCACTCGCCGTCCGTCCGGGGCTGCGACCGTGACGATCGACAGCTCCTGCGTCTTGTCGACCTTCAAGCCGGTGGGGCCGATGCCCTCATCGCCCTTCTCGGCGACCAGCGGCACCAGTACGCGGGCACTGCGGAACGCCTCGACGACCTCGGCCTGAGACCCGTCGCCGGCGCGGAAGCGCAGCAGCGCCGCCAGCAGGGCAGGGTCGGCCGAGCCGTCATCCGAAGCGTTCGCGTTCGGCTCGAAGCTGCGCCCCTCCCATGGGACGCCGGCTGAGTCGCCCGTGTTGGCGTGGTGGGCGTCGTCGTGCGCGCTGATGTCCTCAGTCCCCTGCAACGTCCAGTGCCTCGGCCAGCGTGAACTGTCCGGCGTAGAGCGCCTTGCCGACGATGGCACCCTCGACGCCGAGCGGCACCAGCTCGCGCAGCGCCGCGATGTCGTCCAGCGTGGCCACGCCGCCGGAGGCGATCACAGGCTTGGGCGTGCGCGAGGTGATCTCGCGCAGCAGGTCGAGGTTCGGGCCGCGCAGCGTGCCGTCCTTGGTGACGTCAGTGACGACGTAGCGGCTGCAGCCGGCCTCTTCGAGGCGCTCCAGCACCTCCCAGATGTCGCCGCCCTCTTCGGTCCAGCCACGAGCCGCGAGGGTCGTGCCGCGCACATCGAGTCCGACGGCGATCGCCTCGCCGTAGCGGCTGATCACATCCGCCGCCCACTCGGGGTTCTCGAGGGCCGCGGTGCCGAGGTTGATGCGGGATGCGCCCGACTCGAGGGCCGCCTCGAGGCTGGCGTCGTCGCGGATGCCACCGGAGACCTCGACGTTCACTCCGCGGTACTGCTTGATGACCTTGCGCAGGATCGCCGAATTGCTGCCGCGACCGAACGCCGCATCGAGATCGACGAGGTGGATCCACTGCGCTCCGGCGTCGACGAACTCACCCGCCGCGTCAACAGGGTCGCCGTAGTTGGTCTCGGTGCCCGCCTCGCCCTGGGTGAGTCGCACCGCCTTTCCGCCCGCGACGTCCACGGCAGGCAGCAGGATCAGAGAAGGTGACTGTGCGAAATCGTTCATGACGTCCTTGGAGAAGGGGGTATGTGGGCCCGGATGGGCACGAGAGCGGCCACAGTGGCACGAGAGTTGAGAGTAGTCGGCGGCGGCGCAGTCCTCAAACCCTGTTGCAGCGTCAGAGGGATTCGACCCAGTTGCGCAGCAGTCGGATGCCAGCATCGCCGGACTTCTCGGGGTGGAACTGGGTGGCGGAGAGCGGACCGTTCTCGACGGCGGCGATGAACCTCTCGCCGTGTGTGGCGTACGTGACCGCAGGCTTCGGGAACGGCGGGATCACGTCCAGCTCCCATTCCTTCGCGGCGAACGAGTGCACGAAGTAGAAGCGCTCGTGCTCGAGGCCGCGGAACAGCACAGATCCTTCGCCAGGCTCGACCGTGTTCCAGCCCATGTGCGGCAGCACCGGGGCTTCGAGCTCGGTGACCGTGCCCGGCCACTCCCCCAGTCCCTCGGTGTTCTGCCCTCGCTCCAAGCCGCGCTCGAACATCACCTGCATGCCGACGCAGATGCCCAGCACGGGACGCCCGCCGGCCAGTCGCCGGTCGATGATCTCATCGCCACCATGGGCGCGCAACGCCTCATGGACGGCCGCGAATGCGCCGACGCCCGGCACCACGAGACCGTCGGCGGCGAGTGCCCGGTCGCGATCACGGGTCAGCTCCACGTCGGCTCCGGCCGCGACCAGCGCCTTGACGGCGGAGTGGACGTTGCCCGACTCGTAGTCGAAGACCGCGACGTGCGCAGTGCTCACAGCGCGCCCTTCGTGGACGGGATGCCCTCGACCAGGGGGTCGGCAGCCTTGGCCTGACGGAACGCACGCGCGAACGCCTTGAACTCGGCCTCGGCGATGTGGTGCGGATCGCGACCCCCGAGAACCCGGACGTGCACGGTGAGCCCAGCGTTGAACGTGATCGCCTCGAAGACGTGACGCACCAGCGAGCCGGTGAAGTGCCCGCCGATGAGGTGGAATTCGAAACCGGCAGGCTCGCCGTCGTGCACCAGGAACGGACGCCCCGAGATGTCGACGACCGCCTGCGCGAGTGCTTCGTCCAACGGCACGAGCGCATCGCCGTAGCGGGAGATGCCGGCCTTGTCGCCCAAAGCCTCACGGATCGCCTGTCCGAGCACGATCGAGATGTCCTCGACGGTGTGGTGCGCGTCGATCTGGGTGTCACCGTTCGCGCGAACGGTGAGGTCGGTGAGCGAGTGCTTCGCGAAGGCCGTGAGCATGTGGTCGAAGAACGGCACGGAGGTGTCGATGTCGCTGCGGCCGGTGCCGTCGAGGTTCACCTCGACCTCGACCGTCGATTCCGACGTGCTGCGCGTGCGCTTTGCAGTCCGAGAGTGCTGTGCGTTGCCCTTGACGGGGCGGAGGTCGCTCATGAGGGTGATCCTATCGACGCGAGTGCTTCCAGAAAGGCAGTGGTCTCGGCCTCAGTGCCCGCCGAGACGCGGAGGTGACCGGGGATGCCGACATCGCGGATGAGGACTCCGCGCTCGTACAGGGCTCGCCAGAGTGCCTGCGGGTCATCGACGCCGCCGAACAGCACGAAGTTCGACCACGATTCGTGCGGCAGGTAGCCGAGCGCTTCCAGCGTCGCGGAGATGCGATCGCGCTGCTCGACGATCTCGTCGACCATGCGCAGCATGGTCTCGGCGTTGCGCAGTGCCGCGACGGCGGCCGCCTGGGTCAGGGCGCTGAGGTGGTAGGGCAGGCGCACGAGGCGCAGCGCGTCGATGAATGCCGGGTCGGCCGCGAGGTATCCCACCCTGGCACCCGCGAAGGCGAAGGCCTTGCTCATGGTGCGCGAGATCGCCAGTCGCGGGCGGCCGTGCAGCACCGTGACCGCCGAGACGGCGTCGCGTGGAGCGAACTCGAAGTACGCCTCGTCGACGATCACCACACCGCGTGCTGCTTCGTACACCGCGGCGATCACGTCGAGCCCGAGCGGCGTGCCCGTCGGATTGTTGGGCGCGCACAGCAGCACGACGTCAGGGTCGGCGGCGGCGACCTGAGCGGCGGCATCCTGCGGGGTGAGCGTGTAGTCGTCATCCCGCGTGCCGGCGACCCAGCGTGCACCGGTGCCCTGGGCGATAAGCGGGTACATCGAGTACGTCGGCGCGAATCCGAACACCGTGCGCCCAGGACCCGCGAACGCCTGCATGATGTGCTGCAGCACCTCGTTGGAGCCGTTGCCGGCCCAGATCTGCTCGGCGGTGAGGCCATGACCGAGGTAGTCGGCGAATCCCTCGCGAAGCGTCGTGAACTCGCGGTCCGGGTATCGGTTGACGTCGCGCAGAGCGAGAGCGATGTCGTCGAGGATGTCGCTGGCGACCTCATCCGGAACCGGATGAGTGTTCTCGTTCACGTTCAGCGCGACGGGCAGAGGGGCCTGCGGAGCGCCGTAGGGAGTGAGCCCGCGAAGATCATCGCGGAGGGGCAGCTCATCGAGGGAGGTCACCCTTCCCATCGTAGGGCGAGCACCCGCCTTCGGCGGCTTCGTGACGGTCGGGTCAGTTGGCGTACGCGACCGGGATCGCGATATCGGAGCCGACCTGAATCAGTCCGGAGCTGAGGTTGTTCAGGCGCTTGACGTCTTCGATGACGACACGCGGGTCCGCTTCAGGTGCGACCTCGGCGGCGATCGACCAGAGCGTGTCGCCTGGCAGCACGGTCACCGTCTCGAACGAGACCGGTGCCGCCTGCGCACCGGAGGCGAGGGCGGACCCACCGGCGATCACCGAGACGGCGATGCCGATCACGATCGGGAGCGCGGCGATCGCGAGGAGGACGCGACGTCCACGCGTGGTCAGCCGCAGGCGGGTCGCCTTCACAGCCGGCACGTTCACAGGCCGGATCGGGTACACCGCGACCTGCGTGGTCATGGGTGCCGAGATTCCGATCGTGCTCATGTGATGCTCCTCTGCTCTGCCGCTGTTCTGCACTGGCGGTGTTCTGGGCCGAAGTGTCATAGCTTTCGCATCCGGCATCCGGCCGGGGAGGCCGGATGCGAAGCTACGTACCGAATGTATCTTCGAACTCGAACATCTGTCAAGAATTCTTCGAAACCGGATCACCTGATTCTTCGACACGCTCGAACAGATCTTCCGTTTTCACCTGTATCTCGGATACGGTTTCGATATGGACAGCCCATCATGGGCCACCGACATTCGAACCGGATGCCCGCGACCACGCGGATCCGCACCGGGCAGGAAGGTATGAAGGAGCACCGATGAGCGACAACACCGCCCCCGCATCCGAGGCTCCGCGTACACGTCGACGCAAGAGCCTGAGCGCGAAGCAGATGGCCATCCTCGAGGTGATTCAGACGTCGATCGCTCGGCACGGCTACCCGCCGAGCATGCGCGAGATCGGCGATGCCGTCGGCTTGAAGTCGCTGTCCAGCGTCACGCATCAGCTCGGCCAGCTCGAGCTCAGCGGCTACCTGCGCCGGGACCCTGGCAAGACCAGGGCGATGGAAGTGCTGATCGACCTGCCCGGCTCAGGCACCGAGAATCCGGCAGACACGGCGCCGTCCGTTGGCGACGCCGCACTCGTGCCACTCGTGGGGCAGATCGCCGCAGGCGTGCCGATCACCGCCGACCAGCAGGTGGAGGAGATCTTCCCGCTGCCGCGTCAGCTGGTCGGCAAGGGCGACCTCTTCATGCTGAAGGTCAGCGGCGAGTCGATGATCGACGCGGCCATCTGCGACGGCGACTGGGTCGTCGTGCGCACGCAGAACAACGCCGAGAACGGTGAGATCGTCGCAGCGATGATCGACGGCGAGGCCACGGTGAAGACGTTCCGCCGGCGCGACGGCCACACCTGGCTGCTCCCACGCAACTCGGCTTTCGAGCCGATCCTCGGCGATGACGCCGTCGTGCTCGGCAAGGTCGTCGCGGTGCTGCGCGCCGTCTGACAACAGCCAGAACGCGGAAATGCCCCCGCCGGTCTGAACCGGCGGGGGCATTTCTCATCGACTCGTGAGTCAGACGGCGACAGCCACGTCCTCGCGCACGCGACGGGTGGCCTCGACGATGTTGCGCAGCGAGGCGACGGTCTCGTCATAGCCGCGGGTCTTCAGACCGCAGTCCGGGTTGACCCACAGCTGGCGCATCGGCAGGGCGTCGACGGCACGGCGCAGCAGCACCTCGATCTCGTCGATGCTCGGCACACGGGGCGAGTGGATGTCGTACACGCCGGGGCCGATGCCGTGGTCGAAGCCGTACTCCGCGATGTCGCCGACGACGGCCATGCGGCTGCGGGCCGCCTCGATCGAGGTGACGTCGGCGTCCAGCGCGCGAATCGCGTCGATCACGACGCCGAACTCCGAATAGCAGAGGTGCGTGTGGATCTGCGTGGCAGCCGCCGCGCCGCCGGTGGCGAGGCGGAACGATCCCACCGACCAGTCCAGGTAGGCGGCCTGGTCGGCCGTCTTCAGCGGCAGCAGCTCGCGCAGCGCCGGCTCGTCGACCTGGATGATGGCGATGCCGGCCTGCTCGAGGTCGGCGATCTCATCGCGCAGTGCCAGGGCGACCTGGTTCGCGGTCTCGCCGAGGGGCTGGTCGTCACGCACGAACGACCAGGCCAGGATCGTCACGGGGCCGGTCAGCATGCCCTTGACGTGCTTGACGCTCAGCGACTGCGAATAGCCAGCCCAGGAGATCGTGATGGGCGCCGGACGCGACACATCGCCCCACAGGATCGAGGGCCGAGTGGCGCGCGAGCCGTAGGACTGCACCCAGCCGTGCTGCGTGACGGCGAACCCGTCGAGGTTCTCGGCGAAGTACTGCACCATGTCGTTGCGCTCCGGCTCGCCATGCACCAGCACGTCGAGGCCGAGGTCCTCCTGCAGCGCGACGACCTGATCGATCTCGCGCTTGAGGAACACGTCGTAGTCCTCGGCTGGCAGCTCGCCACGCAGGAACTGAGCGCGGGCGCGGCGGATGTCGCCGGTCTGCGGGAACGACCCGATGGTCGTGAGCGGCAGCGCGGGCAGGTCCAGCGCCTGCTGTGCGCTCTCGCGCTCCTCGTACGCGACGCGCGAGAAGTCGGCGTCCGCCACCTCGCGACCGCGCACGGCGCCGTCACGGACGCCGGGGGCGTCCTGACGATCCGTCAGCGCAGCGGATGCCTCGGCGAGCTCGGCAGCGATGGCATCCCGCCCCTGCGCGAGTCCCGCTGCGAGCGTCACGACCTGGCCGACCTTCTGGTCGGCGAACGCCAGCCACGACACGAGACGAGGATCGAGCAGCGTCTCCTCGGCGACATCGTGCGGCACGTGCAGCAGCGAGGTCGAGGTCGACGCCGCCACCGAGGTGGCTCCAAGAGCCCGCAGCGCCTCGAGCTTGTCGAAAGCGCCGTCAAGGTCGCCGCGCCAGATGTTGTGACCGTCGATCACACCGCCGACGAGCACCTTGTCGCCCAGCGCCGGAAGCGCGGCAGGAACATCGCCGCGCACCAGGTCGATCGCGATCGCCTCGATGGGAGCTGCGGCCAGAACGGCGAGCGTGTCGCCGAGAGCGGCGTAGGGTGCGGCCACCAGGATCGACGGGCGCTCCGAGGCGCCGCCGAGCACGGCGAGAGCGCGGGCCGCAGCACCCGCCAGCGTCGCGGTGTCGACCGGCAGCGACTCGCTGACCAGTGCCGGCTCATCCAGCTGCACCCACTCGGCACCGGCTGCCTTCAGCTGCGACAGCAGCTCGACGTACACCGGCAGCACATCATCCAGACGCGTGAGCGGGTCGTAGCCCTCTGGCGCAGCATCCGACGCCTTCGCCAGCGCGAGCAGCGTGACGGGCCCGACGATGACGGGGCGGGTGCGGAAGCCGCCGGCTGCCGCCTCGCGCACCTGGCGCACGATGCTGTCGTTCGACAGCGAGAAATTCGTCTCGGGTCCGATCTCTGGCACGAGGTAGTGGTAGTTCGAGTCGAACCACTTCGTCATCTCGGATGCTGCACGGTCGCCCTCTCCGCGGGCGATCGTGAAGTACGCCGGCAGCCCGATCGTGCCGTCGGCCTCGCGCAGGTCCTCGAAGCGTGCCGGGATCGCGCCGACGGTCACAGCAGCGTCGAGCACCTGGTCGTAGAACGAGAACGACTCCGGGATGGCGGAGTCCTCGCTGCCGAGACCCAGCGACGCCAGGCGCACTCGGGTCGCCGCGCGCAGCGCAGCGGCGGTGCTCTCCAGCTCTGCCTGATCGATGCGACCGGCCCAGAAGGACTCGACGGCCTTCTTCAGCTCGCGACGACGTCCGATGCGCGGGTAGCCGAGGATCGTCCCGGCGGGGAAAGCGGTCATGAGATTCCTTACTTCGTTGTTGCGGAGAGCTGTGGGGTTGCGGAGCGCTGATCCTCGGGGATCACACCCGACGAGCGGAGGACGTCCAGCACGGTCTCGTGCTGGTTGAAGGCGTAGAGGTGCACGCCGGGCGCACCGCCGTCGACGACGGCGCGGACGAGATCGGATGCCCAGCGGATGCCGATCTGACGGCGCCCCTCGGCGGTCGGCTCGATCTCGAGCGCGATCGCGAGCTCGCTCGGCAGCTCCTCGCCGGTGAGCTCGAGCACACGGGTGAGGCGGGTGGGCGAGGTGATCGGCATGATGCCGGGAAGGATCGGGATCGTGACGCCGGCGCGGCGGGCGCGCTCGACGAACGCCAGGTAGTGGTCGGGGTGGAAGAACAGCTGCGTGATCGCGAGCGTGGCGCCGGCGGCCTGCTTGGCAAGGAGCGCGTCGACGTGCTGGCTGCTGTAGGCGGAGCGCGGATGCCCGTTGGGAAACGCTGCGACGGCGATGTCGACCTTGCAGCGCGGTGCGACCCGAATGGCTCCGGGGTTGCCGGGAACGGGGGACTCCTCATATGGGGCGCGTTCCGCCTGCACCCGGTCGATGAGCTGCACGAGCTGCGCTGAGCTCTCCAGGTCGCCGAGGAACGGCTCGCCGTCCTGGTGGCCGGCGGGCGGGTCGCCCCGCAGAGCGAGGAAGCTGCGCACCCCGGCATCCAGGAACTCGCGGATCAGCCGCGCGGCACCCGCGTAGGTGTTGCCCACACAGGTGAGATGCGCGAGCGGCTCAGTGTCGGTGTGAGCGCGGATGTAGCGCAGCACATCGAGCGAGCGACCGCCGGTCGAGCCTCCGGCACCGTAGGTGACCGAGAGGAAGTCGGGGCCGGCAGCAGCCAGCTGATCGATCGTCTCGTGCAGCGCCTTGGCACTCGCATCGGTGCGCGGCGGGTAGAGCTCGAAGGAGAACGGGACGCGACTCATGGCATTCTCCTCACGGTGTCGGTGCCCCCGATCGGTCGGAGAGCGTTTACAGAACGCTAGGTGAGCCGAGCACAGCGACGCATACTGTGTGACGCCGTGTGACAGGGCGCGGCTGGCTAGGCTCGATGCCATGACGTCATCGTTCGGCTCGTGGTCCTCTCCGTTCACCGCCGCGCAGATCGCGCAGGCCTCGCCGCGCATCGAAGGCGCGCTCTTCGTCGGCGACGAGATCTGGTGGGGCGAGTCAGTGCCATCCGAGGGCGGCCGCATCGCTGTGCGCAGCTCGACGGGCGAAGTCATCCTGCCGGCGCCGTGGAACGCACGCTCGCGCGTGCATGAGTACGGCGGCGGATCGTGGACAGCAGATGCCGACGGCACGCTGTTCTTCGTCGACAAGGACGACCAGCGCGTGTATCGGATGCCCCGTGGCGGCGCTCCCGATCCGCTGACCGCCCAGGGTGCGGCGTTCGGTGGGCTGCGCCTGCAGCACGGGCGGCTGCTGGCGGTGCGCGAGGATCTGCGCCCCGCGCAGCATCTGAGGGCGATCGTGGAGATCCCTCTCGACGGCTCTGCCGCCGCCGACGACGACAGCGCCGTCCGGGTCTTCATCTCGACGAGCGGCTTCGTCGCGCACCCCGCCCTCTCCCCCGATGGCACGCGCATCGCGTGGGTGCAGTGGAGCGGCATCAAGATGCCATGGGAGCAGGCCCTGCTGCACATCGCCCCCGTGGACGGCGATGAGATCGCGTCGATCTCGACGCACGCTGCACTGCAGCCGGAATGGGCCGGCGAAGACGAGCTGCTGTACCTCGACGACCCGTCCGGACGGTGGAACCTGCACCGTGTGCGCGTCGCAGACGGGCGAAACCCGCTTTCCCCGCAGCCGGTGGCACCTGCGGACGCCGACACGGGAGGCGGGCTGTGGGTGCTCGGCAATCGCTGGTACCAGCCGCTGCATGACGGACGCATCGTCGCAGTGCGCACGAACGGCGACGACGAGATCGTCCTCATCGGCGCGGAGGGCCAGGTCGAGCTGCTGACGCTGCCGATCACGGCCGGCACCAGCATCGACGATGCCCACGGATCGCGCGTGCTGATCTCGGGCGCCGGTGCGACGGTGGGGTCGGGTCTGTGGTGCATCGACGTCGACCACGGCGCTGTCACCACGGTGACCGGCGGCGACGAGGCCAAGGCCGCGTGGGTGCCGCGCGCACGACCGGTCACCTTCGACGGGCCGCACGGTCCGGTGCACGCTTTCGACTACCCGCCGACGACCCCCGACGCGACAGGCCCCGAGGGCGCGCTGCCGCCGTACATCGTCATGGTGCACGGTGGACCGACCTCGCACGTCTCGGGCGCAGCATCCACCGCCTACGCGTACTGGACCAGCCGCGGCATCGGCGTGCTCGACGTGAACTACGGCGGCTCGACCGGCTACGGTCGCGCGTACCGCGAGCGGCTGGACGGCGCGTGGGGCGTCGTCGACGTCGACGACGTCATCGCCGCCGCCAGGGGCATGGCGGATGCCGGTCTCGCCGACCCCGCGCGGATCGCGATCCGCGGCGGGTCGGCGGGCGGATGGACGGTGCTGTGCGCGCTCGTCCGCGGCGGCACGTTCGGCGCTGGCATCTCGCGGTACGGCGTCGCCGATCTTCGGATGCTGGCTGCCGACACGCACGATTTCGAGGCCCACTACCTCAACGGACTCGTAGGGCCCCTCCCCGAGGCGGAGGCGGTCTACATCGAGCGCTCCCCTCTGACACACGTCGATCGGATCGATGTGCCGGTGCTGCTGGAACAGGGCAGCGAGGACCGCGTCGTGCCGCCGGCGCAGTCCGAGGTGATCCGGGATGCTCTGGCCGCTCGAGGTGTGCCGCACGAGTACGTGCTGTTCGAGGGAGAGGGACACGGCTTCCGCGCGGCGGAGACGATCATCGCGTCGCTGGAGACCGAGCTGCGATTCCTCGGTCGGGTCTTCGGCTTCGAACCGCAGCTGTAGTCGCCCGCGTGCGGGCAGGGCCCTGGACGACTAGCGTGATGGTCATGACGACGATGTCCACTCCGCAGCCCTGGCGAACCAACACAGTGGACGGGATGCTCCGGCGCAGCGCCGCGCGAACACCGGCCGCGATCGCCTTGCGCTTCGAGGAGCGGGAGTGGACGTATCGGGACCTCGACGATGCCGTCACCCGGGGAGCCGCCGAGCTGCGAGGGTGGGGAATCGCGGCCGGTGGACGTGTGGTCACCTACGGCACGAACTCCGATGCGTACGTCATCGCTTTCCTCGCGATCGCCCGCGCAGGGCTCGTGCACGTGCCGGTGAACTATGCGCTGCACGGCGCGGAACTCGCGTATCTCATCGAGCAGTCCGGAGCCACAGCTGCCCTGGTCGATCCGCAGCTGCGCGCGCACTTCGACGCGGTGCGCGCCGACACGCACGTGGAGACCGTCATGGCGCTGCGCGACGAGGACGACGCCTTCCTGGCCCGCAGCAGCGTCGGCGACGTGGTGGAGCTGCCGGCGGACGTGGACGGCGACGCCCTGGTGCAGCTGCTGTACACCTCGGGGACGACCTCTCAGCCGAAGGGCGCCATGCTCACGCACGCGGCCCTCGTGGCGGAGTACGCGGCGGTGATCGTGGCGTTGGACCAGAAGCTCGCCGACGCGCCGCTGATCTGCATGCCGCTGTACCACTCGGCGGCGATGCACGTCTTCATGCTCCCCTATCTCGCGATCGGCGCGACCATCCGCCTCCTTCCCGCTCCCGACATCGCGCGGATCCTGCGCACCGTCACCGAGGAGCGGATCGGGTCGCTGTTCCTGGCGCCGACCGTGTGGGTGCCGCTCGCGAGTCACCCTGATCTGGACGCCGCAGATCTGTCATCGCTCGTGAAGGCGCAGTACGGCGCGTCGATCATGCCGGTGACCGTGTTGAATCGGTTGCGCGAGCGCTACCCGGCCCTCGGCTTCTACAACTGCTTCGGCCAGTCCGAGATCGGTCCGCTGGCCACGGTGCTGCGTCCGGAGGATCACGAGGATCGACCCGCTTCGGCTGGGCGCCCGATCCTGTTCGTGGAGACCCGCGTGGTCGATGAGCACGGACACGATGTGCCCGACGGCGAGCCCGGCGAGGTGCTGTACCGCTCGCCGCAATTGGCCCAGGGGTACTGGAACAAGCCCGAGGAGACCGCCGAGGCGTTCCGCGACGGATGGTTCCACTCGGGCGATCTCGTCATCCGCGATGCAGAGGGCTACCTGACTGTCGTCGACCGCATCAAGGACGCGATCAACACGGGCGGCATCATGGTGGCGTCCCGCGAGGTGGAGGATGCGATCTACACGCACCCCGCAGTCGCTGAGGCCGCCGTGATCGGCGTGCCAGATGACCGGTGGATCGAGGCGATTGTGGCGTGCGTCGTGCTCAAGCCGGATGAGTCCGTCACAGAAGGCGAACTGCTCGTGCACGTGAGCGGCCGGCTCGCGTCGTTCAAGGTGCCGAAGGCGGTGCGGTTCATCGACGCGCTGCCGCGCAATCAGAGCGGCAAGATCCTCAAGCGGGAACTGCGCGACGGCTGAGTTACTGCCGGCTACTCGCCCATCCGGTTGCGGGTGCGCATCGCGCGATCGGCTTCGCGCTTGTCCTGCCGCTCGCGCAGCGTCTGGCGCTTGTCGAACTCGCGCTTGCCCTTGGCCAGCGCGATCTCGACCTTCGCCCGACCGTCCGAGAAGTACAGCTTCAGCGGGACCAGCGTGTAGCCGCCAGCCGAGACGGCGTGCTCGAGCTTGAGGATCTCCTCGCGGTGCAGCAGCAGCTTGCGGATCCGCTTGGCGGAGTGGTTCGTCCAGTGCCCCTGCGAGTACTCCGGGATGTGCACGGCGTCGAGGAACGCCTCTCCGCCCTTGATGAAGGCATAGCCGTCGCTCAGGTTCGCGCGACCCTGGCGCAGCGACTTGACCTCGGTGCCGGTGAGCACCAGGCCCGCCTCATAGGACTTCTCGAGGTTGTAGTCGTGACGCGCGCGACGGTTGGTCGCGACGACCTTCTCACCGCGTTCCCTGGGCATGTTCTTCTCCTGACGACAGACAGCCCATAACTCTACAGGTTCCCGTCGGCGACTACGTACGCAGCCAGCGGCGGATCGCGAACCCAGCAGACAGGGCGGCGAGCACGACGCCGATGCCGATCAGCACGGGGACCACGAAGACAGCATCCGACATCCCGACCAGCGGGCGCATGAACGGCACTCGCTCGGCGAGATATCCCTCCACCCCGAAATGCACGCCGACGAGCACGGCCGCGCTGGCGAAGACCGACCCGAGGAACGCCGCGAACACACCCTCGAGAACGAACGGCATCTGAATCGAGCGGTTCGAGGCGCCGACCAGGCGCATGATCGCGATCTCCTTGCGGCGTGCGTACGCCGACAGGCGGATCGTGGTGCCGATCAGCAGCACCGCAGCGATGAGCATGAGCGCCGCGACGCCGACCGCGATGTAGGTCGCAACCGTCAGGGCAGAGAAGAGCGGATCGAGCAGCTTGCGCTGATCCTGCACCTCGTCGACGCCGGCGACACCCGAGAACGCCTCGCTGATGACCTCGGACTGCTGCGGGTTCTTCAGCGTGACACGGAAGACCTCGCCCATGTTCTCGACGCCGAACGCGTTCGCCTGCTCTTCGCCGAAGCGCTCGATCCAGAGCTTGAAGGTGGCTTCCTTGTTCTCGAACGCCACCTTGCTGATCAGTGGCGACAGTGCGTCGCCGGCCAGGTCGTTCTTGATCTTCTCCACCTGATCCTCGGTGGCCGCGCCGTCCACGCAGTTCGCCGAAGTAGACAGCGGCGAGCACATGTAGACGGTGACCTCGGCCTGCTCGCCCCAGTACGCGCGCATGGTGCTGATCTGGGTCTGCATCAGGATCGCTGCGCCCACGAAGGTCAGCGAGACGAAGGTGACGAGCACCACGGAGATGACCATGGAGATGTTGCGACGCAGCCCCGCGAGGGCCTCGCCGACGATGAGTCCGAATCTCATGATGTCGGCCCCACTTCCTCATCGTCATCATCCGAGAGGCCGAGGCGGTCGGCCATGCCGAGCTCGGCGACGTCGACCTCGGGGATGATGATCGGGTTCGTGCGCGGGCCGAGGGTGGAGGGTCGCTCCTCGGGCGGCGTCGGAACGTCGGCCGGTGCGGGGATCTCAGACGACTCGGGTGGGTCTGGTGGACGGACCTCGGTCGCCGGGGCGGCGTCCGCGGGTGGTGCGGTCTTCTCGGCCGGGGCCGGTGCCGGAGCGGATGCTGCGGGAGCGGACGCGGTGGGCGAGGCGCCGGTCAGGCTCTCGCGCTGCACCTCCTGCACGGCCGTCAGGGCTGCCGCGGCTGCCGCGCCCGGCACTGCCTCGGGCAGGAGCCGGGGGATGCTGGACGTGTCGCCGTATCCGCCGCCCGCCTCGTCTCGCACCATCTCACCGTTCTGCAGTTCGATCACGCGGCGCTGCATCTGATCGACGAATCCTGCCTCATGGGTGGCCATCACGATGGTCGTGCCACTGGCGTTGATGCGGGTCAGCAGCTGCATGATGCCGACCGAGGTCGCAGGATCGAGGTTTCCGGTGGGCTCATCGGCCAGCAGCACCTTGGGGCGGTTCACGATCGCGCGCGCGATCGCGACGCGCTGCTGCTCACCGCCGGAGAGCTCGTGGGGCATCCGCTTCGCCTTGCCGTCGAGACCCACCAGCGCGAGTGCCTCGGGCACAGCCTGCTGGATGAACCCGCGCGACGAGCCGATCACCTGCAGCGAAAAGGCCACGTTCTGGGCGACCGTCTTCGACGGCAGCAGCCGGAAGTCCTGGAACACCGACCCGATCTGACGCCGGAAGTACGGCACTTTGCGATTGGCGAGCGAGCGCAGGTCTCGACCGAGCACGGCGACGCGGCCGGTGGTCGGCACATCTTCGCGGAGGATCAGTCGCAGGCAGGTGGACTTGCCGGAGCCGGAGGCCCCGACGAGGAACACGAACTCCCCCGAATCGACGTTGAAGTCGACATCGGACAGCGCGGGGCGTTTGGTGCCTCGATAGCGTTTGGTGACGTTTTCGAACCGGATCATGGCCATTCGAGCCTAGGCGCGCGGAGCGAATCGCAGCCGAGCGACACTCCCCCGTGGCATCCGTCAGTGCTTCCCCCACGCCAGAGCACCATGACTGGTATACACGTAGGGGCGCATATCGACGCCATGAGGGGAATTCGCGGCCCCGGCCGCGGAGCAACAGACTTGAGGAGGGCGCCATGAGCACGCCTGCAGGATGGTACGACGACGGATCCGGACGTCAGCGCTGGTGGGACGGCGAGCAGTGGACCGAGCACTTCGCCCCCGAGTCGGGACAGCAGCAGCCCACGACGCCGGATGCTGACGCCGGCGCCTTCGACCCGGATGCGACCGTGCTCCGTGAGGACATCCAGGCCGCGCCCGCACAGGCCGACGCACCGACAGCGGACGAGAACCCGACTCCGGCGTACCCGCCGTCGGACTACACCGCGCCCGGCTACGCGCCGCCGGCCGCCCCTGGATACGCCGATCTGAACGCGACGGCCGCCTATCCGGGTGCCTACCAGGCCCCGGGTGCGCCCGCTGTCGGAGAGGCGCCGTACGGCACGCCGTACCTTGAGCCGGCGCCCACCGGCCCGAAGAAGACGCCGGTGCTCGGCTTCGTCGGCTTCGGTCTGGCGATCCTCGGAACGATCCTCGCGTGCATTCCGGTCACGTTCATCTTCGGCGCCGTCGTGCTGTTCGCGGCGTTCGTCGTCTCGCTCATCGCGATCTTCCAGAAGAACACGAAGAAGTGGCCCTCGATCACCGGCCTGATCCTCTCGATCATCGGCGGCATCGTCGGCACGATCATCTTCACCGTCGCGGTGCTGTTCGCCGTGGGCTCCGCCGTCAGCGAGCTGCCCTCCAGCGCACCGTCAACGGAGAGCTCCGAGGGCGCCACCCCGGATGACTCAGCGGCGCCCTCCGGCGAGGGCCGCCCGACGGCCGATGAGGTCCTCGTGGGCCTCGACGAGATCATGAGCGTGACCGGCCAGGACGGCACTCTGACGGACGACCAGCTGACCTGCTACGCGCAGTACTTCGTCGACTCCGACATCTCCGACGACACGCTGAGCGTGATCGCGGCCGGCGACGAAGCGCTGACCGACGCAGACGCCCTGTCGGCATTCTCGGAGAAGCTCATCGAAGGTGCGACCACCTGCGCAACCCCGTGATGACACCATGATGCACTGAGGGCCCGGAAGCTTCGCTTCCGGGCCCTCAGTCTGTTTCAAGGCGGGTGAGGCTCAGTCCTCTTCCTTGCGCTTGCGCCAACGGATGCCCGCCGAGATGAAGTCATCGAGGTCGCCATCGAACACGTTGGCGGGGTTGCCGGACTCGTGGCCGGTGCGCAGGTCCTTGACCAGCTGCTGCCCGTAGAGGAAGTACGAGCGCATCTGGTCGCCCCAGCTCGCGGTGATGTTGCCTGCGAGCTCCTTCTTCTTCGCCGCTTCCTCTTCCTTCTGAAGCAGCAGAAGTCGGGTCTGCAGCACGCGCATGGCGGCGGCACGGTTCTGGATCTGCGACTTCTCGTTCTGCATCGAGACGACGATGCCGGTCGGAAGGTGCGTCAGGCGCACAGCGGAGTCGGTGGTGTTCACCGACTGGCCACCCGGGCCCGACGAGCGGAACACATCGACGCGGATGTCGTTCTCTGGGATCTCGACCTCGGTGGCCTCCTCCATGAGAGGAATGACCTCGACCGCGGCGAACGAGGTCTGCCGCTTGTCCGCCGACCCGAAGGGGCTGATGCGCGCGAGGCGGTGCGTGCCGGCCTCGACCGACAGGGTGCCGAACGCGTACGGCGCCGTGACCTCGAAGGTGGCGGACTTGATGCCGGCGCCCTCGGCATAGGAGGTGTCCATCACCTTCACCGGGTAGCCGTGCTTCTCGGCCCAGCGCAGGTACATGCGCATCAGCATCTCGGCGAAGTCGGTGGCGTCGTCGCCGCCGGCACCGGAGCGGATGGTGATGATGGCGTTGCGCTCGTCGTACTCGCCGTCCATCAGCGTCTGGACCTCGAGCTGGTTGATCGTGCCGGTGAGGGCGGCGAGCTCGCGGCGGGCCTCGTCTGCGGAGTCCTCATCCTGCATCTCATTGGCGAGCTCGACGAGCACGTCGAGGTCGTCGAGGCGCTGCTCGAGCTCGGTGACGCGCTTCAGGTCGGCCTGCTTGTGGCTGAGCGCGCTGGTCACCTTCTGCGCCTGCTCGGGGTCGTCCCACAGATCAGGGGCCCCGGCCTCTTCACTGAGTCGCACGATGTCTTCGCGCAGGGCGGTGACATCGACGACCTCGCGGATGTCGCTGAAGGTCTGTCGCAGGGCCTGGATATCGGCGGAGAGATCGAGTTCGAACATGTCGGTTCAGCCTATCGCGCGGGGCGCGCTAGCGTGAACGTGTGAGCGACAGCGCGGCGAGTGTACTGAAGCGGTTCGGGCCGATGGTCTATGCGCCGACCGTGCTTTTCGCGCTCGGTGAGGGCGCGGTGATCCCGCTGATCCCGGTGATCGCGACCAATCTCGGCGCCGATGTCTCGATGGCGGCCCTCGTGACATCCGCTCTCGTCATCGGTCAGCTCTTCGGCAACATCCCTGCGGGCGCCCTGGTCGCGAAGATCGGTGAGCGCTTCACGATGGTGGCCGCCGGCACCGCCTCGCTGGTCGCCGGCGTCGGGATGCTGCTGGCCCCGACCCTGGCGCTGTTCGCCGTGGCGGTGTTCCTGCTCGGTTTCTGCGCCGCCGCCTTCGGCCTGGCCAGGCACGCGTTCATGACGACCCGCGTGCCCCCGCGCTTTCGCGCCAGGGCGCTGTCGCTGCTGGGCGGCAGCTTCCGCTTCGGCGTGTTCGTGGGGCCGTTCCTGGCGGCGGGTCTCATCCAACTGACCGGCACCGAGATGTCGAGCATCTGGGTGCTGCTCGCATGTGCCGCCGTGATCGTGCCCATGGTGCTGTTCGGCCCTGACCCCGAGAAGAGCAACCCTGTCCTGCTGAAGCCGACCGGCGCGGCGGTGGCCGAGGACTCCGGCGAGGTGGTCACCGGATCGATCCCCACGCTCGATCAGCGCGGCGTGTTCCGCACGATGTGGGCGTACCGGGCCGTGTTGATGCGGCTGGGCATCTCGGCGTCGGCGCTGTCGGCGGTGCGGTCGGCCCGCCAGGTGATCCTGCCACTGTGGGGCGTGTCGCTGGGGCTGGATGCCACCACGATCGCCCTGGTCGTCGGTGTGACCGGTGCGATCGACTTCGCGCTGTTCTACGCGAGCGGCCAGGTGATGGACCGCTTCGGCCGCATCTGGGCGGCGATGCCGTCGATGCTGATGATGGGTGCGGGCTTCATCGCGCTCTCCTTCACGCACGAACTCGATCAGGCGGCGATGTGGTTCGCGCTGATGGCCGCGGTGCTCGGTGTCGCGAACGGACTCTCCAGCGGCATCCTGCTGACATTCGGCGCAGATCTCGCCCCCGAGCGCGAGCCGGCGGCATTCCTCGGTTCGTGGCGGACGCTGACGGATGCCGGCGGCGCCGCCGCACCGCTGATCGTGGCCGGTGTCACCGCTGCCGTGTCGCTGCCGCTGGCCACAGGAGTGATGGGCGTCGTCGCGCTGCTGGGAGCGGCTGGTTTCGTCCGCTGGACGCCGCGCTTCCTGCCGAAGCGCCCCGGTTGAGCTCACCGCAGCGCCGTGCGGCTGGTCGCTGTTGCCTCGAGAGGGACCCCGTCGGGCACGAACGGGGTCAGGAACGGCGGATGCCAGGCTGCGGCGACCGTGACCCTGGCGGATACGCCGTCCGGCGTGCCCGCTGACACCAGTCGCGCGCCCTGCGCGAGCGCCGACACCACAGCATCCGCCTGATCCCGCACGCCCTCGTCGGTCAGCTCAGCCCGCACATCCTCGCGGTCGACCTCGAGCACGAACCCGTCGGATCCAGCGAGAGCTGCGGCATCGGCCAGCGAGTCGAGGCGCTTCTGCGCGATGTACAGGTCGGTGGCGCAGACGCACGTGAACACGACCGCTATCGCCAGCAGCATGTATCCGAGGATCAGCGGCAGGATGCTGCCGTCGTCGTCCGCGGCGAGCGCGCGCACCCGCGCTCTGAGACCTGTCGGGCGGCTCATCCGCTTCCCCACAGGCGAGACACCTTCTGCGCGGATTGGGCTTCGACGGGGATCGCGGCGACCTGATCGAGCCCGAACAACGGCGGCATGAACGGCAGTGAGACGCTGGTGCGCACGGTGACGACCACGGTGGCGCCCGCCTCAGGACAGTGCGCGCCGGCGGGGCGGCAGGTGATGCCGACCTCGACGGCATCCGCGTCCATGCCGTACTCGCGGATCACGCTGGCGAGCACCGCGTCTCCCGAGGCGCTGGCGCTGTCAGCATCCGGTGCCTGCCCGATCACCCGCGCGGTGTGGCGCGCAGCGGCCTCGGCGCCGAGAGTCTGCTCCTGCACCGCACCAAGCGTGAGCACGAGGTAGACGAGGGGGACCAGCAGCAGCACCCCGGCGACGATGAACTCGAGTGCCGCCGAGCCCGTCTCGTCTGACAGCTCACTCCTCACCGAACGACTCCACCGGCGCACGCGCCTCCACCTCCAATCCATACGGGATGCCGATCAGGCCGAGCACCGGCAGCGTCGTGCGCACGCGCACCACGACGCTCGGATGCCCGAGACTGCCGTCCTCGCCGATCGCGACGTCCTCGGCATAGGACGGCCCGACGGCGCGACTGATCACCGCCTGCGTCCGCGCAGCGCCCTCGTCGGGCGTCGTGTCGGCCAGAGCCGCGTAGTGGGCGCCCTCCACAGCCGCATCGTGCACGACGTTGCGCACGTAGACCGCGAACGCGACCTGCAGCACAGCCAGCGTGAGCGCAGTCAGCAGCGCTCCGACGAGCACGAACTCGACGGGGCTGGAACCTCGCTCATCGGCGAGTGCTGACCGGACGCGCACTGGCATCGGGTCACATGCCGGATACTCGCGACATCGCCTGCTCGAACAGATCGACCAGGGCCGGGCCCGCGACAGCCCAGATCACGACGACGAGCGCGGCTGTCATCAGCGTCACCAAGACCCATCCGGGAACATCGCCCCGCTCGTCCTCGGCCAGTTCCCGTCCGGCGGTGAGCCACTTCCTGATCGTCGACATGTCTGCTCCTTTTCGATGTACGGCACGTGCGCGCTCAGCCGAGACCGAGCCGCAGGATGAAGAGTCCGGGGTAGATGGCGAAGAGTACTGACAAGGACAAAATGAGAAAGACCAGCGGAAGAAGCATGAGAATCTCCTTCTGACCGGCCTGTTCGATGAGCACGCGTTTGGCTTCTTCCCTGGCATCCGACGCCTGGGAATGCAGCACGGCCGCCAGCGGTGCGCCGTGCTCGAGCGCCGCGACGATCTGGTCGACGGCGCGCGTCAGCCCCGGAAGCTGAAGACGCGTCGCCGTCTCGGCGAGCGCGTCGGCCAGCGGCGATCCGGTGTGTACGGCGAGTACGGTCTGCTTCAGCTCTGCGGTCAGTTCGCCGGTGCCGATCTCCGACACCCGGCGCAGGGCATCCAGCAGCGACTCCCCCGCCGACAGGCACAGCGCCAGGAACTCCAGCGTGGTCGGCAGCTCGTCGGCGAGGCGAGCTCGGCGCGCCTTCGCTCTCGCGGTGAGCTGCATGTCGTATCCGACGGCGGCACCGGCCGCGGTGAGCACTGGCAGCAGCACGGCGGGCGGGGTCATGCGGCCGGCGACGGCGATCACGACGACCACCAGCGCGCCACCGACCAGCCCGGCGATCCCCCACGCCAGTTGTCGCCCCCGGAACGCCGCGGGGGTCTGCGCGCTGCCCGCCTGCGCGAGGCGCAGTCGCAGGGCATCGCCGCCGCCCAGCATCCGCTCGAACCACGCCTTCGCTCCCACCCACATCCGCCTGCTGCGCACGGGCATGGCACCGACCGAGGGGAGGATGCCCGCCGGCAGCAGCTCGTCCGGCACGACGTCTCGCACGTACGGCGCGATGCGCCTCTCCAGCGACGGCGCACCCCAGCGCGGCACTGCGGACAGGATGCCGAGCAGCCCGAGCGCGAATGCGCCTCCGAGCAGGACGGCCAATGCGATCTCGGTGATCCCCGTCATCCGAACCACCGCTCGGGTTCAGGAAGCCTGCCGATGCGCAGCATGATCCGGTACGCGAGCACCGAGACCGCCGCGCCGATCACGATCACCAGCACGCCTGTCGGAGTCGCATACGCCTCGCGTCCCTCCGGGCGCATGGCGAGAAGTGCGAGGATCACCCAGGGTGCGACGGAGCCGAGCACCGCGGCGCCGCGGATCCAGGACTGCCTCGCCTCGACCTCGCCGCGCAGCGCCGCGTCAGCGCGCACCGAGGCTGAGAGCGCCCGCAGCACTCCGGTCAGCTCCGTTCCGCCCACCTGGCGCGCCATGCGCACCGTCTCGATGATGCGATCGGCGATCGGGTCAGCCAGGGTCTCTTTCAGGCGATCGAGGCTCGTCTCGAAGCGGCCGGTTGCCCGCAGATCCCGGGCGAACACCGCGAACGCGGGACGCACGGCCGGCGGCGCTGACTCCGCAAGGCTCGCTACCGCATCCGGCAGAGACAGACCGACGCGGATCGCCGCGACCAGCAGGTCGCACACATCAGGCCACATCTGACGACGTGCCTTGCGCAGCCTCAGGCGGCGTCCTCGCAGATAGAAGATGGGTGCCGAGGCTGCGGCGAGCGCGGCGAGCAGGGCGAGCACCGGCAACGTGGTGATCAGCCACGCCAGTGACGCAGCGACAGCGGCGACCGCGATCATCACCATCACCAGGGTGCGCGTGGAGGTGCGCGCGTGTCCGGACTCGTCGAGCAGGCGGCGCAGCCGACCGTGGCGCACGGGCTTCGCGACCCTGGCACGCGCCGGCCACAGCCACGGCGACGCGCACAGCAGCAGCCCCGCACCGAGCAGCGCGCCGATGAGCAGGGTCATGCGCTCTCCTCCAGCCGGTACATCGACCGACTGAGTATCCGACCGTCTGCCACCTCGCCGGTCGGCGCGATGATCTCGGTCACCCGCCGCGCGCCGTCCGCCTCGCGACGGCAGTGCACGACGTAGGAGATGGAGGATGCCAGTGCCGGGGCGATGAAGCCGCGGTCGATGTTGCGCCCGGCCAGCAACGGCAGCAGCGCGAGCTTCTCCAGTGCCTCTGCGGCCGAGTTCGCGTGCACGGTGCCGGCCCCTGGCACTCCCGTGTTCAACGCGAGCACCAGATCGAGCGCCTCGGCGTCGCGCACCTCGCCGACGACGATCCGGTCGGGGCGCATCCGCAGCGCCTCCTTCACCAGGCGCCGCAGCGTGATCTCGCCGGCGCCCTCCAGGCTCGCCTGCCTGCCCTGCAGCGCCACCACGTCCGGCCCATCCACCGCGAGCTCGAACGTCTCCTCGACGGTGATGATGCGCTGCTGCGCGGCGACCGAGCCCAGCAGCGCTCCGAGCAGCGTCGTCTTGCCCGCGTGCGTTGCCCCCGAGATGATGATGCTGCGCCCGTCGAGCACGGCACGGTGCAGCATCTCGGCGATCCGCTCCGGCATCGCCCCTTGCTCTACGAGCGAGTCGAGGGTGCGGTGCTGAGGCAGGAACTTGCGGATGTTCACGGCCCACGATCCGCGCACGACATCGGCGATGGCGACGTGCAGACGCGATCCGTCCGGCAGCGAGGCGTCGACGAACGGCTGGCTGATGTCGACCCGCCGTCCGGTGGACTGCAGCATCCGCTCCACAAGGTCGCGCACGGTGGCGTCGGTCAGCGCCAGATCGATGCGCTCCGTCGTGCCGCCGCGCGCCACGAACACGCGGTCGGGGCCGTTCAGCCAGATCTCCTCGATCGTGTCGTCGTCGAGAAGCGGCTGCAGCACGCCGAACCCCGAGACGGATGCCAGCACGTCGCGCACCAGCGCCGCCTCGTCGTCGACCATGACCTCGCCGCGCTGCAGTGCCTGGTCGTTGTGACGCCTGACCTCGGTCTGCGCGATACGCCGCGCCTTCTCGGGCTGCGACGACGGATCGGTGTGCTCCAGGCGCAGACGGCGCCGCACCCTCTCGGCGACGACAAGAGACGGATGACTCACCCGGGCATCCTGACAGAATCAGGAATTCCGTCGCAGAAGTTATCCACAGCCAGGCATTCCGCCTCGTCGATTGACAGCAGATCAACGGAAATCGAAAGGTTCGCGAACAGTAGACTTGTTCACGCGCGGGAGTGGTGGAATTGGTAGACACGCAGGATTTAGGTTCCTGTGCCTTCGTGTGTGTGGGTTCGAGTCCCACCTTCCGCACGGGTGGCCCAGTGAGGCCCACCGGGCTGTGACGAGTCCGGACAGACCCACAAGCACATACCGCCGACAGTGAACGACGGGATTCCTCCTTTGCTCCACTCCATTCTTCAGGCACCGATGAGCATCCTGCCGGATTGGCTCGACCCGGCCGTCATCATTGACGCCGCGGGCCCCTGGGCACTGCTCGTGGTGTGCTTCATCGTGTTCGCCGAGACGGGCCTGCTCATCGGCTTCCTGCTGCCCGGCGACACCCTGCTGATCATCTCAGGGCTGCTGACGCACACCAACGACATCTTCCACCTGAACATCTGGGCGGTGTCGCTGCTGATCGCACTGGCGGCGTTCGTCGGCGGCGAGGTCGGCTATCTGATCGGCCACAAGGGCGGACCAGCGGTGTTCGAGCGCAAGGAATCCGGCCTGTTCAGCCGCAAGAACGTCGAGCGCACGAACGCGTTCTTCGAGCGCTTCGGCGGCATCACGATCATCGTCGCCCGCTTCGTGCCGATCGTGCGCACCTTCGCCCCTGTTGCGGCCGGCGTCGGACACATGCCCTGGAAGCGCTACTCGCTGTACAACCTCCTCGGCGCGCTGCTGTGGGGCTTCGGCCTCACGATGTTCGGCTACCTGATCGCGTACATCCCCTGGGTGTCCGATTTCGTGGTCGAGTACATCGACCTCATCCTGCTGGCAGCGGTCGCCGGCACGCTGATCGTGACGGCCTGGCACTACTTCGCCGAGCGGCGCAAGGTGAAGAAGGAAGCTGCGGCCGCCGCGGCAGCGCCGGCGCCCGAGAGCCCGTGCCCCACCTCCCCGACCGCTACGGAGTCGGCTTCCTGAGCCGATTCGCCGTCGCGCGCTGAGTCCGAGGGCGGATGCTGGTTATCCGGCGTCCTTCTTGCGTGCGGCCTCTTCTTCCTTGCGCTGCGACTTCGTGCGCTCGACGCTGGCGCGCAGCGCCTCCATGAGGTCGATCACCTCGCCGCCCTTGCTCTCGGCGCCCTCGTCCGCGAAGGTCTCCGACACGTCGAAGCCCTCACCGGCCTCGATCTTGGCGTCGATGAGCGTGCGCAGCTCCTTCTGGTACTCGTCGACGAATGATTCCGGCTCGAAGTCGCTGGAGTAGCTCTCCACCAGGGCAGCCGACAGCGCCATCTCCTTGTCGCTGATCGTGACGTCCTCGTCCAGCGCCGGGAAGGCTGCCTCGCGCACCTCGTCCGCCCACAGCAGCGTCTGCAGTACGAGCACGTCGCCGCGCACCCGCAGAGCCGCGAGCCGAGTCTTCTGCCGCAGCGTGAATCGCACGATCGCGGTGCGGTCGGTGCTCTCGAGCGTCTTGCGCAGCAGCACGTACGCCTTCGGCGACTTCGAATCCGGCTCCAGATAGTACGGCCGGTCGAGCGTGAGCAGATCGACCTGATCGCTCGGCACGAACTCGACGACGTCGATCTCGCGACTCTTCTCCGCCGGGAGGGCCGCGATGTCCTCCTTGGTGAGCACGATCGTCTGCCCGTCATCCACGTATGCGCGATCGATGTTCGCGTACGCGACCGTCTCGCCGCACACCTCGCACGTGCGCTGGTAGCGGATGCGCCCGCCGTCCTCATCGTGCACCTGATGCAGCGGCACGTCGTGGTCCTCGATCGCCGAGTACACCTTCACAGGCACGTTCACGAGCCCGAAGGTCAAGGCGCCCTTCCAGATGCTTCTCATGCCACCAGTGAACACCAGATGCGGCATCGGGCATAGAGCCTCGCGCCCGCGCGTCTGCATGCCGGTTACCCTGACGTCATGGCGTCTCCAGGCGAGGCAGGGCAGAGCGGGCAGACAGTGCTCGTCGATGGCCGTCGCCTTCGGGTCACCAACCTCGACAAAGTCGTCTACCCGGAGACGGGCACGACCAAGGGCGAGCTCATCGCCTACGCCTCGCAGATCGCCCCCGTCATGCTGCCGCATCTGCGTGGGCGGCCGGTGACGCGCAAGCGCTGGGTGGAGGGCGTGGGAACGGCGGATGCCCCGCAGCCGAGCTTCTTCGCGAAGCAGCTCGAACCCGGCGCCCCGGAGTGGGTGCGGCGGATGCCGATCGAGCACTCCGACGGACCAAAGGAGTACCCGCTCGCCGACGATGTCGCCACTCTCGCCTGGTTCGCCCAGGTCGCCGCCCTGGAACTGCACGTGCCGCAGTGGCGGTTCACGCACTCCGGCGGGCGGGGCCGGCCGGATCGGCTCGTGCTCGACCTCGACCCAGGTCCCGGCGTCGATCTCGCGCAGTGTGCGGAGGTGGCGCGCATCGCGCGTGGCATCCTCTCTGGCATGGGACTGGAGCTGCTGCCGGTGACGAGCGGCAGCAAGGGCATCCACCTGTATGCCCGGCTCCCCACCGCCGAGGACGGCACCGGCCTGCAGTCCAGCGACGACGTGTCGGCGGTGGCGAAAGAGCTCGCCAGACTCATCGAGGCCGACCATCCCGATCTCGCCACCCACGTGATGGCGAAGTCCGCTCGCGGCGGCAAGGTGTTCATCGACTGGAGTCAGAACAGCGCTTCGAAGACGACGATCGCGCCCTACTCGCTGCGGGGCCGCGCGCGGCCGTGGGTGGCGGCTCCGCGCACGTGGGAGGAACTCGCCGACCCGCAGCTGCGCCAGCTCGAGTTCCACGAAGTGCTCGAGAGGGTGGATGCCGGGATCGACCCCCTCGCGCCGCTGGCGTCACCGGCGCCGGCCGCTGCGCTGTCGTCGTACCTGGCCAAGCGCGACGCCGCCAAGACGCCGGAGCCCATGCCGCAGACGGCATCCGCATCGACGCCGGGTGTCACCCGCTTCGTCGTGCAGGAGCACCACGCCGGCCGCCTGCACTACGACCTGCGCATCGAACGCGATGGCGTGCTGATCAGCTGGGCGGTGCCGAAGGGCATCCCAGAGCAGACCACCGGCAACCATCTGGCCGTGATGACCGAACCGCACCCGCTGGAATACCTCACCTTCGAGGGCGAGATCCCCCGTGGCGAGTACGGCGCCGGCTCCATGACTGTGTGGGACACCGGCACCGTGGAACTGTCGAAGTGGCGCGACGACGAGGTCATAGGCACCTTCACGGGGCAGCCCGGTGGGCGCCTCGGTTCGACGCGACTGGCGCTGATCCGCACCGAGGGCGACGGCGAGAAGTCGCAGTGGCTGCTGCACCGGATGAAGGATGCTCGTCCTGCGCCCGCCCAGGCCGCGCCCACACGCCCCTCGCCCACCCGGGCCGCGCGCACCGGGCCGGAGGCGACCTCACCGCCGAGCGGCGCAATGACACCCGCAGCCGTGATCGCCCCGATGCTCTCCTCCCCCGGCACACCGGGTCTCGCCAGGGCGCTCAGCACGCCCGCGTGGGCCGAGATCAAGTGGGACGGCATCCGCGCGATCGGCACGTGGCAGTTCGGCGATGGGCAGGTCGGCACTGGGCAGGTGGGCAATGGGCGGCCGGCACGTGGCGGTGGCCGCTTCACCCTCCGCGCACGCAGCGGCACCGACATCACCGCCCGCTACCCGGAGCTCACCGCCGACGGGAAGCCGGGGTTCCCGGCATCCGATGCCGTCGTCGACGGCGAGATCGTCGCCTTCGACGCGCAGGGCCGTCCGAGCTTCAGCCGTCTGCAGGATCGTATGCACCTCACCAAGGCGCGCGAGATCGAACGAGAGGTGGTGCGGACGCCCATCGTGTTCCTGCTGTTCGATCTGCTGCGCCTGGACGGGCACGACCTCACCGGCCTCCCACTGCGTCAGCGCCGCGAGCTGCTCGAGCAGCTGGCATCCGATCTCGATGCACCCGTGCAGGTGCCACCGGTCTTCGACGACCTCGATACGGCGCTCGCGCTGAGCCGCGAATACGGCCTGGAGGGCGTCGTCGCGAAGGATCCGGCCTCTGCCTACCAGCCCGGCATCCGCTCGGGGTCGTGGCTGAAGCTGAAGAACACTCGCATGCAGGAGGTGGTGATCGTCGGCATCCGGCCAGGGCAGGGCAACCGCACCGGCGTCATCGGCTCACTGCTGCTCGCCGTGCCGGGCGACGACGGCGCGCTGCGGTACGTGGGGCGGGTCGGCACCGGCTTCACCGATCGGATGCTGCGCGACCTCGATCGACTGCTGCAGCCGCTGCGGGTGGACGCCCCGCCGCTGCACGGTGTTCCGGCCGCCGACAGCAGCGACGCACTCTGGGTGCGTGCCGAGGTCGTCGGCGAGGTCGAGTTCGCGAACTGGTCGCCTGGCGGGATCCTGCGTCACGCCCGCTGGCGCGGTCTGCGCTCGGACAAGTCCGTCGAGGATGTCGTGATCGACGTCTGATCCTCTTCTGCGGCGGAGAGCACGAGCGCGAAGATGAGTGCCACGGCGGGCGTGAGCGCGAGGATCTCACCGCCGTCCTCGAGCAGGGTGAAGACGATGTCGCCTGCCGAGCCCAGCGAGAACAAGCTGTGCACGGTGTCGACGCCGACGGCGAAGAACCCGAGCAGCACGAAGAACACCGCGATGCTGAGCGCGTCGCGACGGTCATCCGGCTGCGTGCGGCGGAACGCGAGCAGGAACGCGATGCCGATGCCGGCGGCCAGCGCGCCCAGCCAGGCGAGTTCGCCGATCTGCACCGACAGGATGCCGAGACCGGCGAGCCCGGGAACGGCGTCCAGGATGACGGGATTGAGCGCCCACCCGATGCGCTCGTGCAGGATGAGCGCATCTTCCAGCAGCACCACCAGGCTCACGACGCCGATCACGGCGAAGATCGCCGCCCCGCGTCGACGAGCCAGCACGAATCCGAGCACGGCGACCCAGCCGAACTTGATGTAGAGCAGGAACTCGCCGTACGAGCGGTCGACGCCGAGATCGAAGTGCATGCCGCCTGGCACCCCGAAGAGCGTGTACGTCAGGTGCAGGACGAGCACCATGACATCCACGAGCAGCAGCAGCACCAGCAGCAGCACGCCGGCGTCTGATCGCAGCGGCCGCAGATCGAGCCGTCGCGCGTTTTCAGCCATCCTCCGAGCCTACGGCGTCAGGCGTGGGTGTCCTCGCACTCGTCCTGCCCCGCGGGCTCGAGCTGGAACGTGGAGTGCTCCACGTCGAAGTGGTCGGCCAGGCACGACTGCAGCTCCTGCAGCAGCTCGGTCGATCGCCCCTGCGCGAACACCGTCGGGTCGACGGCCACGTGCGCGGTGAAGACCGGGGCGCCGCGCGTGAGCTGCCACACGTGCACGTCATGCACGTCGACGACGCCTTCATACATCTTCAGGTGGGTGCGGATGTCGCTGACCGCCATGCCCTTGGGCGCCGATTCGGCAAGCACCGAGAACACTTCGCGCAGCAGCGAGATGGCCCGAGGCAGGATCATCACCGCGATCAGCAGCGAGGCGATGGCATCCGCCGGCATCCACCCCGTCGCCACGATCACGATCGCCGCGACGATCACCAGCACGGACCCGATCAGGTCGCCCATCACCTCGAGGTAGGCACCGCGCACGTTGATGCTGGTCTTCTGCGCGGCACTCAGCAGCCACATCGAGACGCCGTTGGCGACCATGCCGATCACCGCGACGACCAGCATGAGGGGGCCTTGGACCTCGACCTCTCCCGGTGTGATCAGGCGCTGGATGCCCTGCACCGCGACGACCACCATCAGCACGACCAGGATGATGGCGTTGATCAGCGCGCCGAACACCTCGGCGCGCTGATAGCCGAAGGTGCGTCGGTCATCGGCGGGCCGTGCGGCGACGGCGCTGGCGATCAGGGCGATGACGAGCGCCGACGAGTCGGTGAACATGTGCGCGGCGTCAGCGAGCAGCGCGAGCGATCCCGACAGGATGGCGCCGATCACCTGGACGATCATGCTCGTGACGGTGATGCCGAGCGAGATCGCCAGCAGGCGCCGGTTTCCGGCGCCGCGGATGCCGCCAGGGGCAGGAGCGTGATCGTGCATGCTTCCAGGCTAGGCCGGAACAGAGCGTCGGATGCCCGGTTCGCGCCTGTCGGGAACGGTAACGATTCTCATCAGCATCCGACCGGCTTCCCCCCCCTCCTCCTGGCTTGCGCGTCCGGGGCATCCTCAGGTCATGCCCTTGCCGGCATGGCACGATTGAGGGGACGCGCACCTGCGTCGCGATTCAGGAGGAACGACGCAGATGATCCCGAGTGCGCTCGCGATGACCAGCGCCGACACGGCGCAGTACGAGGGCTTCATCGGCTGGGTGCTCTCGCTCATGCAGACGCTCGGTGAGATCGGCGTCGGCGTCGCCGTGCTGCTCGAGACCTTCATCCCGCCGATCCCGTCCGAGGCGATCCTGCCCGGTGCCGGATTCCTCGCGTACGAGGGCCGGATGAACTTCTGGTGGGCGTGGTTCGCCGCGACCGCCGGCGCGCTGATCGGCGCCTGGATCTGGTACGCCCTGGGTGCGGCACTCGGCCGCGACCGCACGCGTCGGCTGGTCGGCGCCATCCCGCTGATGGAGACCGAGGACTTCGACAAGGCAGAGACGTTCTTCCAGCGCTGGGGCGGCGTCGCGGTGCTCGTGGGACGCTGCGTGCCGCTGGTGCGCTCGTTCATCTCGATCCCGGCAGGCATCGAGCGCATGCCGCTTTGGAAGTTCACCGGCTACACGCTGCTCGGATCCGGCATCTGGAACGGCATCTGGATCGGACTCGGCTACGCCTTCGGCCCGGCGATCGCCCCCGTGCTCGAGCAGTGGAGCGGCGTGCTGTCCAAGGCCGTGCTCGCCGTCATCGCGCTGCTGATCCTGTGGTTCGTCATCGCCCGCCTGCTGCGGCTGCGCCGCCAGAGGCAGGCAGCGGCCGCAGCGGGCGGCGACTCCGTGGATCCGCAGGGCTAGGACGCGCCTGCAGGGCTAGAGCGTCTCCAGCAGCGGCACCAGCGCCGTGAACGCCCGCGCACGGTGCGACTGGGACTGCTTTTCCGCCGCCGAGAAACCGCCGACAGTGCGCTCGGATGCTGGATCCTGGCCATCCGGGATGAAGATCGGGTCGTAGCCGAAGCCGCCCTCCCCCGACGCCTCGCGTGCCAGGCGCCCTGGCCAGATGCCCTGCACCACGTGCTCGGCGCCGTCTGCGGTGACCAGAGCGATCGTGGAGTGGAACTGCGCCGCGCGGTGCGGGTCGGCGATGTCGTGCAGCTGATCGAGCAGCAGCTCGAGGTTGGCGACAGCATCCTTGCGCTGCCCGGCCCAGTACGCCGAGAAGACCCCTGGCGAGCCGCCGAGCACGTCGACGCAGATGCCGGAGTCGTCCGCCACTGCGGGCAGACCGGTGTGCGCAGCCGCGGCCCGCGCCTTGATCAGGGCGTTCTCGGCGAAAGTCACGCCGTCTTCGACCGGTTCGGGGCCGTCGTATCCGACGACTTCGAGATCGGGACGGGTCGCCGCGACGATCTGCTGGAACTCGACGACCTTGTGCGGGTTGTGGGTCGCGAGGACGACTTTCATCCCTGCGGCTCGGAATCTGCGGCAAGAGCGGCGAGCTGGTGGTCCTTCAGCGTCGCGCAGCCGCTCAGTCCCAGTTCCGTCAGGGCGTCCAGCTCGCGCTTGTCGAAGGGGGCGCCCTCGGCAGTGCCCTGCACCTCGACGAAGAGTCCGCGGCCGGTGACGACGATGTTCATGTCGGTCTCGGCGCGCACGTCCTCGACGTATGCGAGATCGAGCATGGGCTCGCCGTCGATGATGCCGACCGAGACGGCGGCGACGGTGTCGAGCAGCGGGGTGGCGTTCTTGCCGATGAACTTCTTCTCGCGACCCCATTCGATCGCGTCGGCGAGGGCGACGTACGCGCCGGTGATCGCCGCGGTCCGCGTGCCGCCGTCTGCCTGCAGCACGTCGCAGTCGATGACGATGGTGTTCTCACCCAGTGCCTTGGTGTCGACGACGGCGCGCAGCGCGCGTCCGATCAGGCGCGAGATCTCGTGCGTGCGTCCGCCGATCCTGCCCTTGACGCTCTCGCGGTCGTTGCGCGAGTTCGTGGCGCGGGGCAGCATCGCGTATTCGGCGGTGACCCACCCCTTGCCCTTGCCGGTCAGCCAGCGCGGCACGCCGTTGGTGAACGACGCGGTGCACAGCACCTTGGTGCCGCCGAAGCTGATCAGCGCCGAGCCCTCGGCGTGTGCGGACCAGCCGCGTTCGATGTTGATCTCGCGAAGCTGATCGGTGCTGCGGCCGTCGGCGCGGACGATGTCGGTCATGGTGTCCTCTCGAAGGGGGTCAAGACGGGGCGTGTGAAAGGTCGGGCAGATCGATGACACCGGTCTGCACGAGCTGCACGTCGCGCACCTCGCGGCCCATCAGCCGGTTCGCCAGTGCGGTGAAATCATCGGCCGAGGCGCCGGTGGCCTCGTACTTGTAGGTCGCGATGGCGCCCGGCGGGGCGAGCAGATCGCCGCGCACGAGCTGGCGGTAGACATCGGCGGCTGTCTCGTCGTCACTGGAGACCAGCGCGACGCCGTCGCCCATCACGTAGCTGATCGCGCCCCGAAGGAACGGGTAGTGCGTGCATCCGAGCACGAGCGTGTCGACATCGGCCTGCCGGAGAGGTGCGAGGTAGTCCTCGGCGATCGCGAGCACTTCTGGTGTGCCGGTGATGCCTGCTTCGACGAACTCGACGAACCGAGGGCACGCGGCGGTGAAGACCTGCAGCCGCTCGTTGACCTCGAGCATGTCCTGGTAGGCGCGTGAGCCGATCGTGCCGACCGTGCCGATCACTCCGACGCGTCCGTTGCGCGTGGTCGAGACGGCGCGGCGCACGGCGGGCCCGATGACTTCCACGACGGGAACGTCGTAGCGCTCCCGTGCGTCGCGGAGCACGGCGGCGGATGCTGTGTTGCAGGCGATCACGAGCATCTTCACGCCCTGGTCGACAAGAGTGTCGAGAACCTCGAGGCTGTACCGGCGCACATCGGCGATGGGCTTGGGCCCGTAGGGCGAGTGAGCGGTGTCGCCGATGTAGACGAGCGATTCCTGCGGCAGCTGAGCGCGGATCGCTCTGGCGACCGTCAGCCCGCCGACTCCCGAGTCGAAGATCCCGATGGGCGCGTCGTTCATGATCATCAAGCCTACCCAGTATTGCCGGGCCTACTCCGTGAGCCCGCCTGCTCGGGCTGCCGCGAGCGCCTGCCGCAGATTGCCGCCCGCCGCATCCAGCGCCGCGCGCGCGGTCACAGCATCCGCCCCGGTCTCGACGATGGCGATCGCGAGCTTCACCGAGCCGCCCGCCGCGGCCAGGGCCGCCGCCGCCTGTTCGACGGTGCACGAGGTGGCGTGCACGACGGTGCGCTCGGCGCGCACGCGCAGCTTCTCGTTGGTGGACTGCACGTCGACCATGAGGTTGCCGTACACCTTGCCGGACCGCACCATCGCCAGAGTCGAGAGGGTGTTCAGCACGAGCTTCTGCGCCGTGCCGGCCTTCAGCCGGGTGGATCCTGCGACGACCTCTGGCCCCACGACCACCTCGATGGCGACGTCGACGCCGACCGAGATCTCGGCGTCGCGGTTGCACGCCAGGCTCACCGTGAACGCGCCGCGCTCACGGGCGGCCCGCAGTGCGCCGGTGACGTACGGAGTGCGCCCTGATGCCGAGATGCCGACGATCGCGTCATCAGGGCCGAGCGCGCGGCCGGCCTGCTCCCCCGCGTCGAAATCGTCCTCGGCGTTCTCGATGGCATTCCGCAGGGCGTACTCGCCGCCGGCGATGAGGCCGGTGACCAGCGACGGGTCGGTGCCGAACGTCGGTGGGATCTCGCTGGCATCCAGCACTCCCATGCGCCCGGCCGTGCCCGCACCGATGTAGACCAGGCGCCCGCCACTGTGCAGCCGTTCGACGATGCCGTCCACGGCTCGCGCGATGCTCGCCTCTTCGGCAGCGACCGCCTGGGCAGCGACAACGCCCTGGGCGGCCATCAGCGCCACCTGGTCTGCTGTACTCAGCAGATCGAGTTCGGCGAATGCGGGATCGACGCCCTCGGTGGCCAAGGTCTCCAGGGTGGAGCGCAGCTCTTCACGGTCGGTCATTTCGGCTCTTCTTCCTGTTCGGACGTCGGTGTCAGCGGTTCGGGTTCAGCAGTGCGCGCCGTGCCGCACGAGCAGCAAGCAGACTCGCGGCGGACGAGGTGATGGCAGGGCCAGCAGCATCTGACGAGGCGACGCCGGCGGGCAGTCCCACGTTCACGACCACGGCCTGCGCGGCGATGTCTGCCGGAAGCATCGATCTGATGCGCTCGAGCACCGTCCTCTGCGGCGCGCCGGCATCGATCCGGTCGACGAGGATCACGCGCTGCGCGTCCGGCCCACCCGCGGTCGCCGCGCGCACCGCGTCGGCGATCTCGGCATCTGCAGCCGCCGCGGCATCGAGCCGCACGATCTTGCCGCCCGCCGCGAGTGCGAGCGCGACGTGCGCGGCGGCGCTGTCGACGGCGAGGCTCGAGGGGCGACGCAGGTCGAGCACCGTCGTCGGCGCGTCGCGGAATGCCGCGAACGAGCCGTCGACGCGCACTGCGCGGTCGGCGATGGCACCCGCGTCGAACGGTACCTCCGGCACGGCGGGACGCGAGCGAACAGCATCCGACATCGCTGCCACTCGTGCCGCTGCCTGCTCGACGCGCTCCCGCGAGAGCTCACCGCTGCGCAGCGCCGCGACGATCGCGTCGCGGGCCGCCAGGTAGTCCTGCTCGTCCTGGTCGGGCAGCATCGCGGCGCCGGGGTTGGTGGGGTTGCCGATGCAGAGCAGGTCGGCGCCGGCTGCGAGTGCCTGCACGGCGCCTCCGCCGATGCCGACGTGCTCGCGGATGGCCGACATGTCCAGTGCATCCGTGATGATGACGCCGTCGAAGCCGTCCTCGCGCAGGCGTCCGAGCACCGCAGGGTTAAGCGTGGCCGGCGCGTCACCCCAATGCGGAGCGATGATGTGGGCGGTCATGATGGCGCGCACGCCCGCCCGCACTGCGGCGGTGAACGGCGGCAGGTGGGCGCCCTCGATCTCGGCTTCGGTGAGCTCGAGGCGGGGCAGGTCCTGGTGCGAGTCGGTGTGGGTGTCGCCGTGGCCGGGGTAGTGCTTCGCGCAGGCGGCGACGCCGGCCGCTTGGATGCCCTGCACGGCGGCGACGACGTGCCGTGAGACGAGCGCAGTGTCGGAGCCGAAGGCGCGCGCCCCGATCACGGGATTGCGGGGGTCGGTGTTGACGTCGGCGACCGGGCCGATCACGACGTCGGCTCCGATGCGGTCGACGCGGCGGCCGATCTCGTAGCCGGTGGCCCTGGTGGCCTCGACGTCGTCAAGCGCACCGAGCTGGGCAGCACCGGGCACGGTCGATCCGGTGGCCGTCTCGAGGCGGGTGACGCTGCCGCCCTCCTCGTCGATGCCGATCAGCGCGTGCGGGGCGAGGCGGTGGATCTCGGCGCTGAGGGCCGCGGTGTCGCCATCGAGGTTCTGCGCGAAGTACACGACGCCGGCGAGTCCGTCCTCGAGCGCGTCCGACAGCCAGCTGGGCACGTCGTTCCCGAGGAATCCGGGCCACAGCACGCCGTTCGCCAGTCGAATCAGTTCGTCGGCCTGCGCCATCCTCGGGTCCCCACCATCGCGTCGTTCGAGTCGGGCGGAATGTTCCGGCCCGGTGATCAGTATTCCCGATTCGCCGCCTGGATACACTGAGCGCATGAGCTCCGCGTTCCTCACCGACCGCTACGAACTGACCATGCTGGCCGCGTCACTGCAAGACGGCACGGCCGCACGGCCCAGCGTCTTCGAGTTGTTCTCGCGGCGCCTCTCCGGCGGGCGCCGGTTCGGCGTCGTCGCCGGCACGGGGCGTCTGCTGTCGCTGCTGCGCGAGTTCCGCTTCGGCGAGGACGAGCTGCGCTACCTGCGTGATCACGAAGTGGTGGATGCTGCCGCGCTGAAGTACCTGGAGAACTACCGCTTCACCGGAACGATCCGCGGCTACCGGGAGGGCGAGCTGTACTTCCCCGGGTCGCCGATCCTCACGGTGGAGGGCTCGTTCGCGGATGCCGTGGTGCTCGAGACGGTCGCATTGAGCGTGCTGAACCATGACTCGGCGGTCGCCACGGCCGCGTCGAGGATGAGCATCGCCGCCGGTGAGCGTCCGCTGGCCGAGATGGGTTCACGGCGTGCCGCCGAGCAGTCCGCCGTGGCCGCCGCTCGCGCCGCGTACATCGCCGGATTCGCGGCGACAAGCAACCTCGAGGCCGGCCGGCAGTGGGGCATCCCGACGATGGGCACCGCCGCGCACTCGTGGACGCTGCTGCACGACAGCGAAGAGGACGCCTTCCGCTCGCAGGTGCAGAGCCTCGGGGTGGAGACGACCCTGCTGGTGGACACCTACGACATCCGCGCCGGCGTCGAGACGGCGATCCGCGTGGCAGGCGCAGAGCTGGGCGGCGTGCGGCTGGACTCGGGCGACCTGCCTCTTGTCGCCGCCGCCGTGCGCGAGCAGCTGGACGAGCTCGGCGCGACCAAGACGAAGATCACCGTGACCAGCGACCTCGACGAGTACGCGATCGCGGCCCTCGCGGCGTCACCCGTCGACTTCTACGGCGTCGGCACGTCAGTGGTCACAGGGTCCGGCTACCCGACCGCCGGCATGGTCTACAAGCTGGTCGCCAGGCAGGACCCGGCGGGCGGCTGGGTCGCGGTGGCGAAGGCCTCAACCGACAAGGGCTCCAAGGGCGGCCGCAAGGCCGCGTTCCGCACGCTGCGGAACGGCGTGGCTGTGGCCGAGACCGTCTCAGTGGCCGACGGGTTCGAGATCGTCGATGCGGCATCGGAGCACCCGGATGCCCGGGCGCTGCAGGTCGTGCTGGTCGAGAACGGCGAGATCGACACGGCCTACGAGGGTGCCGCAGGAACGGCATCCGCTCGCGATCACCACCTGCGTGTTCGCGAGGAGCTGCCGGTGCGCGCTCTTGCGCTCAGCAAGTCCGACCCGGCGATCCCGACGCTGTTCGAAGACGCGGACTGACGCGACAGGTGCTCAGCGCACCATCGACTCGTAGATCTCCTTGCAGGTCGGGCAGATCGGGAACTTCTCGGGGTCGCGCCCCGGGGTCCACTTCTTGCCGCACAGCGCGCGGACCGGCTTGCCGGTGATCGCCGACTCCAGGATCTTGTCCTTCTTCACGTAGTGCGAGAAGCGCTCGTGGTCGCCTGGCTCGAGGTTCTCCTCGCGGAGGAGCTCTTCGAGTTCGCGATCAAGTGTTGCCACGCCACCCTGATCGGGGCTGTCCAGCGGAGTACTCATGCCGTGAGTCTAGCGGCCGCAGGCGGCGTCGGCTCGGGCATCTGAGTCGACGGATCAGGTGGTCTCGGCGAACTCCATCAGCCGCTCGCCGCTGCGCTCGAAGATCGCTCCACCGATCGCAGCACCACCGAACAGCACCAGCACGCCGGTGATGATTCCGACCCAGAATGCAGCTGGGGCGTGCTGATCGCCCTCGACGATCGTCAGCGCGAACAGCCAGATGGTCGGCGCGCTGCACGCCAGTGCGCCGAGGAAGGTGCCTGCCGCCCCGAAGGATCCATGGCCGGATGAGCGCTGCGGCTGCTGGAACGGGCTGTCCCCCGGCCGCGAGACGGCGTACGGGAAGACGACCGACGCGATGCTCGACATGCCGAGAGCGCTCAGCAGCAGCGCCGCGGCGACACCGATCATCGGCAGCAGCAGACTCCATTGCGAGATCGACGCCAACGTGACCGAGATCGCGATCGCGAGCAGCGGGATCGAGATCAGCAGCACCGGCACGAGGCGGCCGAGGCGGTCTGGCAGCCCGCGAAGACCGCTCGCGATGTGCAGCCACAGGGCCGTCGAGTCGTACGCGACATCGTTGTGGGGCAACCAGCCGAAGAACAGCGCCATCAGCGGCACCGGCACCAGAGCTGCTGCCCACACCGGCACTCCGGCGACGATCAGCGGGAAGACGGTGAGCACGCCGGCGATCGGCACGACGATGAAGTTGACGATGTAGCGACGGTCGCGCAGCCAGTACACGAGGCTGCGCGCGGCGACCGCGCCGAACGCGTTCGTGGGCAGCGCCCCGAACCAGCCGAGCCCCGACCGCTCACGCGTGGCGTAAGGGCGCTCGGTGAAGGTGAGAAGTCGGCGGACGAGGTAGCCCCACAGCGCCAGGAGGCCGAGAAGCGAGGCGAGCGCGATCAGCCCGCTCGTCCAGGCCGCCGCGGTGTCACCCGCGACGATGTGGAACAGCATGGCCTGCGGCGCGGCGAGCGGCGAGAAGCCGACGACGGTGGTGGCCGCATCCACGGCGGTCGGCACGTGGCCGTCCCATTTCAGCGAGGCGAAGTAGGCGGCGACGGGGAACGCGACGACGAGCACGGGTATGGCGATCAGCACCGTGAGTTCGCGAGAGCGTCGCTCTGGCAGCAGGATCGCACTGATGGCCATGCCGATGCGCGCGGCGAGCGCCGTGGTCAGGACGCTGGCGACGCCGGCGAGTACGGCGAGCAGGGCGGGCGCCCCCAGTCCGATCGCGACCACGACCAGACAGGTGGTGACCGCGATCAGTGCGAAACTCGGCACGCTGACCAATGAGGCCAGCGCGAGGATCCACGGCAGCTGCCGCAGATCGACGGCGAACGGGGCGAACCGGCGCGGGTCGAGCTGATCGGGCGAGCCGGTGAGCATCGGGGCGAGGAAGAAGGCGAGGAACGTCGCGGCTGCGCTCAGCACGAGCACCGCGTGCGCAGTGGCAGGCGGTCCGCCGGCCAGGCTGACGATCGCGACGCAGACGGCGACGGTGACGGCGGCGGATGCCAGCAGCGCGAGCACCCTGCGAACGCCGCGATCCCCGCGCACGGCGCCGACCAGCAGCGCGAGCCTCAGTCGGAGAACGTGTGCAGCCACTCGAGGCCCTCCACTTCGCCACCGGAGCCGGAGAGCTCGACGAATCGCTGCGTCAGGGTCTGCCCCGCGCGAACCTCGTCGATCGTGCCCTCGGCCAGAACCTCGCCGCCGACGATCACCGCGACGCGCGAGCACACCTGCTCGACCAGGTCCATGCCGTGGCTGGAGAGGATGACCGTGCCTCCGTGCGAGACGTAGGCACCGAGGATGTCGAGGATCACGCCGGACGAGACGGGGTCGACCGCTTCGAAGGGCTCGTCGAGCACGAGCACCCGCGGTGAGTGGATCAGCGCGCCTGCGAGCATGAGCTTCTTCGTCATGCCAGCGGAGTAGTCCGACACGACGCGGCTGAGTGCCTCGGTGAGATCGAACGCACGGGCGAGGTCGGCAGTTCGGCTCTCGATCACCGGCCGCTTCAGCCCGCGCAGCTGGCCGTAGTAGAAGAGCAGCTGTCGACCGGTGAGGCGGTCGAAGGTGCGCAGCCGGTCGGGCAGCACGCCCATCATGCGCTTGGCCTCGAGCGGCTTGGCGCGCTGGTCGATGCCGCTGATGTGCACCGTGCCTGCGTCAGGACGCAGCAGCCCCGAGATGATCGAGAGCGTCGTTGTCTTGCCCGCACCGTTGGGGCCGACGAGGCCGTAGAACGAGCCGGCCGGGACGGTGAGGTCGACGCCGTCGACGGCCGCGGTGTCGCCGAAGCGCTTCACGAGGCCCCGAATGAGGACGGCGGCCGGGCCGACGGCCGGTGCTGCAGATGGCACCCCGGATGTGGGCACATCGTCTGCCCTGACGCCGTATGCCGGCGCTGCCGCTGCTTCTTCGACGTGCGCTGGGTCCTCGACCTCGCCCTCGACCGCGCCGGCTTCCGGCTCGGCGGTCGCGGGGGCGCTGGTCGCTGACTCTGGTGCGTCAGCACCCGCAGCCTCGGCTTCAGCGGCTTCGGTCTCTACGTGCGCGGTCGCTGCGAGCTCAGGGGCTTCGATCGCGCCTTCGTCGGTGTCGGCCTCAGCGGTCTCGACTTCTGCCTGTGCAACCTCGGCCTCTACAACCTCGGGTGCGCTGACATCGGATTCCGTGACCTCAGGTGCCGTGACCTCAGCCGCAGCCGGTTCCATCACAGCGGCCGCTGTCGCCGCGGCTCCTGCCACTGATACGGCCGGTACATACTCGATGATCCGGGCGGAGGGCTCGCGTTCCGTGAACTCGTCCGGCTGTGGTGCTGCGACTTCCACCGCGCTGGGCGCGGCGACCTCTGCTGCAGCGGCTCGTGGCGGTCGCGCCTCTGCGGCTTCTGGCGCGCTGTTCGATGCAGCGACGAGGCGACGCGCCGACGGCGCGGTCAGATCGATCACCGCATCCGTCGTGACGATCTGCGGGGTGTTCTCGGCGGTAGGCGTCGGGGTCGTCTTCTTTGCTGCCTTCTTCGCCGACTTCGCCGCGGTCGCCTTGGCTGCGGTTGCAGTGGCCGAGGTCTTCGCTGCGGCCGTCCTGGCGGCAGCGGTCTTGGCCGCCGTCGCCTTCGTCGTGGCCTTGGTCGCCGCAGTCGTCGTCGCTGCCCGCTTGACGGCGGCGGTCTTCTTCGCAGCAGTGGCGGCGGCAGTCTTGGCAGCGGTCGACCGAGCGGCAGCAGTGGTCGAAGCGGCCGCCTTCGCTGCTGCGGCCGTCGTCGTGCTCGACGAGGCAGCGGCGGTCTTCTTCGCAGGCGCCTTCTTGACAGGGGGTTTCCTGGCGGGCGCTTTCGTTGCCGGGGCCTTCTCGGCAGGCGCCTTCTCGGAAGGGGCCTTCTCGGCAGGCGCCTTCTCGGCAGGCGCCTTCTCAGCGGTGGCGTTCGCAGCGGCGGCCGTCGTCGCGGCAGATGCCTTGGCCGCGGATGTCTTGGTGGCCGTCGATTTGGTGCCAGTGGGCTTGGCAACAGCCTTAGTACCGGCGGGCTTGCGCGGCGCGGCGGGCTTCTTCGGCGCAGCCGACGTCGACGCCGCCGACGGGGAGTCACTCGCATCGAGCGGCGGCGCGACAGCATCCGACCGCTTCTCGTCCGTCTTGGCAGCGGTCTTCGCCGCTGACGCCTTGGTCGATGCAGGCTTCTTGGCCGCCGGCTTCTTCGCGGCCGGCTTCCGCGGCGCTGCCTTCGTTTCGTCTCGCTCCGCTCGCTCAACACGACGCTTCACGGCAGGAGTCGTCTGCTCTGCGAGAGCGGTCTCAGCATCCCCACTCGCGGTCTGAACCGTGTCGGTGCGGTCGTCGTCTGATTCCGAAGCTGCTGTCACGCGTACTACGGTATCAACCCGCCCTGACAGAGCATCGGAGCCGGTGACGGCCAGTTTCGACAAAGCGCAACCCCCTCGTCGACGGGCTCGGAGCCTGACAGACTCATGTGCAACAGATCACGAAACAGCAACGGCGCCCGTAAAGCTCCGTGCCCTCTCAGGTGCAATCAGTAGCATTGCGGAGGCACGAAGAGGTGTCCCGTCGATGAATCGACAGTGAACACAGTTCTTATTAGGAGAAATCGTGACTCTTCAAACCGTCATCCTGGCCGCTGGAATGGGCTCGCGCCTCGGCCGCGCCCTGCCCAAGCCGCTGACCGAGCTCAGCGACGGCCGCACGATCATGCGCCAGCAGCACGACAACATCCGTGCCGCGTTCGGTGGCGACGCCCGCATCACCGCCGTCGTCGGCTATCGCGCCGAGACGATTATCGAGGCGTTCCCGACGGCGAAGTACGTGCACAACGAGCGCTACGACGTCACCAACACGTCCAAGAGCCTGCTGCGCGCGCTGAGCGTCACGGGCAAGGGCGGCGTGCTGTGGATGAACGGCGACGTGGTCTTCGACCCGCGCATCCTCGGCCGCGCGATCGAGTTCATCGAGCGCGACCAGTCGTTCGTGACCGTCAACACCTCGAAGGTGAGCGACGAAGAGGTCAAGTACACCGTCACCGCCGAGGGCTTCATCAAGGAGCTGTCGAAGACGGTCAAGGGCGGCCTCGGCGAGGCCGTCGGCATCAACTACATCTCGTCGGCTGACAAGAAGGCGTTCATGCGCCAGCTGCAGCGCGTCGAGGACCAGGACTACTTCGAGCGCGGCCTCGAGCTGGCGATCGCCGAAGACGGTCTGCTGCTCGAGCCGATGGACGTCTCCGACCTGTATGCGGTCGAGGTCGACTTCGCCGAGGACCTGGAGCGGGCGAACCTCTACGTCTGACATCGGTCATTCGCGAAAGCCGCGTCCCTCGCTGAGGGACGCGGCTTTCGGCTTTCTTGCGGATGCTGTGCATAGGATCACCACATGCCTGAGAAGGTCCATAAGATCCACTCGCTTCCCGACGGCGCACCGTGGGACGGCCCTGTGCCGCCGGTCGGGTCGAACGAGCATCCCCTCACGGTCCGCGGTATCGATCGCGTCATGGCTGTGCATCGTCCACTCGTCGTTGCGCACATCCGCAGCATCCGACTGCGCTCTCCGCACGCGACGCCGGAGCAGATCGTCAAGATCCTCGAGACCCGCTATCTCGCCGCAGTGACCACCGGCGGCGCCGCCGTCGGCGCAACCGCCGTCGTGCCAGGAATCGGCACCGGGGTGACGCTCGCGCTGTCGGGCGTGGAGACGATCGGATTCATGGAATCGACGGCGCTGTTCGCGCAGTCGATCGCCGAGGTGCACGGCATCGCGATCGAGAACCCGGATCGCGCGCGAGCGCTGGTGATGACTCTGATGCTCGGCAAGGAGGGCGTCGACCTCGTCTCGCAGCTCGCGCAGCAGGCCGCCGGGCGCGGCGGCTCACGTTCGTCGTACTGGGGCGAGATGGTGACGAAGTCGCTGCCGCGCGCCGCCGTCGGCCCCATCGTGGACCGTCTGAAGTCGGCCTTCATCCGCCAGTTCGCGGCACGGGGCGGTGCCTCGTTCATCGGCAAGGCGCTGCCGTTCGGCATCGGCGCGGTGATCGGCGGGGCCGGCAACAACATCCTCGGTCGGCGGGTGCTCACCACATCGCGGCGCGCGTTCGGCGCAGCGCCCGCGGTGCTGCCGGCGGAGCTGGAGCCGGTCGCGGGCAGCGAAAGACTCGAACGGCGGATGCTGTCGGGCGCACGCTATCTCGGTGGTGGCGTCGCCGGTGTCGCGGGGAGCGTCGGTCGTGGGATCGGCGCGGCTGGACGTGGCATCGGGTCGGCGGGACGCGAGCTGGGTGCCAAACTGCGGAAGCCGCGTGGGGAGCCTGCGGGGGCGGGATCGGATACCGGCACAGAGCCGGATGCGGACGCCGGGTCAGAGGCCGGCGACTCGTCCTCCACAGCCGCCGGCTGAGCGCGACTTCTCCACAGGTCCGTCAGGGCTGTGCTGAGATGCCGCCCGGCGTCGGAGGTCGTTCTTAGCGTGACGGGATGCTGCATCCCATCGATCCCCCTCAGCCCGCCCGACCCGTGGCCTACTGCGTGCCGTGGGTGATCACACGCAGTGACCGCGAGCATCCGATCGTGATGAACGCGGGTCGTGAGCCTGTCGATTTCGTACGGGTGTTCCGCGATGACATCGACGACCAGAGGGTGGTGGATCTGTGGGGTCAGGTGCTGCCGGCCGAAACGATGGAGTTGTGTCTGTGCGCTTCGGACCCGGATGAGGTCGTGGTGACGGTCGCGTGGTTCCGTCAGGCTGACGGGCTCGAGTACGTGTGGAGGTTCGTGGTGTGAGGGGTCATCGTCAGCGCGGAGCCGGGCACTCCACGGAGGAATTGCTCGGGTGTGCCTGCCCATTGCATTGCCGGGATGCAGTTCGCGCGTGTCGTCTGGGAGTATCGAGAGGTGAGTCGACCCGTCGATATCGACGAGCGCGTCGTGGCAGAGCTCGTCGAAGAACAGTTTCCCCGCTGGGCGGGCATGCCCGTTCGCGCGGTGGCGCGTCAAGGATGGGACAACAGAACATTTCGTCTGGGTGACGACTTGTCGGTTCGGCTCCCCAGTGCGGAGTCATATGCTGCGGGGGTCCAGAAGGAGAGCAGAGCGCTCGATTTTTTTGACGGAAGGCTCCCCGTCTCTGTCCCATCAGTGGTGGCGCTTGGGGCCCCTGGCCCGCGTTGCCCGTTTCCGTGGTCCATCCGCCGTTGGCTGGCCGGCGACACCGTCGACGAATCAGCTGGGCTCGACCGCGTCCGACTCGGCATCGATCTCGGGAGCCTCCTGCGCGCTTTGATGTCGCTCCCCATCGACGCGGGTACCGCGGCCGGCAGGCACTCGTTCTACCGAGGTTCACATCCGAGCGCGTACAGCGAGGAAGTTCAAGCCGCGCTTGACCATCTGCATGGCAAAGTGGATACGGATCGCTGCCGGAGTGTCTGGCTCGCCGCGACGACCAGCGCCTGGGATTCTGCGCCCGTCTGGTTCCACGGCGACGTTGCTGTCGGCAACCTCCTCGTCAGCGACGGCCGCCTGTCGGCGATGATCGACTTCGGCACCTGCGGGGTCGGTGATCCTGCCTGCGACCTCGTCATGGCGTGGACGTACTTCGAGGGGGAAGCGCGTGATGCGTTCCGCGACGCTGTCGGCCTCGATGTCGCTACGTGGCGGCGCGCTCGAGGATGGGCCCTATGGAAAGCGCTGGTAACCCTTGCCGATGGGTCCGGATCGGGAGATGACGACAGCTGGCGCGTGCTCGACGAGGTGCTGGCCAGCCCGCTCTAGGACCGGCACGGTCAGGCGTCTCCAAGTGAGGACAGCACAGAGGACGATGCCAGCCCGGTGTCCACCCCGGATTCGCCGCTACGTGTAGGCGAACTCCGGCAGTGAGAGGCGTGGGATGCGCCAGTGGTGTTCGGGGTCCCACCATGCGGGGCCGCGGATTTCGGGGAGTCCGTGGTTCATGCGGATCTCCCACCCGGAGTACTCCAGGGAGCGGTGGTGCCACCAGCACAACGGGACGCCGTTGTCGGTGCTGGTCGGTCCACCGTTGGCCCATTCGGTGACGTGGTGAATCTCACACCACGTGGCGGGAACGTGACACCCGGGGATCAGACACTCCCTGTCGCGCAGGGTGATCGCCCGGCGCTGGTGGACGGTGAAGATCCGGTCGGTGACCGTGATCCCCACGATCCGGCCCTGCTCGGTGAACACCCGCTGGATCGCCCCCGTGCACCCGGTGTGCCGGGCGGCGGCCGCGTGCACCGGGGCTTCGACGCCGGGGATGGTGGCCCAGGAGCTGTCGGCGGAATCCAGGTGCACCACCAGCGTCGGCGCCGCACCGCCCAGCGACGGCATATCCGCATGCCGGGCCGCGATGCCCAGGGCCGCGGCGAGGGCGTCGTGCTGCTTCTGCCCCCGTGTACGCGTGTCGAGCACGCTGCGCGGGTCGGTGTTGAACGGGTCCCCGTCACCGGCGTTGTCCCCGTCGTCGTCAGCATCGTCGGCGCGGTGGTCGTCTTCCTCGTCGGATGGGCGGAAGGTGACACCTTCCGGAACGGGTGGCCCGTCGGTCTTCGGGTTCAGCTGCGCATCCAGCAGCAGCTGCAACTGCGCGTAGGTCTCGGGCAGCAGGTTCCCCCGCAGTGGATACACCCCATCCTGCATCCGCCCGATCGACAGGAACCGACGCGTCATCGCCCGCTGCTCGGTCGGCTCCGCGCCATCAGGGTCCAGCCGCAGAGCGATCGCATGCGCGATCGCCTTCACATCCTCCGGCGTCGCCGGGGGCACCCTGTCCCGCTGCGCCGCGTCATCGGCATCCGCCCCATCATCGGCATCCGTATCTCCACCGTCTGCATCCGCGCCCTCCGTGGCCGTGTACCCGCGCACCACCTCCGCGAGCACCGCGTCGGCCTTCCACCGGTCCGCGGCGCCGATCCGGTCGCCAGCGGATTCGACCGGGCCGGTCGCGGCCAACAGCCCGGTCACGCCGATCGCCCCGTCCAGCATCGCCTGCCGCAGGTCCGGCCACCGTGCCGGCAACCACGTCCCTGACGTCAGCTCGGCCTCACGATGCACGACCCGGCTGGCCCGCACCACTTGCGCCGCCGCACGGGCATCCACCCGCAGGGTGCGCTGGAGCAGTTCGTTCATGCTCCGGCATCCGACACCATTCGCAAGCCCCACCGGATCCGAGGTCGCCACGGTCTCGACGACCACAGCCTCCACCCGCCGCAACGCATCCCCGGCCCGGGTCAGCACCACCATCCGCTCGGCATCCGTGAGAACCGCAAGAGCGTCCGTACCGAGCAGCTGATCGAGGTCGGCGACGACCCGATCGAGAATGGCTGCGGTGCTGTTCATACCCACTATTCAACACGGGGCCACCGACATTGACAGGGCAGAATCCGGCTGATCAGAGAAACTTTCTGAAAGAAGCTCAACCCCACATCGCCGCCCCCTCTCGCCGTCCCGAGGACCCCGCGGGACGCTCCACCTCGTGGCGCCCCCTAGTGTGGTGTGACACCCGACATCCGGGCGCTTCAACGATGAAGGGACGCCTTGTGGCACGAGCACGACTGGACGTGCAGGGCGCAACCTGCGTCATCACCGGGGCGGCCAGCGGCATGGGCGCCGAGGTCGCACGATCGCTGGCTCGCCGCGGCGCACGCCTGGCCCTGCTGGACCGCAATGGCGAGGGCCTCGCCGCGCTCGTCGCCGATCTGAACGGCACAGGCCACACCACCCACGTGATTGATCTCGCCGACGATGCCGCCGTACGCGCACTCGCCGGCGAGATCGAGGCGCAGCACCCCGAGGTGCGGTCGCTCATCACGTGTGCTGGTTCTTCCATGCTCGGCAACATCGATCAGCTCACGATGGATGAGATGCGCTGGCTCATGGACGTCAATCTGTGGGGCACCGTGAACATCACTCAGGCGCTGCTGCCCGCGCTGCGGCGAGCGCAGCAGGCACACATCACCCACCTCGTCTCGCTCTACGGACTCGGGGCACCGGCCGGGCGCATCCCGTACGCGATGAGCAAATTCGCGGTGCGCGGTTTCAGCGAAGCACTGCGCCACGAACTGGAAGGCACGAGCGTGACGGTCGGCGCGGTCTACCCGGCCGGAGTCAGGACCGGAATCATCCTGCACGGGCGCTACGCCGCCGCCCTCGACCCCGCCGTGGCGCAGCGCGCCGCGGATGCTCAGGCCGCGATGTACCGCACGGAGCCGACGGATGCCGCAGAGCGCATCGTCGAGGCGACCGTGCGCCGGCGGCAACGCACCATGGTCGGGCGGGAGGCCCGGCTCGTCGACGTGCTGACACGCGTCACACCGACCCGCTACTGGGCCGCGATGCGCAAACCTCTTCGAGAAGCCATCGACACGACGACCCCGATCGGCTGATTCCCGGCAGGGTCAGTCCCTCGGCAGCTGCAGCACCGTCTCCAGGAACAGCTCTGCGACAGCATCCGCATCGATACCGAGCGCCACCTCGGAGCGCGACCACTCATCGCTCAGACCATGCAGCTTGTCCTCACCGGCGTACGGCCGACGATCCACGATCGTCTGACCGCGGCTGAAGCCGGCGAGCTCGACCCGCACGGGCAGACTCTCGAAGCGCACCAGGTGGGGCGCGACAATCGCGCACACCGCACCCGCGTCGCCGATGAACCCGGTGTACTGCAGCGACTCGTCCTCGCTCAGCGCGACTCGATGGCTCAGCAGCTCGCCCACGACCCGGCCCACGCGGTGCGAGCCGGTCGCCAGGGACGCTGCCCGATCGAACGGCACGGCGACGACGTTGAACACGTCGAGTCCGTACATGGTGGTCGGCACTCCGGCATCCGACACGATCGCCGCCGCCTCAGGATCGTGCCAGACGTTGAACTCGGCCACGGCCGTCGCGTTGCCCACGCTCGCGGATCCCCCCATGAAGACGATCCGCTCGATCCGCTCCGCCACCTCGGGGTGGGTGCGCAGCAGCAGCGCCAGGTTGGTCTGCGGCGCGAGCGCGACCAGCGTCACCCGCGTCGGATGCTGCATGATCAGCCGCCGCATCAGCGCAACCGCCGACTCCGAGGACGCCTGCCGGGTCGTCGCGGGCAGGGCGACGCCGCCGAGTCCGTCGGCACCGTGCACGTGCGACGCCGACCGCGCGGGTGCGATCAATGGGCGCGCGGCGCCGGCCGCAACCGGTACATCCGCGGCGCCGGCCAGGTCGAGGATGCGCAGCGTGTTGTCGACGACCTGCTCGAGCCCGGCGTTGCCGGCCACGCACGTCACTCCCAGAACATCGATCTCCGGATGCGCGACGGCGAACAGCAGAGCGAGGGCATCGTCGATGCCGGTGTCGACATCCATGATCACAGGGGTGGGCATGCAGACGAGCCTACGCACAGCCACCGCGAGCACAGGGAACGGCCAAAGGAATGGCGTCCCCGTTGTGCCGAGCATCCAACGGCGCGGCGCACCCCGGCGCTAGTGTGGAATCCGTGACGGAAACGCCTGACCTCTCGACCACAGCCGCCAAGATCGCGGATCTCCGCGCCCGCTTCAATGAAGCTGTCGTCGAGCCCGAGAAGATCGCCCAGCAGAAGCAGCACGCCAAGGGCAAGATGACCGCGCGCGAGCGCATCGAGATGCTCGTCGACACCGGCAGCTTCGTCGAGTTCGATGAGTACGTCCGCCACCGCACGACGTCCTTCGGCATGGACCGCAACCGCCCGTACGGCGACTCGGTCGTCACCGGCGTCGCCACCATCCACGGGCGCACAGTCGCCGTCTACTCGCAGGACTTCACCACCTTCGGCGGCTCGCTCGGCGAGGTCGCCGGCGACAAGATCATCAAGGTCATGGAGTACGCCCTGCAGGGCGGCATGCCCATCATCGGCATCCTCGACTCGGGCGGCGCCCGCATCCAGGAGGGTGTGCTCGCGCTGAGCAAGTACGGCGAGATCTTCCGCCACAACACCCGCTCGTCGGGTGTCATCCCGCAGATCTCCATCATCATGGGCCCGGCCGCCGGCGGCGCCGTGTATGGCCCGGCGCTGACCGACTTCGTCATCATGGTCGACAAGACCAGTCAGATGTTCGTCACCGGTCCCGATGTCATCAAGACCGTCACCGGTGAGGACGTCGGCATGGAGGAGCTCGGCGGCGCGTACACGCACAACACCCGCTCCGGCGTCTCGCACTACCTCGCCGAAGATGAGGACGATGCCCTCGACTACGTTCGCACGCTGCTGAGTTACCTGCCCGACAACAACATGGCAGAGGTGCCCTCGTACGACTCGGCGTTCGAGTTCGAGACGACGGACGCCGATCATGTGCTCAACACGATCATCCCCGACTCCCCCAACCAGCCGTACGACATGCACACGGTCATCGAGCACGTCGTCGACGGCGGCGAGTTCCTCGAGGTGCAGCCGCTGTTCGCTCCGAACATCCTGATCGGCTTCGGTCGGGTCGAGGGCCGCTCGGTCGGCATCATCGCCAACCAGCCCTCCCAGATGGCGGGAACGCTGAACATCGAGGCCGGCGAGAAGGCCAGCCGCTTCGTGCGCTTCTGCGACTCGTTCTCGATCCCGATCGTCACTCTCGTCGACGTGCCGGGCTATCTGCCCGGCACCGACCAGGAATGGACGGGCGTCATCCGCCGTGGCGCGAAGCTCATCTATGCCTACGCCGAGGCCACCGTGCCACTCGTCACCGTCATCCTGCGCAAGGCCTACGGCGGCGCGTACATCGTGATGGGCTCGAAGCAGCTCGGCGCCGACGTCAACATCGCCTGGCCCACCGCCGAGATCGCGGTGATGGGCGGCCAGGGTGCCGTGAACATCCTGTACCGCAACGAGATCAAGAAGGCCGAGGAGAACGGCGAGGACGTCGCGGCCGTTCGCACGCGCCTCGCCAATGAGTACACGTACAGCGTGACCTCGCCGTTCCTTGCCGCGGAGCGCGGCGAGATCGATGGCGTCATCGAACCGGCCGCCACTCGCGTCACGATCGCCAAGGCGCTGCGCTCACTGCGGGGCAAGCGCGCTGAGCTGCCACCCAAGAAGCACGGGAACATCCCGCTGTGACCGAGGAAGAGCAGCCCGCCACGATCGAGATCGTTCGCGGGACCCCCACGGCAGAGGAACTCGCCGCCCTCATCGCGGTCGTAAGCGACGCGCACGCTCGAGAGAGGAGCGAGGCTGTCGCCGAGGTGCCGCACGTCTCGGCGTGGCAGCGCACTCGACGCGGCCTGCGGGCACCCCTTCGTCGGGACATCCCCTGGGGTCGGTACTCCGGCTGACCGAGCGGCTTGCGGCTTCGAGCAGCGGACCGACGACCTGGCCAAAGGTCGAATGCGACTTCTCTGAAAGTCGAGCAATTGCGGGGCAAGAACGGTCATTTCGGCCGAAAAAAGGTGAATTTGTCCCCCAAAATACCTACAGACAGACACCGATCTACGCGGGAAACTTATATCAACGCTTCGCGTTAGGCGGTTGCTCTGTCCCAGGGTAGACAGACGCAATGCGCCCCCAAGCGGGACAGTTTTCGGGTAGCTGTTCCGCACTGGCGAGGGGCGGGCGGCTTCGCCGCCCCTCGCCCATCTCCGTCCCGGGCGAATGAACGTCTCGGTCCCGGACGAACAGCTCAGTCCTGGACGCGCCGGATCTCGTGCCAGAGATCGACGGCATCATCGTCATGCGCACCGCCGGCCGCACGACCGACGACGGTCACCGCCACTGTGTCATCACGACCGGCTCGGATGATCACCCGGTTCGACCGCGCGTTCTCGAGCACTTCAGCGAGCTCATCGCGGATCTGCTCGATCCGCGCCTCGTCGAGGCCCTCCATGCCGCCCTCGTCGAACACGGTCACCATGGTGCCGCGCCGGCGGGCATCCGAGATCGCACTCCGCACGGCATCGTTGAGCAGAACCGCACCGCGCAGCTCATCGCGCAGCGTCCCCTCGGCCAGGCGGGCATCGAGCCGCTCCTGCTCGGTCAGGTCCCCCCGCGACGCCACAGTGCGGGTGAGCACGGGCCCTGCCACCGCGAGCGCGAGCTGCGCGCGCACGCGCCGCTCGCGCTGCCGCACCTCCTGTGTGGCGTTCCACGCCGACACCGCCTGCTGGATGTCGGCGAGCCGCTCGGTGTCGCGCACGGCGCGATCCCAGAACAGCACCAGCAGCTGCGCCACCACCACCCACGTGATCGAGCCGACCAGTCCCAGCGTGAACGCGTTTCCGAGGCCGAGGTAGATCGACGCCGACACGATCAGCGCCACGAGCATCGACCATCCGCACAGCGGCTGGCGTCGCACGATGCACACCACGGCGAGCAGACCGATCGCACCGATGTACCAGGTCGCGAACCCCGCCTCGCGTGCAGTCGCCACCAGCGACAGGCTCACCAGCGACGGCACCGCGACACTCGTGCCGAGCGCGAGCATGGCCGGGCCTACCGGCAGGCGGATGCTGTGCGCCGCGCCGGCCAGCACCACCGTCAGCGTCGCGGCGAGATACAGCCCGATGGCCGACACCATGAGCAGCGGAGCGCTCGGCTGCACGATCCACCAGATCGCGCGCGCGGCGAAGTACAGCGCGAACCCGAGTGCCAGCGCCGTGGTGATGCTGCGTACGGTGCGCTTCACGCGGGCTCCCAGCCCAGCACGACGATGGTGCCGTCAGCATCCGACCTGATCTCGGACGTGCCTGCCACTGCAGCCATCCTCGCCACGATCGATGCGCGGATGCCGAGGCGATCCTCACCGACGGCTTCGGGGTCGAATCCCGGTCCGGCGTCGATCACCGTCACGGTCAGGCGATCCGTCGCCGATGACGCCGCGATGACGTGCAGGCCGCGGCCACCCGCATGCTCAAGGGCGTTGCCGATCGCCTGGCGGGCGGCGAGCACCATCGCTCGCGCCACGCGCCCCGGCAGCTGCGCCGCCGCCCCGCGCTCCTCCACGACGGCATCCACACCCTGTTCGGAGAGCGTGCGGCGCAGCTCGGCGACGATCTGTGCGCGACTGATCGGCTCGTCGTTGCCCTCCTGCGCGATGGATGCCTCGGTGTTCGCCAGGCGGGTCAGCGCCTCGCGTGCCATCACGACGGCCAGATCGCGCTCCCGCTCGGAGGCCGCTCGCTCGGCGGCGATCAGCGCTGCCAGCACGCTGTCGTGCATCAGCGCCGACATCGCCACCCGCTCCTCTTCGGACGCGGATGCTGCGGCTGCCGCCGCATAGGTCTGCACCGCCTTGTCGCGCGCCTCATCGACACCGGCTGCCACCTGCCGGAACATCCAGCCCAGCGAGACGATCACCATGCCGAGGATGAGCGTGAACGACACGTCGAAACCGGTCGTGATCCAGAACTCCCGCGAGAAGTCCCCCTCGACGAGCCGCACGTATCCGTACACGAACGGCAGGCCGAGCGCCCACAGCAGCTGCAGTCGCGGACGGAAGGCCAGAAGGGCCGCCACGACCGCGATGTTGACCAGGAAGAAGATCCACGGCTGGCTGGCCGGCTCATCCGGCGTGCGGTCGACGATGACCGGCCACAGGAAGAGTGCGACGACGTAGGCGATCGCGAACGTGCCGCAGGCCGACTTGATCCACCGCGCGCTGATGCACGCGATGATCATCCACAGCAGCGGCCCGAACACCAGCAGCATCATCGCGACGCGCGGCGCGTCGACGACGCTGATATCGGTCACAGCCGCCAGCAGCGCCTGCGCCCCGAGAGCCGTGCATCCGATCGCCGCGACGATCGCGAGGATGCGCTCCATCCGGTGCCCGGTGAAGCGCTCCAGCCCGACACCGACTTCGCCGGCCGTCGGCAGGCTCTGCCACGCCTCGCTGATGCTGCGAGTGTCAGCCGCCACTCGGCACCCCGTCAGGGGCGACGATGCCGTCCTCCATCGCGCGGCGCAGCAGATCGACTTTGGTCGGGGCGGGACGCCCCACCTCGACGTACTTGACGCGGATGCGCGTGATGTTCTCCTTGGCGGTGGAGTACGCCACCCCGAGCCGCTCTGCGACCGCCTTCAGCGGAAGACCCGCGGCATACAGGCGCAGCACCTCGCGTTCGCGGGTGGACAGCTGCGCATCGGCGAACTCGCGATCGCCGTCGACGGCGCTCGCCCACTCGACATTGTTCAGCGCATCTCCGCGCGCGACCGTGCGGATCGCATCGAGCACGTCGTCGAGCGCCGAGGACTTGCTGACGACGCCGGCGGCACCTGCCACCAGCGCCTCGCGGACGGAGGCCGGGCGGTCAGCCACACTGTGGATGACCACGCTCGCACCATCCGCCACGAGAGTGGCCACGTTCTCGGTGACAGTTGTGCCATCGCCCAGAGTCAGATCGAGCACGACGACGTCGACCGGTGGCAGCGCGGATCCTGCCCGCCAGGTGAGGTACTCCTTCACCGTGGCACCCGAGAACACCACCTGCTGCTCACCGTCGCGCATGCACGCGGCCTCCAGGCCGAGGCGAACCGACTCGTGGTCGTCGATGAGGGCGACGGTACTCATCCGTCCAGCCTACTCAGTGCTCCGGTTCTGATCCGTGCGCTCTGCCGCCGCAGTGCGCTCAGCGCGTGAGCAGGGCGACGGCCTCGAAGTGATGCGAGTGCGGGAACAGGTCGAACGACTGCAACGCGGCGGCGTCCCACCCAAGCCCGCGGAAGGTGTGCAGATCCCTGGCCAGGGCGATCGGGTCACATGCCACGTATACGACGGCCTCGGGCGACAGCGCGGTGATCGCCTCGACGACCTCCCGGCCTGCGCCCGCACGCGGCGGGTCGAGCACGACCGCGCCAGCGCGGGTGCCTTCTGGAGCGGATGCCAGGAAGCGGTCCACCCGCGCCGTGACAGCCGTGACATCGTGGGCCGCGAGGTTCGCTCGCGCATGCGCAGTGGCGCGCGCATTCGACTCCACGGTGACGATGTCGGTCGCACCGAGGTCCGCCAGGGTGGCTGCGAACAGCCCGACACCGCCGTACAGGTCGAAATGCGTGGCATCAGGGTCGACGCGCCCGGTGAGCAGCGAGCGCACCGTCGAATCGAGCACGGTGGCCGCGAGCGGGTGCACCTGCCAGAATCCGTCCGCATCGAGCTGGAATTCGCGGTCGCCGACACGCTCGATGATCGTCTCGGCCGAAGGTCGACGCGACGGTCGGGCGCCGCGTCGACCACGGACGGGGCGATCCGCCTGCCGCTCAGGTCGTCGCAGCACGCGCGCAAGACCGTCCGTGGGTTCGACGAATTCGATACGACCGGGTTCTGGCCGTTCCAGCGCCCCTGCGGCATCGGCGAGCGCGGCACTTGCCAGCGGCAGATCCGCGACCTCGATCACGCGATGACTGCGAGCCGCGTACGGCCCGATGCGGCCATCGCCATCGACATGCAGCGTCATGCGGGTGCGCCAGCCGGTGCCATCACCATCGTCGACGGCCTGCACCTCTGGAGCTGTGAGCCCCGCGCCTGCGAACTTGTCGAGCGCCTCCTGCAGCACCTGGCGCTTGAGGACCCGCTGATGGTCGAGTGCGATGTGTCCGAGGTCGGCGCCGCCGACGCGGTCATCCGGTGCGCGCGAGATGTCGGCCTCGGCCCACACGTGGGCGCGGCGAAGCGGCGAGGCCTCCAGCACCTCGAGCGCTTCGGCACGCCAGAAGCTCGACTTGGAGTCGTCGGTGACGCGCACCCGAACCCGCTCGCCGGGGATGGCATCGGGCACGAACACCACTCGCCCTTCGTGGCGGGCGATGAACGTACCGCCGTGGGCGATGCCGGTGATGTCGAGATCGAGAACTGGAGCCTGCGCGGTCATCCTTCCAGGATCCCACACCGGCTAGCGTGGACGCATGCGCGTGTGCCTGGCATCCACCTCCCCTGCCCGACTGATGCTGCTTCGGCAGGCCGGGATCGAACCGCTGATCGCCTCCCCCGACGTGGACGAGGACGCCGTCGCCGCGGCCGCGGAGGCCGAGCGAGGTGCTCCGCTCGCCCCGGACGAACTCGTGCTGCTGCTGGCCAGGGCCAAGGCTGCCAACGTCGCGCAGAGCCTCCCGCACCAGCATCCTGGTTTCGACGGGATCGTGATCGGCGGCGACTCGATGTTCGAGATCGGCGGACAGGTGCACGGCAAGCCGCACACCGCCGAGGTCGCGCGCGCGCGCTGGCGTCAGATGCGTGGTGCGACGGGCATCCTGCACTCCGGGCATTCCGTCTTCCGCATCCGCCCCGACCACGACGCCGTCGAGGCGACGGCGGTGGCGCAGGCGGCCGTCACCTTCGCCGATGACGTGACGGATGCTGAGATCGAGGCGTACATCGGCACCGGCGAGCCGCTGCACGTTGCGGGCTCCTTCACCATCGACAGCCTGGGCGGCGCGTTCATCACGCAGGTGGACGGCGACCCATCGACAGTGGTCGGCATGTCGCTGTCGACCGTGCGTCG